>CAYVHI010000008.1:0-46664 GCA_964450945.1 uncultured Rickettsiales bacterium
GCACCCGGTCAGTAAGCATTTTTGTTTTTCCTGTGCCTGCCGATGCCGATACCCAGAAAGAATGCTCCGGACTAGTAAGATGCGGTTTTATTATTTTTGCAAGGTTTGCCATAATTTTATTAGCATTTCTTATAGCAAAACCATGAGAAAGTAAAATATGCAGAACTATATTGACTTTATGGCGGCAATCGCAAAGAATGCACCGCTAAAAAAATCTTTAGAGCGTTTTCGCTTTTTTTGGCTGCTAGGAGTATAAGGCAAGGTGCGCGGAGCGTAGTTAAACCTACGTGAGCACACCAAGACCGCTAATACGACAACGCAGACAAAAAAATGGAAAATGCTATAAATGCCCCGATGGCGGAATTGGTAGACGCGCTAGTTTCAGGTACTAGTGATCCAAAAGGTCTTGGAAGTTCGAGTCTTCTTCGGGGCACCAAAGTAAAATCATGAGAGTCATATGAGTAAAAGAATATTTAATAATCTATTTGTATTTGCAGTTGTCCTATTTCTTGCGCCTTCTGCCTTTTCAGAGCCATATTTCAGTGCTGAAAAAATTCCTCCCAAACTCCTTGATGCACCGCTGAAGCCAAAAAGCGAAGAGTGGAAAAAGGAAATTGAATTCATCGTTACAATGCAGCAAAGGGCTGAAAAGAGCGAGATAGAAAAAGCTGCGGCGGAGCGTAGACTAGGCCGTGATATGATGACTGTTGAAGTAATCCCCTCACTTACAAGAGAAAGGTATCCAGCGGTTTTTAACCTTCTTGGCCGGGTAAGGGAAACGCAGGCTCCAATAAATGATAACGCAAAAAAATACTGGAATACAAAAAGGCCATACCTCATGGATACAAGGATAAGGCCGCTTATTGAGCCAGCCAATAACCCGGCATATCCAAGCGGGCACACTTCTGAAAGCTATGCATATGCTTATGTGCTTGCCATGTTACTACCTCAGTATAGCGAAAAATTTTTTAAGAGAGCTGGGGAGATAGCAAGCCACAGAGTGTTGGCGGGAATGCATTATCCACATGATGTTAAAGGCGGTAAAGACCTTGCGCTTCTTGTTTTCAATGAGTTAAAAAGAAATCCTGATTTCATGCGGGATTTTGATACCGCAAGCCACGAGCTTGAACAGCAGGGCCTTAAGAAATAATCTTTAAAAGTACAAAATTAGATGAAGATATTTTTCTTGCCTTTCTAGTGATAATCTAATATTATTCCATAAATTCAACCAGTTATATGGAGTTTTACAATAGCTATAACATTACATAAGGGCGATTTACCGACTGATATCACCTTTTCCAAGGAAGTTGCCGTAGATACAGAGACACTAGGCCTTAATTTCCAGCGTGATAGGCTATGTCTTATCCAGCTTTCCAGCGGAGATGGCAATGCCCATTTAGTGCAGTTCAAGCAGGATTCATATGACTGTCCTAACCTTAAAAAACTGCTTACAGATGATAAAATAATCAAGATTTTCCATTTTGCCCGTTTTGATATGGCAATGCTGAAAAAATTCATGAATGTTGAGGTAAAACCCGTATATTGCACAAAAATTGCCTCAAAATTAGTTCGCACATATACAGATAAGCATGGCCTGAAGGAGCTTTGCAGCGAATTGATTGGCAAAGAAATCTCAAAACAGCAGCAATCTTCTGATTGGGGTGCCGCTGAACTTACTAAAGAACAGCTGAATTATGCAGCTTCGGATGTACTATACCTGCACCAGATAAAAGCCAAGCTTGATGCTATGTTAGTCCGTGAAAATCGCACAGAAATAGCCAAATCATGCTTTAATTTCTTAAAAACACGGGTGGAGCTGGACCTGCTGGGGTGGCAGGAAAGCGATATATTCCAGCATTAATCCATTGTTTTTCTACTCATTTTCTGTATAATCTCCCCCTTGTTATTGGGGTTTTATGAAATCCATAAATAAAAATTCTAAAGTTCAAACCGGAAACCAGGATATCGAGGCGGGTATAAAAGTTTTAAACCGCGAGATCGCTGGCCTTGAGGCATTGGTAAAATCGCTCGATGAAAAATTCTCTGAAGCTGTTGAAATAATTTTTAGCAGCAAGGGCAGGGTTATACTTAGCGGCATGGGGAAAAGCGGTCATATAGCGAACAAAATTGCTGCAACCCTTGCATCAACCGGCACACCGGCATTCTTTGTGCATCCAGGTGAAGCAAGCCACGGTGATCTTGGTATGATAACCGAGGATGATGTTGTTATATTACTATCAAACTCTGGCGAAACCTCAGAACTTCGTGATATAATGCACTACACTCGCAGGTTTTCCATTCCACTTATTGCATTTGTACGCCGTAAGACTTCTGCGCTTGTTGATGCTGCTGACATAGCAATAGTTCTTCCTGAAATTCCTGAGGCATCGCCTGTTGGTGCCCCAACAACTTCTACAACCATGATGCTTGCTCTTGGGGATGCCTTGGCAGTGGCGCTTATGGAAAGGCATGGGTTTAAGGGAGAAGATTTTCAGGTGCTCCACCCAGGCGGCCGTATAGGTAAAAGTTTCATAAAGGTAGAAGATATAATGCATAAAGCCTCGGGGATGCCCGTAGCAGACCATAAAGCCGAAATATCAAAGGCCCTTGAAGTTATGAGCTCGAAAGGACTTGGCTGTGTTGGCATTACTGATTCTGAGAAGAAACTTATAGGAATAATAACTGATGGCGATATCCGCCGCCATCTGAAGAAATCCAGAAACATTATGTCTTCCAAAACCACAGATATAATGACAAAGAATCCGCTGAAAATAAGGCCAAATGCGCTGGCAATAGAGGCTCTTGGGATTATGAATAACAAAAAAGTGACCAGTCTTTTCATAGTTGATGCAAAAAACAAGCCGATAGGCATTCTCCACATCCACGATATATTAAAAGCAGGTATTTCCTGATTTTATGAGCGAAACTATAACTCAACTGGCTTCGTTCATAAACTCCCGTACTCGTATAATTCTACGCCTGAAGGTATTGCTGAGTATTGCTGTTATCATGCTTCTTTCTGCTGTCATCATATGGCCCATGACTAATCCAGTTGGTAAGGCGCTTAAACTTTCTTTTACTTCCATAAAAAAAAATGAATCCGGCGGTTCTAGTATGATAAACCCTAGTTTCCACGGAATAGATAAAAACAACCAGCCTTTCAGGATTGAAGCTTCTGAAGCTGTTCAGGAAGATAATAACAACGTAATTCTTAAAAAAATTAAGGGAGATCTAGCGTTAAAGGATGGTACATGGGTTTATCTCTCAGCAGATAAAGGTAGTGTGGATATATCTAAAAAGAAAGCTTTATTGAAAGAGGATGTCCATCTTCTTAGTGATACCGGTTATGAATTTGTCACCTCTTCTGCTGAAATAGATTTCAGGGAAGCGGTGGCCAGCGGCAATGAAGATGTTACCCTTTATGGTTTGCCGGGTGTATTGAAAGCTACCGGCTTTGAAGTTCTGGAAAGCGGACAAAAATTTATTTTCCATGGACGTGTGGAATTGGTTATATTCAAAAAAAATAAAAAGAGGAAATGATGCGCTTCATACTTGTTCTTATTCTTTCAGCTATCCCTTTTACATCTTTTGCCGAGCTAGACATTGGAAAAAATTTTTCAGGCAATAGTAATCAGCCAATAAATATTTCCGCCGACAATCTAGAAGTATTGCAGAAAGATAGCATAGCTACTTTTTCAGGGAATGTTGAGGCCGTACAAGGGACCCTAAACTTAAAATCAGATAAAATGACCGTTTATTACAGTAAGAAAAATAAAAGCAAGAATGCCAATGGAAATGCTATTTCCAAAATCGATGTTGATGGCAATGTGTTGCTTTACTCCCCAACAGAGACTGCAAAATCCGAAAAAGGGGTTTATGATGTTGAAAATAATCTGGTAAAATTAACGGGATCTGTTATACTGACACGTGGTAAAAACGTCTTAAAAGGCAATAGTTTAGTTTACAACATAGTGACAGGAAAAAGTCAGCTTATGAGTGACAGGGAGTCAAAAGATGGCAAATCTAAAGGCCGTGTGCAAGGTTTGTTTGTCCCTGATAAATCAGGAAAAAACAAAAATTAATTAACATGTTTAATAAAAATAACAGCAGCAAACCTACTCTTGTTGTTTCTAACCCTGGTTTAGAGGCTAGCAATATTGGAAAAAGCTATAATAAGCACCCCGTAGTAAGGGATATAAGTCTGCGGGTAAAACGCGGGGAAGCTGTTGGACTTCTTGGTCCAAACGGGGCAGGTAAGACCACATGCTTTTACATGATAATTGGCCTTGTGGCTCCAGATTATGGTTCAATAAGTCTTGATGGCAATGATATAACAAAACTTCCCATGTATCAGCGTGCACGGCTTGGTGTTGGCTACCTTCCTCAGGAATCCTCCATTTTCAGGGGTCTCAACGTAGAAGATAATATAATGGCTATTCTTGAAGTTGTTGAAGATGTAGCGGATAAACGCCAGGTAATACTTGATGAGTTACTTGCTGAATTTTCTATTACCCACTTAAGAAAAGCCCCGTCAATTACACTTTCTGGTGGGGAAAGAAGGCGCGTTGAAATAGCGCGGGCGCTCGCTTCCAGGCCATCTTTTATATTACTTGATGAACCTTTGGCTGGTATTGACCCTATTGCCGTTGCTGAAGTAAGGAATCTTATTTCACATTTAAAGGATAAAGGTATTGGCGTATTGATAACCGACCACAATGTACGCGAAACGCTCTCGTTAGTTGATAGAGCATATATTATCCACGACGGAAAAGTCCTAATGCATGGTAAACCACAGGATATTGTTGGCAACAAAGAGGTTAGGAAGGTTTATCTTGGTGAAAAATTCAGCTTATAATTCTGTTATATCCTAACATTTTCAACTATTCCCCAAAAGTCAAAGAAAAAAATAACAATTATAAAAATAAAGTTTCTTCCTTAGAGTAAATATTTTATGATATATCCGAATATATTGGATAGTTATAAAAAAATTTCTTTTTTAAAGGATCTTTATTCATATGAATATTACAAATAAACTTTCCTTGCGTGAAAAAATTAAAAAACTACGTGAGAAAGATCTTATAAATATATTTCATCACTTTTATGATGTTAATGGCGAAGAAGCTCTATGGCGGGCTGTAATCACCCAGGCTCTTATGGATGCCTCAAGCGAGTCAAGGAAGAAAACTGACAGATGTCACAAAGCCCGCGCAATCGCTTGGCTTGCTGGAAGAAGTAAGGACTTTGCAGATGTTTGCTCTATGGCCGGGTTTGACCGGGATTTTGTTATTGCAAACGCCCGTCTGGCATTAAAAAGAAACTGCTACTGGAGAAAGCCTCCATCATTAAATAAAAAGGAAATATCCAATAAATCTGGAAACATTTCAAATTTTGAAGCTACAAATATTCAAATTAAGAAAACCGCTAATAGTTCCTCCTAAACTTTTAGCAAATATTTAGGATTAATCATAAAAAAGAGGACTCTATGTATTTTTCAAATAAACGAGGCAGACCAAGAAAAACTACTCAAGAAAAGGATTATGGAACTAATGAATTGATAAATAAGAAAAATCTAAATCTTACGATGGAGCCTTTAGATCTTTGTCTGGAAAAGCGCATAATTACGGAAGAGCAACATCAGGCTGGTATTCATCTGCGCTGGCTTCATTCCATACAATTTGGTATTCCCTCAGTTACTGTTAACGCTATCTACTCTAAATCATACTCCACCAGATGCGAAGATTTGGAGTGGCGTGAAGCACGTGAGAAGGAATACTCTTTGGCAATTAATATCCTCCAAGGTTTAAAATGCAAAACTCAGGTTATTGATCTTTGTATATATAATAAAACTCCTGCTTTCCTTTTGGTGGATTTTAAAAACTGCAGCCTGTTAAATAAAAAATTATTATACTTTGATTACAGTAGATTAATTGAAGGACTTAAGGCTTTGGAAGAGTTGTGGGTAAAGGGTGTTAGGAAGCGCCTTAATTAAAATGTTGTCCTAAAAAGATATTTCAGTTATACAGCGAATCCTGAAATAAATTTTTTTGAGTTTTCATGTCTTCAGGTAAAGCCATAAAAGAATCTTTGGAATCAAAACCATCATTTGAAGAAATGGCAAATGTCATACGTGCACTTTCCATGGATGCGGTAGAGAAGGCAAAATCGGGCCATCCTGGCATGCCAATGGGAATGGCAGATGTGGCGACGGTACTATTCTCTGAATTCCTGAAATTTTATCCTAAAGACCCAGCCTGGCCAGACCGTGACCGTTTTATACTTTCAGCAGGGCATGGTTCAATGCTGCTTTATTCCCTGCTCTATTTAACTGGGTATAAAGATATAACTCTTGATGAGATAAAGAATTTCCGCCAGCTTAACTCTAAAACTGCTGGGCACCCTGAATATGGCCATGCCGCTGGCATTGAAACAACTACCGGCCCTCTTGGTCAGGGCCTTGCCAATTCTGTTGGCATGGCAATCGCCGAAAAAATCATGGAAGCCCGTTTTGGCAAGGATCTGGTTGATCATTACACATATGTAATTGCAGGAGATGGCTGCCTTATGGAAGGAATAAGCCATGAAGCTATTTCACTCGCTGGCCATTTAAAACTAAATAAACTTATAGTCCTGTTTGATGATAATAATATTTCAATTGATGGACCAACCAGCCTTTCCGTATCAGATAATCAGCTTGAGCGCTTCAAGGCCTCCAATTGGTTTGTACAGGAGATAGATGGGCATGATCCTGAAGCAATAAGGACGGCAATAAGAACCGCGAAGGGAATGAAACTCCCTTCCCTTATCGCCTGCAAGACAACAATTGCAAAAGGTGCGCCAACAAAGGCAGGTACAGCTTCAAGCCACGGTTCACCGCTGGGTGAGCAGGAAATTGCCGGTGCCAGGAAGAATCTTGGCTGGCAGCACGCGCCTTTTGTTGTTCCTGAAAATATACTTCAAGAGTGGAGAGAAATAGGTTCTCGTGGTGAAAAGGCATATAAAGATTGGCAATCACGCCTTAAATCATCTGATAAATCCAAGGAATTTGAAAGAGTCCACAAAGAAAAACTGCCAGAAAATTTTGCACAAAAGATTTCTGAGTTTAAAAAACAGCTTGTAGATAAAAAACCTAAGGAAGCAACTCGTCAGTCTTCAGGAAACGTGCTGGAAGTTCTCACCTCTTTTATTCCTGAACTCGTTGGGGGGTCTGCGGATCTTACTGGCTCAAACAACACAAAAACAGCCAGTACAAAGCCTATAAATAAGGATAATTTTGCCGGTAATTACATTTATTACGGCGTGAGGGAGCATGCCATGGCTGCTGCCATGAATGGTATGGCACTTCACAAGGGCATAATTCCTTATGGTGGCACATTCCTTGTATTCGCCGATTATTGCCGCCCGTCGATTAGGCTTGCCTCGTTGATGCAGCAGAAAGTTGTTTTTGTTATGACCCATGATTCTATCGGCCTTGGTGAAGATGGCCCAACCCACCAGCCGGTTGAACATCTCTCATCCCTGCGTTCAATCCCTAATCTGCTTACATTCCGCCCGTGTGATGCGCTTGAAACAGCAGAGGCATGGGAAATCGCGCTTCAGTATAATGGCCCTTCACTCCTTGCCCTAACCCGCCAGGCACTGCCGTTTGCACGTCAATCTGATACAAAGGAAAACTTTTCTGAAAAAGGAGCATACATTATATCTCCGGCATCAGGGAAAGCTGCTGTCACCATAATAGCAACAGGTTCTGAAGTTAGTATAGCTCTTGAAGCGCAGGCAAAGCTTAAAGAGAAGAATATACCTGCTGATGTTATTTCCATGCCTTGCACAAACCTTTTTGATAAGCAGAATTCAAAATATAAGAAGCAGGTTATCCTTGAAGATACTGTTAAGGTTGCAATTGAGGCTGGATCTTCATTTGGCTGGGAGCGCTATATTGGTTCTGATGGGATTTTTGTTGGCATGCAAGGTTTTGGTGCCTCAGCCCCATATCAGGATTTGTATAAACACTTTGGCATAACGGCTGATTCTGTGGTAAAACAGGTGTCTGATCGTTTAGAGAATGTATTACTCTGGAAAAAATGAGTGTGAAGGTTGCAATTAATGGGCTGGGTAGGATTGGCCGCTGCATAATAAGAGCGGTGGAAGAACTTGGCCGGAAAGATGTTGAAATAGTCGCCTTGAATGGCCCTGCCCCTGCTGAAACACATGTCCATCTTCTAAAATATGATTCCATACATGGCAAATTCCCTGGCAAAGTAAGCTCTGAAGCCGGCAAACTGGTAATAAACGGAAAATCAATAACACTTACCCACGAACGCGATCCTTCCAAGATTGATTGGAAAAAACTTGGTGCAGATATAGTTTTAGAATGTACAGGAAAATTCACAAAGGCAGAGGATGCGGGCATCCACCTAAAATCCGGCGCAAAAAAGGTTTTAGTTTCTGCGCCATGCTCCGGCGCTGATTCAATGATTGTATTCGGCGTTAATAATTCAGACCTAAAACCTGATCATAAAATAATCTCTGTTGGCTCATGCACAACAAACGGCCTAGCCCCTGTTATTAAAGTTCTTAATGAGAAGTTCGGTATTGAGGCAGGTCATATGACAACGATTCACTCATACACAAACGATCAGAACATTATGGATGGCAGCCATAAGGATCTTCGCCGCGCGCGTTCAGCGGCCACTTCCATGATACCTACCTCCACAGGTGCAGCTTCTTCCCTTGGCAAAATATTTCCTGAGTTGAAGGGAAAGATTGATGGCATCTCTATAAGGGTTCCAACACCAAATGTATCAATGATTGATTTGTCATTCACAGTCAAGAAACCAATAAGCAAAGATGCCATAAACTCTGAAATGGAGAAGGCAGCAAATGGTGAGTTGAAGGGAATTCTATCATATTCAAAAGAGCAGCTTGTATCTGTTGATTTTGTTCACGATCCTCACAGTTCGATATTTGATTCCACACAGACAAACGTGGTGGATGGAAAGATTGGTCGTGTTGCCGCCTGGTATGATAATGAGTGGGGATTCTCCATACGCATGCTGGATGTAGCAGCTCTTGCGGGGAAGTAAATGTCACACCTCCCTTCCCTTGAAGATATTAACGTAAAGGGAAAGAAGATCCTTGTCCGCGTTGATCTTAATGTACCAATGGCTCATGATAAGGTTACTGACCTCACTAGAATCCTGCGCGTCCTGCCCACAATAAAAGAGCTCATTAAAAAGAAGGCAAGAGTAATACTTCTTTCACATTTTGGCAGACCAAATGGTGAGTTCGTGCGTTCAATGTCACTGGCTCCACTTACTAACCCATTAAGTGAAATCATAGGTAAAGAACTTAAATTTGGTGTTGATTGTATAGGAAGTGCAGCGAAAGAGGCGGCTGACAGCCTTAAGGATGGAGATGTTCTGCTGCTTGAAAATCTTCGCTTCCACAAAGGCGAAGAAAAGAACGAGAAGACATTTGCAGATGCCCTGGCAAAAATTGGTGATGTTTATATTAATGATGCATTCTCATGTTCCCACCGCTCTCACGCATCTATCGTAGGGCTGGCTGAAAGGCTTCCATCTGCAGCCGGGTTACTGCTGCTTGAAGAAATAGAAAACCTTGAGAATCTTCTCAGCACTCCTGCTACTCCGGTTGCCGCAATTGTCGGAGGTTCAAAAGTTTCAACAAAAATTGAACTCCTGGAAAACCTTATAAAGAAAGTTGATCTGCTTGCCATTGGTGGGGGCATGGCAAACACATTCCTTCTGGCTACAAAGAAAAAAATCGGCAAATCGATGCACGAGAAGAATTTTGTTAAGACAGCAGAAAAGATAATGGAGCGGGCAAAAAAGAGTGGCTGCGAAATATTACTGCCTGTTGATGCGGTTATTGCAGATGGAATTAATGAAGGTAAATCATCAAAAGTTGTCAGCATTGATAAGGTCCCTGCAAACAAGATGATTCTTGATATAGGCCCTCGCAGCGTGATGCAGCTAAGCAGGAAGCTTGAGAATTACAAAACCATAGTATGGAATGGGCCTCTGGGCGCGTTTGAACATAAACCTTTTGATGCTGCCGGCGCATCAGTTGCCCGTATGATTGCACTTTTAACTTCAGAGAAAAAAATAAAAAGCATTGCAGGCGGCGGCGATGTCAATGCCTGCATAGATAGTGCCGGCCTTACCGAGAGCTTTACATACATATCAACCGCAGGCGGGGCATTTCTTGAATGGATAGAAGGAAAAGAGTTGCCAGGCATCGCCGCACTTTACAAACACAAAAAGAAGTAATATTTCATCATCAAGAGGGAATTTATGAGATTATCAAGTACTGTAAAAGATATCTTAGGCAACTATGAGAGTGATAATGCTGTCACCATAAAAAACCTTGCCAGAATTTTAATGCATGGCAAGCTTGGCGGCACAGGGAAAGTCGTGATATTGCCGGTTGATCAAGGATTCGAACATGGCCCGGCAAGAAGCTTTGCACCAAACCCTGCCGCTTATGATCCACACTACCATTTTAAATTAGCAATTGATGCTGGGCTTAGTGCTTACGCTGCCCCTCTTGGAATGCTAGAAGCCGGTGCAAACACTTTTGGCGGCGCAATCCCAACAATCCTCAAAATAAACAGCGCAAATTCCCTAACCAGCAAAAATAAAAGTCCTGACCAGGCTGTTACAGGTTCAGTGAAAGATGCTTTGAGGCTTGGCTGCACTGCTGTTGGCTTTACCATATATCCGGGTTCTGATTCGGCGTATGATATGATGGAAGAAATAACCGAGATTGCATCTGAAGCTAAGGCAAAAGGTCTTGTCGTGGTTATATGGTCATATCCACGCGGGCCGGAGCTTTCCAAAGATGGAGAGACCGCGGTTGATGTTTGTGCTTATGCATGCCATATGGCTGCATTGCTTGGTGCGCACATAATAAAAATCAAACCGCCAACTGAGCATATTGAACAGGCAGAGGCAAAAAAAGTTTACGATAAATATAAAATTCCTACAAAAACCCTGGCAGAAAGGGTTGCCCATGTCCGTCAGGCGGCATTTAATGGCAGAAGAATCATTGTATTCTCCGGTGGTGCTGGTAAGGATGAAGGCAGCATATATGATGAAGTGCGTGGCATTCGGGATGGCGGTGGCAATGGTTCCATTATAGGCCGTAACACGTTCCAGCGCCCACGTGAAGAAGCTCTAAAGATGCTTGATAAAATAATTCATATCTATCAGGGAAAAGAGTAAGTGCAAGATAGATGCAGGCTATACATAATAAGTCCTGAAAAAATCGATCTTCATTCATTCAGAAAAGAATTAAAATCCGCATTCGCTGGCGGCGATGTTGCTGTTTTTCAGTTGCGCCTTAAAAATGTGCAAGGATCAGAAATAAAAAGGGCCGTAAAAGAACTCCTGCCTATATGCAGGGACGCTGGCGTTCCACTCATATTAAACGACTATATTGATTTAGCGGTTGAAACAGGCGCTGATGGTGTGCATCTTGGCCAAGAAGATGGTCCTGAGCAGGAAGGTTTTACCGAAGGTTTAAGGGAAAAAGTCGGAGATGACTTTATAATCGGGGTAAGCTGCTATGGCTCTAAACATTATGCCATGGTAGCAGCAGAGGAAGGGGCTGATTATGTAGCTTTTGGGGCATTTTACCCCACAAAGACAAAAACTCCAAAGGCAAGGCCGGATCCAGAAATTTTAGAGTGGTGGAATACCTATACCAACGTTCCTTGTGTAGCAATCGGGGGAATAAGGCCGGAAAACTGCGAAATACTTGTAAAGTCAGGCGCTAATTTCCTTGCTGCTGTTTCGGCCATATGGCAAAACCCGTTGGGGCCAGAAGAAGCTGTCAGACAATTTAACGAAGCCATACAAACAGCAATTGCATAAAGCTTTGCAAGTTGCTATAAGAGCAGCTTAATTTTTTAAGGATATTTATGAAAATTGATGGTTCTGCAGTTCGTTCAGGCATGGTCGTTGAGCATGAAGGAAAACTCTGGCTCATTGTAAAGCACGAGATTCGTACACCAGGAAACCTGCGCTCGTTCAACCAGGTTGAAATGAAGGATCTAAAATCAAGCACCAAGAAAAATGCTCGTTTCAGCAGCAACGATATGCTTGAGCGTGCCCACCTCGATAGCAGGGAATACCAATATCTATACGAAGATGGTGAAAACATTACGCTCATGGATACAGCCACTTATGAACAAATAAACATGAATAAATCAATACTTGGCGATGGCATAAAATTCTTAAATGATGGTATGATGCTTTCTGTTGATATTTATGAAGGTTCAGCAGTTTCTGCCCGCCTTCCTGAAACAGTTATACTTCAAGTAACAGAAACTGAGCCGGTTGTTAAAGGCCAGACTGCTGCTTCCTCATATAAACCCGCAATGCTTGAGAACGGCGTTCGTGTTATGGTTCCTCCATTTATTGCAATTGGTGATAAAGTTGTAGTGCGCACCTCAGATTCTTCCTATATGGAAAGAGCTAATAAAAACTAATGCAAGTTTCAACCACTCTTAAAGTAATGATAGATGCGGCAAGAAAGGCTGGCCGTGTTATAGCTCGTGATTTTGGTGAAGTTGAAAACTTACAGGTGTCACAAAAAGGCCCCGGCGATTTCGTTACTGCATCAGATTTAAGGGTAGAAAAAATTCTTATAGAGGAATTAAAGAAAGCTAAACCTGATTATGCTTTCTTGACTGAAGAAAGCGGCGAAATTATAGAAAATCAAAATTGGGAACATAGATGGATAATTGATCCCATAGATGGAACCCATAACTTCATGCACGGTATTCCATATTTTGCAATTTCCATTGGCCTTGAAAAGAGGCTTCCTGCTGGAAAATCTGAAATTATTGCCGGGCTTGTTTATGCCCCCATAAGTGATGAGATGTTTGTTGCTGAAAAAAGCTTTGGTGCATATCTTAATAACAGGAGAATACTCGTTTCATCACGCAAAATGCTTAAGGATGCCCTACTTTCCACGGGCTTCTTTGCGCTGGCAGATAAATTAAACTATAACGCTATAGACCTTATAAAAGAAATAACTCCGCTGTCCAGTGGTGTCCGTTGTGCTGGCTCGGCAGCTCTTGATTTAGCATATGTTGCAGCAGGAAGATATGATGCCTTCTGGCATTCTGGCCTGAAGTCGTGGGATATTGCTGCCGGGATTCTTTTGGTTCAGGAGGCTAAGGGAATGGTAACGGAAATCGGCACAAATAAAGGAGCACTTAATTCCGGCAACCTTTTGGCCAGCAACGGAAAATTCGATGATAAAATACTCCAAATAATTCAAAAACATATCAAATAATAGAATCTATTTGTTTTCAAAATCAGAGTTGCTATATTAACCGCTATATTTTAAACATAAGTTTATATTTATGAAAAAAATTCTTTCCATTTTTGCCTTAATATTCAGTTTAGCGACCCCTGCCTATGCACAATATAGCCCAGAACCTAATGAACCTTCTCCTTCTGTTGAGGTAAATTACGATGTATTGCAGCAATTAAAAAGGCATATTGAAGCTGAAGAAGCAAGAAAGCGCAATTTTGATGTATTACAAAAACGCCTTGCTGAACAGCATAGAAAAGAATTGAAGAATTGGGAAAAACAACAAGCTAAAGAACAAAAAATATTTGAGAAAGAACAGAAGAAGCTGGCAAAAGAGCAAGAAAAACTCTTAATAAAAGAAAGAAAAATCCAGGCCCAGAAACCTAAGTACAAAGAAAAAACAATACATGCAAAAAAATCGGATATACCAAAGTCCATGCAAGGTCAACATCCGGCTCGCGAAGAATCCAAACACATAGAACAAAACATAGGGGTTCCTCCTAGAACACATCAGGAAACAGTATTGCCTGAGCCTGTTATTGAAGAGCAGGTTAGGGCTCCTGAATCCCTGTCTGAAATAGTTGCGCAGGCAGAAAGAAAGATTGAACAGGCAGAGATAGAAAGAAGAAACAAAAAAGAAACAAAAGCATATCAAGATGAAGTTGCCATCGAAGAAAGGCCAACTGCAAAGCCACCTGTAAAAGAGGCAAAGAAAAAGCAGAAGAAAGAAAAAAAGCATGAAGACCTTTCTGTCAGCCTGAGCCAGCCAGCGCAAAAACAAAAACCCCCTGCTACTCATGTAGCAAAACCAGTTATCAATTTTAATTCTATTGTTGTAACTCCTATTAGAAAAGAACCTATAAAGCAGCCTTTTAAAGAGGAAGTATTTATTCCAGTGCCTCCAGTAGTAAATATGCCTACTCCAGTAGCGCCTGTCGTTCCGGTTACACCCATCACCCCTGATAAGCCTGTTCAAGAACTTGCTACAGTTCAGCCTGTAATTCAGCAACCAGAACAACCAAATCAACCTATACCTATTACTCCCACCACTCCCACTAAGGATGAGCCGAAGGTAAACTTCGTTGATGCTATAAAAAAGAGTGCGGCAAGCAAAAAGAAAAGTGTTATCGAAAGCCTTGAATTTTCTCAGGGAGCTACTGATATCCCAGGGGCAGAACTATCTAAAATTTCTTCTCTGATTGAAGATTTAAAGAATAATACTGGCAAGAGAATATCCGTTGTTAGTTATGCAAGTTCTGCTGATAACCAATCAAGCACAGCAAGGCGCATATCACTGAAACGCGCACTGGCCCTGAGAAAACATTTCATTGATAAAGGAATCGAAAATACCCGTATAAGTGTTCAGGCCCTTGGCAATAGTGCTAACGATGATAGTTCTAGGGATCGAATAGATATCCTGACAAACTAGGCACTGTTATAATGGCAGAAATCGTATTTGGCTTAGGATCAAATCTTGGAAACAGACTTGATTATCTCTCTAAGACAGTAAAAACAATTACTAATCAATTTGGTGAAACAAAAATATCTCCCATATATGAATCAGAAGCTTTGCTTGTTCCAGGTTCACCACCAGATTGGAACAGGCCATATCTTAACATGGCGGTAATGGTAAAAACCGATATATCAGATCCAATAAAAATATTTAGTAAGATAAAGCAGATTGAAGCCAGCCTAGGAAGAACACCAACATCAAAGCAGTGGGCTCCTCGCGAAATTGATATAGATATCCTTGCGATGGAAAATATCATTATTGACAGCGATGAACTTAATGTTCCACACAAACATCTTCTATCAAGGCCTTTTGCTTTATGGCCGCTTGCTGATCTTGCTCCGTACTGGAAATATTCTGTAAAAGGAGATAATTTTGATAAAACCTTCTTACAGCTTGCCGGAAGTTTCGGTAATTTTTACCCTGAATGTAAGAAAGGTAACTCTTCACCTTTTAAAACATTTAAAACAGAATTAAAAATAAAATGATTCAGTTAGTTGGCATATTAAATATAACCCCTGATTCTTTTTCTGATGGCGGGAAATTTGATAGCGTTGAATCATCCCTAGAGCGGGTTGGGCAATTGATATCGGAAGGTGCAGTAGCTATTGATATAGGCGCAGAATCAACTCGTCCCGGTGCAGTTTTACTTTCAGAGGAAGAAGAATGGTCTCGTCTTGAAAAAATCATTCCTGCTATAGTTGATAAATATAAGGAAAAGGTGGAACTAAGCCTTGATACCAGGCACCCCAGTATAGCTGCAAAGGCAATAAATGCAGGAATTGGCTGGATAAATGACGTTTCTGGTTTTTCAGATAGTAAGATGATAAAATCCTGTCTATTAGCAAAAAAAGTTGTGCTTATGCACAATCTTGGTGCTCCAGCAGATCCAAAAAAAACGATCCCTGCTAATCTACCTTTAATGGAAACCATAATAGATTGGGCTAAACAAAAAATCTCTTTCCTTGAGAGGCAAGGCATAGAAAGAAACAAAATTATTTTTGACCCGGGAATAGGTTTCGGAAAAACAAAAGAGCAATCTTTGGAAATAATAAAATCTGTATCAAAACTGAACTGTTTAAAAGTTCCAGTAATGATTGGACATTCAAGAAAATCTTTCCTAACCATGTTCTCTGATATAAAACCTGAGGAAAGAGACCCCCAAACAAGCGTTATTACTGGATATCTATCACAAAAAAATATTGAGTATGCTCGCGTTCATAACGTCCGTATGAATAAACTTGCTGTTGATATATTTGCTACTCTGAAATAATTTTTCTTAGAAAAATTCTTAAATATTAAATTAATATATGGACATAAGTGATAAAATTTCATAAAAAAGCTTTAGAATTTTTTTACATATTTTTTTATGTCAGATAATACAAAGTCAACTCGCCGTGATTTCATAGTTTTAACAAGTACAGCCCTTGCCGGTGTTGGCGCAGCTTCCGTAGTATGGCCATTTGTAGATTCTTTGAATCCATCTGCCGAAGTGCTTGCTCTAGCCTCAACAGAGGTAGATTTATCCCCTATACAGCCAGGCCAGTCAATTACTGTTATGTGGCGTGGAAAACCTGTGTTTATACGGCATCGTACAGCCGAAGAAATAGCTAAAGCAAAATCTGATGATTCTTCTTCCCTTCCTGATCAGCAAAGCGATAGTGACAGGGTCCATAAAGGTAAGGAACAATGGCTTATTACAGTTGGTGTATGTACACATCTTGGCTGCGTACCCCTTAACAATAAGGGTGATTTTGGCGGCTGGTTCTGCCCATGCCATGGCTCACATTATGATGTTTCAGGCCGTATAAGAAAAGGTCCGGCACCTAAGAACCTGCCTGTTCCAAAATATGAATTTGTTACTGATACATTAGTCAGGATTGGATAAAGATGGAAAAACCAAAACAGAAAAAGAAGGGTATAATAGGCTGGATTGATTACCGGTTGCCAATATTTACTTACCTTGAACATTCTTCCACTCAGTATTTTGTTCCTAAAAATCTTAACTATGCATGGAACTTTGGTTCTATCGCACTAATTATATTAGTACTTCAGATCGCAACCGGAATTTTCCTGGCAATGCATTATACGCCTCACGTGAATCATGCTTTTGATAGTGTTGAACACATCATGCGTGATGTTAATTATGGCTGGCTCCTTCGCTATATGCATGCTGTTGGTGCTTCCATGTTCTTTATTGCAATCTATATTCACATTGGTCGCGGTATTTTTTATGGGTCGCACAAGTCCCCTAGGGAACTCTTATGGGGTCTTGGTGTACTTATATTCCTTATAATGATGGCAACGGCTTTCATGGGTTATGTTTTACCATGGGGACAGATGAGTTTTTGGGGAGCAACCGTAATTACAAATCTTTTCTCAGCATTTCCACTGATTGGTGATAGCATCGTTACCTTGCTTTGGGGTGGTTTTTCTGTAGATAACCCAACACTCAACAGGTTTTTTTCTCTTCACTATCTTCTTCCTTTTCTAATTATAGCCGTTGTAATGCTTCACATAATCGCCCTTCACCAGCATGGGGCTAACAATCCTGCTGGCGTGGAAGTAAAATCAAAGAATGATACTGTTCCGTTCCACCCACATTATGTAATGAAGGATCTTCTTGGTTATGGCGTTTTCTTCATTATATTTTCTATCTTTATATTCTTCTTGCCAAATGTACTTGGAGAACCAGATAATTATATCCCTGCTGATCCTTTGGTCACACCTGCCCACATAGTACCTGAATGGTATTTCCTGCCTTATTATGCAATGCTCCGTTCAATACCAGATAAATTAGCCGGCGTTCTTGTAATGTTTGGTTCTATATTTGTTCTATTTTTCCTGCCTTGGCTGGATAGATCTCGTGTAAAAAGCGGTAAATATCGTCCACTGTTTAAAAAATTCTTCTGGGTATTTGTGCTTGATTTCTTCTTACTTACTTATCTCGGTGGTAAGCCACCTGAAGGCATTTATGTAATACTGGCACGTTTTGCAACACTTTATTACTTTGCATTTTTCCTGTTTATTTTACCTTGGCTAAGTAAGAATGAAAAAACTCTTCCTGAGCCTGAATCAATCAGCAGCGCTTATAAGAAAAATAAATAATATGAAAAAATTACTTATTACAGCTTTTATAATGATATTCGCAGGAAGTGCTTCTGCCAGCACTGAGTCAATTGAGTTAAAGCAGGTAAAATGGCCTTTTGAGGGCATTTTTGGAACTGTTGACAAACAGGCCGCACAAAGGGGTTATCAGGTATATAAGGAAGTCTGCGCTTCCTGCCATTCCATGAAATATTTATCTTTCCGTAATCTTTCTGCTCTTGGCTTCAGCGAAGGCGAAGTAAAAACCATCGCTGCAGGTTATCAGGTAAAAGATGGCCCGAATGATAAGGGTGAAATGTTTGAACGTCCTGGCCGCCCTTCTGATAAATTACCAGCTCCATTTGCCAATGAAAAAGCTGCAAGGGCAGCAAATAATGGCGCATATCCACCAGATCTTTCCTTAATCATTAAAGCGCGCAAGAATGGCGCTAATTATTTATATTCATTGATGCAGGGTTATGAAAACGCCCCTGTAGACATGAAAATGGGTGATGGCATGAATTACAATATATATTTCCCTGGCAACCAGATTGCCATGGCAAAACCACTTAATGATGGTCAGGTTTCTTATATGGATGGCACAAATGCAAGTGTTGAACAAATGGCTCGTGATGTAACTGTATTCCTGCAATGGGCTGCTGAGCCTGAAATGGAGCATAGAAAACAGATGGGCATTAAGGTTATTATTTTCCTTATTGTATCAACTGTATTTTTCTATATTGCCAAAAAAAGAATTTGGAAAGACGTAAAATAATAATCAAACCCTGATTATTTGTACTTCGATAGTAGAAAGTTTTCCTACTTCCTTTTTAAATATACGCCTTACTGCACTGCGTGCAGTGTTCTCAAGTGTTTCATTGGTAGGGCGCCTCTGCACTGATATTGCAGATTCAATTTCTTCACTCATATAGTTGATGAGCTCTTTATCTTCCCTTGAATCAAGCACGCCAGGAGCGATAATTTTTGGTGGCGCAACCAGTTCGCCTTTGTTGGTAATTACTATTGTCACCATTACCAAGCCGCCATCACGTAATTTTCTCCTGACTTTGAATATATCGCTATTAAGCGGGATTATGGATGAGCCATCAACTGCATAATAACCGGACTGTGCAACCCCTACCCTTTCCGGCTTACCGGGAGCAATCTTGATTATGTCACCATTCTGCACCTGTATTGGAATCGGAACACCAAGTTCCCCTGCAAATCTCACATGCTCATGTATGTGCACCCTCTCTCCATGAACTGGGATAGCGATTTTCGGTTTTGTAAGTTTATACATTTTTTCCAGCTCTTCGCGGTTTGGGTGGCCGGAAACATGCACAAAATGATCTTTTTCTGTATAGACTTCCACACCCATTTCCACAAAGCGGTTGAACAGGCGGAATATCTTCTTTTCATTACCCGGAATAATTTTAGAGGAAAATATAACGGTATCATTAGGCTTCAATCTTACAAATGCGTGTGTCTCTTCTGTCATTTTACTTATGGCAGCATTAACCTCACCCTGGCATCCAGTTGAAATTATAAGCATCTCGCTGCGCTTAAGCTTGTTATATTCATTTTCATTCGTAAAAATTACATCCTTCAGATACCCGGTTTCCTTTGCCGCACCGGTAATCCTATGTAGTGACCTGCCTGTAATAAGCACTTTCCTGCCATTTGCCTTTGCTGCTTTGTATATGGTTTCAACACGCGCCACGTTGGAGGCGAACGTAGTAACAACAACTAATCCTGGACATTTCCCTATAAGCTCGGCAAGGCTTTCTTTCAGGTCACCCTCCGATCCAGAGTGGCCTGGGCTGAAAACGTTTGTTGAATCGCAGACAAGTGCTAAAACACCTTTATCGCCATATCGCTTTAGTGCCTCTTCATTGGAAAGTGGCCCTATAAGAGGATTTGGGTCAAACTTCCAATCGCCTGTATGAAGTATATTTCCGTGTTCTGTCCTTATTGCTATCGCATTCATCTCAGGTATAGAGTGGGTAAGCTGAACCATCTCAAGATCAAATGGCCCAACAGAGAATTTTGAGCCAGGATCAACTATTTTTATTTTTACATCTTTTGCATAGCTTGTTTCTTTTAGCTTATTTCTAACAAGCGCAGCTGTAAACGGAGTCGCATAAATCTGGCACCTTAGCTCTTTCCAAAGATAATGCACGGCACCCAAATGATCTTCATGGCCGTGGGTTAGAACAACACCAAGGAAATCTCCTTTCAGCTGATGAACAAATGCAAGGTCAGGCACAAGCATATCAATTCCTGGCAGCGTCTCATCCGCAAACCCGGCACCAAGATCAAACATGATCCACTTGCCTTTATAGTGATATAAATTGACGTTAAGACCTATCTCGTTTGCTCCGCCAAGAGGCAAGAACATAAGGTCGTCCTTATGCTTTTTTAGATTTGTATGCATTTCTTATTTCTTCATTGCTGCTTGAAATATTGTATTAAGGCCGTAGATGGTTAAATCAGGTTCATGATAATTTATGACTTTGGTAGCTTTTGAAAATAGGGAGGCAAGACCGCCAGTTGCAATTACTATCATGTTTTTATTGTACTCTTTCTTTATACCGTTGCATATACCTTCTATCAACCCAACATATCCCCAATATATACCAGATTGCATAGCTGGAATAGTTGATGTAGCTATAACTTTTTCAGGTTTTCTTATTGCAACATCTGGTAATTTTGCTGCTGCTGCCTGCAAGGCATCAAGTGAAAGGTTTATTCCTGGTGCAATAACGCCCCCTAAATAATCGCCTTTATCATTTATTACATCAAAGGTGGTGGCAGTGCCGAAATCAAGTATTATGGCTGGTTTCTTAAATTTCTTATGTGCTTCTACAGCATTAACGATTCTATCCGCGCCAACTTCAGATGGCTTATCCACTCTAATTTTTATATTAACTTTTAAGCCATCTTCACCAACCACAAGCGGCTCGCAGCTGAAATATTGACGCGCTAGAGTTTTTAGGGAAAAAAGGCTTCTTGGCACGACGCTGGAAATAATAACATCTTTTATAACGGAAGATTTAATGCCCTCCATCTGCATAAGGGTAATAAGTCCAAGTGCGTGCTCATCCGCGGTTCTTTTAGGATCAGTAATGAACCGCCACTGCCCTTTCAGCTTATTCTTATCGAATACAGCAAATACTGTGTTCGTGTTACCTGCATCAATTGCCAGCAGCATTTAATGCTCCATCATTATCGAAAAATACTTCACCCGCAGATATTTTTTTCATTTTGCCATCATCTGTTTTTATAACTAAAAGTCCATCCTCATCTATATCCTTAAAAGTCCCAGCAATAATTTTCTGGGCAGTTTTGATCTTAATAGTCTTATTTTTGCCTTCAGCGCTTTCCAGCCATTTTTTTCTTATTTCCGCAAAGCCGGAATCATCAAACTGTTTCTGTAATTTTATAAAGGATTTTATGAATTTTTCCATAATTTGCTGAACATTGATGTTCTCAGCCCCTTGGTTTTCGAGTGAAGTTGCTGGATAATCAACGTTTTCAGGAAAATTCTTTACATTAATACCAACACCAACCACTAGCCAGTCCACCTTTTTGGCATTCGCCTTGAATGATGATTCCAGCAATATTCCGGCCACTTTTTTATTATTAAGTAAAACATCGTTTGGCCATTTAAAACTGATTGTTGATTCAGGAATCACAGAATTCTTGATAGCCTCTTTTACTGCAACCGCCGCAAGGAATGAGATTTTAGAGCAGGCTTCCAAATTATAGTTTGGCTTCAGTAATATAGATAAATATAAATTTCCAACTGGGGATATCCACTTTTTTCCAAATCTCCCCTTGCCGTTATTTTGCGCCCGCGACCAAATTACAGTCCAGTCACCGGCTCCGTCAACACTCATTTCCTTGGCCTTCTCATTGGTGCTTCCTATCACATCAAATGTATGAAGGGATATGGATCTCGGCAGGTCTACAATATGTTTCATGAAAACAATGCTGAAGCTGCATCTTTTGCGATATCAAAAAATGGAGCTGGATAAATAAACATGAACAAATTAAATAAACTTGCCAGCAGGAGCGTTGCCTTCATGAAAAATGAATATCTTCTGTCAATTGCTCTGTCACCTTCATCAAAATAAATTATTTTTACGATATTCAGGTAATAATATGCAGCAATAACGCTCGCCATAACACCAACGATAGAAAGCATGTATAGCCCTTTTTCTACTGCTGCCAGGAATATATAAAATTTTGCAAAGAAACCTGCAAGCGGTGGGATTCCAGCCATAGAGAACATAAAAACACTGAACACAAGCGCAAATATTGGGTTGGTCTTTGAAATTCCGGCAAGGTCTTTTATATCCTCAAAATGTTTTCCATCCCTCTTCATGAGTAAGATACAGGTAAATGTGCCTATGCTCATTATTACATAAATACTTATGTAAATAAGCACTGCTTGTATACCTTTTGTCTCTCCGGCCAGAAGGCCAAGTAATATATACCCAACATGGCCTATAGAGCTATATGCCATAAGTCTTTTTATATTCTTCTGTTTTATTGCTGCAATTGCACCAAGAATCATAGAAGCCGCTGCAATAATCTGAATAATTTGCCCCCACTGGTCAACTAGGCCACCGAATGCTTCTTGCATAACTCTTATGAACAATATAAGCGCAGCAACTTTTGGAACTGTAGCAAAGAATGCTGTTACAGGCGTTGGCGATCCCTCATATACATCTGGCACCCACATATGGAAAGGAACGGCAGATATCTTAAAGCAAAGCGCGATTATTATCATAATCATGCCCACCATAACCCCAAGAGAAAGTGATTTTTCCGATTCAGACAGATAGGTATATATTTTTGCAAGTTCGCTAAAGCTGGTGGTTCCTGCAAAGCCATATATCATTGAAACACCAAACAGGAAAATACCGGAAGCCAGCGCACCAAGTATGAAATACTTTAGTCCGGCTTCAGAAGACTTTATAGAGTTATGGTTACTTGCAGCCAATATGTAAAGGCTCAAAGATTGCATCTCAAGCCCCATATAAAGTGTAATAAAGTCGTTTGATGATACCATGATCATCATGCCTATTACTGAAAGAAGTATTATTACCGGAAATTCAAAGAATGCATTTTCACCCTTAAGACTTTCAATTGATATAAGGATAACAACCGCAGCAGCAGCAAGAATTATAAACTTAGCAAACAGTATAAAGCTGTTCGATATCAATAGATTATGGAATGTAACCCCCTCTATTGTTGGCACCATAAGAATTAGATAGATGGTTATAGCCAGTGTAAATATTGAGAGGCGGGAAAGCGAGCGTGTAAAGCTGTTTTTCATAAAGACACCAAACATTAAAAGTATAATGGTGGCGGTCGTCAGGAAAAGTTCAGGTACAACGAAAGCAATATCTGCAAGGTACATATTACTGTACTCCCTCCGTTGGTTGTTGTTCATCCTGAGGCATCTCTTCCTGCTGTTCAGAATTTTCTTCTTCTGCTAGCGGTGGATCAATCATTAGATTGCCAAGCGGCGAAGGACCAGCATCATACTCCATGAATTTTGTTCCTTTTATCAGCTGGTTTACCGACCCACCTGTATATTTTAATATCAATGAGGGGTATACCCCAATAAGTATAGCAATAATAGCTAGTGGGATAAGGGTAAACCTCTCAAATATATCTATATCCTTTATGTTTTTTAATTTCTTGTTTGTCATTTCACCGAAAACAACTTTGCGGTAGAGCCACAACATATAGGCAGCGCCAAGAACAACACCGGTTGCAGCAAGCATGGTAATAAATTTGCTCCTCCCGAATGTTCCAAGTAGAATTAGGAATTCACCAACAAACCCGCTTGTTCCAGGAAATCCTATGGAAGCCATGGTGAATATCATAAAGAGCACAGCATAGCGCGGCATGTTATTCACTAAACCGCCATAGAATTTTATCTCTTTTGTATGCATACGGTCATATACAACCCCAACACAGAGGAAAAGTGCAGCAGATACAATTCCGTGGCTTATCATTTGGAAAATTGCACCATCAATGGCATTAAATTTGTAGGTGAATATGCCAAGAGTTACAAACCCCATATGCGCTACAGATGAGTAAGCAATAAGCTTTTTCATATCTTCCTGCATAAGCGCTACTAAAGAAGTATAAATTATCGCCACCACACTCAGGATAAATACAAACGGAACATAATAGTGTGATGCCTCAGGCAGCATAGGCAGTGAGAATCTTAAGAACCCATACCCTCCAATCTTAAGCAGAACTCCAGCAAGTATCACTGATCCTGCGGTTGGCGCCTGTACGTGCGCATCCGGTAGCCAGGTATGGAACGGCCACATGGGAACTTTTACCGCAAAGGAAGCAAA
This sequence comes from uncultured Rickettsiales bacterium, assembly GCA_964450945.1. Classification (GTDB taxonomy): domain Bacteria; phylum Pseudomonadota; class Alphaproteobacteria; order Rickettsiales; family JABDBP01; genus CAYVHI01. The sequence continues at coordinate 24,322 of CAYVHI010000008.1, forward strand.
AAACGCTAGCCACAGCCATTTTTGTATACTTAGGGCAAATTTTGGAACTTCATTTGTAAGAATGACAATGTCTGTTGTTCCAAGCTGCACATAAATATAAATCATTGCGATAAGCAGAAGAACAGAGCCAACAAGTGTATAAAGGAAGAATTTGAATGCGGCGTAAATCCTGTTATCACCACCCCACACGCCGATTATAAGGAACATAGGTATCAGAACCGCTTCAAAGAAAAGATAGAATAAAACAAAATCAAGTGCGGCAAAAACACCTATCATCAGCGTTTCCATGATAAGGAAGGAAACCATGAAAAGTGAAACTTTCTTATCAATTGTTTTCCAACTGCACAAGATACAGATAGGCATAAGAAGTGTGGTAAGTATTACAAAATAAATTGATATTCCATCCACCCCAACTCTGTAATTTATGTCATATCCTTTAATCCACGGCACAAGTTCTTCAAACTGGAACCCGGCATAATTTGGATCAAAGTGATAAAGCAGGCATAGAGAAATAATTAAAGTCAGGATAGTAGTAATGAGCGCAATAACTTTTGCAGCCTTTTCCAAACTTTCACTTTTTTCCCTTGCAAAAAGCATTATTGCCAACGCTCCAAGCACTGGAAAAAATATTGTAAGCGACAACAAAGGTATTTCTTCAATGTTTAACATCAGTCAACCGCCAAAATTTGTATCATGTACCATGTAACAAGACCAACAAGTCCTGCAATCATTACAAATGCATAGTGATATACATAACCGGTCTGGAACCTGCTAAGGCGGGAAGCAAAGCTCCTGGTTAATCCTGCAAATCCATTAGGGCCTATGCCATCAATAACCTTAACATCAAAAAATTTCCATAATGTGAGTCCAATATTTTTTGCCGGGTTTACAAAAACCGCATCATATATCTCATCAAAATACCATTTGTTATAGAATAATTTATATATTGGCGAAAATACGTGCGCTATCTTCTTTGGTAAATTCATAGATGGTATATAGAGCAGATACGCCAGCAATATTCCGGATAATCCAGCAATCAAAGGAGAAAATTTTACCAGCGCAGGAACGTGATGGGCTTTTTCCAGTGGATTATTGTGTTCAAGCACCATAATAGATCCCTTCCAGAAATCGCCACCAGCTTCAATCATATGCAAAGCATAAACCCCTATGGCACCGGAAAAGATTGCACCAGCAGCAAGCAGATAAAGGGGTATCATCATTATATTTGGTGATTCATGTATATGCTCCATAATCTTTTTGCTGGCTCTTGGTTTTCCGTGGAATGTGAGTATTATCAGGCGCCATGAGTAAAATGCTGTCAGGAATGCTGCTGCAATACCCATCCAGTAGGCATACCTGCCAATCTCCGTTCCTGCTGCATATGCTGATTCAAGTATTATATCTTTTGAGAAGAATCCTGCAAAAGGCGGGATGCCCGCAAGTGCTAAAGATCCTATCCAGAAAAGCGCATATGTTGCAGGAATCTTTTTCCATATACCACCCATCTTCTGTATATCTTGCTCATCAGACATGGCATGGATTACGCTGCCAGCACCAAGAAATAACAATGCTTTGAAGAAAGCATGCGTCATAAGGTGAAATATCCCTGCTGAATAAGCAGAAACCCCGCAGGCAAAGAACATATAGCCAAGCTGGCTGCAGGTGGAGTAGGCAATTACTTTTTTGATATCATTTTGCGTAATTGCGATTGTTCCGGCAAATAATGCAGTAGTTGCACCTATAATCGCAACAAATGCAAGGGCCTCGGGCGCATATTCAAAAAGTGGGGAGCAGCGCGCAACAAGGAATACTCCGGCGGTTACCATTGTTGCGGCATGTATTAATGCCGAAACAGGGGTTGGGCCTTCCATGGCATCAGGAAGCCATGTATGCAATCCTAATTGGGCAGATTTTCCCATTGCCCCTATGAACAGCAATATGCAAATCAGCGTCAGGGTATGAACTTCAAATCCAATGAACCTTATTTTTGCTTCCGCAAAAGATGCAGCCTGGCTGAAAACCTCATCAAACCCAATATTCCCGAATACAAGAAAAATGGCAAATATGCCAAGTGCAAAACCAAAATCCCCCACGCGGTTAACAATGAATGCCTTTATGGCTGCCGCATTTGCAGATGGTTTTTGATACCAAAAACCAATAAGCAGGTATGAACATAAGCCAACTCCTTCCCAACCAAGGAAAAGCTGAAGAAAATCATCGGCAGTCACCAGCATAAGCATAAAAAATGTAAATAATGAAAGATATGCCATAAAGCGCGGCTTGTATGGGTCGTGGCTCATGTAACCAACAGAATAAACATGCACCAGCGTTGAAACAGTTGTTACAACAACAAGCATAACTGCTGTTAGCGCATCAACTCTTATTGACCAGGTAACATAGAAATCTCCTGAATCAATCCAGTCCAGCAGTGAAATTGTCCTGGGATGGCCAAGAATAGCTACCTGATAAAAAACTATATAGGAAAAAATTGCAGATAACCCGGTGCAAACGCAAGTTATAAGCTGAGCCCTTTCAAATGGAATGCTGCGTGAGGAAAACCCTACGTAAATTGCAGCAAGTAATGGTAAAAATACAATAAGAATTTCCATTATTTATATTATCCCTTCATCACGTTAATATCTTCAACAGAAATATCGCCACGGTTCCTGAAATAAACAACAAGTATGGCAAGGCCGATTGCAGCCTCAGCAGCAGCAACGGTCAATATGAAAATTGTAAATACCTGACCAAAAAGATCATTAAGGTAGGCAGAGAATGCAACGAAATTTATATTTACAGCCAGCAGCATCAATTCAATAGACATCAGGAGTGTGATTATATTTTTTCTGTTTAGAAAAATGCCACAGATGCCGATAGTAAATAATATCGTAGCAAGAATCAGGAAATGGGTAAGGCCAACTGCCGGTATCTCAATCATATTCCTTTACCTGTCTCAACTTTTACAAGCTGAATTGAATCTTTAGGGTTACGTGAAACTTGGCGCCATGCTTTCTGGCGTTTAACACCTGGCCTGTGGCGAAGGGTAAGGACAATAGCCCCTATCATAGCTACAAGCAAAATAAGGCCGGCCATCTGGAATACTAAAAAGTAATCCGTGTATAAAATATTGCCAAGCGCTTCTGTATTACTAATTGTTATTTTCGCTTTTACTTCAGGAGTGAAAAACTTTGTACTATCATTGTTTGTGGAAAAAATCATAATCGCCGCAATTTCAATGAACAGTATAACTCCAACCAGGAATCCCGCCGGAAGATATTTTAAGAATCCCTGTTTTAACTCAGCAAAATTAATATCCATCATCATAACAACGAAAAGGAAGAGAACGGCAACCGCTCCCACATAAACAATGATAAGAATCATCGCTACAAATTCAGCCCCAAGCATTATAAAAAGCCACGCAGAACTGAAAAACGCTAGTATAAGCGAGAGCACCGAGTGCACAGGATTTTTAAGGGATATGACCATCAAGGCAGCAATAACAGTCACTGCAGAGAATGCATAGAATAATAAAGTTTGCAGTAGTTCAATCGTAATATTCATCTGTATGGTGCATCAGCCAAAATATTTGCAGCAATTTCTTTTTCCCAACGCTCACCATTAGCAAGAAGCTTGTCTTTGTTATAAAGAAGTTCTGCATGGGTTTCAGTTGCGTATTCAAAATTAGGCCCCTCAACAATAGCATCAACCGGGCAGGCTTCCTGGCAAAAGCCACAGTATATGCATTTTGTCATATCAATATCATAGCGAGTGGTGCGGCGGCTGCCATCTTCCCTTACTTCCGCTTCAATGGTAATAGCCTGGGCAGGGCATATGGCCTCGCATAATTTGCAGGCAATGCAGCGCTCTTCTCCATTAGGATACCTGCGCAAAGCATGTTCACCACGGAACCTTGGGCTTATTGGCCCTTTTTCATACGGATAGTTTATGGTCACTTTTTTCTTGAACATATATTTGAACGTAAGCCACATGCCGAGCCATAGTTCGGTAAGAAAAAGTGAGCGTGCTGTTCTATCTAAAATTGCCATAAAAATTCTTATAGATTAATAAATTATCCTTCATTTAATCGCAAGCCCTATTAAGATAATTTTGTAATTCGCTAGGCTGAGTTAGAAATGAATGATTTTTTGAGAACCGTAGCGAAACGTACATTAACGGTACGTGAGCAACGGAAGCGCAAAAAAAATCTTCATTAATGACCAGCATAGTAGAATTACCCTTTTTCATCCACATGTGCCAAAGCGTCACAGGTAGAAGTGAATTCTGGTTTAACCGGAGATAGATTGGCCCAATAGCTCCTGCTTGTTGGCGGAAAATATTTATTAAGGATTTCAACCATATGCTTATCTCTTTGCAAACCAGTTTCACCGCCAAGAACTATAGCAAGAACATCCTTTCCATCACGCGTTACCGTACTTACTATGTTATAGCCTGAATCATTTATGAATCCGGTTTTCATTCCTTGCGCTCCCTCATAGCACTTAGTGATATTATTATGTGAATAAAATAGTTTGTCATGAAAGAGGTATTCGGTTTCCCCGAAGTAATGGTAATACTCGGGAAAATCGCGCTTAAGTGCCAGCGCAAGCTTTGCAATATCTTGTGCAGTTGTTTTTTGCCTTCTATCAGGCAATCCGTGAGCATTGGTAAATCTTGTGTTATCCAAATCCAGCTTCTTTGCCATTTTTGACATTTTAATGGCAAAATAGAATTCTGTATCCGCAATTGCATCAGCAAGTACCACGGCACAGTCATTTGCTGATCTTACAATCAGCCCCCTTATGCAATCTTCTACAGAAATCAACTCTCCTTCTTTTAGCCCCAATTTTGTTTCCCATTGGTCTGCCGCACGCTCTGATACTTTTATCATCTGACCCAAGTATAGCTGCTTATTCCTTATTTCATTAAAGGTGAGGTAAAGAGTCATCAGCTTAGTTAGAGAGGCTGGATACCTTGGTTTATCAGCATTAACTTCATGCAATATTTCATAAGTTTTTGCATCTATTACTATCGATGCGTACTTTTCATTACTCTCAATTGTAGATGAAGCAAATGCTAATATAGGCAGGAGAAAACTTCCCAAAACCATTATGCTGAGGAAAGCGCGCTGGAACACCCGAACGGAAAACCGGAGTGTATTAAAACATACATGAGGATTTGAGTACGGGTGTGACAAGCAGATTTCCCGGCAGAATGATTTTGTTTTATTTAGGCAGCTTATCAAAGTAAACCAAATACCCCGCTGTTAAAACAACCCAAAATAAAGAAATTGGTAAAAATACTTTCCAACCAAGCCGCATAAGCTGGTCGTATCTATATCTTGGAATAGTTGCCCTTATCCATATAAAAACGAATAACAGGAAAGATATCTTCAGAAAAAACCATATAGGTCCTGGAATCCAGGTAAATGGCGCAAAATCAAATGGGGGCAGCCAGCCTCCCAGAAACAAAATTGTTGTAATTGCGCTCATTAGTATCATGTTTGCGTATTCGCCAAGCATGAAAAGTGAGAATGTCATGGATGAATATTCCACGTTATAACCAGCCACAAGTTCTGATTCCGCTTCTGGTAAATCGAAAGGGTGGCGGTTTGTTTCAGCCAGCGCAGAGATAAAAAATATTATGAACATTGGAAATAAGATTGAAAATGCAAACCAGCCATCTTTCTGCGCCATAACAATGTCACTTAAGTTAAGTGAACCAACAAAAAGTAATACGGTTATGATTACAAAACCTATGGAGACTTCATATGAAACCATTTGCGCCGCAGAGCGTATTGCGCCAAGGAACGCATATTTAGAGTTGCTGGCCCAACCAGAGATTATAATACCGTATACACCCAGCGAAGAAATCGCCAGAAGATAAAGGATGCCAACATTTATATTGGCAAGCACAAGCCCTTCACCAAATGGAATTACTGCCCAGCCAATAAGCGCCAGCATGAAAGTTATCATCGGCGCAACGATGAACATGAACTTGTTTGAGTTTTGCGGGATTATGACTTCTTTGAACATCAGCTTCACCGCATCTGCTATCGGCTGTAGTAACCCAAATGGCCCCACACGGTTTGGCCCCAAGCGTAGCTGCATGAAGGCAATAATTTTACGCTCAGCAAGCGTAAGGTATGCAACAAACACAAGCAAAGGCATGATTATAAGTAGTATTTTTCCTACTATGATCAATAACGGTTTTAGCAATTCAAACAATTCTAAAAAATCCATCAGGCTACCTTCTCTTTTTTCAACTTTTCAGGTTTTATGAATTCAGATGTACACTCGGCCATGGTTTTTGATGCACGGCTTATAGGGTCAGTCATATAGAAATTTTTTATAGGATATTCAAATGCGCTTTTAAGCATTTTTCCTGCCTTTCCCAGTCTTTTGAATTCTGTTGGTGTTATCTGCTCAAATTTTTCTATATGTGGAACTGCCTTAAATAAAGCTTTTCTTACTTCTTTCAGGCTTGAAAAATTAATCCCTTTACCAAGCTCCTCTGCAAGTTCAACTAATATTCTCCAGTCTTCCTTTGCTTCACCTGGGGCAAACACGGCAAGTTTTGTTTTTTGCGGCCTGCCTTCTGTATTTATATATATTGCATTCTTTTCAGTATATGCACATGCAGGAAGTATGACATCAGCGCGGTGTGCGCCAGCATCACCATGTGTTCCTATATATACAACAAATGCTTCACCGAATCTCTTCATATCAAGCTCATCGGCGCCGAGAAGGAAAATGGCTTTGATTCTTCCGGCTTCTGATGCTTTTACTATTCCATCTGTGTCTTCACCACCCTTCTGTGGCAGGAACCCCATATCCAAACCGGCAACGCGGGAAGCGGCACGCTGCAATGCGTTATAGCCATTCCAGCCTTCCTTCACCACACCGAATTTTTCTGAAATTTCTGAAATTATATCAAGAATTGCCAGAGCATCTTTGCGCGCAAAAACTGCTGACCCAACTATGATTATCGGATTTTTTGCAGCCTTTAATGTTTTGCTGAAAGTGCTCTTGCCCTCTAATATTTCGGTAAGAGCATCCGTTCCTTCACCCAGGTTTTCTACCGGGAATGTTAAATCTAGTGCCGGGCCGATATTTGCTATTTTAAACCCACCTGCAACATAACGCTTCCTCAGGCGCGAATTGATGATTGGCGCTTCCCAGCGCGGGTTGGTACCAATAAGTAGACAAACATCCGCCTGGTCAATTCCAGCAATACCTGAATTAAAGAGATAACCGGCCCTTACTTTGTTATCTATCTTTGCTCCATCCTGTCTGCAGTCAAGGTTCGGGCTGCCCAGATTTTCCATTAATGTCTTAAGCGCAAACATCGCTTCTGCATCGGCAAAATCACCTGCAATCGCTGCAATTTCCTTCCCATTTAGATCCTTTAATGCTTCTGAAACTGCATTATATGCTTCCCTCCAGGAGGCTGGTTTTAGCTTGCCGTTTTTCTTAACATATGGCCTGTCGAGACGCTGATTTGTTAAACCATCACATGCGTAACGCGTTTTATCGGAGATCCATTCTTCATTCACTTCTTCGTTGATGCGCGGAAGTATTCGCAAAACTTCATTTCCGCGCGCGCCTACAACTATATTGCTACCAACAGCATCCATAACATCAATGCTTTCTGTTTTTTTCAGTTCCCACGGCCTTGCTTTATATGCATATGGCTTGCTGGTTAAAGCACCAACCGGGCAAAGATCAACAAGGTTGCCAGAAAGTTCTGAATTGATGGATTTTTCAACATAAGTGCCTATTTCCATATGCTCACCACGGCTGGTTCCGCCAAGAACAGGAACACCTGCAACTTCGGTAGCAAAGCGTACACAGCGTGTGCAGTGTATGCAGCGTGTCATGAAAGTTTGTATAAGCGGGCCAAAATTCTTTTCAGGTACTGAACGCTTTGGTTCTTTATACCTGCTGTTGCCGGAACCATATGCCATAGCTTGGTCTTGCAGGTCACACTCACCGGCCTGGTCACAGATAGGGCAATCAAGCGGGTGGTTTATTAGAAGGAATTCCATCACCCCTTCACGCGCCTTCTTAACCATTGGCGTATTTGTTTTAACTTCCATTTTTTCGGCAACCGGAAGTGCGCATGAGGCTTGCGGTTTTGGCGGGCCTGGGGAAACTTCCACCAGGCACATACGGCAATTTCCAGCAATTGATAAACGCTCATGGTAACAGAAGCGTGGAATTTCAATCCCCACCTGTTCGCATGCCTGGAGAACCGTCATCCCCGGTTCAACATCAACTTCTTCACCATTTATTTTTATCTTTGGCATTACTGCTCCACCCCCTCATACCATTTGCAGGTTTTTTTATCGTTAATCTTTCTTTTTGGATCTTTCAGGAAAGATTCCACTGCATCATCTAAAGGATATTGTTTTTTCATACGCTGCTCTTCAGTAACTGATGAGTAGACATAAAGGTTGTATTCTGAATCTTTGGAAAGTTTTGCCTTCTGTTCATTGCAATGTGCATCATCCTGTTCACACGGGTTACAGGCCATTTCCTCAAATTTTTTAGCTTCTTCCTTATCTCTTGGCGGGGCAAGCGCAACTGCATTACCGCAAGATATAACTAGAGTGAGTAATAAAAATAATTTTTTCATGCCGCCCTCTTTTCTCTATATGCTTTTATTCTTTCTTCCATTACTGGGCGGAAGTGGCGTATCAAGCCTTGTACAGGCCACGCCGCCGCATCACCCAGCGCACATATTGTGTGGCCTTCAATTTTTCTTGAGATATCTTCCAACTGGTCGATTTCTTCCAAAGCTGCAGTGCCATCCACCATGCGGCACATAATGCGGTAAAGCCAGCCAGTGCCTTCACGGCAAGGTGTACACTGCCCGCAGGATTCATGCATATAGAATTTGCTGAGTTTTGTAATTGCTTTTATTATATCAGTGGATTTATCCATCACGATAACAGCGGCAGTACCAAGCCCGGTGCGCTGTTCCTTGAGAGCATCAAAATCCATCAGCACAGTTTCGCAGATTGGCTTAGTTATAACAGGTGTCGAAGAGCCGCCAGGGATCACGGCAAGTAAATTATCCCAACCACCTCTTACCCCACCGGCATGTTTTTCAATTAATTCTTTAAGCGGAATGCTCATTGCTTCTTCCACGTTGCATGGATGGTTCACATGGCCGGAGATACAGAATACTTTTGTTCCTGAATTATTCGGCCTGCCGAAGCTGGCGAACCATGCAGCACCCCTTCGCATGATTGTTGGCGCAACCGCTATTGTTTCAACGTTATTAACTGTTGTTGGGCAGCCATATAAACCAGAGCCAGCAGGGAACGGCGGTTTCAGGCGTGGCTGACCTTTCTTGCCTTCCAAACTTTCAAGCAGCGCGGTTTCTTCACCGCAAATATATGCCCCTGCGCCGCGATGCAGATAAACATCATAATTAAATCCTGCACCACAGGCGTTTTTGCCAAGCAAACCATCTGCATATGCTTCATCAATCGCCGCTTGCAGGATTACAGCTTCATCATAATATTCGCCGCGTATGTATATGTATGTTGCAACGGTGCGCATGGCAAAACCGGCAATCAAACAACCTTCGATTAATTTATGCGGTTCATTTCTTATCATATCCCGGTCTTTGCATGTTCCAGGTTCTGATTCATCAGCATTAACCACAAGGTAAGATGGTCTTCCATCTTTTGATTCTTTTGGCATGAAGCTCCATTTCATACCAGTCGGGAAACCAGCCCCGCCGCGGCCACGAAGGCCAGAGTTTTTTATTTCTTCGATAATCTTTTCTGGCCCAAGCTCTAATATTTTCTTGGTGTTATCCCAGTCACCGCGCTTCTTGGCTTCCTTCAGGTTCCAAGGTTGCTGACCGTATAGATTCGTAAATATCCTGTCTTTATCTGCTAGCATAACTATTTTTCCAAAATATCCTTAATTGCATCATTTTTAATAAATTCTTTGCCTATTTTCACTGGCTGAAAACTACCATCAGCACAATTAAAAAAGTAATCAGCATTAATATAGAACTGCTTATTTTCAATAAAAAATGCCAAAGTCTTTAAATTTTTATCCAAGTGTTCTTTAAATAATTTCTTTTGTTCACCATTCAAATCTGTAAAATTATTTAGCATGACGCTCTTAATCTTTTCTTGATTCTCACCCATTATCACATCTGAAAATGAAATTACGTCTCCGGTACTCACATTATAAATCCTTGCCATGGAATGTCCGTGGCAGCTGCCACCACCGCCACACATAAGAGTTCCAACATCAAATAAAATGCTTAAATACGCCCCATCATTATGAGTTATTTTATAGTTTAAATCAGAAATCGAATTTTCTTTTGTGCATTTAAAGCCTTCAGCAAATTTTTTTACATTTTCATTTATCTTTTTTATTCCGGCAGGGTTTCCTTCAAACTTAGGATAATAAATTTCTGATTCACACACCTCACAAAACCCATCTTCTTTATTAATTTTAAATTTCTTTTCTCCTTTCTCAAAAGTTATTTTTTGCTCTTTTAACGGAGATGCATTTGCTGAAGTAACAACAAAAACAAAAATAAGAACTGCTATTTTAATTAAATCTTTCACTTATTTTTTACCTACTTCTTTTAAGGTGGTGAGTCCCGTAATCGGTGCAGAGCATTGCCTGCCCATTTGAGAACCGAGTTTCGTTTTTTTTCCGGCCTTTAAATCACTTAATAATTTTTTCATGTTTTCTGGATTCAGGTCTTCATAGAAATGATCATTTATCTGAATCATTGGCGCATTCACACATGCACCCAAACATTCCACTTCAACAATCGTAAAGTTTCCATCTTCTGTTGATTCACCAACGCCAATTCCAAGTTCATCTTTGCAAACCTTGGTAACATCATCAGAACCGCGCAGCCAACATGGTGTTGTTCTGCAAATTTGTATGAAGTTTTTGCCAACCGGCGCAAGGTTAAACATGGTGTAGAAAGTTGCCACTTCATAAACGCGGATATATGCCATATCCAGCATTTCAGCGATGCAGCGCATTGCCGCTTCCGGCACCCAGTTATCATTCTGGCGCTGCGCTAAATCAAGCAGCGGCAATACAGCACTCGCTTGTTTCCCTTTTGGATATTTAGCAATAATCTTTTTTGCCTTCGCAAGATTTTCCTTGGTAAACTCGAAGGTTTCCGGCTGTCTTACAGCTTTTTTTACTGCGCTCATCTATCAACTTCCCCAAATACGATATCCTGCGTTGCTATTATATTAACAACGTCTGCCAACATATGTCCCTTTGCCATAAAATCAAGCGCCTGAAGGTGAACAAATCCCGGCGCACGCAAGCGGCATCTATAAGGTTTATTCGTTCCGTCGGAAACAAGGTAAACCCCGAATTCACCTTTTGGGGCTTCAACTGCGGTATAAGTTTCACCTGCTGGAACTTTATATCCTTCCGTATATAACTTAAAGTGATGGATTAAGGCTTCCATTGAACGCTTCATTTCCGCGCGTGGTGGTGGAGCAACTTTTCTATCAAGTGTTTTCACTGGCCCAGGCTTAATTTCCGCCAGGCACTGTTTGATAATCTTTATTGATTGATACATTTCCTGAACACGTATCAAATAACGGTCATAACAGTCACCGTTTTTGCCAATAGGGATATCAAAATCCATTTTATCGTAAACATCATATGGCTGGCTTTTGCGTAAATCCCATGCAATGCCGGAACCGCGCAGCATCGGGCCGGAAAAGCCCCAGTCCATCGCCTGTTCTGCCGTCACAATTCCAATATCCACCATGCGTTGCTTAAAGATTCTGTTCTCAGTAAGCAATGATTCAACATCCGCAAGATATTTTGGATAGCTTTCTATAAATGCAGCAATATCTTCCAGTAAACCTTTTGGCAGATCTTCTGAAACGCCTCCCGGGCGGAAATAAGCGGAGTGGAAGCGTGCGCCAGATGCCCTTTCATAGAAATTAAGTATTTTTTCACGCTCCTCAAAAAGCCAGAGCAGTGGCGTGGTTGCGCCAATATCAATCGCCTGTGTGGTGATGTTTAATATATGGTTTAGTATGCGTGTTAATTCAGAAAACATAACGCGGATATATTTTGCGCGTATAGGAACTTCACAGTTCAGCAGTTTTTCAACAGCCAGCGCATAAGCATGTTCTTGGCACATTGGGGAAACGTAATCTAAACGGTCAAAATACGGAACCGCCTGCAGATAAGTTTTATGTTCAATTAATTTTTCTGTTCCACGGTGCAGAAGGCCGATATGCGGGTCTGCCCGCTCAATAACTTCGCCGTCCATTTCAAGAATTAAGCGCAATACGCCATGTGCCGCCGGGTGTTGCGGGCCGAAGTTAAGTGTAAGGTTTTTTATGTCTACTGCTTTACTCATGCTTTTTTCTTCTCTTTTTCTGGTGCAGCAGTTGGTGCTGGTGCGGCTGGAGGTGGCGTTTTTGCTTTCTCATCTCCCGGCAGTGGCGGAGTAACATATTTTGTTCCTTCCCACGGGCTTAGGAAATCAAAATTACGGAATTCCTGATCAAGTTTTACCGGTGCATACACCACGCGTTTCTTATCTGCGTCATAATGCAGTTCAACATAACCGGTGAGCGGAAAATCCTTGCGTTGCGGGTGGCCTTCAAAGCCATAATCGGTAAGGATGCGGCGAAGATCAGGGTGGCCGGTAAACTGCACGCCATACATATCAAAAACTTCACGCTCAAACCATCCGGCCGAGCTGAATATTTTTGTAACTGATGGAATCTGGGTGGTTTCATCAGCAACAACCTTCACTCTCACCCTTATATTATTTTTCAGACTAAGCAGATTATAAATAACTTCAAACCTTTCTTCCCTGTCTGGATAATCAACACAGGTAATATCAGTAAGAACTTTAAACTGGCATTTTTTATCATCGCGCAGGAATTTAAGAAATTCAGCTATATTTAGGTAATTAACATGTAAAATAAGTTCGCCCGAGATTATCTCATCCCTGACTTCAATTTTTGCCACCTTTGATTTTATATGGTCAATAAATTCTTGCATTTTATCCGCATCCCAAACTTTTATTACGGCTGTCTTCCTGATTTTTCTTTATTTCCTCAAGATCAATCTTGCCGTCTTTATTTAAATCCTGCTGATTAAAAAACTCACTGCTTTTTTTGTCACCAAACAATTCATCAATCTGCTTCCTTCTTTTTGCCGGGTCAGCGCCAATTTCTTGTATTGCTGGTGCCGCTCCGCCACTTTCTTTTTCCAGCAGTTTTATTTCTTCCTGATATTTCTTCTGCCTGTCAGTTTTATATTCCTCCAGCGATATTGAGCCATCACCATTTGTATCAAGTTCTTTCAATTTTTCTTCTGGTGGCTTTGGAATGCAGGCCTCCGCTGATACGGCCACGGAAAATAAAAATACAAAGAATAATAATCTCATTACTAAGCTCTCCTTAATATAGTGCCAGTCCGATGAATTTTTTTCTGTAATTGCAATACACCGTACATAAGCGCTTCAGCGGTGGGCGGGCAGCCAGGAACATATACATCCACGGGAACTATGCGGTCACAACCTCTAACAACTGAATAGGAATAATGGTAATAGCCACCGCCATTAGCGCATGACCCCATGGAAATCACCCAGCGCGGTTCAGGCATCTGGTCATAAACCTTTCTAAGGGCTGGCGCCATTTTATTACAAAGCGTTCCTGCAACAATCATAACGTCAGATTGACGAGGGCTTGGGCGGAATAACATGCCAAACCTATCCATATCATAACGGCTGGCAGCGGCCTGCATCATTTCCACTGCGCAGCATGCAAGACCAAATGTCATAGGCCATAGAGAACCCGTACGCGCCCAGTTAACCAGATTATCAAGGTTTGCAATTACAAATCCTTTATCAGTAATTTCCTCAGCAACCTTGCCAATTATTAAATCCTGATCTTTGCCTGGTTTTATGGGGTTAATAAGATATTTCATCAAACTATCCTTTAAGCAGTGGGTGTGGTTGTTACGCTTGCTTCCCTTGTCGTCATATACGCCAAGAATCCTAAACCAACAAGGTTTCCAATAAATATAGAACCTAAAACAGCTAGGCCTATTATGGCGTAGCTTTTAGCATTATATGTTTTTTTTGCCTTAAGAATAAGTATTGAAAGTATAGAGCATATTATTATGCCAATCCCCCAACCAACTTTCATTCCCTGTATAAACTCCTCATGAGGTTGAAGGTTATTTGGGACCAGAAAAATTGCAGCGCCGCCACCGATAATGGCCGATATTATTAGATAAAAAAAATAAAATCCTACTGCCTGTTTTACATTTCTTTTCATGCCAAAATCAAAAAGACTTCTGATTACTCCCATTCCAGCGCCCCCTTTTTCCATTCATAAATAAAGCCAACTGTTAGAACAAAAAGGAATATCATCATGCTCCAGAAACCCATAACACCAATTTTTCCAAGTGATACTGCCCATGGAAACAGGAATGCAACTTCCAGGTCGAATATTATAAATAGGATAGAAACAAGATAGAACCTTACATCAAATTTGCCTCTGGCATCGCTGAAAGGCTCAAAACCACACTCATAAGAGGAAACTTTTTCTTTATCGGGCTTTCTGACTGCAAGAACAAATGGAATTACAACTACAAAAAGGGCCAAACCTCCTGCAATTCCAAGGAAAACTATAATAGGCAGGTAATGTTGAAACAGATCACTCATAATTTATTTCACAATAATAATTGGTTAGCTGTTCTGGTCAAGGATAATTAAACACTATTAATATATTATTTATTCAATTACGAAAGAAGGATTTTTTATTATTAAAAACAGAAAATATGAACAGCGTATCGGAAATACGTTGGAGGATTTTATGTTTTTAATAATAAAAAATCATCTTTCCCTTTGGGTTGTGTAAAAAAGCTTTGCCACGTTGTCGTAAAGCTTAACCATAGTATAAACTATGCTTTGCACTTTACTTCTAGTGAGAAAAGCTTTTTTACTGACAACGTAATAGGTAAATAATATATTAATAGTGTTTATGCTTTATTTTATTACATTTCCGATATAAATTTAATATTCCTATGAAAAAGAAAAACGGTAAAAATTGGAAACTCAGCACAAAACTGGTTCGCGGCGGCACTTTGCGCAGCAATTTCGGCGAAACCAGTGAGGCGATATTTTTAAATTCCGGCTTTTGTTATGATAATGCCGAAACTGCAGAGAACCGTTTTAACGGTGTTGACCCAGGATTTGTCTATTCCCGTTATACCAACCCCTCCCTTGCAATGCTGGAAGAGCGGCTTGCACTGATGGAAGGTGCTGAGAAAGCTTGCGTTATGGCAAGTGGCATGGCAGCGGTCTTTGCATCAATGATGTGTCAGTTAAAAACCGGTGACCATGTTATTGCCAACCGTGTATTATTTGGCTCATGCTTTTATATAATAACTCAGGTACTACCACGTTTTGGCATTGAATATACTCTTGTTGATGGCGGGGATAATTCAGCTTGGCAAAAGGCTTTTAAGAAAAACACTAGGGTTGTTTTCATTGAAACACCGGCAAACCCTACCCTTGATCTAACTGATATCAGGGCGGTATCCAAACTATGCCAGAAATATAATGCCTGCCTGATTGTAGATAATATTTTTGCCACGCCAATCCTGCAGCACCCGTTTGAGCTTGGAGCTGATTTGGTTGTGTATTCAACAACAAAACATATTGATGGCCACGGCAGGACTTTAGGTGGAGTGGTGCTCGGTAAGGAAAAATTTATTACGGAAACACTTCTTCCGTTCCACCGTCACACTGGCCCGGCGATGAGCCCGTTTAACGCGTGGGTTATATTAAAAAGCCTTGAGTCACTCGATCTTCGTGTTGCAAAACATTGTGAAAATGCGGAGAAGATTGCAAAACTACTAAATGGGCATAAAAAAGTTGAGCGTGTTTATTATCCGGGTCTAAAATCCCACCCGCAATATTCCCTTGCCAAAAAGCAGATGTCACATGGCGGCCCATTGATTGCTTTTGAACTTAAGGGCGGCAAGAAGGCTGCTTTTGATTTCATGAACAAGCTAAACGTTATTGATATTTCTAATAATCTTGGTGATGCAAAAAGTTTGATAACCCACCCGGCCAGCACTACCCACTCTAATATTGATAAGGTAGAGAGGGAAAAGCTCGGTATAACAGAAGGGTTAATGCGCCTTTCCGTTGGGATCGAGGATGCGGAAGACCTTTTAGGCGATATTTCACAAGCTCTTCGCTAATTATTAATAAACTCAATATCACATACTAGCGGAAAGTGGTCTGAGCCTGTATTTCTACCCCTCTTTACACCTGTACTTTTTAACCCTTCGCTTATTATGCAGTGGTCAATGGGTATCATCATGAGTGGTAGAAATTTCAAATGTGTCGGCCAGGTTGGAATAATCCCAAAACCTTTTCTGGTATTAACTAGTCCGGTTTTTTTTATAAATAACTTATAAATAGGCGACCACATAGTGATATTAAAATCACCAATAACAATTTTTGGCCCATTAATTTTATTTATATAATCTGTCAGTTGTTCGAAATAAATATTCCTGTCATTTGCAAAGTATGGCGTGACTGGCGGAGAAGGGTGCACAAGAACAATTGTTATTTTTTCTTGATCAAGCTCAGCCTCTGCAACAATTGTCTGCAATTTCCTTAAACCAAAATGCTTAATTTTAATATTGGAAAGTTTATATTTACTATAAAGTGCTATTCCAAATCTTCCTGATCTTGGCTTTTCTATAGAGTATGGAAAAATTTTTTTAATTTCTTTTGTATTTTCTAACCACTCTCTGTCTGATTCTAATACCCCTAGAAAATCGGGATCTGCATTTAATACTGAATCTATGTACAAATCATATTTATTATTATATTTCATAATATTAGAAACCATGAACCGGTAATTTTTTCCACCAGCAGAGGATTCTCCGCCTTTTATGTACCATGGCACAATTTCCGCTGTATTAATAACGAGTACAGCAATTGAAATTATTGCAAGGACAGGAAATTTCAGGATTATAAAAAGGAAAAGCAGTATTGTTGCTGCAACTAAATAATACACCTTAAAGTGAGAAAACAGCTCCAGAAACCAGTAAAATTGGCCAAGATAGGAAATAATAGTTCCTACACATATAGAGACAAGTAGTAGTTTTAGTATAATAATCATATACTTATAGGATATTTCATGTGGTTACAAAAGTCATTGTCTTTCTTTTGTTTATTTTGTATAGAATCAGCATACCCAAAAGCTGGGTCATTTGTTGTAACACGAGGATATAAAAAATATGAAAACAAGAAATATAGTTGCCGCTGGTTTAGTAAGTTTATTAACACTTTCTGCATGTGCGCAGGATGGCTCAGGCCCTAAGAAACAGGATATAGGAACAATAATTGGTGCTATCGGTGGTGCTGCTGCTGGTTCGCAGTTCGGTAAAGGTGATGGCCGCGTTGCTGCGATCGCTGCTGGTACACTCCTTGGTGGTTTAATTGGTAATGAACTCGGCGCATCTTTAGATAGGGCTGATATGGCTTATTATGACAGAACCTCTCAATCAGCACTTGAAAAAGGCAAAACTGGACAGGCTTCAACCTGGACAAATCCTGATTCAGGCAACAGCGGAACAATAACACCAACCCGCACATTCAAAACCGCAGAAGGCAGCTATTGCCGTGAGTATACCCAAACCATAAACGTGGGCGGCAAAACCCAAGAAGGTTATGGAACAGCTTGCCGTCAGCCTGATGGTTCTTGGAAAATCGCTCAATAAAATTAGAGTATTGTAAAAATGGAAGCAGCTGAAGAACAGTCGGCTAGGGTGCATCAGGGCACCTTACTCAAAGGAAAGAAGGGTCTTATCATGGGCGTTGCCAATGATAGATCCCTTGCCTGGGGCATCTCTGAATATGCTGCAGCACAAGGCGCAGAGCTTGCCTTCACTTATCAGGGTGAGGCATTGCAAAAACGTGTTATCCCTCTTGCTGAGTCAGTTGGTTCAAAAATGGTTATTCCTTGTGACGTGACTGATTTTGCCAGCATGGATTCTGTTTTTGCTGAAATAAAAAATAAATGGGGAAAACTGGATTTTCTTGTTCATGCTATCGCTTTTGCTGATAAGAATGAGCTTAAGGGCAGGTATGTTGATACTTCATACCCTAACTTTGCCAACGCCATGAACATTTCCTGCTATTCTTTTACAGCTTTAGCCAAGCGTGCTGCTGATATAATGCCTGATGGCGGCAGCATGATTACCCTTACATATTACGGCGCAGAAAAAATAATGCCTCATTATAATGTGATGGGTGTTGCAAAGGCGGCATTAGAAGCAAGCGTCCGTTATATTGCTGAAGATCTCGGCAGAAGCAAAATCCGTGTCAACGCCATTTCAGCTGGCCCGGTTAAAACCCTTGCTGCCTCTGGCATTGGTGATTTCCGTTATATACTCAAATGGAATGAATACAACTCACCTTTAAGGCGCAATACCTCCCTTCAGGACGTTGGCGGCGCAGCAGTTTATTTGCTAAGTGACCTCGGTTCTGGTACAACAGGAGAGATAATCCACGTAGATTCAGGGTATCATGTTGTAGGCATGAAAGCCGCTGATGCTCCTGATATCGCAACCGTATAAGAATAAATAATGGCAGGTAATAGTTTCGGAAATTTGTTTCGCTACACCACCTGGGGCGAAAGCCACGGTGATGCTATCGGCTGTGTGGTTGATGGCACGCCTCCACTCATACCTCTTTCTGAAGAAGATATTCAGGTATGGCTTAATAAAAGAAAACCTGGCCAATCCCGTTTCACCACTCAACGCAGGGAAAGCGATACAGTAAAAATATTCTCAGGCGTGTTTGAGGGAAAAACCACTGGTACGCCAATATCATTAGTTATCTTCAATGAAGACCAACGCTCAAAGGATTATGGCGATATAAAAGATAAATTCCGCCCCGGCCATGCAGATTACACATACTGGAAAAAATATGGCATCCGTGATTATCGCGGTGGCGGTAGATCAAGTGCACGTGAAACAGCCATGCGTGTTGCAGCAGGTGCTATTGCAAGAAAAATACTTAAAGGTGTTAAAATTCGTGGCGCTTTAGTGCAGATGGGCACAAAAAAAATCAACCGTGATAACTGGGATTGGAAAGAGATCGAGAAGAATCCTTTCTGGTGCCCTGATAAGAAAATGGCAGCAGACTGGGACGATGATCTTGATGGGGTGCGTACGAAAGGTTCTTCAATGGGCGCAGGTAGTGAAGTAGTTGCTGAAGGTGTGCCAGTTGGCCTTGGTGATCCTGTTTATGATAAACTTGATGCAGATCTTGCAAAAGCCATGATGAGCATAAACGCTGTTAAATCAGTTGAGATTGGCGCAGGTATAGAGTCTGCAGAATTAAGCGGCGAAGAAAATGCTGATGAAATGCGCATGAAGAAAGGCAAGGTTGAATTCCTTTCCAATAATGCGGGCGGCATTCTTGGCGGCATTTCCACCGGGCAGCCGGTTGTTGTGCGCTTTGCTGTTAAACCAACCAGTTCGATTTTAAAACCGGTAAAGACGATTGATATAGATGGCAACAATACAGATATCATGACCAAAGGCAGGCATGATCCATGCGTTGGCATCCGCGCCGTGCCTATTGGTGAAGCTATGCTGGCAATAGTTCTGGCTGATCATTTACTTCGCCACCGCGCCCAATGTAGTAAATAATTATTTTTGAGCGGCGATTAGGAATTCTTTATTTCCCTCAGTTCCGGTAATTGGGCTTTCGGTAATTCCCATAACTTTCCAGTTTATGCTTTCCAGCCAGTTTTTTATTTTCTGGCATACTTCTTCGTGCAGGGAAGGGTCTGTTACAATTCCTCCCTTTCCCACCTGATCTTTCCTTACTTCAAATTGCGGTTTTATTAATGCAACTAGTGTTGCGCCAGCCTTTGCCAGTTTCAGAGATGCTGGCAAAACTATCTCAAGGCCAATAAAACTGGCATCACACACAATAATATCAATCTCTTCTGGAATTATTTCTTTAGTTAAATGCCGTGCGTTGGTTTTATCTTTTATAATAACACGCTGGTCTTTCTGCAGTTTCCATGCCAGCTGCCCCTGCCCCACATCCACAGCATAAACCTTCTTCGCTCCATTATGGAGTAGTACATCTGTAAACCCACCCGTTGAGGCGCCAACATCAAGACAAACTTTACCTTTTACATCAATTTCAAAAAACTTCAGTGCCTTCTCAAGTTTCAGACCACCACGTGAAACCCATGGGAATTCTTTCTGCTTTAACTCAATTGGAATATCATTTGGGAATAGATCGCCGGGCTTTTTTAATGGCGTTATGCCTGAATAAACAACACCAGACATAATAAGGCTCCTTGCCTTGCTTTCATCTTCTGCCAGCCCACGTTCTACCAGCAGTTTATCTAATCTTTCTTTTGATTTTTTCTTATCTTTGGCGGTCAACTACGTACCTTGCGAGATCACGCAATATATCTGCTTTTTTATCGAACACTTCCAGATGTGCAATAGCTTGTTCGGAAAGCAGTTTTGTCTGGAATTTTGCCTTTTCTATACCCATTGCAGAAACAAATGTTGGTTTTCCTTCAGATTTATTTTTCCGCTTGCTGCTGCTTTTACTTTTCCCTGCACTGGCATCAAGAATGTCATCAGTAATCTGGAAGGCAAGCCCAACATCCTGCGCGTAACCACGGAGTGCATTTCTTAGCGGCCGTGGGGCTTTACCAAGAATTGCACCGGCTTCACAGGAAGTAACAAACAGCGCACCGGTTTTTAAGCGTTGTATGTGGGCGATTTCTTCAATTGCAAGGTTATCTTTATCATCGGAAAGTAGATCAAGCATTTGTCCGGCAACCATTCCTTTTATGCCTGATGCTTTCGCAAGGGTCTGAACTAGTTCGCAACGGACCATGCTATCTGCATGGGTTGTCGAATCAGCAAGAACTTCAAATGCCATTGTAAGTAGGGCATCACCAGCAAGAATTGCGGTGGCCTCATCAAATTTTTTGTGAACGCTTGGCTGTCCACGGCGTTCATCATCATCATCCATGGCGGGAAGGTCATCATGTATAAGCGAGTATGCGTGTATGAATTCAAGGGCAGCAGCAGCTTGTATGGAGCTTGATTTACCAACACCGAATAGACTGGCAGAGGAGACCAACAGGAAAGGCCTCAGGCGTTTACCTTTGGAGAGCGCTGCATAACGTACAGCTTCAAAAAGCTGCTTTTCACCTTCCCTGCACTTATTAACTTCAGGAAGGAGTATATCCATTTTTTCATATAGGAGCTCACCAGTTTCTTTTAAGGCTTTCTCAAGGTTTGTTAGGCCTAAATTAGGCAAATCGATTATTTCTGCACCAGCCACTTGAATTCTCTCCAAATTAAAAAAGCAGGTTATTATACCTGCTTTTTTAAACTAAATCATTTGATTTTTTTTATTATAACATTCCCTTCTCTTTATAATAGCGCAGGGCACCTTCATGAAGTGGCGCAGTATTGCCTTCCTTTACCATTCTTGAAGGCTCAAGGGTAGAAAACACAGGATGTAATGTCTTAAAGTTATCAAAGTTATCAAAAACTGCTTTGACCACTTCATAAATCACATCATCTGGCACATCTTCACTGGTGACAAAGGTTGCCTTCACACCAAAAGTTTTTATATCATTAGGGTTTCCTGAGTACATGCCTCCCGGAATAGATGTATATGCATAATAAGGATTATCCTTAAGCAAATCATCAATATCCTTACCATCAACACTTACTATCTTTGCTTCGCATGAAGTTGTAACTTCCTGTATAGCGCCATTTGGATGGCCTGCAGCATAAATCATTATATCAATCTTATTATCACAAAGTGCCTGTGCCTGTTCAGAGGCTTTTAATTCTGTTGCTTGCGAAAAATCAGCTGGAGTCCAGCCTTTCTTCTGCATTATAACTTCCATGGTTGCGCGCATACCTGAACCAGGGTTGCCTATATTAACGCGCTTACCTTTTATATCATCAAATTTTTCTACACCCGAATCTCTACGTGCAACTACTGTAAACGGCTCGTTATGAAGAGAGAATAAAGCGCGGAGTTTCTTGTTTGCTCCCTGTTCTGCAAAAGCGCCGGTACCATTATATGCGTGATATTGCCAGTCAGATTGGGCAACAGCAACATCAAGCTCATGAGCCCGGAGTGCATTTAGGTTATATACAGAGCCACCCGTAGATTCTACGGAGCAACGAATTCCATGTTCTTTACGTCCACGATTTACCAGACGACATATTGCCCCACCTGCAGGGTAGTAAACACCTGTTACACCACCT
>CAYVHI010000009.1:0-46483 GCA_964450945.1 uncultured Rickettsiales bacterium
CAGCAAAACTAAGCAGTACAATCTGGAAAAGTGATGTGCCAATCACAATATTTACCGGCATACCTATGATGTATATCATCGCTGGAATCATAAGGAATCCACCACCTATACCCATTAGTGAAACCAGTATCCCTGCAAGAAACCCCGTACCAACAGGTATGATTGCGCTTATGTGAAGGTCGGAACGTGGAAATGCTACCACGAACGGCAGTTTTAATTTCTTTACCCAGTGGTCCTTTTTATCATGTGGAGCAACTATCCCCCTTTTTTTGCGAGATATAGCCCCAAAACTTTCAATGGCCATGAATACTCCTATGGTCCCAAGAAAAAGCATGTAACATAATGAAATCACCAGATCTATCTGGCCAAGTTTTTCAAGTACGGCAAAAATCCATACCCCAACGCTGGAGCCAAAAAAACCCCCAACAAGAAGAAATATCCCCATCTTTATATCAACGTTTCGCCTCTGCCAGTGCGCAAGAAAGCCGGAGACTGAAGCGGCAATTATCTGGTTTGAAGAAGTTGCAACCGCAACAGCAGGCGGGATGCCTATGAAAATCAAAAGCGGAGTCATCAGGAATCCACCACCTATGCCAAACATTCCTGATAGAAACCCTCCTATCCCCCCCAGCAGCAAGATAGTCAGTATGTTCACAGGTATTTCTGCAATCGGCAGATAAATCTCAAAACTTCCCATATATTCCTACTTAAAGAAATTCACATCACTTTCTAATCTTGCCCGGTCACCAATCTTTATCCCGTATTTCTTAACTCCACCATCAGAAAGCTGCAATACTGAAGCAACAGGTTTGAAGGTTACTATCTCATTATCCGGATTCCTGACTTTCCTACGTAATTCTACAACTCTTCCGTCAACATCCAGAAAAACAAAATCTCTGGCTATGAATAAATTATTTAGCGATATCACCTGCAATCCTGGTTTATCAAAAATAAATAAAATTCCCTCCCCTTCAGCAATTTCGTCATGGATGGTTATATCAGGCGGGAACATTGTCTGCCCTCTCTCAACCTCAACCAGCAGGCTTACTTCTGCAAAATCATCATAGCTGTTAATCGGAATCATCGGGGATATCAGCATCCTTGCCCGCGTAAAAATCATCGGGCTGGTCTTGAATTCCTCAAGAATTTCATCTTTTTCATTAGTTGAAAATCCCATTCTTGTCATAGTGCCCGGTTTATCTTTTTCCTGCAAATCTTCTTCGGGTTCTTCAACTTTTACCATGCTATCAAGCGGAATCAGAGGCTCATTAAGATCCTCGACCGTTTCTATTTTTTTCTTCTTTTTCTTGCTTACGATTTTTGGTTCCTCTTTTATTTTTCCATCATTCACCGGTGGCAGCGGGCGCAGATTATTTAATTTTTTATCAAGCGTAATCTTTTTTTCTTCCTTGGGTTTTTGTGCCGGTTGCGCAGCTTCTTTCTTCTTTTCTGCCTCTTTATCTTTTTCCTTCTTTACTTCTTTTACTGCTGCTGGCTTTGGCTCCTTCTTTTTTTCAGCTTTCTTATCTTTTTCTTTTGCGACTTCCTCAGTCTTTTTTTCCGGCTGTTTCTTTACTGTCTTCTCTCTATCTTCTACCACCAGAGGGCTTGGATTTTCTTTTATATTCTGCCTGTGCTCCCTCAGCATAAGCTTAAGGTAATCCAAATCTCCGTTCAGATCTTTTTCTTCTTTTTTTCTTTCAGCAAGCGGCTGCAAATCTTCAACCTTTGGAACAACCAGCTGCGCATAAGCGCTATAGGCGAAAATAAATAAAATTAAAAAAGTGGAAAATCTAGTCACTGTTGCTAGGATATAAATTAGTTACGTTGTTAACAAAAAAACTTTTTCCACTAGGAGCAAGGTGCAGGTAATAGTGGTTCCTATTACCAAGCCTTGCAACGAAGTGGCAAAGCTTTTTTGTACAACCCGAAGGGAAAGATGCTTTTTTATGAATAAAAACAAAAAATTCTCGCATGTATATCCTGATACATCCTCTAATTTTGTTGTTTTTATTCATAAAAAATCCTTCTTTCGTAATTAATTTATATCCTAGCAACAGTGACTAGTCATAAATTGGAAAAGAATACATGGTGTAATGTATCTCCTTCTTTTATACCTAACTTCTCTGATGTTCCACCTTTTATTTCTAATATGGCAATAACCGGAACCTTTGAAATAAAAATATCTTCTCTGTTAGGAGGTCTTCTTTCCACTATCTCCGTTATCATGCCCGAAGAATCAATAAAAATTACATCTAGCATTATGCGAGTGTTTTTCATCCACATATGTGCATGCTGTTTTTCTGGCAAAAGAAAAAGCATGCCGTGCTTATCATCAAGCTTCTCACGGTACATCATCCCCTGGCTGCGTTCTTGCTCGGTTCTTGCTATTTCGACTTGAAAGTGATGTTTTTGCTTGCCGCTTTGAATGATCAGGTCTTCCAAACCTTTTCCATATGCAGGAAGGCTTAAAGAACTAAAGACGGCAGCAAAGAAAATGGTGAAAAAAATATTTTTTTTACTTCCATGCGGACATATTCTAATTTCTGCCATTTATATAGTCTTCTATACGCTTGTAAAATCCTGGTCCATTACCAAACTCACGCGGGATATCAGTACCTGTCAGCATAACCGTATAAGGCACCCCTCCATCAAAATGAACCTGGAAATTGCCCTGCAACTCTTTTACAAAACCATTAACCGTAGTTCCGGTTATAACATATGGAGTGAATGATATCTTCTGTTTGTAAAGATAAGCGGCCGTTTTTAGCGGGTCATCATCTACTGAAACAGCCACCAGGTGAACATTTCTTTCATATTTTTTAGCAATCTTTTTGATATCAGGAAAATGATACCTGCACATCAGGCAGTTTGCCTTATATATGAATAACAAAACTTTTTTTGAATTTCTTGCATAGTTGATTTCATTAATTATCACGCGCGGGTAAGCTTGCCGCAAGGATTTTACGTAAGCCTTTGCCTGCGCCTGCTTTGCCTGTTGTATCTTATAGCCATAAGATACATACCATAGGCCGGAGGCAATTAGTGCTACAAGTAATAAGCGCTTTATCATTTCATACCCTAGTCAAAGCTGGTAAATAATAGTATTATACAGGATTAACAGTAAATTTCTTTAAGAATTTTATGGATGACCGCGGTATTAATTTTATAAAAATGCACGGGCTGGGAAATGATTTTATTATCATTGATGCCAGGAAGCGTAAGGTTTCGCTTTCAGCAAAACAGCTGAAAAATCTTGCAAACCGCCAGTTCGGCATAGGGTGCGACCAGCTTGTTGTGATGGAAAAATCGAATAAGGCTGATGTCATGATGCGCATTTATAATTCCGATGGCGGCGAAGTTTCTTCCTGCGGTAATGCTTCACGCTGTGTTGCCTGGCTCATATTTAAAGAAAAGCAGGTTAGTAAACCTGCCAGCCGTGAGCGTGCAAAGCACCGTTCCAATAAAAATTTAGGAAAATTTTTAGGGAACATACCGCAGGGTAAAAAAAACATTTTCATAGAGACAGAGGCGGGTTTATTGTCGTGCATAGTAAAAAGTAAGGACATCGTTACCGTAGATATGGGAAAGGCTTACTTAAACTGGGATAAAATTCCTCTCTCAAAAAAGCTTGATACAAATAAACTTCCGATTTCTGAAGGGCCGCTTAAGAATCCTTCAGCAGTCAGTATGGGTAATCCCCACATGGTCTTCTTTGTCGGCGATACTGAAAAAATTGATCTTTCCAAGTTAGGTCCAAAACTTGAACATCATCCGCTTTTCCCTAAACGGACAAATGTGGAGGTGGCGGAAGTAATTTCGAAAAAGCATTTAAAAGTAAGGGTGTGGGAACGCGGCGCTGGAGAAACACTTGCCTGTGGGACTGGCGCATGCGCCGTTGCAGTTGTTGCAAGCCGCCATAAATTGACAGACAAAAAAGTAAAAATAAGCCTGAAGGGCGGAGATCTTTTTATAGAGATTGCAAAGAACGGCCATGTACTGATGACAGGCCCGGTAAGTACATCATTTTCAGGAAATTTTCTTCTTAAAGATTATGGTTAATTTCTTAATTCGTCGCCGCACAGCCTGTTGAAGGCATCGCGAATTGCAAGCTCAACTCCATCTACGTTCAGCTTACCAGCATTCTTCTTGGAAGTTCCGTTAACCAGCATGGCCAGGTCAAATTTCGTGCCGCCCATTTCTGCCCTTATATCAATGACACTGGAATGCGAGGCTACAACAAGCAACGCCATTTTCTTCAGCACTTCCTTCACTTTTGATTTGGCTTCCTCACCAGAATTTTCAGGCATATATATGTGGGATAGATTTTCTCCGTCTGTAATTCCGGCTTCAAGTAAAATCCCATCTACAGTAGGGTTTTTACCCTTACTATGTACTATTCCTCTTAAAGAATGGCTTCTTGGCATAAAATCTCCCTTAAATTTATGCTTATATCCCCTAATTCTATTGAAAATTGGTTAATTAAGGGTTAAACTGCTGCCCTTCCTGGGCATGGTTTGTTTTTTATGAAAAATCAAGTAGTTACATTTGGTTGCAGGCTGAATAGTTATGAAAGCGAGGTTATTAAACAGTCGCTGGATAGTGCTGGCCGCAATAATACTGTCGTTTTTAATACCTGCGCCGTAACCAAAGAAGCAGAGAGGCAGGCCCGTCAAGCCATTAGAAAATATAAGAAAAACAACCCTGATGCAGAAATAATCGTAACTGGCTGCTCTGCCCAGATAAAACCGGAAATGTATTCCAGTATGCCGGAAGTAAGCCAGGTGTTAGGAAATCAAGAAAAACTTGATGCAAAATATTATGAAAAGCAGGTTAGTAAACCTGCCAGCCCTGAGCGTGCGAAGCACCGTTCCATGGAAAATTTAGAAAAATTTTCTGGGAACGATGCAAAAATCCAGGTCAACGATATCATGTCTGTGAAAGAAACCGCTTCACATCTGATAAGCGGATTTGAAGACAGGGCACGTGCATTCCTTCAGGTTCAGAACGGCTGCAACCACCGCTGCACTTTCTGCATAATACCTTATGGCAGGGGCAACAGCAGGAGTGTTCCTATTGGCGAAATAGTTCTGCAGGCAAAAAAACTTGTTGAAGCCGGCTTTAACGAAATTGTTTTAACCGGCGTTGATATTACTGATTATGGGCTTGATCTTCCCGGCAAGCCAACTTTGGGGCAGATGATGAAACGTCTGCTTGCACTTGTTCCTGATTTGAAGCGCCTTCGTCTTTCATCAATTGATGTTGCTGAGATTGATGAAGATATAATGAACATGATTGAGAGCGAACCACGCCTGATGCCACATATCCACCTCTCTCTTCAGTCGGGTGATGATATGATATTAAAACGCATGAAGCGCCGCCATACACGGCAGCAGATAATAGATTTCTGTAAGAAAGCGCGCACCCTTCGCCCTGATGTCGTTTTCGGCGCAGATATAATCGCAGGTTTCCCAACTGAAACAGATGCTATGTTTGAAAATACATTAAATATTATTGAAGAAGCCGGCCTCACATACTTACATGTTTTCCCTTACTCAGAGCGTGAGGGAACCCCGGCGGCAAAAATGCCGCAAGTGGCAAAAAACATAAGAAAACAGCGCGCAGCTAAACTCCGTGCAGCAGGCGAGAAGGCGGTAGCAAAATTCCTGATGACAAGGGTTGGCCAGGAAGCGGAAGTTGTAATGGAAAAAGATAATATGGGCAGGAGCGAGCATTTCGCCTTTGTAAAACTATCTAGAGATTTACCGGCCGGAACCCTTGTCCGCACTCGTATAGTTGAAGCTACCCAGGAATATCTGGTTGCTGCGTAATGGCTGGCGGGTTTCCAGATTTTGTTAAAGATTCCCTTTCATCATTTGGCATTCAGTTAAAAAAAATGTTTGGCGGATATGGCATTTACAAAAACGGGCTGATGTTCGCTCTCATCGCAGATGATGAGCTCTATTTCAAAGTTGGTGAGAAAAATAAAAAAGATTTTGAAGAAAGAAATTCTGAACCATTCTCTTATGAGAAAAAGAGTGGTATTGCCACCATCAATTCATATTGGCGGGTTCCGGCTGATATAATAGATGAGGCGGAAGAACTTGCTAAATGGGCAGAAAAATCTTACTCTGCCGCCATTCTCAGTAAAACAAAAAAGAAATAATGTCATTTTTTTCAAAACTTAGTAAAAGCTCTGGACGAATAAGCGGAGGCATTACCTCCATATTTGCAGGTAAGAAACTTGATGAGGATACTCTTGTTGAGCTGGAAGAGCTTTTAATAACTTCAGATTTCGGGCCTGAGATCGCTTCAGAAATAGTTGCAAAATTTGGCAAAGAGAAATTCGGCAAGGCAATAACTGCCGATGAAATCAAGAAAGAACTGGCAATTGATATTGCAGCAATTCTCGAGCCTGTGGCAAAGAACCTTGTCATCAACAAAGATAACAAACCACATGTGATTATCATGGTAGGCGTTAACGGCAACGGAAAAACTACAACCATAGGAAAACTCACCTCTCAATTTAAAAAAACCGGCCATTCGGTAATGCTTGCAGCATGCGATACTTTCCGTGCGGCAGCCGCTTCCCAGTTAAAAGTTTGGGCTGACAGAACAAAGACTCCTTTAATATCGGGTGAAGAAGGAGCAGACCCTGCAAGTGTTGCCTTCCAGGCTTTACAGAAAGCAAAAGAAGAGAAAGCCGATATTCTGATTATTGATACCGCCGGCAGATTGCAAAACAAAGCTGACCTCATGGAGGAGCTTGCTAAAATTATAAGGGTAATGAAAAAACTTGATGTTGATGTCCCGCATGATGTTATCCAGGTAATAGATGCAACCACTGGCCAGAATGCCCTTTCCCAGGTTGATGTTTTTAAAACCATAGTTCAGGTAACAGGCTTAATAATAACCAAGCTGGATGGCACCGCCAAAGGTGGTATACTGGTTGCAATTTCCAAGAAATTTCAATTACCTATCCATGCAATCGGGGTGGGAGAGCAGGTAGATGATCTCACCACTTTCGATACAAAAGCTTTTTCTGAAGGGCTAGTAGGCATCTAAAGTAATGTTAATTAAACAGATTTTCTTTATATTTTTTGACAAATATGCCCAAAAATTATACCCTATAGTTTTACAGGCAAACGTAAGGAAAGCCGTGGTGGATAGAGTTTTCTCTTTTTTAAAGAGCATTAGAAACAAGCGTGAAAAGGTAACTTATGCCGCCGTAAGCCTTTTTGCATTTTCACTTTTTTCCTTAATAATATTCCTGCTTTCAGACATCAGCGGCTCATATGAAAGATTGCAAAAACAGGCATGGGACAATGGTGTTAGCAACGAAATCTGGGATGATTATTTCAGTGTCGTTGTTAAAAAGAATGGCAATCTGACAGATGCGCTTACAAAAGCCGGAGTTGATTATTCTGATGCAAAAAGCGCGGTTGAATCAGTAAAACAGATATCTAGTAACATAAACCCTGGGCAGGAAGTCATGTTCTCACTGGCTTCCCAGGAGAAATCTGAAGAAATCAGGCTCGCCTCACTAAAAATAATTGAACCACAAAGAGAGATTGAAGTAATCCGTGATGATAATGGCACCTTCGTAGCAAAGGAAAAACAGATAAAGTCGCAGAAGAAAATGCTCCGTGCCGGCGGTACGATACATAACAGCATTTACCAGACAGGTATCGAGCTTGGCGTTCCGGCAGCTCTGATGCTGGAGATCATCAAGGCATACAGCTATGATGTAGACTTCCAGCGTGATATCCAGAGCGGCGATAGTTTTGAGATACTTTATGAGATATATGTTGATGGCCGCGGTAAGAAAGTAAGGGACGGCAATATAGTTTTTGCCTCCTTGCAAATGGGAAATGATTCCCCCATAAAAATTTACCGCCATAAAACCAAAGATGGCGATCCTGATTACTATAACGAAGATGGCAAAAGCATACGTAAAGCCCTACTACGTACTCCTATAAATGGCGCACGCATTTCTTCAAGATTTGGTATGAGAATGCATCCGGTGCTTGGTTACTCAAAAATGCATAAGGGTATAGATTTCGCTGCTCCTAAAGGAACGCCTATATATGCGGCGGGTAATGGCGTGGTGGATTTTAAAGGCTGGAAAGGCGGTTATGGTAACTTTTTAAAGATCCGCCATGGCGGTGATTACTCAACTGCTTACGGCCATATCAGCAGATTTGCCAACGGCATAAACAGAGGAACAAGGGTAAAGCAGGGTCAGGTTGTTGCCTATGTCGGCTCCACCGGTCGTTCTACCGGTCCTCATCTTCACTATGAAACACATTTACGTGGCGCCCAGGTTAATCCTATGAAGATAAAGAACATGCCTGGTACAAAACTTGCCGGACCTAATCTGGCGGCATTCAAGAAACATAAAAAAGAAATAGAATTCATGCTTGCCAGCCTGCCCCTCAACAGCGGTACTGTTGCTCTTAACACAAAGAACTCTGAATCATCAAGGGTACAATAAAAATGGGCAAATCAACTGTAAAGATAGCCCCTTCAATACTTTCTGCTGATTTTGCCAGGCTAGGAGAGGAAGTTGCCCATGTTTCACGCGCCGGAGCAGATTACATTCACGTTGATGTAATGGATGGCCATTTTGTCCCTAACCTCACCATTGGGCCGGATGTCATAAAATCTGTTCGCACTTTCAGCGATCTTCCTTTTGATGTGCACCTGATGATCAAACCGGTTGACCCATATATAAAAGCATTTGCTGATGCGGGGTCTGATATAATAACTGTGCATGCCGAAGCAACAACACATCTGCACCGCACGGTCCAGTTGATAAAATCATTTGGCAAGAAGGCTGGGGTTTCTATTGTGCCATCTACTCCACCTGAAACCATTGAATACATTCTTGAAGATATTGATCTGGTTCTTGTTATGACAGTAAACCCAGGTTTCGGCGGTCAGAAATTTATCACTTCATCACTGAAGAAAATTGAATCTTTAAGGAAAATGATAGATAAGACCGGTAAAGATATAGACCTTGAGGTGGATGGTGGAATTAATGAATCCACCGCAAAAAAAGTTATAGCTGCTGGCGCTAATGTTCTGGTTGCCGGCTCTGCCGTATTCAATGGCCCTAATAAAAGCTATGAACAGAATATAAAACTTCTTCGGGAAAAATAGATGGATAAGAAAAAAGAATTAAAGCCGGCAGAAAAACCGGCCATGCCTGAAGAAATCGGCGGGCGTGAAGGGCCAGAACCTACCCGTTATGGAGATTGGGAAAAAAACGGGAGAGTCAGCGATTTTTAAAACTAATTTGCTAAGAATTGCTCTCTGATTATCCTTTCTTCTAAGCCATGCCCAGGATCAAACAGTAGGGTCATTTTCTTAGTTCTTTGTTCGCTGACATTTACTGAAACTACATCTCTTACCTCGGTGAAATCCGCCACCGCACTAACTGCACGTTTCCTCGCCTCCATTATATCGAACCGAACTTCTGCTTCATGCTCAAGCAGCGCACCTTTCCAGCGGCGTGGGCGGAATGGGCTTATCGGGGTCAGCGCCAGAACACCTGAATCAAGCGGAATTATCGGGCCGCCTGCGGAAAAATTATAGGCAGTGCTTCCGGCAGGCGTTGCTATTATCATCCCATCACAAATAACTTCATCCATGCGGATATCTCCATCAACGCTTATGCGTATCTTTGCAGCCTGTTTTGTCTCCCGGAGTATTGATACTTCATTTATGGCAAGCGCGGTGTGCTCTTTGCCGTCTATCGTTTTTGCAATCATCTTTAATGGGTGTATCACCGAAGGTTTTGCTTCACTAATTCTTTCAGGCAGTTTTTTCTCTGTTGATTCATTCATCAGGAAGCCTACTGTTCCGCAATTCATTCCGTAAATAGGTATGTTCTTGTTCATATAGCGGTGTAGTATATGCAGCATGAACCCATCGCCACCAAGTGCAACTATTACTTCTACTTCAGCATTCTTATTCTTCTTGTCCTTAAGGTTTATGAATCCATATTTTTTGGTCAGGCTTTTTAACACTTTCTGTGCCTTTTCTGTCTGGCTTGCTATGACACCTATGGATTTTAATTTCACTTTTATCCTCTTGTTAGAAGGGCATTTTAGCTTTAAATTTAAATAAAAACTATAGGTAACTTATGACAGCTCTATACACTATTTCCTTATTACTGCTCTCCAATATCTTCATGACATTTGCATGGTATGGCCACTTAAAATTCAAGGATAAGCCGCTCCTCATAGTTATATTAATCAGCTGGTTTATCGCGCTTTTTGAATATCTTCTGCAGGTTCCCGCCAACCGCATTGGCCACGGTTATTTTTCCGCTGCCGAGTTGAAAACGATTCAGGAAGTCATAACTCTGCTGGTATTTTCGGTGTTCTCTGTGTTATATCTAGGAGAGACAGTAAGGTGGAACCATCTGGTGGGTTTCGGCCTTATTATTTTAGCCGTCTTTATTATATTTAAGAAATGGTAGTTTATGGCAGATTCGGTACGCGATGAAGGAAAACTTGAAAGATTCATAGAAGGTTTGATTTTTTCAAGCCGCTGGATACTTGTCCCTATATATCTTGGCATGATCCTGGCACTGGTATTCTTTGTCGCCAAATTTTTATTTGGTGTGGCTAAAGTTTACACTGGCATACTTGACATGACTTCTTCCGAAGCGATTCTGATGATGCTTGCATTTATTGATAAACTGCTGGTCGCCAATCTTGTCATAATCGTAATCATCAGCGGTTACGAGAATACAGTTTCACCAATCAACCAGGCAAAAGTTAAGAAGGAACTTGCTTGGATGGGTAAGCTTGATGCAGGCAGCCTCAAGAAAAAACTGGCAATCTCAATGGTCAGTATTTCTTCAGTTAACCTGCTCAGCGCATTCATGAATGTTGATAAAACTACAGACCGTGATTTGTGGTGGCTTATTGGTATTCACGGCGTTTTTGTTATATCAGCGCTGCTGCTTGCATTTATTGATAAGATGGAAGATAAGAAAAAGTAAATATGGGGAAGAAAAAATCAAATCCTATGTGGGGTGGCCATTATGATAAGGCTCCCGCAGAAATACTGGCAAGCATAAACCAGTCCATTTCATTCGATAAAAAACTTTATGCAGAAGATATTACAGCTTCGGTTGCTCATTGCAGAATGCTTATCAAGCAGAAAATAATTTCCAAAAAAGATGGCAAAGCGATAATCGCTGGTCTTGGTAAAATTAAAAAAGAGATCGAATCAGGTGAGTTTGTTTTCAGGGATGATCTTGAAGATATCCACATGAATATAGAATACCGCCTGAAGGAATTGATTGGTGATGCCGCCGGAAGGCTGCATACAGCAAGGTCACGTAATGACCAGGTGGCAACAGATTTCCGCCTGTGGGTGAAGAATGCATTTTCCCGCCTTGATAGGAATCTTGAAAAACTACAGCAGTCACTTCTTAAACGTGCGGCAGAATTTTCTGATACGATAATCCCAGGGTTCACACATTTGCAGCCAGCGCAGCCGGTAACTCTTGGCCACCACCTGCTTGCATATGTTGAGATGTTCGGGCGTGACAGGTGCAGGGTAGAGAGTGCGATAAAGAGGCTTAATGAATCACCGCTCGGCGCAGCAGCGTTAGCCGGAACTTCATTCCCGATAGACAGGAATTTCACTGCGCGCGAGCTTGGTTTTGATAAACCAATGGCCAATTCTATAGATGCCGTATCAGACCGTGATTTTGCCCTCGATTTCCTGAGTGCAGCTTCCATCTGCTCTGTCCATCTTTCAAGGCTGGCAGAAGAGTTCGTCATATGGTCAACTCCGCAGTTCGGTTTCATAAAACTTTCCAACTCCTTCACCACCGGCAGTTCTATTATGCCGCAGAAAAGGAACCCGGATGCAGCAGAGCTGGTGCGTGGAAAATCCGGGCGTATCTTTGGTTCACTCACTTCACTTCTCACCACCATGAAAGGTCTTCCGCTCGCCTACAGCAAGGACATGCAGGAAGATAAAGTTCCGGTATTTGAGGCAGAAGAAAATTTAACCTTGTGCGTTCTTGCCATGGAAGGCATGGTGAAAGATTTCAGAGCCAACAAACAGGCAATGCGTAAAGCTGCAGAAAAAGGTTTCCTTACAGCAACAGACCTTGCGGACTGGCTGGTGCAGAAACTTAATATCCCTTTCCGTGATGCCCACCATATAACTGGCAAAATTGTCCTTCTGGCTGAGGGAAAAAAATGTCTGCTGCATGAAGTTCCGCTTAAAGATATGCAGAAAATCCATGCAGGTATAACCAAAGATATTTTTAATGTACTAAAGCTGGAGAATTCCGTCAGCAGCCGTAAATCATATGGCGGCACATCGCCCAAAAATGTCAAAGAATCCGCAAGAAACTATAAGAAAAACTAACTATGCCCCATAAAAAGATTTTTTCTGATCCAGAGTTATTCCAGGAAATACTTTATACATCAGCTGATGGCATAGTGATAATAGATGAAAAAGCAAAAATTATTTTCTGCAATACAGCTTTGGAAAAAATCTTCGGTTATAAGAATAAGGAACTTATAGGAAAAAACCTAGGCATAATAGTCCCAAAGAACTATCCCCAGCATGGAAAATATATAGAGCATTATGCCCATCATGGCTCACCAAGAATAATGGGTGCAAAGCGTGAAATTCACGGGTTGCACAAGAATGGAAATATTATTGATATAGAAGTTGGCATAAGCAAGATTAAGAAAGATGGAAAATACACTCTCGTTGGGATCGTAAGGGATATCAGCGAGAAGAAGAATTACGAAAAGAAATTGATGCAGATGGCGCTTTATGACAACCTCACTGGTTTACTTAACCGCCAGTCAATTGATGATTATCTTGAGCGTTCCGTTGCCCGCGCTGAGCGTTACGGAAAGTCTCTCTCCGTAATGTTCATCGACCTTGATAAATTCAAAGTAGTTAATGATAAATACGGCCACGAAGTTGGGGATGCACTCCTTACAAGAGTTGCTTTACGGCTCAAGAAGGATTTAAGAAAAAGCGATACCATAGGAAGGATCGGCGGGGATGAATTTATTGTAATAATGGAAGAGATGAAAAATAAGTCAGGCTGTGAGGCGGTGGCAAAAAAAATCCTGAAATCCATGAGAAAACCTTTCAACATTAACCCAAAGATAACTCTTGTTATCGGAGCAAGCATTGGTATTGCGCGCCACCCTGATGATGGCAAAACACCGGAAGAACTAGTAAAAAAAGCAGATCAGGCAATGTATTTTGCCAAAAAGAATCGCAAAGGTTTTCATTTTGCATAACTTTACGTGTGAGCGGTTGCGGCAGCAGAGCGAGCCGGAGATAAAAAACTATTTCTTAAGAAGTCGCAGACGCAGGGCATTGAGTTTTATGAAACCTTCGGCGTCACGCTGGTCATATACCACATCTTCTTCAAACGTAACATGGGCCTGGCTGTAGATGCTATTTGGAGATTTCCTGCCAACTACAACAACATTACCTTTATAAAGTTTCAGGCGAACCGTTCCACTAACTTTTTCCTGTGATTCATCAATCAGTTTTTGCAGCATCTCGCGTTCAGGGCTCCACCAATAGCCGAAATATATCAGCTCCGCGTAGCGCGGCATTATATCATCCTTAAGGTGCATTGAGCCTCTATCAAGGGTGATTGATTCAATGGCGCGGTGGGCGGCAAGAAGTATAGTTCCGCCAGGCGTTTCATATACCCCGCGTGATTTCATTCCTACATACCGGTTTTCTACCATATCCAGCCTGCCGATGCCGTTTTTACCGCCGAGTTCATTTAACTTTGTAAGAAGAGCGGCAGGTGAAAGTTTCTTGCCGTCAACTGCAACCGGATCGCCTTTTTTGAATTCTATTTCCACATATGTTGGTTTATCAGGCGCTTTTTCCGGTGAAACACTTCTGGTGAACATATCTTCATCCGGCTCAACCCACGGGTCTTCCAGCGCTTTTCCTTCATAGGAAATATGCAGCAGGTTGGCATCGGTTGAATAAGGCGCTTCCCCACGCTTATCCTTTGCGATAGGTATCTGGTTCTTTTCGGCGTAATCAATAAGTTTTGTACGGGAATTCAAATCCCATTCACGCCAAGGCGCTATAACCTTGATATCAGGCTTTAAGCCATAATAGCCTAGTTCAAAACGCACCTGGTCGTTGCCCTTGCCGGTGGCGCCGTGCGCTACCGCATCCGCCCCAACTTGTTTTGCGATCTCAATCTGGCGTTTGGCTATAAGCGGCCTTGCGATTGAGGTTCCAAGCAGGTAAACACCTTCATAAAGCGTGTTGGCTCTGAACATCGGGAACACATAATCACGCACAAACTCTTCGCGCAAATCTTCAATGAATATCTTTTTAACGCCAAACATTTTGGCTTTTTTGCGGGCTGGCTCCAGCTCTCCGCCCTGGCCAAGATCGGCCGTGAAGGTAACCACCTCACATCCATAAGTTTCTTGCAGCCATTTTAATATGACTGAGGTATCAAGACCGCCGGAATATGCCAGCACCACTTTTTTAATTTTCTTTTTGCTCATAAAGAGAGGTTTATCCAATAATATTTCTAATAGCAAGAAGAACAAAAAATCAGCACGTTATAATTTATTTAAAATTCCTCTTGCGTTATATGGAAACTGGTATTAGAACTTGCGGAATTTTGTTTAAAATTTGTTGGTAATTTTTGTATAAATAATATAAGTGTGTTAATTAAAGTTTTTCACATTTATATAGAAGTGAAACTGTAAATAAATGAAGCTGATCCTTGATGATGGGAAAGAGTTCGAAGGCGAAAGTTTCGGTTATCCGAAAGAAGTCCAGGGAGAAGTTGTTTTTAATACAGGGATGACGGGTTATGTGGAAACCCTCACCGATCCTTCATATAAAGGCCAGATTCTGGCAATAACATATCCTCTCGTTGGCAATTATGGCGTTCCCAAAGGCCCTTTTGAATCAGGCCAGGTACAGGTTCAGGGGCTGATAGTCACCCATTACTGCGAAAACCCCTCTCACTTCACGAATATAAAAACCCTTGGCCAGTGGCTGAAGGATGAAGGCGTTCCAGCCATCACCAATGTTGATACAAGAACGCTTACCCGCCATCTCCGCCATAACGGCTCGATACGCGGCCGTCTGCTGTTTTCTTCAGCAGCAGAGCGTAAATCCCTAAAAGGCAAGGATGTTCCTATCGAATATATAGATATGAACAGGGTAACAACACTCGTAACACTTAAGAAGGTTCAGCGTTATGGTGATGGCTCGCCAAAAATCCTGATGATAGATATGGGCGGCAAGGAAAACATCGTCCGCTCTTTGGTTGAGCGTGGCGCTTCTGTCATCCGCACCCCGTGGAATTCAAAATGGGAAGATCTGCTTGATGAATGTGATGGCGTTTTCCTCACCAACGGCCCGGGAGATCCGCTTGATGCAGGCGTTGGCCTCATTGAGCGTATAAGGAATATTCTTACTATAGATAAGCCTATAATGGGCATCTGTTTCGGCAACCAGCTCTTAGCGCTTGCAGCAGGCGGGCGCACATTCAAGATGAAATTCGGCCACCGCTCAGTGAACCAGCCGGTGAAGGATTTGATGACCGGCAGGTGTTTCATCACCAGCCAGAATCACGGCTATGTTGTGCAAACCGAATCCCTGCCGCCTGAATGGAAACCATGGTTTGTCAATTTGAATGACGGCACCAACGAAGGCATACGCCACGTAAGCAAGAAAATCTGGTCAGTACAATTCCACCCGGAAGCATCCCCCGGCCCTAATGATACTTCTTATCTCTTTGATGATTATATTTCAGCAGTGAAGAAGGCCAGAAAAACAAAACCTGTTAAGACCAGGGCAGTCGCAAAAATCAAAAAAACAAAAAGGGTAGCAGCAGGATAATATGCCAGGCAAAACTGTAAAAAAACCTAACCTCGTAAAGCCAAAGAAAGTATTGCTGCTTGGTTCCGGCGCTTTGAAAATCGGCCAGGCCGGTGAGTTTGATTATTCTGGTTCACAAGCCTTAAAAGCTCTGAAGGAAGAAGGTATAGAGTCAGTTCTTATAAACCCAAACATCGCCACCATCCAGACAGATGAAGGCATGGCGGATGCGGTTTATTTTCTTCCAGTTGAACCATATTTTGTTGAACAGGTAATAAAGAAAGAAGAAGTGGATGCCATATTCCTTTCTTTCGGCGGCCAGTCTGCTCTTAACTGCGGCCTTGCCCTCGAAGAAAAAGGCATATTGAAAAAATACGGCGTTAAAGTTCTTGGCACTCCGGTAAAAACCATCCGCGATACGGAAGACCGCGCATTATTCGTTGATAGGCTTAACGAAATCGGTGTTGTCACCGCAAGAAGCAAAGCCGTTAAAAACACGAAGGAAGCTCTCGCTGCGGCTGATGAAATCGGCTATCCGGTTATGGTGCGCGCAGGTTTTGCGCTCGGTGGCCAGGGTTCAGGCATTGTTTATGATAAGGAAGAATGTAAGAAACTTTGTGATGTCGCGTTCAGCGCCACTCACCAGGTTCTGGTTGAAGAATGTTTGAAGGGCTGGAAGGAAATTGAATATGAAGTTGTGCGCGATGCTGCTGATAACTGCATCACCGTGTGTAACATGGAAAATTTTGACCCGATGGGCATTCACACCGGCGAATCAATAGTTGTCGCTCCTTCACAAACTCTTGATGATCATGAATATCAGCTGCTGCGCGATGTGGCGATAAAAACCATACGCCACCTTGGCATCGTCGGCGAATGCAACATTCAATATGCGCTTGATCCAAAATCACGCCAGTACCGCGTGATTGAAGTTAATGCCCGCCTTTCCCGTTCTTCTGCCCTCGCATCAAAGGCAACCGGTTACCCGCTTGCATATGTTGCGGCAAAAATAGGTCTTGGCTATACACTTCCTGAAATCCCGAATTCAATCACCAAGGTAACCACTGCATTCTTTGAACCTGCGCTTGATTATATAGTCTGTAAAATGCCGCGCTGGGATTTGGATAAGTTTGACCAGGTCTCCCAAAAAATCGGCAGCGAGATGAAGAGTGTGGGTGAAGTCATGGCAATCGGCCGTTCTTTCCCTGAAGCATTGCAGAAAGCTCTCCGCATGATTGAGATTGGCGCGAGCGGCCTTGAGACCAAAAAATATGAATTCAAAAACTTAAAAGATATAATCTCAAACCCAACACCAAAGCGCATATTCGCTATCGCCGCGGCCCTTGATAAAGGCATGGGCGTTGATGAAATCCATAAACTTAGCGGCATTGATAAATTCTTCCTCCATGAACTTGAGCGCACAGTTAAGCTTGGAAAAAATCTGTCAAAGCAAAAAGCAAAAGGTCTTAAGGGGCTTAATTCAGAAAAACTGCGCGAGCTTAAACGTGCTGGTTATGCAGACAGGCAAATCGCCGCAATACTGGGGACAGATGAGAATAAAGTCCGCGAACATAGGTGGAAACTTGGCGTCAGGCCTTATATTTCACAGATTGATACCTTGGCCGCAGAATATCCGGCAGAGACAAATTTCCTCTATTTTACCTATGCAGCAAGCGCGCACGATATTATCCCTTCAACAAATAAAAAGGTTCTTGTTCTCGGCTCTGGATGTTACCGTATTGGTTCTTCCGTTGAGTTTGATTGGTGCGCGGTTTCCGCCGTAAGTTCTGCCAAGAAATTCGGCTATGATACGATACTCCTGAACTGCAATCCTGAAACCGTTTCTACCGATTATGATATCTGCGATAAGCTGGTATTTGATGAAATTTCCGTTGAGACCGTTATGGAACTTAGTGACTTTGAGAAACCGGAAGGCGTGGTTGTTTCAATGGGTGGGCAGACTCCAAACAACATCGCTCTTAAACTTTATGATCTTGGCGTTAAAATCCTTGGCACCAGCCCAAAATCAATTGATATAGCCGAAGATCGCTCTAAATTTTCAGCACTTCTCGATAAACTTGAAATCGAACAGCCGAAATGGGCAGCCGCCTCAGATATTAAGAGTATAGATAAAACCGTTCAGGATCTTGGTGGTTACCCGGTCCTTGTTCGTCCTTCTTATGTTCTTTCCGGCGCCGCCATGCGTGTTGCTTCTTCAAAACCAGAGCTTGAAGAATTCCTTTCCAAAGCGGCGGATGTTTCTAAAGAATATCCGGTAGTGATTTCAAAGTTCATTGAATTCGCCCGCGAAATTGAATTTGATGCAATTGCCGAGAACGGCGAAGTACTCATATGGGCTCTCTGTGAACATATTGAAGATGCTGGTGTCCACTCTGGGGATGCCACACTGGTAATTCCACCGCAACGCCTTAACATTGAAACCATGACGAAAGCACGTGAAGTTGGAAAAGCCCTGGCACAGGCACTGAAGATAACCGGCCCATTCAACATCCAGATGATTGCTAAAAACAATAAAATCAAAGTTATCGAATGCAACCTGCGTGCCTCAAGAAGTTTCCCTTTCATCTCTAAGGCATTGAAGACAAACTTCATCAAAGAAGCAATAAGAGTAATGCTTGGTGAACCTGGCGTTCCGGCAAAACAACCTCGTATGGTTCAACTGAATTATGTTGCTGTTAAAGCTCCACAGTTCTCATTCTCAAGGTTGAAGGGTGCTGACCCTAGGCTTCGTGTTGAAATGGCATCAACAGGTGAAGTCGGCTGTTTTGGCCGCGATAGTGAGGAAGGCCTGCTTGCTGCCATGCTCTCTGTTGGTTTCCGCATGCCGAAGAAGGGCGTTTATATTTCGATCGAGCCAAACCTGGAACAATATGATTTCAGCCATGATATAAAACAGCTGTTAAAAATGGGTCTTGATGTCTATGCATCTCCGGATACCACTTTAGTACTTGCCTCTCAGGGTGCAAAAGTTAAGGAAGCGGAAGAAAAGGCTGAGAAGGGTGAACTTTCCGAAGCAGAAAAACTATTACGTGATGGAAAGGTGGATCTGGTAATTTCAATACCTGGTGTTGGCCAGATAAATTCTTCTGAGGAAGGCTTCCGCGTGCGACGCCTGGCTTCAGACCTAACCATCCCGCTTATCACAGATATATGGCTGGCACGTAGGATAGTAACTGCACTCAAAAAATATAAGATTTCTGATATTGGCATAAGGTCGTGGGCGGAATATACTAACGGCAAGGAAAAGCTTAAAAAGAAAATTGCATAAAATGGAAATGCTCTGATGCAAAAATTCAAGGGATGGGAAGATTTCAGGGAAAGACCGCTTCGGCAAAAGTTCCAGGATTTTTCTCGTGAGGGAGAAATCTATCACCTTATCTATGCCCAGCAGCTCACCCGTGAATTCACTTCCAACCTTTTTGCCCTTGCAGATAAAATCCGCACTACTGCAAAAAGCAAAGAGGGAAAAGATTTCATGCAGACGGTGTGTTCCGATAAACGAGCCATGCTATTCTTTGTGCAACCTTCCACCCGCACGTTCCTCTCATTCCTTAACGCCTGCCATGTGCTTGGCATAAAGACCTCCGAGATCCGGGATACAAAAACCTCTTCTGAACTTAAAGGTGAGTCTCAGGAAGATGCCATACGCACATTCTCTAGCTATGTGGATATGATAATAGTCCGCCATAATGAAGAGGGCTTTGCCGAGAAATCAGCTTGGGTTTTAAATCAATCACGCCGGCCTGTGCCAATAATAAACGGCGGTTCAGGAAAAGATGAACACCCAACACAGGCCCTGCTTGATCTTTACACAATAAACCGTTCGTTCAAGAAACGTGGCGGCATTGATGGCAAGAAAATTGCAATGGTAGGAGATTTAAAACGCGGCAGAACCATACGCTCACTTTCGCAGCTCCTTACCAACTATGAAAATATAGAACTGTTCTTTGTCGCTCCGGATCAATACCAGATGCGCGGTGATATTCTTGAATATTTGCGCGATAAGAATGTCCCCTATACGCTTTCAAATGATTTTGAGTCTGTCATCCCGATGGTAGACACCATATACTGCACGCGCATCCAGGATGAGTATGATGAGGATGGTGAATCAAAGAAAGTCGATTATACGAAATTCCATTTTACTGAAGATCATCTGAAGATAATGAAGGAAGATGCAATCATAATGCACCCGTTCCCTCGGCGCGCTGAGATTGATGTTGAGGTAGATAAGGATTCACGTGCAAAATATTGGGATCAGGCACGTAACGGCATGTGGATACGCGCTGCCCTGATAGTAAAAGTTCTTGGCCGTGAGCGCACGGTCCTTGATCATAGCAATCATCATAAGAAATAAATTGGTTCTCTAAAGAAGATAT
Source organism: uncultured Rickettsiales bacterium (assembly GCA_964450945.1). GTDB lineage: Bacteria > Pseudomonadota > Alphaproteobacteria > Rickettsiales > JABDBP01 > CAYVHI01. The sequence continues at coordinate 20,280 of CAYVHI010000009.1, forward strand.
GGATATATAATCCATTAAATGAGCATTTCAATTTTATATAAATATATAATACTTAGAACATCAGAAAACTCTTCATATCTGATTATAGCTATACTTACCTCTTTATATCTTTTTCTGGTTTTCCAGAATGGCTGGGTCACTGATGATGCATTTATCAGCTTCAGGGTGGTACATAATTTTCTAAATGGTTATGGCCTCAAGTGGAATGTTGATGAAAGAGTACAGGTATTTACCAATCCTTTATGGACACTTATCCATATTCCGGTCTATCCAATCATAAAAAATATATATTTTACCACTATAACTATATCCTTTGTCTTTTCGTGTGCAGCTTTCATAACAGCTGCGCTGGTTTTTAAGAAAGAAAGAATAATACTTATTTTTTCACTTTTCCTTCCTATTGCCATTTCTATCCCTTTTCTTGAATTCTCAACTTCTGGCCTTGAAAATCCCCTGACTTTTTTTCTTATAGCAATTTTTTGCTACCACCTGTTCTCCGAACGTCGGGAGACTGGGAATATCAAATGGCTTATTTTTATAGCATCTCTTGCGGCACTTAACAGGATGGATACACTGATACTCTTTTTACCTGCCGTTTTTGCCATATTTATCCTTGAACAGGTAAAAAATAAAATAAGAACATCATTAATATGGTCCACGCCTATAACATTATGGCTCTTTTTCAGTTTGTTTTATTATGGCTTCCCTTTCCCAAATACAAAATATGCAAAACTTAATACTGGCATATCTCATTATGATTATATGGTTCAAGGATTCCTTTACCAGAAAGACTTGTTTACCAATCACATGTCAACCGCAGCAATTATAGTGGTTGGCCTTATCGTATCGTTGTCGCAGGCGATTAATTTCAGTTATTGGGGGAAAAATAATTTAAAGCGTTCATACACTTTATTTCTTGGTATGGGCGTTCTGTTATATTGCCTTTATGTCACCTCAGTGGGCGGAGATTTCATGACTGGAAGGTTATGGACAGCGCCATTCTTCCTTTCACTGCTGACCATATGCATAAGTTTAAAATATTTAGATGGTGAGCTAAGGAAATTTAAATTTGTAGCCGCCCTCACAATACTTACTATCATCTGTCACCTTGCAACATATTATACAATGCAAAACAAAAACATTTGCATAAGAGCTTCGGGCATAGCTAATGAAAGGCTGTGCTATGAATTCTCAAACAGCCTGGCAAACAATATCAGGGAAAACAAACTCATGACTCACGGGTTTGCGATTGATGGAATAAATGCACGCGAAAAATCAATGAAAGAAAAATATGCAGTAATCCGCGGAACTATAGGCATGACAGGTTTTTTCGGGGGGCCGGCAGTCATAATAATAGACTTGCACAGGCTTTCCGATCCACTGCTCGCCAGATTAAAATACACCGATCCAAAATGGCGGATAGGGCATTTTCTTACAAGAGTGCCGGATGGGTATGAGCATGCAAGGATAACCGGCGATACATCGAGGATGAATCCTGATCTTGCAAATTATTATATTGCACTCAGATATATAACCAGCGGCCCTCTTTTCAGTTGGCAGAGGATAAAAACTATTATTGAGTTCAACCTAGGCTATTATGATAGTTATCTTGATAAGTACGAAAAATCAAAACCCTAAAATTTATAAATACTTTTAGTAAATTCCTCCTGACGATCAGATTTAGTTATATTAGAAACTTATTATAACTCATCAGATACTAGGAGCTTTTTACCGGAGGGCCGGAGTGTACTTTCAAGGTACATGACGGCATGAGGACAAAAAGCGACGAAGTAGATGATATGTTAGAATAAGTTTCTTGGTGCACCCGGCAGGATTCGAACCTGCGGCCTGTGGCTCCGGAGGCCACCGCTCTATCCCCTGAGCTACGGGTGCATGGGAATTGTTATAATTCCTGCCCTATTGAGTGTCGACAATTAATTTATAGGCTTTATTTACTGAATTTTATATACGCCAGCGAAGTTTTCTGCCCAGGCATTAATGAAATAACATATTCGCCGGCTTCACTTATATTACATTTTGTGGCCCCTGAACCGTAACAGACTTCTTTTCCTTTGTAATATATTTTAAAGGGAACGGGGGCTTCCGGAAATACCGCTATATTGTATGAACCGGCATTAATGAACATATTATATATGTAAACTCCCCTCTCAAATATTATTCCCGGCTTGCCGCCGATGTCATAGATATAAAAATAATCATCCCTGCCGAAGAAATATGCAGGAATGGTTATGCCATCATCTCCATACCTTATGCCCGCTCTACCGAAAATATTTATCCACACATCACCCGGAAGCTTTAGTGATTTATCAGAAAATATTATTTTTTTATAATTTTGATATAGCAGTTTCAGATCATTGCCCGAAAAAAATCTCGGCGCATCGTAAAAGGAAAAGATAATAAAATCAGGGTAGCGGCTCATTATGTATCCTGGTGGAGGATGTAGTTCATGGCCCGGCAGGCTTTCGCCAAAACCCTTCTTTTTATTATCAGCTACAGTCTTATCATTAAGGCCCAGCATATCTATAGCGTTCATTTCAGCAGCGTATACCAGAGCTCCGGCAGCAGTTACGGCAAGCAGAGGCTCTTTTTCTTTCCAGTAATCTTTCAGTATTTTTCCAAGCTTTACATTTTCTGCCTCCCATCTTTCATATCTTGCTTTTTGATTAACAGGATCTTTTATTTGAATATAAATATAACAGCCAGAAATTATTATCAGCGCAGAAAATAATAAAACCGGAGACCCATATCCTTTATTTTGAAAAACCCTAAGGCTCTCTGAAATCATTAGTATTATAGCGATATAGACAGGAACAAGATGGCGGTATGATGGAAAAATATCAGAGCCAGTAAGTATTATATAAAATGTCCAGATACCTGCCGAACATATAATAAATAATATTCTCTTTATGAATATTTTTTCTATTAGGTTTCTTTTTATAACATAAATATATCCCAGCATAATGAAAAACACTGAGATAAGTATTGTAATACTTACCCTTGCATTAAGCCAATAAGCAATGCCGCGAGCAAAGCGCGAATCATTAACGGCGAATTTGACGAAGAAGGTGTTTGGAACAAATTCTCCGTAATAGTAGTAACGGAACAAAATATGGCTTATAAGAATCAGCGATGGGATGATAATAATTTTTAATGTTCTGCCTAAAGAGCCTTTGAGAAATAGAAATCCCATTACAATTCCTGCAGTAAGAATAAAACCATCAGCTCGGGCAAGCAAAATTAAACCAAGCATGGTTGGGATAATAAATTTTTCTATTTTTCCACCTTCTATCTCCTCCGTTCTCAATATCAAAACCATAGACCATATGAAGAGTGCACCAAGCAGAATTGTTTCCAGGCTCCCCATGGCCCATACGGCAATAGGAACTGTACATGAAACAAGTAGTGATGCAGATATGGCTGGCCAGAAAAATTCTTTCTTAATCCTGTAAAGATATAGAGGTGCTGAAAATATAGTTAAGAAAAGCAGAATATTTAGAACCCTTGCCACCAATTCAATATCACGGGAAAAAATACCACCTATGCTAAGCAGGATAATCCATAAGAAATTAGAATATCCCTCTACTCTTTCACCATCACTCCAGGTAAGTCCTTTCCCGTCAATCAGCCTTTGCGCATAACGGAAAGATATATATGAATCATCAGCAAAAAATGTCGAATAATAATGGCAAAGTGACCCGAAGGCTGCCAGGGCACAAAGTAATAAAATGGTTTGCAGGCTTGATTTTGCGTTCATAACCTAAAAAAATTATCATATTATCTCGATATAAGACAATAATTTAACCAAAATTCTAAATAACACTCTTGACCTATTTGGCAAATCCTCTAAAAAAGTGGGGTTTTTCCGTTAAATATTTCAAGGGGATTCCCGTGCCATCATCGAATTTGAAGAATTATGTTTTTACTAGCGAATCAGTATCAGAAGGCCACCCGGATAAAGTGTGTGACCAGATTTCCGATGCCGTGGTTGATGCTTATATAAAGCAGGATCCATATTCCCGCTGCGCCATTGAAGTAATGTGCACAACAAACCGTGCCGTTGTTGCCGGTGAAGTGCGCTCCAAAGCACACATAGATCATAAAGTTATCGAACAGATTGCACGCGATAAGATAAAAGATATCGGCTACGAGCAGGATGGCTTCCACTGGAAGAAAGTAAATATAGAAGTCCTGGTGCATGAACAATCCGCCGATATCGCTGTTGGTGTTGATGCAGCTGGCGATAAGGATGAAGGCGCTGGTGATCAGGGCATCATGTTTGGTTATGCCTGCCGCGAAACTGAAACTCTCATGCCGGCACCACTTTATTACTCTCATAAAATTCTAAAAAATATTGCTGATGATATACACGCCGGAAAAATAAATGGCTTGGGGCCAGATGCAAAAAGCCAGGTTTCCGTTCAGTACAAAGATGGCAATCCAATTAAAGCAACCGCAATTGTTGTTTCCATTCAACACAAGCCGGATATGAACCAGGCTGATGTCAGAAAAATTGTGAAGCCTTATGTCGAAAAAACTCTGCCAAAAGGCTGGATGTGCGATGATAAGGATTTTTATGTCAACCCTACCGGCACATTCATAATCGGCGGCCCAGATAGTGATTCCGGTTTGACAGGCAGAAAGATTATTGTTGATACATATGGTGGTGCAGCACCTCATGGCGGCGGCGCATTCTCCGGCAAAGACCCCACAAAGGTTGACCGTTCTGCCGCATATGTTGCACGTTATCTTGCCAAGAATGTCGTAGCTTCCGGCGTTGCTGACCGCTGCACTATCCAGCTTGCATATGCCATCGGTGTTTCAAAGCCTTTGGCGCTTTATGTAAACACCCACGGCACTGGCCTGGTGGATGAAGAAATTCTTTCCAACAAACTTCAGGAACTGGTGAACCTTTCACCGCGTGGAATACGCGAACACCTAAAGCTCAACAGGCCAATATACAGCAAAACCGCTTGTTATGGACACTTCGGGCGTGAGCCTGAACCTGATGGCAGCTTCTCATGGGAGAAAACCGACCTGGTGGATTCCTTAAAAAAACTGCTGCCGCAGGAACAAAAAAAAAAGTTAGCGTAAACTAGAAGCAAGTTAGGAAACTTGGTTAGCCATGGGCCACGAAGCACTAAAATATCTTTCGTCTTTTGGCCGCACCCACAGCAAGCATGTTAGCTCAAAACAAAAACAGCTTTTTCAAAATCTGCTGCCGCTTCTTGCCTTTGACCCCAAACATATGCCAAATGCACCTATGTGGCTGGAAATTGGCTATGGCGGCGGTGAACACCTTGCCCACCAGGCAGAGAATAACCCCCAAATATTTTTTGTCGGTTGCGAAGTTTTCGATAAGGGCATTGCCCAGATGCTGCAAAAAATCGAGCAGAAAAAATTCAAGAATATCCACCTCTTCACTGAGGATGCACGCCTGTTGCTTGAGAAACTTCCTGAAGAATCGATTGATAGGGTTTTTATTTTATTTCCTGACCCGTGGCCGAAAAGCCGCCATCACAAGCGCCGAATAATTTCTACGACAACACTTGATATGCTTGCCCGTGTAATGAAATCCGGAAGCATCCTGCGTTTGGTAACCGACTGGCCGGATTATGCGAAATGGATGCTGATAAAAATATCGGCACACGGAAAATTCAAATGGCTGGCTGAATCAAAAACTGATTGGGAAACCCCGCCGCAAGACCACACAGTAACACGCTACCAGCAAAAGGCTTTAAGAGAAGGCAGACACCCGGTATTCCTAGAATTTAAGCTACAATAAATCTTTTTTTATCTTCATTATAAATATCACAACCAGCAAAGGCAGTAGCACGATGTTTGCTATAACTATCGGCTTGCTGTTGATAAAAAATCCATATGCAAGCCAGAGGCAAACTCCGGTTATGAAAATAAAATACATCCAGAACGAGATGGCTTTTGTTTCACCTGTTCTTATAACTTTCACAGCTTGTGGAATAAATGAGCCTGTGGTGAAACAGGCGGCAATATATCCAAGCAATTCTATCTTTTCCATCAGGGTTTTTTTCCCCAGGCAACAAAATCAGGGTTTTCAAATCCGGTTTTTCCGTAGCTGAGTTCTTTACCATCTACAGTAAAAACATTTCCGCCGGCAGCTTTTAAGATTGCGTGCCCGGCAGCGGTATCCCATTCCATGGTGCGGCCGAAGCGTGGGTAAACATCTGCCCCGCCTGCTGCCACTATACATAATTTAACTGAGCTTGAACCACTAAGGCGGCTTTTAATTTTAAAGGATTTAAGGAAATCATCAGTGCGCGGATCTTTATGTGAATGGCTTTCCACCACATCAAGACCTTCAGGCGATGGTGTTTTTACTTTTATCTCCTGAACTTTTCCTTCAATTTCCACATAGGCCTTGCCATCGCCGCCTGTATAATAAAGCATTTCTCTTGCCGGCACATAAATGACCCCCAATTTTGCATTAGTTTTATCCACAAGGCCGATATTTACGGTAAATTCACCGGTTCCGCGTATAAAACTTTTTGTGCCATCCAGCGGGTCTACCAGAAAAAATAGGTCTTTTTTAACCTTTTCAGCATACATTCCCTCATGCACATAGCTTTCTTCTGCGACCACTTCTATATCCGGAAAATGCCTCTTAAGCCCCTCAACTATAAAGGTATTTGCCTCAATATCGGCACTCGTAACTGGTGATTTATCATCTTTAACCCCAACAGCCAGGCGGGTCTGATAATGCCGCATTATCATAATGCCAGCCTCTTTGGCCAGAATAAGCAATGGTTTAATATCAGGCAGAGATGTCATTTAATGCTTGTTATTTTTCCAAAAAAATATAGAAATCATATAGGGCAATAAAGCATTTTATACAAATGGTTAGCAAGTTAAAAATTAAATCCGACAATTATTTAGATAAAACCAACGAGCTGATAGAGGAAATAATCAGTCAGGGCAGCAATGGCAAGCGCCAGGAAGTACTCCATACTTTCATCCGCCAGTTTTATCAGTATGTATCTCCTGAATATTTAGGGGAGAACGATCCAAAATCTCTTTACCAGGCAGCATATCAGAATTTTGAATTTATACTTCAGCGCGGTAAGGATGAGCGCAAGGTCCGTGTCTATAATCCATCCTCAAAGGAACACGGGTTTGATTTCAATCACACCATACTTGAAATAAACATCAAGGATATGCCTTTCCTTATTGATTCAGTAACTGCAGAGCTGGGCAGCCAGAACTATAACATTTACCAGATAATTCATCCAGTGCTTGAGATACGGCGGGATGAAAAGGGAAAGATAAAAGAAATAATTGAATTCAAAGGTGATAAATCCCTTTTCCGTGATAAGAGCTCTCCTCTTGAATCGGTAATGCATTTTGAGATTGCCTACATTGAAGACAAGAAAACCATGGCAAAACTAGAGCATGATATAAATAACGTGCTCGATTATGCCGGCCTTGCTGTTGAAGACTGGAAGAAGATGACTTCTTTCCTTAACGAAACCCTCGATATAGTAAGTACAATGAAAGCTCCGGTTGAAAGGGAGCAGAAAGAAGAAGTTGCAGCTTTCCTTGAATGGCTTGGCAATAACAACTTCACTTTCCTTGGCGGCATTGAATATAACTTTATAGAAAAGAATGGTGGTGTTGTTCTTGAAACTGTTAAAAACTCAGAACGCGGCATTTTCCGCACGAAAGATTCTTCGCCGCTTCGCCCAACCGGGCTCACCACCCTTTCCAAAGAAGCGCTTATCTCAAAAAAGAAAATAAAGAATCTTCTCACCATCACAAAATCAAACCGCAAATCGGTAGTCCACCGCCCGGTACATATGGATTACATCGGTATAAAGACTTTCAACAGCAAGGGTGAGGTAAAAGGTGAGCGTCTGTTTTTAGGCCTGTTTACTTCTGCCGTATATTACCAGAGCGCCACTCTCATACCAATCATTCGCAAAAAGATTGAAAAGATAATCAAACGCTCCGGCTTCAAACCGGATGGCCATAACGGCAAAGCGCTGGTCGCCGTTCTTGAAAGCTACCCGCGTGATGAGTTATTACAGATTACAGAGGATGAGCTTTTTGAAAAATGCCTTGGAATAGTTGAGCTTTCCAAGCGTCCACGCGTCCGCCTCTTTGCACGAAGGGATAATTTTAAACGTTTTGTCAGTTGTATAGTTTTCATTCCGCGTGAACGTTTTAATACCCAGAACCGTGAGCGCATGCAGCATGTTCTGGAGGAAGAGTTTGGCGGGTTTGTTTCTGACCACTATACCCAGATTACTGATTCTCCCTTGGCACGCCTGCACGTTATAATAAAGACCACGGCAGATACCTTAAAAGAACCTGATATCTCTAAGGTTGAGAAGCAGATTGCCGATATAGTGAACAGTTGGCATGATGGTTTAAGGTATGAACTTACAAAGAAACTTGGCAATAAACGCGGCGAGAAACTGGCGCACGCTTATTCAAAAGCCTTCTCAGATTCATATACCAACCGTTATAAATTCACCAACGCTGTATGTGATCTCTTAAAGATTGAAGAAGCTATAGAAACTAAGCAGGAAACCGTTGATATATATAAAATCAGCAGGGATCCTACTGATACTTACCAGCTTAAAATTTACCATCCGGAAAAGCAGATTGCCCTTTCCGATATTCTTCCAACGCTGGAGAATATGGGGTTCTATGTTATTGAGGAAACCTCCTTCCCTGCTTCTCCGCTTAATTACAGTGGCGCGGCGTGGATTCACCATTTTGTCCTTAAAGACATTTCAGAACAGTCCGGAAAAGAAGATATAAAATTTGATGATGTGAAAGAAAAACTGGAAGCGGCTCTCCTCAAAATCAGGCACGGCGAAATAGAGAATGATGCACTTAACAAACTAATACTGCGTGGGGCCATGAATGCACATGATGTGGAAATACTCCGCGCCTACAGCAAATATCTTATCCAGACTTCGTTTACCTATAGCTTCAGCACAATAGCAGAATCCATAGCAAAACACCCGAAGCTCGCAAAAATCCTGCGGGATATTTTCTATATCCGCTTTTCTCCCGGCAGCAAAACACCGGAAGAAAGAAACACCGACTGCAAACAACTGGTGGCATCTCTGGATCAGCTTCTTGCTGATGTCACCAACGTAGCTGAAGACCGTATAATAAGAAGGGTTTATGATGTAATGTTTGTAACTCTCCGCACCAATTTTTTCCAGAAAGATTCCTCCGGTAATCCTAAAAATTATATTTCCTATAAATTTGATTCCGCAAAGGTTCCTGAGCTGCCACTACCACGCCCTTATGCAGAAATATTTGTCTATTCATACAAGATTGAGGGTATACATCTGCGCGGCGGTAAAGTTGCGCGGGGGGGGCTGCGCTGGTCTGACCGCAATGAAGATTTCCGCACAGAAATCTTAGGCCTTATGAAAGCGCAGATGGTGAAGAACGCCGTTATCGTACCGGTGGGATCCAAGGGCGGTTTTGTCTTGAAGAACCACAAAATAACCGACCGTAACGAACTTATGAATTACGGCATAGAATGTTATAAAACCTTCCTGCGCGGGCTGCTTGATATAACCGACAACATAGTTGGCGGTAAAATAACCCCCCCTAAAGATGTGGTGCGCCATGACGGAGATGACCCATATCTCGTAGTTGCTGCAGATAAAGGAACCGCAACATTTTCTGATATAGCGAACGGGGTTTCGAAAGAATATAATTTCTGGCTGGGGGATGCGTTTGCTTCCGGCGGCTCCGCTGGTTATGACCACAAGAAGATGGCAATCACTGCCCGCGGCGCATGGGTATCTGTTGAGCGCCACTTTAATGAAATGGGTGTTGATATAAGAAAAGAGGAGTTCACTGCTGTTGGCATTGGTGATATGGCCGGGGATGTGTTCGGTAACGGCATGCTTCTCTCTGATAAATTATGCCTAATTGCCGCATTCAACCACATGCACATATTCATCGACCCTACTCCTGATGCGAAGAAAAGTTTTGCTGAACGCAAGCGTCTTTTCAATCTGCCGCGCTCGGCGTGGAGTGATTATGATGTGAAGCTTATTTCCAAAGGCGGTGGCATTTTTGACCGCAAGGCAAAAACCATAAAGCTTAATGCAGAAATCAAGAAGGCTCTTGATTTTAATGTTGATACTGCAAACCCTGATGAGCTTATCCGCGCCATATTAAAAGCCCCTGTTGATCTGCTGTGGAATGGCGGCATCGGTACTTACGTAAAAGCAAAAGCAGAAGGAAATGTGGGTGACCGGGCTAATGATAACCTCCGCATAAATGGTGCAGATCTCCGCTGTAAAGTTATAGGCGAAGGCGGCAATCTAGGTTTTACCCAGCTTGGGCGAATTGAATATGCACTTGCTGGCGGCCGCATAAACACTGATGCTATAGATAATTCTGCTGGCGTTGATTGTTCAGACCATGAAGTAAATATCAAAATAGCTTTCGGCAAAGCGGTGGAAAAGAAAAAACTTTCCATAACGGAGCGTGATAAGATTTTAGAAAAGATGACCGATGTTGTGGCAGAGCTGGTGCTTCGTGATAATATACTGCAGACCCAGGCTATTTCCATAGCCCAGAATCAAGGGTTCAATCTGCTAGAGCAGCATGCGCGCCTGATGTCACGGCTTGAGAAATCAGGTTTGTTAAACCGTGCGATAGAATTCCTTCCTGATGAAGAAGAAATTCAGCACCGTCTTTCCGAGAAGAAGGGTCTTACCCGTCCGGAACTTGCGGTACTCCTTGCCTATTCAAAACTCTGGCTGAATGATGATCTGCTCAGCTCAAACCTTCCTGATGATCCTTATTTCGTCAATGATTTAAGCCGTTATTTCCCGGAAGTAATGCGCGAGAAGTTTGCTGCTGAAATCGCCTCTCACCCATTGCGCCGTGAAATCATTGCCACCTTTGTCACCAACAGCATGATAAACCGCGTCGGCAGCACATTCATTAACAGCATGATTGAGGATACCGGCCGCAAAGGTTGTGATATCGCCCGCGCCTATACAGCCACGCGTGATGCATTTGATGTAAGGCCTATGTGGCTTGATATCGAAGCCCTACAGGGCAAAATTGATTCAAAAATCCAGTTTGAACTTTTTAATCAGGTAACCAGTTTGATTGAGCGTGCCACTTCTTGGTTCTTACGTAACTACACAAGTCCTATGGATGTTTCCGGCATTGTGCAAACATATGCAGAAGGCATCGTGCAAATCGGCAAATCTTTAGCAAGGCTTACTGAAAAAATTAATAAGAAAAATTTTGATGAGAAGCTTGAGCGTTATCTAAAAGCAGGCGTTCCTGATGCCCTTGCCAAACGCATAGCCTCACTTGAATTCTTAAGCTCAGCTCTTGATATTGTAAAGGTTGCAGAAAAAAGCAAGCTCGGCATCCTCGTTGCAGGCGAAGTTTATTTTGCTCTTGAAACAAGACTTTCACTCGGCTGGCTCAGATACCATGCATCGCGAGTTCCTGCCGAATCGCACTGGCAGCGGCTAGCGGTTACTAGTATGATAGATGATATATATGACGAGCAAACAAGGCTCACCGCTGAAGTTATAAAAACTTCGTGTGACGATAAAAAGTGCAGCACCGCCATTGATAGCTGGGAGAAAGAAAACCAGATACAACTTTCCCGCTATGATGGTTTCTTGAATGACCTCCGCGCCTATGACAGGCTCGATAGGTCAATGATAATAGTCGCTATTAGAAATCTCGAAGAAATCAGCCATAGGTAATTTTTAATGTTCCCTGCAAAGTTTTCTAACTTTGCAATGGAACGGTGCTTCGCACGCTCATGGCTGGCTTGGTTTCCTAACCTCACATAACATTAAGAAAGCTTTTCCCTTACCGCGCTTGGAATCTTTGCCGGCTTGAAAGAAAGATTCACGCAGGCGATAAGAATCTTCAAATCAGCCAGTTCATCTTCACCGTTAAGTATCTTCTGGTGCATGGTGATTGATGCGCCGGCGAACTTGGTGATTTTTGTTTCAACGGTTATCGAATCATCCAGGCGGGCGGGCTTTTTTAGGTCACACTCAAAATGCCGCACCACAAAACAAACCTCTTCACTCTTCAATAATTCTGATTGGATTATTCCGGCATCACGGAGCATTTCGGTTCTGGCGCGCTCAGCAAATTTCAGGTAATTGGCGTAATATACAACCCCGCCGCCATCAGTATCTTCCCAGTAAATCCTGAAATTTGTTTTAAATACCTTGGACATATCTCTGCTGCCATAGATTAAAATTGTTAAGTAACAAATGAAAAAACGAGAGCGATGTCAGAGGGCATCGGTCAAGTTTTTTTATGCCGTTAATTGGCAATTTTAAGCATGGCATGTTATGCGTCTTCATTTTCCATAAGTTCCTGTTGCAGTGCAGGAATGTTGATTGGTGGTTTTATGCCAAGCTGCTTGAATGCAGTAACAGTTAGCACACGGCCACGCGGCGTTCTCTGCAGCAAACCTTTTTGTATCAGGAACGGCTCCACCGTTTCCTCCAGTGCGTCACGCTGTTCGGAAAGGGCTGCCGCCACTGTTTCAATCCCTACAGGACCGCCGGCATATTTCTCCGCAATGAATTTAATATAACGATGGTCAAGCGAATCCAGCCCCATATCATCCACTTCCAGTTTTGAAAGCGCCTTATCGGCAATTTTTTTATCAACCGTATTGCTGCCATCCACCTCGGCAAAATCGCGTACACGTTTTAACAGGCGTACGGCAATACGCGGTGTCCCGCGTGAGCGTCTGGCGATTTCATCAGAGCCATCGGCTGTCATCTTCACATTTAAAATCCCTGCCGCCCTTTCAATCACTATCCTTAGTTCTTCCGTATCATAGAAATTAAGCCGCACAGGAATACCGAAACGGTCGCGCAAGGGGTTGGCTATAAGGCCAATTCTTGTTGTTGCACCTACAAGTGTAAACTTTGGGATATCAATCCTTATCGTGCGTGCCGCCGGGCCTTCGCCAATAATCAGGTCTAATTTAAAATCTTCCATTGCCGGGTAAAGCACTTCTTCAACTATTGGGTTTAAACGATGTATCTCATCAATGAAGAGAACATCTTTTTCCTGTAAATTTGTAAGAATTGCAGCAAGATCGCCGGCTTTGGTGAGAAGCGGACCGGAGGTTGTCCTGAAATTAACTCCCATCTCCTTGGCAACGATTTGTGCCAGTGTCGTTTTACCCAATCCCGGCGGTCCATAGAGAAGAACATGGTCAAGCGCATCACCCCTGGCGCGTGCAGCATTAACGAATACATTCAGGTTTTCTCTTGCTGCTTTCTGGCCGATGAACTCCGCAAGCGAAAGTGGGCGCAATGAATTTTCAACCACATCCTCAGTCTGCATTTCCATTGTTACCACACGCTCTTCTGTCATCTAGCCAACTCTTTCAGACCTTCTCTTATAAGTTCTGAGACTTCAAGTTTTTCGTTTTTGCCTGAGATTCTTGAAATAACATTATATGCTTCTCCCCTGCTATATCCCAAATTTATCAATGCGGAGATGGCATCATGCGTGGAGGCTGAGCCGGAAAGGGCTTTTGTTGCTGCTGGCGAGAGGGTTTCCGCCTGCATGTTTTTAACTTTGCTTTTTAATTCAGTAATAAGGCGTTCGGAAAGTTTTGGGCCAACGCCGGAAATGGCTTTGAATGCTGCTTTATCCTGAAGCACCAGTGCATTTATTATTTGTTGAGGTGTCATGGCGGAGAGAATCGCCATCGCCATCCTTGTACCAACTCCTTGTACACCATTAAGGGTCAGGAACCATTCCTGCTCTGCCTTATCAAGGAATCCGTATAAATGAAAGTGATCCTCGCGAACATGTGTTTCTATGAAGAATGAAACTTCAGCACCTTTTTCGGGTAATTTTCTTAGTGCGTTGCCGGAGCAGAAAACCAGATACCCCACACCACCAACATCAAGGATGATATGGTCATCTTCAACTACATCTATAATGCCTCGTAATCTGCCTATCATAGCTAAGGCTCACCATACACCCAGATTAATCTAAATTGAAGCGTTTTTAGTGTATTTTTAAACTGCCGAAGATATCAAATGCTTAGCGCTTGCATAGTTACAATGGCAGATTGCAACAGCCAGCGCATCGGCAGCATCTTCACTGCCAACATTAGCACCGGGAAGTATATGCTTTATCATCGCCATAACCTGTTCTTTCTCTGCCTTCCCAACACCCACAACAGCCTTCTTCACTGATTTTGCCGCATATTCAGCGACAGGAATATTGCTTAACGATATCGCAAGCATGGCTGCAGCTCTTGCGTGGCCAAGTTTTAGGGATGAAAGCGCATTTTTGTTAACGAAAGTTTCTTCAATTCCTGCTTCGTCCGGCTTATATTTTTCAACAACCTTTTTAATTTCATTGAATAGATGCAAGAGTCTTTCTGGCATTTCCTGTTTGGGGTCTGATGTGGCAACACCACAGGCAACATATTTAATATGGTTTCCTTGTGCGGAGATAACCCCCCACCCTGTCCTGTTAAGTCCTGGGTCAATTCCAAGAATAATCATCATCCCATCTTCTGGCTAAGTTTTTGCATGACATCATCAGCTATTTCGAAGTTTGCCGTAACATTCTGCACATCATCATTATCTTCCAATAAATCTATAAGCTTCAGTAATTTTTCAGCATTTTCGCCATCAACCGGCACAGTGTTTTTCGGCTGCCACGCAAGTTTAGCTGTTTCAGGGTCACCAAATTTTTTAATCAGGTTTTCCTTTACTTCATTGAATTTTTCCATGGTTGTATATATTTCATGCACGCTATCATCTGATTTTGAGTCTTCAGCACCCGCCTCAACTATTGCATCAAACATTTCTTCTTCTTTTGCTTTTGCCGCCGGGTATTGAATAAACCCTATACGCTCAAACATGAAGCTCACACTTCCTGTCTCTCCCATTGTTCCGCCGCATTTTGTAAACAGCGACCTTATATCACCAGCTGTCCTGTTCCTGTTATCAGTCAGCGCATCAACAATGATTGCTATGCCTCCCGGGCCATAACCTTCGTAGCGCATTTCATCATAATTCTCGCCACCTGCAGGGGTGGAACCTTTCTTTATGGCGCTCTCGATTTTATCTTTTGTCATATTGGCGGCGCGGGCAGCAAGTATTGCGCTTCTGAGGCGCGGGTTGAAGTTTGGATCTGGCTGTCCGGTGCGGGCAGCAACGATTATCTCACGCGTCAGCTTGGTGAATATTTTTGCCTTTTTTGCATCTTGTGCACCTTTGCGGTGCATTATGTTTTTAAACTGCGAATGGCCGGCCATTTAATAAACCTTTCCTTAGATTTATCTTCCTAAGCCTCTATCTAAGGATTTTTTCCGCCTTAATACAACAAGAATTCTTCGCTCAAGGAATAAAATTGCCGCTATTACCATTGCTCCCCCCATAAGCTGCAGGAGAGTTAATATTTCACCAAGGATCATATATGCAAAAATTACCAGCAAAACCGGGCTTATGTTCGATATCAGTGAGGTGCGGGTTGCCCCTATCCTTTTTATGCTGCGTGAAAACATCCATATGGAAAGTGAATATATAATGGCAGAAGCGGCAATATAAAAAATTCCTTTGGCTTTCATGCCAACAAAACTAATATCAGTAAAGATAAAGACATAGATTGATATAAAGAATAAACCGCCGACTATGCAGTATGCCATGAAGGAAATACTATCCATCTTTTTTGTAAATCTTTGGTTAAGGATTACATAAATCCCTGAAAATAATCCCGAAGCGATACCCCACATAGATCCGGCAAAATTCTGTTTTAAAAGGTTTTCTCCACTGCCGCCGCCCATTACCAGATAAATCCCTATCAGCGTCATTATAAGAACAAAAACATGCCTGAGAGAAGGAAGTTTCTTTATGATTATCGAATCAATTATTATTACAAAAACCGGGTATACTGAAAAAAGCAACCCAGCCGGGCTGGCGCCAATATAATTGATGCTCATAAGGCCGGTGAAGGGAACCAGGAACTGTCCGAAAATACCTGCAATCAATGCTTTCCCGGCTTCTGCACGGTTTACACTTCTTATTCTGCTTTCTTTTGCCATTAAGATAGCCAGAACCCAGAATATTATCAGGCACATTACGGAGCGCAAGAATAACATCTGCTCTACAGTAACGCTTTCATTATATGCAAGTTTTGCAATAACCCCCAGTAATGAGAACCCAACAGCAGCAGCAAGAGACATTATGATGCCAACAAGTGTTCTTTCATCGGGATGGATAAGGGTTTCTAGAATTGGTTTTGCTGACATTAAATAATCACTTTCTTTTTTCTTTTGAGCAGAACCCCTATGGCTCTTTTTTCCAGCAACACTATTGCTAAAATGATAATCGTGGCACCAAGAAGTTGGGAAGGATATAGCACTTCATCAAGGATCATGTAAGCAAAAAATATTGTCATAAGCGGTGCAGCGCCAGATATCAGAGCAGCTCTTGAACCGCCGATGCGCTTTATTCCCTCACTGAACATTATTGCCGGTGGGAAACTGAAAAAAATCAGCAACATTACCAATGAAAAACCTTTTGCGTTAAGGACCAGGCTATTGCTTGGCCACAGGAAAATAGACTGTATCGCGATAGCAAGAGATGCACCGGTCAAAGCCCAGAGAATAAATATTATCGTTCCTACTTTCCTGGTAATCACCTGCGTCATTATAACAAAACCCCCCATTATGATAGAGGCAGCAAGAACAAGGAGGGCACCAATCAGGTTCGTGTGCAGCATATCTGAACCGCCGCCCATAAGCAGGAAAATCCCTATCTGGGTAATTACAAACACCGCTATATGCTTGCGCGCAGGAACTTTCCTCTCCAGCATTGCTGTGAATAAAATAACAAATAGCGGGAATGTATATAATATTATACGTTCGATATTGGCATTAATGAATTTAAGCGCGCCGAAACTAAGCATGGGAACTACAAAATAGCCTACGACACCGGTTGCTATTGCTATCATAATATTTCTTTTCTCTGGAAAAACCTGCTGCTTGGGTAGCCTTATCAAACAATACGCCCACAGGAACGGCAGGAATATAAGCTTCCTGTAAAACAGCAAGGTAGTAAGCGTTACCCCTTCAGCAAAAGCCAGTTTTGTTATTATTCCTTGTAACGAAAAACATAAGGAGGCAAGCAGCGTAAGTATCAGCCCAAGAAGGATAGCGTCATCCTGTTCATTTTTTTTCTGGGGTATCTCGGGTGCCATCGTGGCATGATAGTTAAATTAAAGGATAAGAAAACAAATATATTAAAATTTAATCACTTCTTTTTCGGTAACGGCAAAGTCAAGTTTCTGGTCATATTTATCATAAGGAACCTGGTCAAGAAGCTGCACGGAATACCCAACCCCAACCGCAACAATCTTGCGGCCTTGCCTGCGCAAATGGGCAAGTGTCCTGTCATAATAGCCGCGCCCATAACCAAGGCGGGAACCTTTTCTGTCAAAAGCAAGAAGGGGCAGTATCATGATTTGCGGGGTCATTATCTTTTTTGCCGAAATGGGTTCTGAAATTCTTCTGTATATACGGTCAAGACATAAAACATCTCCCTCATCATAACTCCTGAATATCATGGGGTTATCTTCGCGCTTCATGACCGGAAGGCAGATTTTCTTATCAAGTTTCCTTAGCTCATTCATCAACGGTTTTACGTTAAGTTCATTATCTATAGGATAATACCCTGATATTTTATTTATGCCTTCAAGCGGGATGCTATTTATGAAAAGCTCTGCAACTCTTATGCCCGCCTCCTGCTTTTCTTTATCAGTAAGGCTATTGATCTGGCGTTTTATTTTTTGTCTTATTGCGTCTTTGGCGATAAACGGTTTTTCTTCAACTTCAGGCAACATATATATTTAATTAATAATTTTAAAAAGGCATAAATTATATCTAGATGTATGCGCGAAAAAAATGCACGCAGGAACTTGAATGTACTAAAAGGTACATGAGTTCCGAG
Source organism: uncultured Rickettsiales bacterium (assembly GCA_964450945.1). Taxonomy (GTDB): domain Bacteria; phylum Pseudomonadota; class Alphaproteobacteria; order Rickettsiales; family JABDBP01; genus CAYVHI01. Next base: position 38,297 of record CAYVHI010000009.1, read on the forward strand.
TACATTTTTGACAAGCAAGACATCAGATAGAATTGATGCTTAAGATCCGGATGGGCACCACAAATACCGTCAGCAAACTAAATCCTCTAAAAGCCCTGTATGTACAGGTGGGCGCCATTTAACCAAGCCGTTGACTTGGACAGGGACAGCTCCCTTCTAGAGATTAAAGGCTCTTAGGATATTTAACCTTAACGCGTAGCGCAGTGCCCAATCCTGTCAAGCATTCTACGCCTCAAAAAACATCAGGGCAAGTTCTTTAATATGTTGGATTATAAAGATTTATACTTTTTCAAGCCGGTCAGCAATATCTTCAATGTGCAAACATAGCTTGCTGATGGAATCAACTGCAGTTTTTATTTTTAAAACTTCCTGCTCCGATTCACCAGAATTTGGTTCACCAGTCTTTTTCTGTAGTTCATTTATTTCATCCTGCATCATAAGAGCAGCCATGAGAAGAAGTATCTTATCATTGCCTTCACCAAGGCTTTTTCCTATGGCAGTAACCCTCCTGTCAAGATCACTTGCCAGCGATTTTAGTTTCTGCTCTTCACCCGGTGTACATTCCAGTTGAATCTGCCTTTTACCTATAGTTATATCAACGATTGTCATTATTCTGCCATCACCAATTCAAGTTGTTTAACAACATTTTCTACCCTTGCGGATATATCTTCATTAAAACTTAAAAGCTTCTGGTTCTTGATTTTTTCTTCTTCCAGCTCGGCTCTCAGTTTTAAGTTATCCCTTTCATAATTTGCTATCTTTTGTTTAAGTTCATCCACACTTTTGCTTTTTTCGGCAATAGCCTGTTCGAATTTTCTTACGTCTATAGCTGAATTCTGGGCACGTAGCTCCTCCAGTTCATTAATTTTTTTTGCAATCGCCTGGTCAAGATTTGCAACTGCTTTTTCCAGCCTTTGTTTTACTTGTTCTACATTGCTCATAACCCCCCCTATATAATTTCTATAAATTCGCTATGACAGTTAAACTGATTATGGATAAGTAAGTGCACCAGAGCAATCGCACGGAGAGCAGGAGTGTACAAATCAGTATATGACTGCTCGAGTACGGTTGCGACAAGCAAATTACTATTCATAATCAGTTTAATCCTTCGGCATTTTTTCACCGGAGTTGATGTAATAAATCATGCGTGCCAAGCTGGTTGCGTGGTCAGCAATTCTTTCAAGATTCTTGGAAGCAAAAATTATATGGGTGAAATTAGGGATGTTCTTGGGGTTCTTCATCATATCGTTCTGAAGCGCAACAAATAACCCTTTATATAGGGCATCGATAACATCATCATTCTTCCATATTTCCTTAGCTTTTTCGGGATCAAAATTAGAAAAGACATCAAGCACATCCTCAATCATCTTTATTATCGCATCAATCATCTTATCAAGTTCTTCAAGGGTCTTTGCAGGAATTGGTGAAGCAATCTTGGCCGCTCTTTTAACCGTATTCTTTGCCATATCCCCCATACGCTCCAGGCTGGTGGCAATTTTTATAACCGAAGTCAGGAAACGCAGCTCATCCATAAAAGGCTGATACTTTGTCATTATACTTGTGGCCTGCTGTTCAACTTTCAGATCAAGGGCATTTATTTCTTTATCTTTAGTTTTTGCTTCCGGCCTGTAATCCTTGCCTTGTTCGTGCAGTGCTTTTTTGGCAAGCTCGGTAAGTTTTATAACCAGTAAGCCCATCTCGGTAATGGATTGATACAGGTCTTTTAGGTCCCTGTCATAATTCTTGTTGGCATGTCCTTTTATATTTAACATATTACCTGAATAATAAACTTCACCGATATTTACAGCAAGCATAATATGAAGATTTCTTCCGAAAAAATAATCAGGTCTGAACGTGAGCGTACGGTTCTCTGGGTACCTGTATTGTTTATGCTTGGAGTTCTTTTTTATTTTTCGTTAGAAATTGAGCCTGTTTCAGGTTTATCGGCGGCGGCCTTGTTCTTGCTTTCTATATTTATGGTTACCGCTTCCGTATCAGGCAGGCACCGCTGGCTTAAATATTTTATTTTCGCTTTGTTGATTGTTGTTTCAGGATTTGCAGCGGCAGAGTTTCGTACATGGTCAGTCAAGTCACCATCCCTTAAGGAAAAAATCGGGCCGATATATCTTCATGCCGATGTCGTAAATATAGAGCCATTAAGCTCAGGCTACCGCCTTATGCTGAAGAATAATGATATATATAAATTTCCATACCATCTTACTCCCAAACTAATTCGCATAAACGCCCACACGGATATTTCAGATGTCATGCCGGGGGACAGAATTGGCGTGCGTGTCATGTTATCTCCACCGCCGCGGCCTGTATATCCTGGCTCATATGATTTTTCTTTTTACTCATATTTTAAACAAATCGGCGCGGTGGGATATTCAATAAGCGATGTCCGCATATTAAAAAAGGACAAAGACTTTTCTGAGTATATCAACAAGCTGCGCTTTAGTATGGCCGAGCGCATAAAATATTTCCTTTATGATAAGGATGATGAAGGAAGCAGAGCGGTAACAGCGATTGCTGCTGCCCTTCTGATTGGAATACAAACCGGAATACCGGCAAAAACTTTTCAAGCAATGCGCGATGCCGGGCTTTCACACATACTGTCAATCTCAGGTCTGCACATGGCTATCGTTATGGCATCCTGTTTTTTTATCCTGAGAGCCATCCTTGCTGCCATACCTTACATTGCCCTTCGCCATAATATAAAAAAATGGGCAGCGTTTATTTCAATATGGGCCGGTCTTCTTTACCTGATTATTGCCGGTTCGCCGGTGCCGGCGGTCCGCTCATATATAATGGCTGGGTTATTTTTCATTTCAATAATTGTCGATCGCACCGGAACGTTCATGCGGCCGGTGATGATAGCAGCTTTCCTTATTCTTCTTCTTGAACCGGAAGTAGCCATGAATGCAGGCTTCCAGATGTCCTTTTCTGCCGTTATCGCTCTGATTACTGTTTTTGAGGTATCAGAAATTTTAAAATCCGAGCTCATAAGCGAACGGGGCATAATCACCAGGGTATTACTCTATCTTTTCAGCATTTCCGTTGCCTCTCTTGTTGCAGGTCTTGCCACCGCACCGTTTGTAATCTACCACTTCGGCAATTTCCAGGTATATGGGCTACTTGCCAACCTAATTGTTGTTCCAATAACTTCTTTCTGGATAATGCCTTCCGGAATGATTGCGCTTCTCTTAATGCCTTTCGGTCTTGAGGCCATAGGTCTTTTGCCGATGGAGTGGGGCTTAAGGCTTATTATTTATATTGCAGAAAAGGTAAGCTCCCTTCCATTCTCTACCATCCCGCTGCCATCATTTTCCGGCTGGGCAATCCTGTTGATTGCGCTTGGGGGTTTATGGCTTTGTTTCTGGAAAACCCATATCCGCCAGTTTGGAATTTTTCTTATCATAATCGGCATAAGCACCCTGGCGTTCCATAAGGCACCGGATATCATCATCGATGGTAAGGGAAAATTATTTGCAGTAAAAAATGAAGAAGGAGAGTTATATTTTTCTTCACGTGTACATGCACGTTTTGCCCGTACTTCATGGCAAAGACATAACGGCCAGAAAAACGCTGATAAACTGAATGATTTCTCAGATTCCGATAATGTCTCCTTAAGCTGCAACGATAATGAATGCCTATACAAAAACTATAAAAGTTCCGCTCTTATAATTTTACATAATGCCTTGAGCCCTTCATGCAGGAATGCAGATGTAGTTATAAATCTTGCAAAACAGTTTAAGTGCAGCGGCAGGCATGCTACAATCACCACCGCGTCACTTTCTGCTTCAGGCACTCATACGATAAGCTTCGATAGGGAAGAGATTAATATAGAAACGGTAGCCGGGAGAACAGGCAGAAGAGAGTGGAACCAACAGGAAAACTATCCAGAAGAAGATGAAGAAATTTTTTAATCCCATATTTCTTTTGTTGTTACTTTATCCTTTTTGCGCCTTTGCAAAATCGGATATTACAGATTTCCGGATTGCCGACCGCGATGGTTTTACCCGCTTTGTCATGGATATGTCTGACCTCCCTGAGTATAAAACAGAGATTGTAGGAAAGCCGGAAAGGCTTGTCATTGACATTAAGAACGGTGGCTGGAAAGGGAGCAAATCTTCTTCAACAAATTATAAAAGTGCCGTCATCAAAAGTGTAAGAACAGGAAAACATAAACCGGGTTCATTCCGTGTGGTGCTTGATCTTGCAACAAAAATAAAAGTTAAAGATTCTTTTTCTATTCTGCCTGATGAGCCGGATAAGCCATATCGTCTGGTTATTGATATTAAACCAGTTGATAAAAAATTCTATGCCACACATAAACATGAAGTAGTAAAACTTCCTATACTTGGTGAGATTGCGGCAGCAGAAACGCCCGCCTCTATGCGTGCTGCAAAACCAGAAATCCAAGATAAAGAGCAAGGAGCCAAGAATCTGAAACTTGAAAAGAATATCGCCACTAAATTCAAGAAAACTCCCGTACCGGTGGCAATGCCAAAAACAAAAATCATTGTCATAGACCCAGGTCATGGCGGCGTTGATCCTGGTGCGATAAGTAAGAATGGCATCAAAGAAAAAGAGATAACCCTTGAATATGCAAAGGAGTTAAAAAGGGAGTTTGAAGATTACGGTTATTATAAAGTTATCCTCACGCGCGATGATGATAATTTCTTGAGCTTGAAAAGCAGGGTAAATAAAGCAAAGGATGAGAAGGCCGATCTCTTTATTTCACTCCACGCTGACTCAAATCCCGAAACAACGGTGCGCGGGCTTTCTGTTTATACCGTCTCTGAAAAAGCCTCCGACCTGGAGGCAGAACGGGTTGCCGCCTCAGAGAATAAGGAAGCGGCGTTACCGACTGTCGATCTAAGAAACACAGAAAAAGAAGCGGCTGATGTGATTATCGACATGGTAAAAACCGGAACCATGAATAATTCCGCACTATTCGCTGAGACGGTAGTAAAAGAACTTGGAAGCGAGGCAAAATTGTTGCAGAATGCCCATCGCTTTGCCGGCTTTGTTGTACTAACAGGAATTGATGTTCCTTCAGCCCTGGTTGAACTTGGTTATCTTTCCAACGAGTATGAGGAGCGAATGCTGAAAGATCCTTTATACCGCAATAAACTTGTTACAGCCATTGCAGAGGCAACAGATAAATATTTTGATAAACGCTGATAGGTTATGAAACGTTTCTTTAAATTTTTCGGCAAGATTTCATCACACTGGCTTTCAGCGATGTTTTCGGTCATCGCCATAACCAGTGTGATCGGTGTCTTCTTTATTTTCTTCTACGGCAGCGATCTTCCTGATTATATGCAGCTTGCGCGCTATGAGCCACCGATTACCACGCGCATATATGCAGCTGATGGAAAATTGATGGAAGAATATGCAAAAGAAAAACGCATTTTTGTTCCGATAAAAGATATACCAAAACCCTTGATCCAGGCCTTTCTTGCTGCGGAGGATAGGAATTTTTATCAGCATCAGGGGGTTGATTTCTTAAGCATCATCCGGGCTATTGTACAGAACGCCGCTAATGTTATGCATGGAAAATCCCTCATCGGCGGTTCAACCATAACCCAGCAGGTGGCAAAAAATTTCCTGCTGACCAATGAGAGGTCTCTAAACCGCAAAGTTAAGGAGGCAATTCTTGCCATCCGCATGAGCGCTGCGTTTTCCAAAGATAAGATCCTGGAACTTTACTTGAATGAAATTTATCTTGGCAGAAGCTCTTATGGTGTTGCAGCCGCTGCGGTAAATTACTTCAATAAATCAGTCGATGAACTTAACCTTGAAGAAGCCGCACTTCTTGCCGCAATGCCAAAAGCACCAAGCAGTTATGATCCGGAAAAGAATTATGAAAAAGCACTGGCACGGCGTAACTGGGTTATAAAGGGTATGCAGGAGATGGGCTATATCCGCCCTGCCGAGGCAGAACTTGCCATTAAATCTCCTATAATCATAAGAAAGAAAGATAAGACAGAAGTTGCCCAGGCAGATTTTTTTGCCGAGGAAGTAAGGCGTGTTTTGGAAAAAGATTATGGTGATAAAGTTCTCTATGAAGGCGGTCTTTATGTTCGTACCACCATGGATCCTGATTTGCAGCTTTATGCGGAAAGGGCGCTTCGCCATGGCCTGATTCTCTATGATATGCGAAGAGGCTACCGCGGGCCGGTGACAAAAATTTCAACAGAAGGCGCTTGGGAAAAAACTCTCGAAAAAGTTCCTCCTCCCAAAGCTATTGGTGATTTTTTGATGGCAGTGGTTCTTGGCATAAAATCCGGCAGGATTGATATAGGGTTCATAAATGGCGTAAAGGCGGTTATTCCTGCTGAAGGCTATGAATGGACGGGTAAGAAGGCCTCATCACTACTTAAGAAAGGGGATGTCGTGTTGGTAGAAAGAATTACCGATAGTTCATATCAGCTGAGGCAGGTTCCAGCTGTCGAAGGAGGCATAGTTGCCATGGATCCTCATACAGGAAGAATCCTTGCCATGGTTGGTGGCTATAGTTACAAATCCAGTCAGTTCAACCGGGTTTCACAGGCGCTAAGGCAGCCGGGTTCGGCTTTCAAACCATTTGTATATCTGGTTGCCATGGAAAATGGCTTCACGCCTTCCACCATTGTTGATGATGCCCCTATAGAGCTGGATCAGGGCGAAGGCCTGCCGAAATGGTCGCCACAAAATTATTCTGAAGAATATTATGGACCTTCCACTCTCCGTGTCGGCTTAGAGAATTCACGCAACGTCATGTCGGTAAGGCTGTCTGTCATGCTTGGCCTTGATAAAGCTGTTGAAGCGGCAAAACGCTTTGGCATCAACGATAATCCGCGCGCGCTTTTTTCTACTGTTCTTGGCTCACTGGAAACAACGCTTCTTAATATAACAAACGCCTATTGCATGTTAGTAAACGGCGGTAAGGAGACGGTTCCTTATTTCATTGAAAAAATCCAGGACAGAACTGGCAGCACCATTTTTAGGAACGATAAAAGGGAATGCAAGGCTTGCAAGATTGATTCAATCCTCCAGCTTACAATCCCAAGCCCGCCGGATATACCAAATACCAGCCGGCAGGTTACCGATGAGCGTTCAGCGTTTCAGGTTGTTTCCATGCTTGAAGGGGTGGTACAGCGTGGTACTGGCACAAAAGCTCGTGAGATAGGTAAAGTTGTTGCCGGAAAAACCGGCACCACAAATGAAAGCCGTGATTCATGGTTCATCGGTTTTTCGCCCGATCTTGTCGTAGGGGTCTTTGTCGGCTATGACAAACCGGAATCACTGGGTGAAAAGGAATCTGGCGCAACTGTTGCCGTTCCTATATTTGTTGAATTCATGCAAGAAGCTCTGAAGGATAAACCTTCCACTCCATTCCGCATACCTCAAGGGATCAAGATGGTTCGTGTTGATCACAAGACCGGCTTGCTGCCTGGTGAATCAACCCCTCCGGGCCAGATTATCTATGAAGCCTTCAAGACAGAAAATATCCCTAACAAAATTTCCACGCCGCCAGTGAAGGAGGAAGGCGCCGAACAGCCACAGGATAAAGATTCTACAACACTTGGCACCGGCGGTATATATTAAAAAAGAACATTTGAAAAAATAGTTATGCGAGGTTAGGATAACCGAGCCAGCCATGAGTTAAGCGAAGCATCGTCTCATTGAAAAGTTAGAAAACTTTTCAGGAGACATACCGAATGGGTATAAAGAATATGAAAGCAGAAATTCAGAATATTGTTACTAACATTAAGAGTTCGTTAGACCTCCTCCGGAGGTATCTTTGACATTGAGGCAGCAAAGAAACGCCTTGAAGAATTAAAAGCTGAAACCGAAAATCCTGATTTGTGGAAAGATAAGAAACGCGCGCAAGGGATAATGCGTGAGCAGAATTATCTTAACATGGCGGTCTCAACATTCCTCCGCCTTGAAAAAGAACTTCATGACTATACCGAAATGGCAGAATTTGCAGATGCAGATGGTGATGCAACAATGCTTGCAGATGTTGAAAATCATTTCGTAAAACTCGCGGCGGAGGCAAAAAAGTTAGAGATGGAAGGCCTGCTCTCCGGCGAGGCAGATGCCAATGATTGCTTCCTTGAAATACATGCGGGCGCTGGCGGCACAGAGAGCCAGGACTGGGCAGCAATGCTGCAAAGGATGTATACACGCTGGGCA
>CAYVHI010000010.1:0-22214 GCA_964450945.1 uncultured Rickettsiales bacterium
TGTTGGTGCGATAAGCGGAAGTATTTATGATGTTGCTGTTGATGTTCGCCCGAATTCAAAAACATTTGGCCAGCATGTTGGCGTTGAGCTTACCGGAAAAAATGGAAAGCTGCTATGGGTTCCTGGCGGTTTTGCACATGGATTTGCAGTTATTGGCAATGAACCTGCTGATGTATATTACAAGGTTTCCTGCATTTATAACAAAGATGGTGAGATAGGGATTGCCTGGAATGACCCAGATTTTGCAATTGATTGGCCGGTAAAGAACCCTATTGTCTCTGATAGAGACAAGCAGCTTATGAGTTTTGCTGAATATAAGAAAAATCCACCTAAATGGAGTTAACCTGTGTCAGAAAATGATGTAAGCGTTATAATGGTTTCATATAATACAGGGCCCATACTCTTCCGCTCCATAGAAACTGTGTTGGAACAGGAAGGACTGAAGGAAATAATAATTATCGATAATGGAAATCCTGAACATGTGCGCCAGCGCTTAAGAAACTGGGCGGCAAAAGACTCAAGGATGCGTATAATTACAAGCTCAGGTAACATAGGTTTTGCTGCGGGGTGTAATATAGGTGCTGAAAACGCCCAAGGAAAATATCTTCTCCTGCTTAACCCAGATTGTATAATTCCTTCCAACGCAATCATCCGTGTTCGTCAGGAGCTTAGGAAATCGGACGATATATGGCTTGCTGGTTGCTGTATCGTGAACCCGGATGGATCGGAGCAGAGCGGCAGCAGAAGAAACCTGCTTACACCATGGATTGCCTTCGTTGAAACATTCAAGCTATACAGGCTGCTGCCAAACAATCCAATGTTGAAGCGCATGAATGTCCATGAGATTGAAACGCACTCTGAGCCAGTTACAGTGCCGGCAATTTCAGGCGCATTCATGATGATTGCAAAGAAACGCTACCAGCAGCTTGGTGGTATAGACCAGGGATATTTCTTCCACGTTGAAGATCTTGATTTCTGTTTTCAGGTAAATAAAAACGGCGGCAAGATAATTTATGTCCCTGATATAAAAGTAGTGCACTACCGCAGCACCAGCGATGTATCAGAATTTTTTGTTGAGCTTAATAAAGCAAGAGGATTTATAAGATACTTCATGAAAAACTTTGGAATTGCTTATTTCCCTGGTTTTATACATCTTGTTTCATTGGGAATATATGCAAGGTTTTTTATAAATATAATTGTGAAGGGCCTGAAGTATGTTTCATCACTAAAATTTTTGCACTCTAAAGAGAGTAAATCTGAGGGGCACTATACCATAAAAGAAAAACTGCTTGAGAGGTTTAATGACCTGAAAGATGATGGCAAACTTTTAATAAACCTTTCTGATTTAAGTGGATATGAACCAATACTTCTTGTTGGCGCCAGTGGCCAGATGGGGATTGCCGTACTTCGCAGGATGCTGGCCTGTGACCTTAAGGTAATAGCCCTATACCATAATGATATAATAGATTTTTCGCATCCAAATCTAAAATGGATTCAGGGGGATCTTAATACAGAACTTAATTTTGATGGGTTACAACCAAAGACAATAATATATACTCCACCGCTGTGGCTTTTGCCGCAGCATATAGAAAGGCTGGCAAAAAGTGGAGTAAAAAGGCTGATAGCTTTCAGCTCCACATCTATCTACGGCAAGGCCACCTCTAAGAATATATATGAACAGAAATTGGTTGCTCGCCTTGTAAAAGCAGAAAAGGATATTGAAGAACAATGTAATCAGCATGGAATCAACTGGACCATTTTCAGGCCAACACTTATATATGGAATTGGGCTTGATAAAAACATCAGCAGTGTTGTTCGATTTATCAGAAAATTTTCTTTCTTCCCGGTTTCTGAAGATGGCAAGGGGCTTAGGCAGCCTGTGCATTGTGATGATCTTGCAATCGCAACTCTATCAGTCATCAGTAACCGCTCTTCATTTGATAAAGCATACAACCTTGTTGGCGGGGAACGAGTATCATATCATGATATGATTGAGAAAGTTTTTTCAGCACTATCTATAAGAGCAAGGATATTATCAGTTATGCATCTTCCCACTATTCTTGATATTTTCTCAAAAATATCAGGTGTTGATGAGGTAAATGGCGAAATTGCCAGACGTATGAACATTGATCTTGTTTTTGATGATAGCAGCGCAAGAACTGATTTTTCTTACTCGCCAAGGCAGTTTCTGGCTAGCGGCAAACAGGATTTGGGAATAATCTGATGGCTATTTTTATTACAGGTGCAGCTGGTTTTATTGGCTACCATGTAGCGACTTCTCTATTAAAAAAGGGAGAAGAAGTAATAGGCTGTGACAGTCTTAATGATTATTACGACGTTAAGTTGAAACAAAACCGCCTTTCAAAACTTAAAAAGCATAAAAATTTCAGTTTCTTTCATACAGATATATGTGATCTTACGGCCCTTAAGGAAATTGCTGATGAAAATAAAAATAAGATAACTAAAGTTTTGCATCTAGCTGCTTATGCGGGGGTGAGGTATTCGTTCAAGAATCCAACGCCTTATGCTGAGACAAATCTTGGCGGGTTTTTTAATGTGTTGGAAATTTGCCGCAATCTACCGAAACTTAAACATTTCATATATGCAAGCTCAAGCTCTGTATATGGCAATGATGCGCCTACTCCATTCTCTTTGGATTATGCGGCAGATAAGCCTGTTTCATTTTATGGTGCCACCAAGCGTTCAGGTGAACTGATGGCATATTCATACAGCCACTTATATGGTATCCCCTCAACTGGACTGAGATTTTTTACGGTCTATGGTCCGTATGGCCGCCCTGATATGGCTTATTTTTCCTTTACCAAAGCCATCTTTGAAAAGAAACTTATAACTGTATTTGATAAGGGAAATCTTAAGCGTGATTTTACTTATATAGATGATATAGTTTCGGGCATTGAAGCATGCATAAATAAAAAGAATCCTTCCGCACACTCATTGTATAATCTTGGCAATAACCGCAGCGAATATGTAAAAAACGTTATCTCCATTATTGAAAAATCAGCAGGTAAAAAGGCGACAATTGAGTTTAAGCCAGCCCCTGAAAGTGAAGTGAAAGAAACATGGGCTGATATAGAGAAATCAAGGATTGATCTTGGGTTTAAACCAAAAACATCTATTCAGGAAGGCTTACCGAAGTTTGTTGAATGGTATCGCAGTTACTATAAGATATAAAGAATGATAAGAACCTTTATAGTTATATACTTTATTACCCTGATTGTTCTGGGATTATTGTGTCCTATCCTTCATAAATTTGGTATAGGGCTTGGAAAGCTGCCTGGTGATGTGTTAATAAAAAAAGAAAAGTTTGTTATCTATATTCCTTTCGTATCCTCGATATTACTGGTTGTATTGTTGGCATTCGTTTTGCTTTTACTAGGAAAGATGGAATTTTAATGCCGCTATCTGATCTGAAGTGGCCCGCCTTCTGTCGAAGCCAGTCTTTTTGTTTTTATCTCATTGTTAATTAGTGTAATGAATTTAGAGAGTCTGTCCCTCTCTTTGCTGCTTATCGTGACATATTTTACATCCTTTATTGCAAGAGGGTTAACATGGAAGCCGGATTTAATAACTTCATAATAAAGGTGTGGGCCGGTGGCAAGTCCTGTTTCTCCTACATATCCAATAATCTGCCCCTGAGTTACTTTACTTCCTTTTTCGATATTATCCGCAAAATTTAAAAGATGTGCATATGCAGTTTTATACGTCTTGTTATGACGTATCCTTATGTAATAGCCATAATTATTCCGCCAGCCGATATCTTCAATCACGCCATCTGCTGCGGCCATTACTTTTGAGCCTTCAGGCAGACCGTAATCAATGCCTTTATGAAAGCGTTTTCCTCCTAGGACGGGATGAGTTCTCCAGCCCCAGCCAGAGGTTATGATTCCCCCATTAACTGGCCTTATGAAATAAGGAACTGGTTCGGCTTTCCCGGTTCTGTCATAAAATTTTGTTTGTCCTTTTGTGTCTTTGTATCTATATAGCGCAATTTCTTTCTTTTTTGTTTTTACCTTTATGTATTGAAGTTCACTATTGTTTTGATTTTTTATTGATCTGTAAAGTAGGTCGATTTTATTTCCTTTTTCTAAATTTTTTATACCATGTTTTTTAATTATAGCACTTGCTTCATTAATTACTTTCTTTGGAACATTTAATTTTTTTGCTGACTTTTCAAAAGACTCACTAACTTTTATTTGTTTTAGAATTAAACTAGTAACACCTGTCTTGAGATTCTTATTTTCAGCCCTTAAATAACCGGAAGGCAGCACGAGAACAAGAATTAGAAAAAGAAGGGCAAGCCTATTTATATTTAATCGCATTTTTTGATGTTGTTGCACCGACACTGGTTATAAAACTTTGTTACTTTAATTCATTAATATAAAATTATAAATCGATTTTTGTTTTATTTAAGAGTAATATCCATAAACAACAAAGACATGGAGGGTTTATGAAAGAAAAAAAATCAGGTGGGAAAGCAACATGCTGTTACACTAAAAAAATTAAGTGCGTTCTTATATTGGTCGCAGCTTTTGTTATATTGCGCGGGCTATCACTTGCCATAGTTCCTGCTGGTTATAAGATAGTTGGTAATGCCGCCACCACTGAATCAACATGCCCAACACGAGATAATATTGAAGGTGATGATAGCTATACGGCTGGGCCACAAAAAACCCAAGCCCTTGCCCTTGCTTCCGCTAGAGCACTCCTTAAAGGCAGGGCTGATTTAGAGGCAGGGCTTGCTGAAATGAAATATAATTGTCCTAACCCAGCATGCCAGAAAAAAACTCTTGGAAATGTTATCGCGGTTCCTGACGCTGGGTATCCTGTAGCATCACAAACCTCGTTACTTGCAATTTTGGCCACAATATTTGATCTTGGCACCAGCACTTACTGGACGGCTGAAATGAAATATGTCTGGCGCTCAAATATTACCTGCAGAAATTAATTTTTTTATAGTTTAACTAATTAAAGAAAGGGATGATTTAGCAGTTTTTGTTACATCATCCCATTTTTTTGCCTTGATTGCTTTTTCTGCAGTAAGCCAGGTGCCGCCAACGGCAAACACATTCTTCATCTCAAGATATTTTTTGAAGTTCTGTTCATTTATTCCGCCGGTCGGGCAGAACTTAACATCCTTAAATATTGAAGAAAAATTCTTTAATGCAGCAACGCCGCCGGAGAGTTCGGCGGGAAAGAATTTAAGATAGTTGAAACCATAACTGGTTGCTTCCATTATCTCTGATGTTGTTGAAATTCCAGGCAGAAAAGGAATCTTTTCCTTATCTGCTTTTTCAAGAATCTCACAGCTTATCCCCGGGCTTACGATAAATTCTGCGCCTGCATCGATAGCTTGGCTAAAAAGTTTTGCAGAGGTAACTGTGCCGGCACCTACAACAATTTTCTTGCATGATTTTTTAATCTCCTTAAGAGCTTTAAGAGAAGCATCGGTGCGGAGCGCCACTTCAATAACTGTTATGCCGCCCTTAAGCAGGGCATTTGCAACAGGAACTGCAGAAGCTGCATCAGCTATTGTTACTACAGGGATTATTTTATTTTTTCCGAATATTTTTTCAATGTTTCTGGACACTATAAAAACGAGGCTCCTTCTTCAGCTGAAGATATATTATCTCTCATACTAGCAAAAATCTCACGGCCCATGCCAGCCTGATTTTGAGATAAATCTGGTTTGGATGGCTTGCGCTTTGAAAACACCCTACTGCTTACTTTTACTTCAAGAATATTCTTTGCAGAGTCAATGGTTATAATATCGCCGTCCTTTATCTTTGCTATATTCCCACCAATCGCGCCCTCCGGAGTAACATGTATTGCCGCAGGTATTTTTGCGGAAGCGCCTGACATCCTGCCATCAGTAACTAGCCCTACCTTGTAACCAAGATTCTGTAAGACACCAAGAGGGGAGGTAAGTTTATGTAACTCCGGCATGCCATTTGCCTTCGGCCCCTGAAACTTAAGAACTGCAATAAAATCCTGATGAAGTTTCCCTTTTTCAAACGCGCTTATCAAATCCTTCTGATTGGTAAAAACTTTTGCAGGCGCTTCAACTCTGTAGTTTTCTGGCTTTAAGGATGATGTCTTAATTATTGCCCTACCGATATTTCCTTTAAGTAACTTCAGGCCACTATCTTTCTTGAATGGAGATTTTGCAGAACGGAGTATTGAATCATCAGAACTTTTATTCTCAGCTGATTTCCATAAAACAGAACTGCCTTTTAGCTTTGGCTCTACCATATATCTATCAAGCCCTTTGCCTAGAATGGTCGCAACATCATTATGCAGCAGGCCGGAGTTCAACAATTGGCCTATAACGAATCCCATACCTCCGGCATCGCGGAAATGATTCACATCTGCCTCACCATTAGGATAAACCCGCGCCAGAAGGGGGACAACCTTAGAAAGCTCAGCAAAATCATCCCATGTAACTTTTATTCCTGCTGCTCTTGCAACAGCAATTAAATGAATGGTGTGGTTGGTAGAACCGGCAGTTGCAAGCAGGCCAACGATTGCATTAACAATGGATTTCTCATTTATTACTTCATATAGCGGCAGATATTTACCCGCCTGCCTTGTGTTCTTAATAAGTGTTTTTGTAGCTTCCCTGGTAAGGGCATCCCTGAGCGGAGTATTCGGGTTTATAAATGATCCTGGAAGTTGCAGGCCCATTATTTCCATCAGCATCTGATTGCTGTTGGCGGTGCCATAGAATGTGCAAGTGCCGGGCGAATGGTATGATTTTGCTTCCACCTCCAGCATCTCAGATTTGCTGATTTTCTTTTCAGCATATAACTCACGCATTCTTGCTTTTTCTTTATTTGATATGCCAGAAGGCATTGGTCCTCCGGGAACAAAAACTACCGGAAGATGCGCAAAACTTAAGGCTCCTATAAGCAAGCCAGGAACTATTTTATCACAAATGCCAAGCAGCAGAGCGCCATCAAACATATTATGTGAAAGGGCTATAGCTGTTCCCATGGCAATAGTATCGCGGCTTAAAAGAGAAAGCTCCATGCCTGTCTGTCCTTGAGTAACGCCGTCGCACATGGCGGGAACACCACCGGCAAACTGAGCAACCGCACCGGCCTTTACTGCCGCATCTTTTATTATTGCTGGGAATCTTTCATAAGGCTGGTGGGCAGAAAGCATATCGTTATAAGCAGAAACAATTGCCAGATTTGGTTTATCATCAGATTTAAGATCATGCTTTATCTTGCCACTGCATGAAGCAAATCCGTGAGCAAGGTTACTGCATGGAAGGGTAATGCGGCTTACTTCCTGCTGTGAAGCCTCTTTCATTCTTTTAAGATATACTGAGCGTTGGCGCTCGCTACGCTTTTCAATTTGTCCGGTTATTTTTTTCAAAGTTTTGTTTAACATCACGGAGCCCAGTAAATTTCAACAGGAACATTCTTTTGCTGCAGGATAGCACGAACAGGCATATCTTCAATACTTCCACCGCGCATAGCCTTAAAAAGTGCATTTTCTTTTTTAGGCCCTGTAATAAGGACGAATATTTTTTTGCTATCAAGTAAACAAGGTAGGGAAAGGCTTACACGTGGTATTTCCTGTGTTGTAATTGTTTGGCATAAATCCTTTGTTTTTAATTCTGTTCCAGGAAAAAGCGAAGCAATATGACCATCTTCACCCATACCGAGAATAACCGCGTCAAAAGGTTTTGGCATTTTTTTAATGCCGTTTTCTGCGGCTTTTACGCCTTTCTCAACATCTTCTATATTGTTTTTTAAGGGAGTAAAATGTATTCCCTTATTCAAGGGAAAGAATTTTCTGAAATTCTTTTCATTACTTCTTTCATCTGAGGTATTAACCCACCTTTCATCAGTAAGGGTTATATAAATTTTCTGCCACGGAAGTTTCATTTCAGAGAAATATTCAAAGAAATCCTCAGGTGTTTTGCCCCCAGGAACAACTATAGATGCCTTATCTTTCTCATTTATTGATTTTTTTATAATAAAAGAAATTTGTTCGGCAAGAGCTGCAGCTTGTGTTGTAACATCTGCGAATTTTTTAATTTCCGGTTTCATGCCAATTTCTCTTATCTTTTTCTATCATTGAGAAAGCATCAGCCGGGCCATTACTAGATGCCTTATATGATTTTGCCGGTAGCCTGGTTTTTTTCCATGCCTCTAAAATATTCTCTGTCCATGTCCAAGCTGCCTCGACCTCATCACTGCGCATGAAAAGAGTTTGGTTGCCGCGCACCACATCCATCAATAAGCGTTCATATGCATCTGGGTAACGCTCAGTGAATTCTTCGGTAAGGCTTAGATTGAGGTTCACAGGCTTTAAGCGATAACCGCCAGGGCCTGGAACTTTTGTTATCATCTGCAGCTTAACACTTTCATCTGGCTGCAGGCGGATTATGAATTTGTTTGGTTCGTGATTTTCCTCAATGGTGGGGAAAATATGAACAGGCGCCTTCTGAAACTGAAGAACTATCTCTGAATATCTTTTTGAAAGTTTTTTTCCGGTGCGGAGATAAAAAGGCACGCCAGACCAGCGCCAGCTATCAATTTCCGCTTTTATGGCAACGAATGTCTCGGTTCCAGTCTTCTTCTTTTTTACATCTGATGAGTAAGACATATACTGCCCGCGAACTGTGTTCTGTTTTATATTCTCTGTAGTGATTGGACGAAGCGACTTTAAAACTTTTAACTTTTCATCACGCACGGTATCAGCATTTAATTTACTTGGCGGCTCCATGGCAACAAGGCAGAGCAGTTGTAGCAGGTGGTTCTGCACCATATCCCTTAGTGCGCCGAATTTATCATAATATTCTTCCCGGCCTTCCACACCAACGGTTTCTGAAACTGTTATCTGGATGTGATCAATAGAATCAGAATTCCATATGCGCTCGAAGAGATTGTTGGCAAAACGCAGGATCATAAGATTCTGCACGGTTTCTTTTCCCAGATAATGATCTATACGGTAAATCTGTTTTTCAGAAAAACACTCCAGCACTTCCTGATTTATTTTCTTGAATGAGGCAAGGTCAAGACCCAGTGGTTTTTCGAGAACAACACGTGAATCTTCAATTATAAGGCCAGTGGTTTTTAAGTGATAGCAGATGGTGCTGAAAATATCTGAAGGAGTTGCAAGATAGAAAATCCTTACTTTTCTAGGCTCTTTCTCAATAATTTCGGCAAGGGAGTTATATGAGCCTACATCTTCTGCATCTATAGAGATATAATCAATCTTTCTGGCAAATTCAGCCCATGATGTCTTGGTAAAATCCTTTTTCTTGATTGCTTTCCTACAATTATTTTCAGTCTGTTTTATATAACGGCTGCGACTTAATTTTACACTGTCTAAGGCAATTATGCGGCTTCTCTTTGGTAACTGCCCATCTCGGAAGCGATGGTAGAGTGCAGGAATAATCTTGTTTTGGGATAGATTGCCCCTGCCACCGAAAATCACAATATCAGAGGGTAATAGTTTAGGAGCCTTTTTCATGCGAAAATAATATGTTAATGGCCGAGAAAAATCATTATAATTATTTTCATGACCAAATATTTATTGGCAATAGATCAAGGAACAACCAGCAGCCGTGCCATAGTTTTTGATGATGCAGGCAGGCAGGTTGCAGTAGCTCAAGCGGAGTTCAAGCAGATATACCCAAAACCGGGTTGGGTGGAGCATGACCCAGAAGAAATCTTAAGCAGTACATTAAAAGTATGCCGTGAAGCAATTAAGAAATCCGGAAAGAAAATTTCAGCAATAGGTATAACCAACCAGCGTGAAACAACAATAGTGTGGGACAGGAAAACCGGAAAACCCATATATAATGCTATAGTTTGGCAGGACAGGCGCACTACGGAGTTCTGTAAGAAAATAAAAAAATACGAAAAGAAGATTGTTGAGAAGACGGGCCTGATTGTTGACCCATATTTCTCCGCCACAAAAATAAAATGGATTCTGGATAATGTTAAAGGCGCACGTAGTAAAGACGTGTTGTTTGGCACGGTTGATTGTTTCCTGCTCTGGCACTTAACCGGTGGAAAGGTGCACGCGACAGATGCAACGAACGCTTCACGCACCATGATTTATAACATCAGGAAAAATGTTTGGGATAAAGAGTTGTTAAAGCTTTTAAATATTCCGGAAAAGGTCCTGCCGAAGGTGAAAGACTCTGTAAGCAATTTCGGCAGCACAAGTTTATTCGGTGGAAAAATTCCAATCACAGGCATAGCGGGTGACCAGCAGGCCGCAGCCATAGGGCAGGGGTGCATAAAGGAGGGAATGATAAAATCCACATACGGTACTGGCTGTTTTGTAATCGTGAACACTGGCGCAAAAATTGTTACTTCCAAGAACCGTTTGCTAACTACTATTGCATATAGGGTGAACGGAAAAACTTCTTACGCAATCGAAGGTTCAATTTTTATCGCTGGGGCAGTGGTGCAATGGCTGCGTGATGGTTTGAAGATAATAAAAAGTTCGGGCGAGGTTGAGGCAATCGCCAAAAAATTAAAAGATAATAAAGGCGTTTATATCGTGCCGGCATTTGTTGGCCTCGGCGCACCACACTGGCAACCGGAAGCACGTGGGGCGATATTTGGCTTAACGCGTGATACCGGAAAAGATGAACTGGTGCGTGCGGCTCTAGAATCTGTGGCATACCAGACTTATGACTTGCTGGAGGCTATGAAGAAAGATGGGGTGAACCCAAAAATCTTAAGGGTTGATGGGGGAATGGCAAAAAACGACTGGCTGATGCAGTTTTTAGCAAATATCCTTAAATTACAAGTAGATAGACCAAAGAACCTGGAAACAACTGCCCTTGGCGCTGCTTATTTGGCAGCCTTAGGTGTAGGAATATATGGTTCATTAGATGAAATAGCCCGTAAATGGCAAAAAGAAACTACCTTCACCCCTAAAGGAAACGGTATGAAAAAGGAAATTGGTGAGTGGAAAAGGGCGGTTAAAAAGACATTATGATATTTATACATATAATTGACCGTAGCTTAAACATTCTATATCCTACCGCTCTGGAATGAAAAAACTTAAACACCTGTTTGATAATAACAAGAAGTGGGCGGTGGGGATTAAAACCACTGATCCAGGTTTTTTTTCCAAACTGGAAAATCAGCAAGCCCCCGAATATTTATGGATTGGCTGTTCCGATAGCCGCGTCCCCGCCAACCAGATAACTGGCCTTCTGCCTGGTGAAGTTTTCGTTCATAGAAACGTTGCCAACGTGGTTGTGCATACTGATTTAAACTGTCTTTCAACAATTCAATACGCTGTTGATGTTCTGAAAGTTAAACACATAATTGTCTGCGGGCATTATGGTTGCGGCGGTGTGCAAGCGGCACTTCATGACAGGCGATTTGGACTTATTGATAACTGGCTTCGCCATATTCAAGATGTGATATCCCGTCATAAATCAAACTTCAAAGGCACATCAGAAAAGCACTGGGACAGGCTGTGTGAGATGAACGTTATCGAGCAGGCGATGAATGTATGCCAGACAACTATAGTGCAGGATGCATGGAAACGTGGCCAGAACCTTACAGTGCATGGCTGGATTTATAGCCTGCATGATGGCTTGCTGCGTGACCTTAAGATGACAATAAGCCACGCTTCTGAAATTGAAAAATCATATCAGAAGGCAGTAAAATCTATCCTAAGTTAATAAAAATTAACAATTTATTAATAAAGCTCCTATATATAATTCATTAGATAATGAAAGAGGCTTTATGGCAGAGAAAAAAGTAATACTAATTGCAGATAAAATGGATAAATCTGCAATAGAAAGAATTGAAAAAGATGCAGTTGTTATTTTCCGTGAAGATAACCCAACCCTAACAAAAGAAGAACTTGAGGATGCCATAGAAAAGCATAAGCCTGATGTTGTATTCTTACGCTCAGCTGAAGTAACAGAAAAAGCAGCTGCCAGTGCTAAGAAAGGAACAGTATTCCTAAGGGGTGGGGCCGGAACAAATAACTTAAAAGCCGCAAAAGAAGCGGGGCATGAAGTGCAAAATACCCCAGGGGCTAATGCATTGGGCGTTATTGATTTAGCTGCGGGTTTTGTAGGCGAACTTCTTCTAAAAGAAAAACTTCCCCCAGCACCAGCCGGAAAACCAACAATACCACTTGAGGTTTTCAGCAAGATTATTGCAGAAAGAAAAATGCGTGAATGCAATACAGATTATCATGGTGGCGGCAAAGGTGATGGAAGTAATAAGGCTGAAACTCTTGCACCTGATGTTATGGAATTACTTAGAAGAGATAGAATTCCTGAATTGGAAGGAAAAAATATTTTGCTTACAGGGGCAACAGGAAGCACAGGTAAGTTAATGGTAGAATTGGCGCAGGCTTTAGGCATGAATGTTATTGCAGTTAAAGGAAGAAAAATGACAGAAAAATATGCCGCAGAAAATAACATAAGACTGGTTGAAACTTTGGAAGATGGCTTTAGAGAGGCAGATATTGTTTCACTTCATACCGAGTTGGTGAAAGATGGCCCAACGCCTACAGCAGGAATGATAAAGCAGGAACATTTTGATATGCTTAAACCAACGGCAGTGGTAATAAATGGCGCCCGTGCTGAATTAATCGCAAAAGGTGTGAAAACAAAAATTCCGGTGGCAATCGATGATGAAAGAAAAAATGTTGAGCTCATAAACCCGCAAGGCATAGAAAATCTAACTGTTACAGTGCCAAAAATAGGTGCAAAGACAAAGGAATCTGAGAAAAGAGTAGGTGTTATGGCTTTAGAGCAGATAATACGAGTAATTAATAATGAGCCACCTTTGCCGGAAAGAGTTGTAAGCCCAAGTGCAGGTGTAAAAACCATAGAAAGAGCTGTTGATTTATCACCCCAACCAAAAAAAGTAGCGGGAGAATAATTTATGAGTTTTTTTGCAAAGAAAATATCTGATTCAAGAAAAGGCCATTTGTTTGAATTGTATGGCGTTGATGAAACCGGGACTAAAGCATATTATTTTTTGCTGGTGGACAAAATTAGGGTTACTGCTTTTAAAAATGAATTAAAGCGCGGTGCTTTTTACCTTTTAGATTACGGAAAAATTCTTGCAAGCGGTTTTGGACATAACCCTCCTCAAAAATTAAAAGAAAGTATTTTGGCTAAATGCAGTTAGAAATAAACTAATTCTGTTCCAGCCTTATCATTACACGCCGGTTCTGTGCCTGATTCTCAGGAATAGGCAAGCCGGTTGAATCACGGTTGGGAGATTTTGGTTTTGTATCAGAGTAACCAGCTGCGCTTAAACGGTCTGCCGCCATACCAAGTTCTATAAATAGCTTTACAACATTTGTCGCGCGGTTTGTGGAAAGTTCCCAGTTTGAAGGATAACGCTCGGTCTTAATCGGGTTATCATCGGTGTGGCCTTCAACAATAACCAGATACCCCATATATTGAGCGCTATTTATTTCTGCACCTATTTCTTCCAACATTGACTTGCCTTCTTCAGTAAGTTCCGCTGAACCTGATTGGAAAAACGAACCGCTGTTCAGTTCTATATTTATACCTTTGGCTGTCTGCTGGAGAGAAACATCTTTCTGTAATGGGTGAAGGGCTATAATGCTATTCATTCTTGTAAGAAGGCTTTCCTTAGAAGTATTACCGCCAACTTGCTCTAGATCGCCAAAGCCTATACCGCTTACATCTCCGAAGGCGCCGCGCATCTGTTCAGTTACCTGTTTTACTTTCTGGCTTGATGGTTCGGAAATAGAGATGAATATGGCAAAGAAACAAAGCAGCAGGGTTATCATGTCTGCATATGTCATCAGCCATGCATCTAAATCTTCGGCTGGCTTATCTCCATGACCTTTTTTAGGACCTAATATCATATAACAAAACCAACCTTAATTAGCTAACAGTAATTAGTGGGCAATCCCGTATTTTTTCCTCAGACGGTCTAAATCCTTATCAAGATTGTAGTGCAGATGAGGATCAAGATAGCTGTTAAGTTTATCCTGTATATAACGCGGCATTTTCCTGTCAGCGAGCATACCCAGCCCCTCAGCAATCAGGTAGTGCCGGAAACGCAGTAGTTCCTGCTTGAATTGTAATTTTTCTGCAGCCGGAAGATAAATCAAGCGCGCAGAAAGAACGCCATAAAGAGTCGCAAGCAGAGCCACAGAAAGGCCGCCAGCAACTTTAGACATATCAGTACCAATACTGCTTAACATTATGACCATACCGACCAGTGTTCCAACCATGCCGAAAGCAGGTGCGGTGGTGGCCATGTTTTTAAGGATAGTTACCGGAAGAATGTTCCTTTGGTGGTTTATTTCTATAGTAGTGCCCATCATTTCCTGGACATCTTTGGATTTATAATCTGTAGAGACAAGCTTAAGACCATAATGAAGAAGAGGGTCATAGCCAAGGTGGCTCTCAAAATTTTCTAAGCCTGGCAGGCCTTTTGAATTTACCAGGAACGAAAGCTCAACCATCTGGCCAACCTGGCCGTTTAAATCTTCAGCGCCAAGTTTTGGTTTATAAATCATCTCAAATATTGCAACTATTGCCTTCCACACCTGAGGGCCAGGATAACTCATAAGTGCATTTGCAATTGAACCGCCGATAACAATTAAAAGCCCATCAAAATGAAGGAAAGTAGAGTAGCTGTCTGTACCAGCGATAATGGCCCCGGCCACAATGCCAAAGCCCAATAATATTCCTAGTAATGCACTATAATACATGGGTACTTATAATACTAATTTTTACAATTAATACAAATCTATTGTTATGTTGATTTAAAAAGTTTTTATGATTTGTATTTATTTTATCAAACCGAGGCTTTATTTTTTTCTTGGTTTGCCCAAAGCAAATTCTGCAAGGCCGCGTTTACCCTCTTCACTTAAGAATGCTGTTACAAGATCATCTTCAATTAATTTATCAAGAGCACTCTTATCTGGTAATTTTTCTAAAACTTTTTTTGCCAATCTGGCAATTGGTTCTGGAATACCTTCATATGATGGGGCTTCATCTTTTGGTTTTACGCGTTTGATAGCAGGAAAAGTTTTTGAGGTAAGGATTTCTTCTGCACGCTCTTTTGCATTTGGCACCGCTTCATCCACCAACCCAATATTTTTTGCTTCAATATTTCCTGGTTTATTAAAACCACTGAAAAGCTGCATAGCGTTGTTCACACCGGTTTTGTTTATTAAGTCTGGCATGGCTGCAGATGGCAATATCCCAAGGCTTGATATGGGAAATTGGATCCTCATGCCGCTTCCAGCAATTACATATGTGGTATCGTTTGCTGCGGCTATGAATTCCACCCCACCACCAAGGGCCAGCTGGTCTACAGCTATAATCATTGGTTTCCGCAAAGACTTCTGGGCATTAAACATAGTGACCACCGCCCTTGCGGCTGCTCTGTTCTTTTCTTCATCACCTATGATTTCGTGTAGCCATTTAAGATCAATCCCTGAGCTGAAGAATTTATCATCATCGCTGAACATGAGAACAGCTCTTACGCTATCACGGCTGTTCAATATTCCATAAGCTTCAGTAAGTTCTTTCATCATTAATAGATCAAAGGCGTTAGCCTTTGGCCTCCTAAGCACAAGCTCAGCAACTTTATCATCTCTTGTATTTAATGATATTGTGGTAAAAGGCGGTGTTATTTTTTTCTCTACCATATTGAATAATTTTTCTAGCCTCCCCATAGCTGCAGATTCTTTGCTTAATCCAGCATGCCTTATCACCTCTATAACCCGTCCATCTATCACGCCACCCTCCAATGCTCCTATAGACTGATCTATGCGTCTTTCTCGCAGGTCAAGTAGTTCCTTAGTAATTAAATCCTGCAAGTCCAGGATGTCTCCTACATGGTCATCTGTTAGATAAGGATTTTCTGTAACATCTCTTCTTATTTTGAGCAAAGCATCACATGATGTACTTAGAGATACCAGCGCCACTCTGGGGTCACCCATGCTATCATCCGGCGTTAAAGCGGCTAGAGTATTAAAAGCAAGATTATGAACAGCATTTAAAAAGGCACTTGCTTCCACGACCAATCTCACTTCATCGGGATTAAGCGGGATTTTCATCTTAATATTCCCCTTCTTATAACCTAGCCAGGCTATAATTTTATTCCAAATGGCGGTGAGTGTAGTCCACCTAGAACGTATCTCAAGTATTTTTTAATAAACCAGAGAATAGTTAGTGTTGACTACGCGAGAGCGTGGGGTCACCCCCCAACCATTCTCATACCTAAATACCCTGATCAAGGGTTTTTTCAGCGTATTTTTTAAAAATAACAGCGAATTTGAAGATTATAGATAGGTTTATCTAATTTTTAACCGCAGACTTCCGGCATTATCATCCCAAATTCCCTAAAATCAATATCAGGGAATTTTAGGGAAAATTAAACCTAAGCATTTTTTATATTCAGTACTAAACAGTAAACCAAAACTTGCAACTAAAAATGCATTCAGTTGGGGACTTATAGGATTGCTATAAATCTAGTGCCTTAGAAACAAAATGTTCACAGTTATTATTTTGAACAGAGTAAGGTTCCTTTAGTAAGGATCTTGCCGTTAATTTAATTAAGCTCGGTTTAGACAGTTTTTCTTGCGCAGTGGTAGCAACCAGATGGCTCGCCAGCAACATTAAGAATTATAAAACAAAGTAAAATCAAGACGTTGTTAAACTAATAAAATCTTTGCTTTATAATTTAGATTGAGGGTTAGTAATTAATAGGTTAAGATTACAATATGAAGAAGATAGCTATATATACACTTTTGTTGCTTTCTCTTGTGCTTGCTCCGATAGTGCAAGCAGAGCAGATTGATTGCTGTAAGGATAGTTTTTCTGATATCTCTAAAGACAAAAAAGAAAGTGATAACAAGCGGTCAAAATCTGAACATTGTTGTCAATGCAACCATGTTATGAACCAAGCAAACAATAAAGATATTGGTAATTATTTTACTAGTTCTTCAGTTGTTATTGTCTTAAAATATACCACTTCCCCGCTTAATATTATCTCTCCTCTTTTGGAACCCCCGCTTAGCGCTTAGTTAATTATTCCGCACGCCTATTTCTAGCGTTGTGAAGTTATTACTAAACTATTAGCGTAGGTTCAAATGAGATTTTTATATTTACTAGCATCTTTATCCATAGTGTTTTTTGCATGTGATTCATGGGCAAAGCCAAGTCATAAAGGCAAAAATCCCAAGCAGCCAGTTTCAAAAAATTCGGAAACTAAATCTTATGCAGTTCCAGCAAATACAATCACTTTAAATGCCGCTATTGAGAAAGCGTTGGCTAATTCACCAAGAATTATGGCATCCCGAGCTGCCAGGCAAGCAAGTCATGGCGAAAGAAAACAAGCCGGTTTATTGCCAAACCCAGAGCTCTCTTTTGAAGCAGAAAATATAGCAGGCAAAGGTCCGTATCGCGGAGCAGATTCTGCTGAACTTACCTATGGTGTATCTCAGCAAATTGAGATTGGCGGAAAACGTTCCGCACGTATCGGCATGGCAGAAAAGGGAGCGGCTATTGCAGGCCAATCACTTATTGCTACAAAACTGGATATTATTCGTGATGTAACTATTGCTTATGCGGAAGCGGTAGCTGCTAGGGAGCAGGTAAAACTGGCTGCCGAACAAAAGGAACTTTCAGCGGATGTATTGGAAAATGTAAAGCAAAGAGTAAATGCGGCAGCGGCCCCGTTAATTCAAAAGAGCAAAGCTGAAGTGGCTTATTCCACAAGTTTAATTGCCCTTGATAAGGCCGAAAGGGAAGCTGAAGCCACTAAACGTAGCCTTGCTTCCTTATGGGGCGATGAAAATATTAAGTTCGATTTGGATAGCTCTGCCTTCTTTTCAATATCAGAACCTCTTGAATTAAATAATCTCACTGAAATGCTCAAACAAAACCCGGATTATACCCGCTGGGATAATGAAATTGATAGAAAAAAATCCGCTTTATCACTGGAAAAGGCCAATGCCATTCCTGATCCAAGAATCAATATTGGGGTCAGAGATTTCAGGGAAAGCGGTGATCAGGCATTGGTAGCAGGGGTTTCTTTCCCGATACCGATATTGAATAGCAATCAGGGTAATATTGCAAAGGCCCGTCATGAGGTGACAATAACCGAAAGTGAAGGTTATGCAGCGCGTCTTCAGTTGGTAAATGAATTAAATGGTAAGGTTCAGGAATTAAAAAATGCTTACCGCCAGGCAGTTAATTTGAAAGAATCAATCCTCCCTTCCGCACAAAGAGCCTTTAATCTTTCTAAAGAAGGATATCGGGCAGGAAAATTCCAATATTTGGAAGTTCTCGATGCTCAGCGCACCATGTTTGATGCAAGAGAACAACATAATTCAACTCTAAGGGATTATCACGTTCGCCGCGCTGAAATAGAGCGAATTACAGCAAAGAATTTAAATAAAGCAGCAACATCAGGGGAAGGAAATGAAGAGTAAAAGTATTTTTTTAGTCCTGGCAATTTTATTAATTGCCGGAGGATATTTTTGGATAACCTCAGGAAAGAAGGAGGTGCCTAAAGTAGCAACCTCAACTGAGTCACGCAGTGAGGCGGATAAACATAGTCACGGTGAACATAAGGATGATCCTAGTGAAGGAAGTGATCATAATCATGGAGATAAGGATGAGCATGCACATGGTGACGAACATGACAAAGATCACCACGATGAAGCGGGCGGAGATAAGCATGATCATAGTGAAGAAGGCGGTCATACTGAAGAAAGCAAAATTAGTGATAGCGCCGTCAAGAATTTGAATATCGAGGTTCTGGAAGTGAGCAGCGCAATGGTACAGGAAACCATAAGTGTCAGTGGTCGTGTTACGCTTAATCAAAATACTACAGCCCAAGTGAAGGCCCGCTTCCCAGGAGTTATTCGTAGCGTGGTTAAAGAGCCAGGTGAAGCAGTTGCAGCTGGTGATACACTTGCTACAGTGGAAAGCAATGAGAGTTTGCAAGTATATCCAGTAAAATCACCTATTTCTGGCACTATCATCAATCGTGCCGCAAATGTGGGAGAATTAGCGGGGGATTCGCCATTATTTGTAGTGGCGAATTTAAGCAAGCTTTGGGCTGAACTATTTATTTTCTCAAAAGACGGAGAAAAGCTTAAAGCTGGACAGAAGGTTCGTATCCAGTGCCTTGATGATCCGGTAAATACAGAATCTACCATTTCGCTAGTGCTGCCTACCGCAGAGGCCTCTAGCCAGACAGTGGTGGCACGCACGGTGATTGAGAATGCTGATAATCATTGGCGCTCAGGAATGAATATTCGTGCAGATATAGTACTGTCAGAGAAAGAAGTGCCACTTGCCGTGAAAACTGAAGCTATCCAGCGTATGGAAGGTAATATAGTGGTATTTATAGCGGAAGAAGGCGGCACCTTCAAAGCACAACCAGTTGAAACCGGTATAAGCGATTCGCAGTGGACAGAAATAAAGGGCGGTCTTACTCAGGGACAGCGTTATGTAGCTAAAAACAGTTTTGTTGTAAAAGCTGACATCGGAAAAGCCGGTGCAGAACATGAACATTGATTGCGGGGCAGTAAGTCATGATTGAACGTATTCTTAGTTTCTCCCTCCATCATCGATATCTGATAGCTTTGCTTACAGCAGCGGTAACAGTATTTGGTATTTACTCACTCCAAAGCTTGCCAATTGATGCCGTGCCTGACATTACTAACAATCAGGTGCAGATTAACACAGTAGCTCCTGCATTTTCGCCGATGGAAGTGGAAAAGCAGGTTACTTTTCCAGTGGAAACCGCACTGGCGGGGATTCCCGGCCTGGAATACACTCGTTCAATCTCGCGGAATGGATTCAGCCAGGTCACAGCAGTATTCCGTGATGACGTAGACATTTATTTTGCCCGCGCCCAAGTAAATGAAAGGATTTCCGAGGCCAAAGAAAGCTTGCCTGAAGGCGTTGACCCAAAAATGGGGGCAATCAGTACAGGTCTTGGTGAGATTTATATGTGGACGGTGGAATATGAGCATCCGGAGGGTAAAGGTGCTGAAATTAAGAACGGTAAAGCTGGCTGGCAATCTGATGGCAGCTACCTCACGTCTGAAAACCAACGTCTTAGAACTAATCTAGAACTTGCCTCTTACCTACGCACCGTGCAGGACTGGATTATACGCCCTCAGCTTAAAGGCGTACAAGGTGTAGCGGGTGTAGATGCAATTGGTGGGTATGTAAAGCAATATCATGTGCAACCCAATCCTGCAAAACTGGTGGCTCTTGGCCTTAGCTTCTCGGATGTGGTGAATGTACTGGAGCGCAACAATATCAGTATCGGTGCCGGTTATATAGAACGCAGCGGGGAAGCCTATGTAGTGCGTGCAGATGGGCGTATTGAGGATATTGAGGAGATCAGTAACATCGTGGTGACGAACCGTGGTGGTATTACTATTTATCTGAAAGATATAGCCACTGTTGGCATAGGTAAAGAACTTCGTACCGGCTCTGCTTCTGAAAATGGACATGAAGTGGTGGTAGGTACTGCATTAATGCTTATTGGGGAAAACAGTCGCACAGTGTCGCAAGCGGTAGATAAAAAACTCACTGAAATTAACAAATCACTTCCTGAGGGGATAAAAGCAAAAACAGTGCTTAACCGTACTAAGTTGGTAGACCGTACTATTGGCACTGTACAAAAAAACCTTCTTGAGGGCGCGTTACTGGTCATTGTAATTTTATTTTTACTACTTGGTAATTTCCGTGCTGCCTTAATTACTGCGCTCGTTATTCCCCTTTCGATGCTTATGACTAGTATGGGGATGATTCGTACTGGTATCAGTGGCAATCTCATGAGTCTTGGTGCGCTCGATTTCGGGCTGATTGTTGACGGTGCAGTTATTATAACTGAAAATTGCTTAAGAAGATTAGCTGAGCGTCAGCATCAGGAAGGGCGGGTGCTTACCTTGCAAGAACGCTTGCATGAGGTAATGGTTGCCAGCCGTGAAATGATCCAACCTTCTGTGTTTGGGCAGGCCATTATCATTATGGTTTATATCCCTTTGCTTACCTTTAGTGGGGTGGAGGGCAAGATGTTTGAGCCGATGGCAGTGACAGTAATTTTTGCGCTCCTAGCTGCCTTTGTGCTGTCGCTTACCTTCGTACCTGCGATGATTGCAATTTTTGTTAAAGGGAAAGTGGAAGAAAAGGAAAGCCGCCTCATCCACAAAACCAAAGGCTGGTATGAACCTGCCTTACATTGGGCTTTGCGGGCACCACTCATAATAATAGGTGTAGCGACAGGTGGTTTCGTATTTTCCCTTATATTATTTTCCACTATGGGGCAGGAATTCATCCCAACGCTTGATGAAAAGGATATTGCCATGCATGCAATGCGGATTCCTTCCACCTCACTCACACAATCGCAGGAATTGCAGTTTGCGGTGGAAAAAGCCGTAAGCAGCGTGCCAGAGGTGGAATTCGTGTTCTCCAAAACCGGCACAGCGGAAATGGCTGCTGACCCAATGCCACCCAACGTGTCCGACACATTTATTATATTAAAAGACAAAGAACAATGGCCTGATCCAAGTATCAGTAAGTCTCAAGTTATCCGCAAAATCAACAAGGCCGTATCCGATGTTCCAGGGAATAATTACGAATTCACACAGCCGATCCAAATGCGTTTTAATGAGTTGATTTCAGGTGTACGCTCAGATGTCGCAGTGAAGATCTATGGGGATGATTTTGCTCCAATGGAAAAAACCGCTGCCCAGTTAATGCAGACTCTCAAAACTATCGAGGGTTCGGCTGATGTGAAGATGGAGCAAACCAGCGGCCTTCCTATGCTTGAAGTGAAGCTTGATAAGAATGCCATCGCCCGGTATGGCCTTAATGTCAGCGATGTGCTGGACGTCTTAGCGATTGCAGTTGGCGGCAGAAAAGCAGGGCTAGTATTCGAGGGAGATCGGCGCTTTGATATTCTAGTTCGTCTGCCTGATTCCATGCGCCAAGACCTTGCAGTGTTGGAAAACCTTCCAGTGCTGCTGCCTACTGATGATGACAATATGGCAGATCGTATTGGCGGCCAGCCGCATGCCCGCCCTGCATATATACCGCTAAAGCAAGTAGCAAAGCTTGAAGTAACGGATGGACCCAACCAGATAAGCCGTGAGAATGGAAAGCGCCGCGTGGTAGTGCAAGCCAACGTGCGGGGACGTGATATTGGTTCTTTCGTAGC
>CAYVHI010000010.1:22224-46419 GCA_964450945.1 uncultured Rickettsiales bacterium
TGATGCCCAAGCCGCCATTGACAAGCAGGTACAAATCCCCGCTGGTTACTGGCTAGAATGGGGTGGTCAGTTCAAAAATCTTGAGGAAGCCAAGGCGCGGCTCGGCATCGTAGTCCCTGCCTGTTTCTTCATGATTTTCCTGCTGCTGTTTACCGCCCTTGGCTCGGTGAAACAAGCCTTGCTGGTGTTCTCCGGTGTGCCACTGGCACTCACCGGTGGAATACTCACGCTCTGGCTGCGCGGAATGCCGTTCTCCATTTCAGCGGCGGTGGGTTTGATTGCACTCTCCGGCGTAGCGGTACTGAACGGCCTCGTGATGATTACCCGTATCAACCAGCTGGTGCGAGAAGGTATTGAGGCGAACAAAGCCATTGTGGAAGGTGCGCTTTCCCGTTTTCGCCCAGTGTTGATGACGGCGTTGGTTGCTTCATTGGGCTTCGTGCCTATGGCAATTGCCACAGGTGCTGGTGCCGAAGTGCAAAAACCACTGGCAACAGTGGTAATTGGTGGGTTGATTACAGCAACGATTTTGACCTTGTTAGTACTGCCTGCCATTTACAAACGATTTAATCTTGCTCATGATATTCAAGGCAAAGGAAAACCGTAATTTTTAATCAACTTAAAGGAGTATCTATGACTAAACTTAAATCCCTACTTGCCGTATCAGCTCTTACATTAGTGTTCGGCTCTGCCTTTCCTGGAATTGCAGGTGAGCAAAAAGAAGATGGTAAGAAAATGGAAAAACATGAACATAAGGATGGAGACCACCAGGATCATGGCAAGCACAAAGGCCATAAGAATGGGGATCATCATGATCATAAAGATGGGGATGGGCATGATCACAAGAAAGGGGATACGCATGACCATAAAGAAGAAGATGGGCATGACCACAAGAAACAATAAAGTGCAATAAATGGTATAAGTAGCCCTAAATAATAGGGCTACTTATACATAGAAAATTAATGATATGTATCATAGGCATGGAAGATCAATTAAGAAAATACGAGCGTAACCATGTCAAATTCTCCTGAAACTAAAGAAGTTAAGTTTGTTATCCAGAAGATGGATTGCCCGACCGAGGAAAAGCTCATCCGCAACAAGTTGGAGGGGATGAAGGGCATTAAAGAACTTGGCTTTAATTTAATGCAACGAGAATTGACCGTTCAGCATCAATTAGAGGATGACCAGCCAATAAAAACAGCCCTGAATGAATTGAACATGGATGCTGTTTATAAAGATGGTGGTGGAGAGGATCATCAGGAGCAGTCTACAGCATCCCTGCGCACTAAAATCTTAGTAAGCATCTCCGGAGTTGCCGCAATAATCGCTGAAGTTATTAGTTTTACTACCGATGATGAAAAAGCGATTCCAGTACTTGCCTTATCATTATTAGCAATTGTTACGGGTGGAATTGAAACCGCCAAGAAGGGCTGGATAGCTATTCGCACATTAACTCTTAACATCAATTTCTTGATGATGATTGCCGTAACTGGAGCTTTATTTATCGGTGAATGGCCGGAAGCAGCTATGGTTACTTTCCTCTTCGCGTTGGCTGAATTAATAGAGGCTTATTCTCTTGATAGGGCGCGTAATGCCATAAAAAAACTAATGGAAATGGCGCCGGAAGTGGCAATGGTGAAACAAGAAGATGGAAGTTTTAAGGAAATTCCCGCTGAGCAAATCAAAATAGGCGCGATAATACGGGTAAAGCCAGGTGAGCGAATTCCTCTGGATGGGAAGGTTATCAGTGGGCAGTCAGCGGTAAACCAAGCTCCTATTACCGGAGAGAGCATGCCGGTAAATAAAAAAGAAGGTGATACTGTTTTTGCCGGAACAATAAATGAAAGGGGAACTTTTGAATTTAAGGTTACTGCGAATAAGGGAAATACTACACTGGCTCGCATTATTCGTTCAGTGCAAGCAGCCCAGGGTGAAAGAGCGCCCACCCAGCGTTTTGTTGATAAATTTGCTAGTTATTATACTCCTGCAATAGTAATACTTGCTATATTGATTGCCGCCATTCCGTCAATATTTTTCGGGCAGGATTTTCAGCCATGGCTTTATAAGGCGCTGGTTACTTTAGTAATAGCTTGCCCTTGTGCCTTGGTAATCTCTACTCCGGTTACGGTGGTTAGTGGCCTTGCCTCAGCTGCAAAACATGGCATCCTGATAAAGGGTGGGGTTTATCTGGAAGAAGGCCGGAAATTAAAAGCTTTGGCGCTGGATAAAACAGGTACGCTCACACATGGAAAACCAGAAGTGACAGATATTTCTCCGTTAGGAGATAAAGAGAAAGAGTATTATTTACAATTAGCAGCAAGCCTTGATTCACATTCAGAACATCCAGTGGCTTCAGCCATAGTGCGTCAGGTGAAAGATAAGAAGTTATTAAAAGTTTCAGATTTTGAATCTATCACCGGACATGGAGTAAAGGGAAAAATTGATGGTGTTCAGTATTATATAGGTAATCACCGTTTGATTGAGGAACTTAAGATTTGTAGTCCTCAGGTTGAAGAAGTTTTAGAAAAATTGGAAAAAGAAGGTAAAACCGTCGTTGTTCTTGCCACGGAAAAACAGCCGCTATGTATTTTTGCTGTGGCTGATACAATTCGTGATTCCAGCGTTAAGGCTATTAAGGAACTGCAATCACATGGAATACATTGTCTCGTTCTTACAGGGGATAACCAAACCACAGCTAACGCTATTGCAAAAAGAGTCGGTATAAAAGATGTTCAGGGCAATATGCTTCCTGAAGATAAATTAGAAATTATCGGAAAGCTTAAAGAAAAATATGGAGTGGTTGGCATGGTAGGTGACGGCATTAATGATGCCCCCGCGCTTGCCAAAGCTTCCATCGGGTTTGCTATGGGTGCTGCAGGCACCGATACCGCACTGGAAACAGCAGATGTTGCTTTGATGGAAGATGATCTGCGGCGTATTTCGAGTTTTATTTCATTAAGCCAAAAAACCGGCAGGGTACTTAAACAGAATATAACTTTGTCAATTGGGATTAAGGCTATCTTTCTCATTTTGAATTTTGCTAATCTTGCTACCCTTTGGATGGCAGTATTTGCCGATATGGGCGCAAGTTTAATTGTTGTTTTCAATGGATTAAGGTTGCTTAAGCATAAGTCTTGACCTTAGAGTATACTCCAAGGTGTAAGATAGCCTATAAGGTAATTATATGGAAAAACCACTTACTATTGGCAAGCTTGCAGAAGCCACCGGCACTACCGCCGATACCCTTCGCTATTATGAAAAAATGCAACTTATAAAAACCGATTCCCGCTCACGTTCCGGTTATCGTCTATATAACCCTGATATGGTCAGGGTGGTTCGTTTTATCCGAAGTGCAAAATCGCTTAATTTTACATTGGGCGAAATAAAGAAACTCCTCGCTCTTACTAATTCCGATCAGGCTACGTGCTCTGAGGTTATAAAACATACCGAAGGCAAAATTGCTGAGGCTGAAGCTAGGATATCAGAGATTAAAGAGATAAAAAAAGTATTGAAGAATTTGGTTAAACAATGCCCAGGCGATTCAACTTCCGCCAAAGCTTGCCCTATTCTTGATCATATTAAGCATAAAACAACATTAGTTGTTTTAATGCTGATAACTGGCCTATTTGCTTATAAGGCAGAAGCAAAACCGATTTCCTATGTTAAAGGATTTATGGTTATGCAGGAAAATGATGAAACGGGTAGTACCCTAGCCCTTGATTACACATTTAATCCAAAATATGCGCTGGGTTTATATGCAAAAAAAGAAAATGGCGGAAAAGAATTTGAAACCATAGGCCCCCAATTTAACTATCTTGTTAAGCGTTGGAATTTACCAGGTGCGCAGGGCAATATATTCAGTATGACAGGAGCGGGAATTAGTCACTACGAAGGTGATAATGAAGCCAGCGCCTGGACGGGTATTTTGGCTGATTATGAAACCAGGCGCATTTTTACTTCTTATGAAGCTCGTCTAATGTATGCGGGCGATATTGAGAAATCGGCTTGGCAACGCGCCCGCGTGGGTTTTGCACCTTATCTAGCTAATTATGATGATCTAAACACTTGGTTTATGCTGCAAGTGGATCATCATCCTGCAAAAGAGGATACGGTGGTGGTAACACCATTAGTACGCTTCTTTTATAAAACCACATTGCTGGAAGCAGGTTATAGCAGCAATGATCACGTAATGTTTAACTGGGTTCTACAATTTTAACAAAGGAGAAATCTTATGAAAAAACTACTTATGCTTACTAGTGCAATAATTATAATGTCCGGAACTGCTTATGCAGAAACGATAAAAGCTTCAGTAAATGGACTTGTCTGCTCATTCTGTGCGACTGGCATTGAAAAAACTTTCAAAAAACAATCGGAAGTGGAAAGCGTGCATGTTGATCTGGATAGTAAGCTCGTTACCATTAAAACTAAATCAGAAAAGAGCTTGGATGATGCTACTGTAACAAAACTGATCACAGATGCAGGATATAGCGTGACTGGCATTACCAGAAAGAAATAATGTGCCATGCCTATTTTATCTGCCTGTCAGAAATGTAACTTAACACCTTGGAGTTTACTCCCAGGTGTTAAAAAAGAATTGTAATTATAGATGTAATGCTTATCCTTTTGATTCGCAAACCTGGATTTTATGAAAGGCATGCTGAAGGAAACATAAAATATGAAACTCATGTATTCCGCTTGTTTACTGTATACAGCATTGCTGTTGGCCGGTCCCGCACATGCTGATTCCCTGACGCTGGAGGCATATCTGGCGCAGGTGCGTGAAGCAAATCCTGCTATTCAATCTGCCCAGTTTCGCGCCAAGGCATTTGAAAACCGTGTTGATCCGGCGGGCGCACTGGATGACCCGTTCATTGCCATGGGCGTCGACGAAGTTGCATTTGGCAGCAGCCCAGGGTATGTCACGCGTTATCAGGTAAGCCAGGCTATTCCTTTTCCGGGAAAGCTATCCACCAAATCCGCCATTGCCAAAGACAAGGCAAATTCCGCCAGCAGCGATGCTGAAACCTTGAAGCGGGAAGTAACCGTTCTCGCAACGCAGGCCTTCTACCGAGCCTATTATAACCAGAAAGCACTTGACCTGAACAGCAAGCTGAAAAAAATCATTAAAGGCACAGTCGCCAGCACTAAGTCCCGTTATGAAACAGGAGAGGAAGGGCACCATGACCTGTTGCTTGCAAAAATCGAGCTTTCCTCCCTTGATGTGGACAAACTCCGGCTTTTAAGGGAGCAGAAAACATTACAAGCTATCCTTAATGAACTTAGGGAAAAACCTTCAGATACACCGCTTGGTGACTTATCGGCAATATTCTCTAATAAAGGCTTAACGGCAAGCGACTTGCCGCTGCTGGAGAATCAGCCAGAACTCAAATCACTGGATTATTTCGTAACTCAGGCCGAAAAGGAAGAAAAGCTTGCGGAGTTGGCTAATTATCCAGATTTCGTTGTTCAGGGGATGGCGATGGATCCCAGCTCTGACATGATGGATGCCAGATCCAATTGGGGCATCATGGTGGGGGTCAATATACCGCTTTATACGGTACAGAAGCAATCCAAGCTGTTAAGTGCCACCATACAGGACAAGAAGGCTGCAATCCAGGAAAGAAGTACCTTGGAGAATCGCCTGAATACGGAACTTGTAACAGCGAAGGAACAGCTTAAAACCGCAAAAGATGTTGTTGAACTTTATAAAAGCACGGTGATGCCGACCACCAATCTGGCGGCCAACAATGCGAAGTCGAGCTATACAGCTGGCAGCCTGCCGTTGACGGAATATCTGGATACACTCAAGGTGCAGCGTACACAGGAACTGGAATATCTGGCGGCGCAAATTGATATTGAACTTGCCAGAACAAGGCTGGAGAATCTTCTTTCTGCACCGCCCGTTCTCCGGCTGGCACCGGCGAAACCGAGTCTTTTCGGCGGCCGTGGCATGGATGGGGGCATGGGGTCTGATACCGTAAATATGGGTAATGGTATGAGTGGCCCTACACGAAAACCTAAAACATCTTCTGGGCCAGGTGATAGCGGTAAAACCGGAATGGGAGGAATGTAATGCGCGTAATATTCGTTTGGATTTTTTTATGTTTCAGCTTCAATGCCTTTGCACAGACTCATAGCGGGCACGGCGGTGATACTGTGTCGCAGGCAAAAGCCGCTCCGGGCGGCAAGGCGGAATCCAAGCAAGAAGAAGTGCGCGTTCCGATAGAAGTGCCCGTCGAGAAACAGGCAAAAATCGGGCTTAAGGTGGCAAAAGCAGAAAAGAAAAAAGTAGAGCATACGATCCGTACCGTTGGTACAGTTACAGTAGACCAGACAAAGGAAGCGCACGTTCACACCAAGATCAAGGGGTGGATTGAGCGAATTTATGCTGATTATGTCGGGAAGCCGGTGCAAAAAAACCAGCCTCTCTTTGATCTTTACAGCCCTGATCTTGTTTCTACCCAGGAAGAATATCTGGCGGCGAGGCAGCAAGGGGTGATCGGCCGGGATATTGCCACCACTTCGCGCAACAGGCTGCAATTATGGGGTGTTCCACAAGCCGAGATTGAAAGGCTTGATAAGACAGGGAAGGCTAGCCGTACCATCACATTCAATTCCCCCGCTGATGGGTTCATTGTTCAGAAAATGGCGGTTAAGGGAATGTACATTACGCCAGAAATGGAACTCTACCGTATTACGGACCTGTCACGCCTGTGGATTATCATTACGCTTTATGAATACGATGTAGCTGTTATCTCTCAGGGCGATGAAGTTGGTATTGTCCTTCCGTATGATCCTGACAAGCATCTCACAGGCAAAATCAGCTACATTTATCCCGAAATTGAAGAGGAGACACGCACTGCGAAGGCGCGCATCGAGCTGGATAATGTAGACCAGCGGCTTAAACCTGGAATGTTCGCCAATGTCGAGCTTAAGAAAAATCTGGGCGAGTCCGTTGTCGTTCCCGGCGATGCGGTGATTGAAACCGGCAAAAGAAGCATCCTTTTCGTGAAGACCGGCGCTTCCCGTTTTGAGCCGAGAGAAATCAAGGTCGGCCCCCGCGTTGAGAATGGCTTCATTATTCTTTCTGGCCTTGAAGGCGGAGAAGAAATCGTCGTGAGCGCCAATTTCCTGATCGATGCTGAAAGCAAGTTCCAGGCGGCGATTCAGAAAGGAACCCCTTCCCAACCCGGTCATGGCGAACATGGAAAGAAGTGAGCAAACTATAATTGGGAAAACCATCGCATGGTGCGTCACAAACACCCGGTTTACCATGATATTCGCCGCGCTCCTGGGGCTATGGGGAATGTATTGCCTGAAAAACATACAGGTAGACGCCATTCCCGATCTGTCGGAAACCCAGGTGATCATTTTTACGGAGTGGATGGGTCGCAGCCCCGACATCATTGAAAACCAGATTACCTATCCGTTGGTCACGGCCATGCTGGCCGCGCCGAAAGTATCCGTGGTGCGCGGCTTCTCCATGTTTGGTATGTCTTTTGTCTATGTCATTTTCAAGGACGGGACAGATATTTACTGGGCGCGGTCGCGGGTTGTAGAATACCTCTCGAAGCTTTCAGGGCAGCTGCCGCAGGGCGCGACACCTTCTATTGGCCCGGACGCCACGGGTGTCGGCTGGGTTTTCCAATATGCGTTGGTTGACCCGACAGAGAAATACAACCTTTCTGAAATCAAAACATTTCAGGACTGGTATTTGAAATACTGGCTGACGTCCGTTCCCGGCGTTGCTGAAGTTACCAGCGTCGGCGGTTTTGAGAAACAATATCAGGTCGAGGTTGATCCCAACAAGCTCGCCGCGCTCAAGATTCCAATTCAGAATGTCATCAGCGCCATACGCGAAAGCAACAAGGATGTCGGCGGCAGAACGCTCGAAGTCTCCGAGCGGGAATATTATGTGCGCGGGCTTGGCTATGTCAAAGACCCCAAGGAGGTCGAGAATATTTCCATCGGTATTGGGCCTGATAATACGCCGATCCGGGTAGGCGATGTCGGCAAGGTGAATCTTGGCCCCAATATCAGGCGGGGCATTTCCGATTTCAACGGCCAGGGCGATACGGTCGGCGGCCTGATCGTGATGCGGCAAGGCGAGGATGTTTCCCGCGTGATTGAATCCGTAAAGGAAAAAATCGAGGAGGTGAAAGGCGCATTCCCGCCCGGTCTTGAGCTTAAGATCGTTTATGACCGGTCATCCTTGATCGAGGAAGCCGTCTCAACGCTGAAGAATGCTATTCTCGAGGAAATCATTCTTGTTTGCATCGTGATTCTCGTTTTCCTGCTCCATATACGAAGCGTGCTGGTGGTGGTGATTACGTTGCCGCTTTCGGTGCTTATTTCAATGATTCCCATGTACTACTTGGGCATCAGCCTCAATATCATGTCGATGGGCGGGATTATTCTGGCTATCGGCGATATTGTGGACGGTATTATCGTTTTTATCGAAAACACGCATAAGAAAATCGCGGAAGGCAAAGGAGCGCGGTCTTCTCAGGAGTTAACGGTAGAGGCATGCCAGGAGCTTGGCCCCTCCATATTCAGCGCATTGCTGATTATAGCCATATCTTTTCTTCCCATTTTTGCCCTTCAGGCGCAGGAAGGAAAGCTGTTCCATCCGCTCGCCTATACAAAAACCTTCGCCATGATTGCGGCGGCGCTGGTTACGATCACGGTGACGCCGCCGCTTATCGCCTATTTTGTCAAAGGCAGAATCAGGAGCGAGGAGGAAAATCCGGTCAACCGCTGGCTGCAAAACCGTTATCGGCCGATTCTGCAATGGTGCTTGCAAAAGACGAGAATTGTTCTGGTCAGCATGGCGGCGCTTGTCATTCTCTCCGGCTTCGCCTTTACCCGGCTTGGATCGGAGTTCATGCCGCCGTTGTGGGAAGGAGACCTGCTGTATATGCCGATAACGGTTCCCGGCATTTCGGTGACCGCCGCTTCGGATCTCTTAACGCGGCAAGGCGCTGCCATCAAAGCCTTCCCGGAAGTGGAAACCGTATTCGGCAAAGCCGGAAGATTTGAGACCCCGACCGATCCTGCACCGCTTTCGATGTTCGAATATACCATACGCCTCAAGCCACGCAGCGAGTGGCGGCAGGGCCTGACGGACGACAAATTGATCGCAGGGCTTGATGAGGCGGTGGCCGTGCCGGGCCTGAACCGGGCCTGGACAAAACCCGTGCGCGGCAGGATTGATATGCTTTCGACCGGGATCAGAACGCCTGTCGGCATTAAAATATTTGGAAAAGACCTTAAGGTCATCGAAGAGATCGGCCAGCAGCTGGAGCGGACGTTGAATACGGTGCGCGGCACAAGAAGCGTCTATGCGGAAAGAATCGTCGGCGGCTACTACCTTGATTTTGAGCCCGACCGTACCGCCCTGCAGCGATACGGCCTGAATGTGGGCGATGCCCAGATGGTGATTGAAACGGCGATCGGCGGTATGGAAATCTCCCAGACCGTCGAGGGCAGGGAACGTTATTCGATCAACGTCCGTTATTCCAGGGAACTGAGGGATGATGTGGACAAGCTGAGCCGCATTCTGGTGGCAACACCCACGGGCGCGCAGGTGCCGCTTGGCCAGTTGGGCAAGCTGGTGATGAGGGGCGGCCCACCCATGGTGCTTAACGAAAACGGATCGCTGGCTGGCTATGTCTATATCGATCTGAAAGACCGCGATCCGGGCGGATATGTGAATGATGCGAAGGAAGCGGTTAAGCGGGATATCACCCTGCCTCCTGGATACTTCATTACCTGGACAGGCCAGTACGAATATCTGGAGCGCATGCAGGAGCGCATGAAAATCGTCCTGCCGCTGACGCTGGCGCTGATTTTCGGATTTCTCTATTTCAGCAACCGGTCGGTGGCCAAGACCGTTATGATCATGGCATCGGTTCCGCTTTCCCTTATCGGCGGCATTCTGCTGATGTGGGCGCTGGATTATAACACCAGCGTCGCGGTTTGGGCGGGAGCCATCGCCCTCATCGGAGTCGCGGTCGAAACGGCTGCGATCATGATCGTTTTTCTCGATCAGGCGTGGAAAAAACGAACGCAGGAAAACCGGTTGAAAGATTCCGATGATACAACTGCCGCAACCCTTGAGGGCGCTCAAAAGGGCTTAAGGGCGGTTCTTATGGCGGTCAGCATGAATATCTTCGGCCTTATGCCCGTCATGATGGCCACGGGTCTCGGCGCGGATGTGATGAAAAGGCTGGCATCTCCCATGTTCGGCGGCCTCGTATCGCTGATGCTGCTGACGCTCATTGTCATTCCGGTCATTTATAAAATGCGCGAAGAACGCATTGCCTTAAAAAGGATAGCAAAATGATTAACCCCACCACTCCTTGGCAAAA
Source organism: uncultured Rickettsiales bacterium (assembly GCA_964450945.1). GTDB lineage: Bacteria > Pseudomonadota > Alphaproteobacteria > Rickettsiales > JABDBP01 > CAYVHI01. Next base: position 32,595 of record CAYVHI010000010.1, read on the forward strand.
CTCCATCGAAGAAGTCCTGGCAACAGTGAACGTCAAGCCCGATTCGGGTTTATCGCCGGAAGAAGCGGGCAGCCGCCTTAAAGAGCATGGTCGGAATATTTTGAAAGCCGAAGCAAAAATTACTCCTCTTCGCAGGTTTCTTTCGCAGCTTAAAAGCCCGGTGGTCATTATACTCCTGGCGGCAACCGTCATTTCCGGACTTCTTGGCGAGACCACAGACGCCATCGCCATTGCGACGATTGTCATTATCAATGCCATCATCGGCTATATCCAGGAGGCAAAAGCCGAGGCCGCTGTCGAGGCATTGAAAAAGCTTTCCGCTCCCAAGGCACGAGTTTTACGCGGCGGCAATATTCTGGAGCTTGAGGCCTCGGAAATATGTTGTGGTGATATCCTTATACTGGAAGCGGGTGACTATGTGCCTGCCGATTGCAGGCTTATTCAAGCCAGCCAGCTTTCAGCGGATGAAGCCATCCTGACCGGGGAATCGCTGCCGGTGAATAAAGATGCCAACCCCGTTTCCGCCAACGCCATTCTTGCCGAACGAAAAAATATGCTCTTTGCCAGCACTGCCGTTGCGACGGGAACAGCGCGCGCGGTAGTGACGGCGACCGGGATGAACACCGAAATAGGCCATATCGCCGGACTGCTGGAAGCGGCGGGTGCTGCCAAAACGCCGCTTCAGGGGAAGCTTGAGCAGGTCAGTAACAAGCTGCTCATTTTCTGTGGTATTGTCGTATTGATTGTCGCGGCCTTGGGCCTTTTTCATGAAGAAAAATGGCTCGATGTATTAATGACGGCCATCAGCCTTGCCGTTGCCGCCATTCCCGAAGGGCTGCCTACCGTTGTTACCTTGGCCTTGGCGCTGGCTGTCCGGCGTATGACCAAACGAAATGCTATCGTCCGGCACCTGCCTGCGGTTGAAACGCTGGGCTCCACCAACGTCATCTGCACCGACAAGACCGGAACACTGACGACCGGAAAAATGCGCGTCCGCGAAATGTTCATCCTGTCTCAGGGGATAGTGAAAGCAGCGGATTCGGACGGTAATGTTTCCACAGAGGTTAAAGCGCTGTCTGCCAGCGGCGTATTATGTTCCAATGCCGCCCTTAACGACGAAGGCGTGGCAACAGGCGATCCTACCGAAGTTGCTCTTCTCTATCTTGCTAAAGACCACTATTTAACTGCCCGGGAACTCAGCGCCGAATATAAGCGGCTTGCTGAGTGGAGTTTCGATAGCAACCGAAAACGGATGAGTGTTGCCGTGCAAACCGGTGATAAAATAGTCATACACTGCAAGGGTGCTCCTGAATCGGTGCTGCCGCTTTGCCAGTTAAGCGATGACGACAGGGATAAAATCGAGAAGGCCATAAGTGATTTATCTTCTAAGGGCCGAAGGCTGCTGGTGCTCGCGCAAAAAATTCTTCCCGTATCCGCCGCAGATTTTAATATGAGCGCCTATGGGGATTCTTCGTCTGTGGAAAACAACCTGACTTTCTTAGGCCTTGTCGCAATCGCCGATCCGCCTCGGCAGGAAAGCATTCCAGCCATCATGGCCTGCAAAGCCGCGGGCATAAAAGTCGTCATGATCACGGGCGACCACCCTGTGACGGCGAAAGCGATCGCCCGTGAGTTGGGAATTGTCGAAGACGGAAAATTCGATCAGGTATTAACAGGCGCGGAACTGGAAAAAATGTCTGCTCAGGAATTGTTGGAGCAGGTCGAGAAAGTAGCGGTTTACGCCAGAGTATCGCCTGAGCATAAAGTGAAAATCGTTCAGGCATGGAAAGACAGAGGCAATGTTGTCGCCATGACGGGCGATGGCGTCAATGATGCGCCTGCGCTTAAAGCAGCTTCTATCGGAATAGCGATGGGCAAAGGCGGAACCGAAGTGGCCAGGCAGGCTTCCTCCATGATTCTGACGGATGACAACTTTGCCACCATCGTTTCTGCCGTTGAAGAAGGCAGGGCTATTTACGGCAATATTCGCCGGACAATCCAATATCTCCTGTCCGGGAACCTTTGCGAAATTCTGGTGATGCTGGGAGCCGCCATTGCCGGAATGCCTGCGCCGCTGGCTCCCATACATCTGTTATGGATCAATCTGGTTACGGATGGAATACCAGCACTGGCGCTGGCAGCCGAGCCTGTACCGAAAAATTCCCTGGCGACTACGAAACGGCCATCCCCTGCCACTTTCTTTGATAAGGACTTTTATAAGGAAATGGCGTTTGTTGGTATTATTACAGCCACTATGGCGCTTGCTGTTTATGGCTATACTCTGCAAATCGCCGATGAGATTACGGCAAGAACGAATGTATTCTCCTTCCTGGTATTCGCGGAGTTGTTCCGGTCGTTCGCCTGCAGAAGTGATGAGAAGACAATTTTCCAGATAGGATTCACTTCTAACCTATACCATGTGGTGGCAGTTGCCATTCCCATCTCATTTCAGCTCGCACTTCACCACACCGAAATGTTTCGGGAGATTTTCAAGGTAACACCCATCAATTGGTACGAATGCGTTGAAATGGGTTTACTGACGCTTGTTCCCGTTACTGCCATAGAAATCAGAAAATGGATAAAGCAAAAAACAGCCGAGAAGGAGAAACACGTATGACCGATGTAAAGCCATCCTGTCCCTGGTGGAAAAGCCCCAAAGGAATCACTGTTCTGATAGCACTCGCGGTACTTGGGCTTTACCTGATTATCGTGCACCAGCAACACGTGCTGGGTGCGCTGCCGTTTCTGATCATCATGCTTTGCCCGCTGATGCACCTGTTCATGCATAAAGGGCATGGCCATCACAACAATAAAAATAACAAACACAAGGAAAATGAATGAAACACTCTCACGCAGCGCATGAAGACCATTCAAAGCATGGGGATTGCTGCTCGCATAAACCTATGGAGAGTGCTGCGCCAAACAAAATTTCTGCGGATGCGGACATGATTTATACCTGCCCGATGCATCCGCAGATAAGACGGAAAGGACCGGGAAGCTGCCCGATCTGCGGCATGGCGTTGGAGCCAGAAAAGATTTCGCTTGATGCTGGCCCTGATCCTGAGTTGATCGACATGACACGCCGGTTTTGGATATCGGCTGTATTATCAGCACCGCTGGCGCTTATTGTTATGGGTGCGCATCTGATTCCCAACTTCCCTCATGAATGGATGAATACACCGCTGGCGCGCTGGATACAGATGGCGATGGCCACACCTGTGGTGCTGTGGGGCGGCTGGCCGTTTTTTGTAAGAGCGGTGGCTTCTGTCAAGCACCGCAGCCTCAATATGTTCAGTCTGATCGCACTCGGTGTCGGCGTCGCCTATATTTATAGCCTGCTCATTACCGTTTTTCCCGAACCAGCGATGCGTTTTGCCGGTGGCAAAATGCTTGATATTTATTTCGAGGCGGCGGCGGTGATCACTGCCCTGGTGCTGCTCGGTCAGGTGCTGGAGCTCAAAGCCCGTGCGAATGCCAGCAACGCAATGCGCGCATTGCTCGATTTAGCACCGAAAATGGCACGCATTATCCGGTCAGATGGCAAGGAAGAGGACGTTCATCTTTCCCAAGTGCAGAAGGGCGATTTATTACGTGTGCGCCCCGGCGAGAAAGTGCCGGTGGACGGCGTGGTGGTGGAGGGCCATAGCAGTGTCGATCAATCGATGCTGACCGGCGAATCCGTGCCGGTGGAGAAAAGCCCCGGCGATAAGGTGACGGGTGCCACGCTCAACGGCACCGGCGGCTTCACCATGCGTGCCGAACGTGTGGGCAATGAAACCATGCTGGCGCAGATCGTCGAAATGGTAGCAAAAGCCCAGCGCACCCGCGCGCCGATCCAGCGCATGGCGGATACGGTATCGGGCTATTTTGTGCCAGCGGTGGTGGCGATTGCACTTATAACCGCGCTGGTATGGGGAATATGGGGGCCGGAGCCTAAACTGGCTTATGCCATCGTCAACGCGGTGGCAGTGCTGATTATCGCCTGTCCCTGCGCGCTAGGCCTTGCCACGCCGATGTCCATTATCACTGGCACCGGCAGGGGTGCACATGCAGGCGTGCTGATCAGAGATGCCGAAAGCCTGGAGATCATGGAGAAAGTCGATACACTGATCATCGACAAAACCGGCACGCTGACTGAAGGCAAGCCGAAGCTGATGGAGGTGGTCACCGTCTCTGGCTTCGAGAAAAACGAAACATTAAGAATGGTGGCGAGCCTGGAGAAAAGCAGCGAACACCCGCTGGCTTCGGCCATTGTCAAAGGAGCGGAAGAGTGTGGCATTGTGCTTTCCTCTATCCAGGATTTTGCTTCTATAACCGGCAAGGGCGTGAAAGGCACGATTGAAGGCCATGTCGTTGCACTGGGAAACGCGGCTATGTTTTCCGCACTCGGCATTGATTCCGCACCTTTGACGGCCACCGCCGAGCAATTGCGCAGTAAAGGTCAGACCGCCATGTTTGCTGCGATTGATGGTAAAGCGGCAGCAGTTATCAGTGTGGCTGATCCCATTAAGGCTACAACGCCAGAAGCACTTAAGCAGCTGAAAGCCGAAGGGTTGCACATAATTATGCTGACCGGGGACAGCAAAGTCACCGCGCAAGCTATTGCCAGCCAGCTGGGTATCGATGATATTGAAGCGGAAGTATTGCCAGAACGCAAAAGCGAAGTGGTAAGGCAGTTGCAAGCGAAGGGACGCAAAGTGGCGATGGCCGGTGACGGAGTAAATGATGCCCCGGCGCTGGCTCAGGCCCAAGTCGGTATTGCAATGGGCACAGGTACCGATGTGGCAATGGAAAGCGCAGGAGTTACGCTGGTCAAAGGTGATTTGGTGGGCATTGTGCGTGCCCGACGCCTAAGCCACGCCACCATGCGCAATATCCGGCAGAATTTGTTTTTCGCGTTCATTTATAATGCTCTCGGCGTGCCGGTCGCGGCAGGTGTGCTTTATCCATTCTTCGGGCTGCTCTTAAGTCCTGTCATCGCCAGCGCGGCTATGGCACTCAGTTCCGTGTCGGTCGTCATGAATGCTACGCGCCTTAAGCGCATAAAATTATAGGAGTTTGTATGAGTATACCTCACCATATTGCCACACGAAGGTTAAGGAGATAAGCCAATGTCTACAGCAGCGAAGAAAAAAGCCGAAAGTATAATAAACAAAGAAACCCCGGTTGCAGAAGAATGTGCAAGCGCAGAGATATGTCCTTTTTGCGGCCAGCACAAGCATCTGCCCATCATTGAGTGCGATACAAAGAAAACCACGGCATTTGACCGCCAGTTGCATGCCTCCATGTCGAAGATTTTTGGCCTATCACCGGCGGCATTGGCTACGGCGTGGTTCGACTGGGCTGCGCATCTTGCCATCGCTCCCGGCAGACGGGTGGAACTCGCCCAAAGTGCTGGAGAAAAGGCGGTATTGCTGGCGAATTACCTCAAGCATTTGGCAGCGGGTTGCAAGACAGCTGCCTGTTGTGTTCATCCTCTGCCGCAGGATCGCCGCTTCAATGATGAAGGATGGCAAAACTGGCCGTATAATATCTATCAGCAGGCATTTCTGCTGACCGAACAATGGTGGGAGGAAGCTACCGGCAACGTGCGCGGAGTGACCAGGCATCATGCTGATGTAGTGCCATTCCTTACCCGGCAGTGGCTTGATATGTTCGCTCCTTTGAACTTCCCCGCGACCAATCCGCGCGTAGCACAGGTCGCTACTGAACAAAAGGGTATGAATTTTGTCAAGGGAGCAGAGAATTTCCTTGATGATCTGTCACGCCTGATTACCCAAGCGCCGCCTGCAGGCACCGAGAAATATAAAGTGGGCGAAAACATCGCCGTCACCAAAGGCAAGGTCATCTACCAGAACCGGTTGATCGAGTTGATCCAGTATGCGCCCACTACCAAGGAAGTGTATGCAGAGCCGGTGCTGATCGTGCCTGCCTGGATCATGAAATACTACATTCTTGATTTGTCACCTGAAAATTCGCTGGTCAAATATCTGGTTGAGCAAGGCCATACCGTGTTCATGATTTCATGGAAAAATCCTGATGCCGGTGATCGTGAGCTTGGGTTCGAGGAATATTTGAATCTTGGCGTGATGGAGGCATTAAAAGCTATCAATGCAATTGTGCCGGAACAGAAAGTGCATACGGTCGGCTATTGTCTTGGCGGGACGTTACTTTCTATTGCCGCCGCCGCAATGGCCCGTGACGGCGATGAACGCTTGAAAAGCGTGACGCTGTTCGCTGCGCAAGTGGATTTCGAGGAGGCCGGAGAATTGCTGCTGTTTGTCGATGAAAGCCAATTGGCGTTCCTAGAAGATGTGATGTGGGAACAGGGTTATCTTGACAAGAAGCATATGGCGGGCACGTTCCAGATGCTGCGCTCTTATGATCTGGTGTGGTCGCGTATCGTCGAGCAATACATGCTGGGCAACCGCAGCGGCCTGAACGACCTGATGACATGGAACGCCGATGCCACCCGCATGCCGTACCGCATGCATTCGGAATATCTGCGCAGCCTGTTTTTGAATAACGATCTTTCCGAGGGGCGTTTTACTGTTGGCGGCAAGCCGGTTTCATTAACCGACATTCAAGAACCTATCTTTGCCGTTAGCACCCAGCGCGATCATGTCGCGCCGTGGCCTTCTGTCTATAAAATCAGGCGCTATACCCATACTGATGTAACGTTTCTACTGACCAGCGGCGGGCATAACGCCGGGATTGTCAGTGAACCCGGTCATCCGCACCGTAGCTACCAGGTTTCCACTTTCCTAAGCACTGGCAAGCATATCGCCCCGGAAACATGGCGGGAAAAAACGCCTTCCCACGAAGGGTCGTGGTGGCCGGAATGGTGCAAATGGCTGGGTGAACACTCGGAAAGTAAAGAAAAACCACCGGCGATGGGTGCTCCCAATAAGGGATATAAGGTCTTGCGCGATGCGCCTGGTGAATATGTGCTGATACAATAGGAGAAGAAAATGAGCGATGTATTGAAAGGAAAGAAAGGATTGGTTGTCGGCATTGCCAACAATAAATCCATTGCCTGGGGTTGTGCAAAAGCTTTCCACGAGGCTGGCGCGGAGCTTGCTGTGACCTATTTAAATGAAAAAGCCGAGCCGCATGTGCGCCCGCTGGCTGAACAGGTGAAAGCACCAATTATCCTGCCACTCGATGTACAGAATAATGAGCAAATGGAACTATTGTTTAAGACAATTAGAGATAAATGGGGAAAGCTGGACTTTCTGCTGCACGCCATCGCCTTTGCTCCCAAGGATGATTTGCAGGGTCGCGTGACGGATTGTTCGCGCCAGGGTTTTCTTACCGCGATGGATGTTTCCTGCTATTCGCTCATTCGGCTGGCGCATCTCGCCGAACCGCTGATGAAGGATGGCGGCTGTATACTCACCACCACCTATTATGGTAGCGAGAAGGTTATCGAGCATTACGGCATCATGGGGCCAGTGAAATCAGCGCTGGAGACCACAGTAAAATACCTGGCAGCGGAACTCGGCGAGAAGAAAATCCGCGTCAACGCCTTGTCGCCGGGTCCGGTTGCTACTCGTGCCGCAGGCGGCATCGCCCATTTCGATGAATTGCTGGAGCTGGCAAAGCAAAAATCTCCGGCGCACGAGCTGATCTGCACCGACTGCGTCGGCGCTTACGCCCGCTTCCTGGTGAGCGACGAAGCACGGTTGGTGACCGGCAGCATTGCCTATGTGGATGCTGGATTCAATATTATGGGAAGTTAAAAAGGAGAGTAAGGATGGACGGATATATTGAAAATAAAATCTTCGACGAAATCGAGATAGGTGATTCAGCTTCTGTAGAGCATACGCTGACACAAAAAGACATTCAACTATTCGCCGTGATGTCCGGCGATGTCAACCCGGCGCATCTGGACGAGGAATACGCCAGAAGCGATCTGTTCCACAAGATCGTCGCCCACGGTATGTGGGGTGGTTCGCTGATTTCCACCGTGCTTGGCACCCAGCTTCCGGGGCCGGGAACGATTTACCTGCATCAGGATTTCGATTTTGTGCGTCCCGTAACTATTGGTGATACAATTACCGCACGGGTCACGGTAACAAAGAAGGATGATAAAAAACATCGCCTCACTCTTGCCTGTGTCTGCCTTAATCAGGATGGCAAGGAAGTCATCACCGGCACCGCCGAGGTGATCGCACCTACTGAAAAAGTCAAACGCAAGCGCGTGCGGTTGCCGGAAATCGAGTTCAAGGATGAGGAGTGCCCAAACCACCACAGAGTGATCTGCTTCGCTGAAGGATTGCCACCGTTGAAGGTGGCGGTGGTGCATCCGGTGGATGCAGCTTCGCTTAAGGGTGCGGTTGTCTCTGCAGAAGCAGGAATTATTGAAGCCATACTGATCGGGCCGGAAGCGAAGATACGGGCAGTCGCCGAGGAAGAAAAAATCGATCTTTCCCCTTATACAATTATTGCCACACCGCATAGCCATGCGGCTGCGGAAACGGCAGTGCGTATGGCGCGCGAGGGTAAGGTAGAAGCATTGATGAAAGGAAAGCTGCATACCGATGAACTCATGCGCGCGGTTATGGATAAGGAAAACGGCCTGCGTACCGGCAGGCGCATGAGCCATGTGTTCATGGCCGATATTCCCAAGTTTCCACGCGCTCTGTATGTTACCGATGCAGCCATCAACATCGCCCCGGATTTGACCATTAAGCAGGACATTGTACAAAACGCCATCGACCTGTTCCTGACCGTGGAAAATCGCCCCCCGCGTGTCGCTCTGCTATCGGCGGTAGAGACCGTTAATAAGGATATTCCCTCGACGCTCGACGCTACCGCGCTATGCAAGATGGCTGAGCGTGGGCAGATTACTGGTGCATTGCTGGATGGCCCGCTTGCCTTCGACAATGCCATTTCCGAGGAAGCTGCTGAGATCAAAGGCATACATTCCCAGGTGGCGGGCAAGGCCGATATTCTGGTCATGCCGGATCTGGAATCAGGCAATATTCTGCTTAAACAGCTGGTATTGCTCTCCGGCGCGCATACGGCGGGTATCGTGATGGGTGCACAGGTGCCGATTATTCTCACCAGCCGTGCCAGCGGAGAAATTGCCCGTAAAGCCTCATGTGCTCTGGCGTTGCTTGTGGTGCGAGGCCGAGGCGCCAAACAAAAGGAAAAAGCATCATGTCACCATCACGCGGCATAAAATCACATCCTTGTCTGGTGATTAATGCGGGAAGTTCCTCGGTCAAGTGCAGCGTCTTCGATCTTTCTAATGGCACGCTGCTGTTCAAGGATGAAATTGAGCGTGTGGATACCATCGATAGGGCAATAGGGCTGATAGCGGAAAGATTACATCAGACGGGCCATACGGATATTAAGGCCATAGGCCATCGCGTCGCACACGGCGGTGAGCGTTTTCGGGACGCAGCGCTGATTAACGATGCGCTTGTTAAAATCATCGAAGAATACACTCCGCTTGTGCCGTTACATAATCCTCCCATTCTGGCGGGCATTGCCATGACGCGCAAACACTGGCCGAATGTGCCGCAGGTGGCAGTATTCGATACGGCGTTTCACCAGACCATGCCACCCCGCGCCACCACCTACGCCGTACCAGAAGCATGGCGGGAAATAGGACTCAGACGCTATGGCTTCCATGGTACATCGCATAAATACGTCATGCAGCGGGTGGCACAGGAATTAAAAACCACACCCGCAGAGCTGCGGATCATAAGCTGTCATCTTGGTAATGGGGCAAGCGTCTGTGCCATACACCGCGGCCAATCAGTGGATACTTCAATGGGCATGACGGCGCTGGAAGGGCTGGTAATGGGCACCCGCTCCGGTGATGTTGATCCCGGCATTTTTGCCTTTTTAGAACGGCAGGCCGGGCTTTCCGCGCAGGAAGTTGAAGATGTGTTATACCGTGATAGCGGTCTCAAGGCATTATCGGGCCTTGGCAACGACATGCGTGACATTGAACAACAGGCGGCCGCAGGCAATCCGAAGGCCAAACTCGCTATCGAAGTCTACGCCTATCGGGTACGGAAATATATTGGTGCATATGCCACTGCAATGAACGGGTGCGAGGTACTTGCTTTCACCGGCGGTATCGGCGAGAATTCGGCTTCAATACGCTCCCATATCTGCCGGGGACTGGAATTCATGGGACTGGATTTTGACGAGGAAAAAAACCGGAAGGTAAAGCTGGAAGGATTTTCCGCGCCGCAGCTTCAGCGCTCCGGCTCCCGCGTTCGCGTCATGGTGACAGAGACCCGCGAGCAATGGATGATCGCGCAGGAAACCGCCCGCATTTTGCTTATAAAAAACGCTGAGTTTTAGAAACATTTGAAAAAGTAGATATACTGATTGTGATAAAACCGGCACTCTTACTGAAGGAAAACCAAAGTTAATGTCAGGTAACCTGCTTACCAAGTCCAATAATCGCCAGCGCCGCCATGGCTTTCAGCTCGGTATCAGTAATTGGCAATAGCTTGAGATTACGCAATGTAAAACTTTAATAATTGTTCATTTTGCTTGACCACGTAGTATACTACGTGGTTTATAATATTTGAATGACATCTAGAAATCTTACTGTTGGAAAACTAGCCAAATCAATCGGTATCAATATCGAAACCGTGCGCTATTATGAGCGCATAGGAATACTGCCAGTGCCACGGCGGCTTGCCTCGGGATATAGAGTCTATAACGACCAGGCTCTGAAGCGTCTACGCTTCGTTTCCAGAGCTAAATCGCTAGGCTTCTCGCTGGAAGAAATCAAGGAACTGCTGGCACTTTATTCTAAACCTTCCACTGATTGCGAAATCATTTGTGAGCAGGCACGGCTGAAATGCGCCGATATCGAAAAGCGCATCACCGATCTAAAACTCATTCACAAGGCGCTCAAACATTTAGAGCAAACCTGCCCCGGCGGGAGCAAAGCCTTAGACGAATGTACCATAACGCAGTGCTTGAACGCGGAGGATTGCTGCTAATGCTAAAAAAAATAATTCCCTGCATTATCATGCTGACCGCAATCCCTGCTTACGCGCATGGCCCCGTATTTTCACCTGGCCCAGAAACCGTATTTAAGGGCGGTTATGAATTTCATACCGAAATCCACCGACAGAAAAGCGGCAGCGAACAGGAAGATGAAATCGGTGCAGAAATCGCATATGGCATCACGGCGGATTGGCTGGTCGGCATCGGCACGCATTACGCTTTTTTGAAGGAAGGTGGCGAGCGCAATAATGGTTTGGGGAATGTCGAGCTTTCAACCAAATACCGCTTTTGGCGAAACGATATGCAAGCCGCACAGGAATCACTGGCACTGCTAGGTGATGTCATGTTGGATACCGCGCAGGACCATCCTCATCCAGCGCCAAGTGATGGGGCAACGGATGGGCAAATAGGATTAGCCTATGGTTACGAAAGTTTAAAATGGCAACGCTGGGCAAGTGCGCGCTATCGATATAATGGTAAGAATGATGAAGATGTTGAGCGCGGCGATCAGCTATTTCTTGATACAGCATTGGGCTACCGTCCTAAGCCGCCTGAATATTACGCGGTAGATGTAATGTGGTTGTTGGAGCTTAATAGCGAATTTACCTGGCGAGACGAGGAAATGGCTGTGCGCCTTGATAATAGCGGTGGCACTGAGCTATTTCTTTCGCCGGGATTTTTCTTTACTTACCGCAACGCGGCGCTGAAAGGTGGTGTACAAATACCCATCTATAACAACTTAAACGGCCAGCAGGACGAATCGGATTACCGATTTAATCTGGTGGCGGAATGGCATTTTTAACCTAAGGAGAATCCTATGAGAAAAATATTATTACTGGCATTACTGTTATTCAGCTTTCCCACCTTTGCCGCCGACAAGGAAGTGCGTATGCAGGTGCTGGGCGCAGTATGTCCTTCTTGTGCTTACGGGCTTGAAAAGCAATTCATGAAAGTGGAAGGCGTGAAAGCATTTGATGTGGATTTCAAGGCGGGAATTGTGTCTGTATGCGCTGATAATAAGGTAAAATTCACTGATAAGCAGCTGACGCAAATTTTCAAGGATGCGGGTTATACGTTTAAAGGTAAAGAGGAACGCTCTTCGTGCCGGAAATCATAAACTCCACTTCTACACGTAAATGGGGATGGGTGCTGCTATTTACTTCCAGCACGACCCTGCTTTGTTGTGCGCTGCCTTTGCTACTAGTGAGTTTAGGATTGGGCGCGGTATCTGCCTCACTTTTTAGTGCTTTGCCATGGCTTACATGGCTCGGCCTTTATAAAGCATGGATATTCAGCATCGCCGGTTTGATTTTAATTCTCGCTGGTTGGTTTATTTATCGTTCCAGCAGGTCTTGTCCTGCCGACCCCATAATGGCTGAGATATGTGCAAAATCCATGCGCTGGAACAAGCGTATGTTCTGGTGCGCTGCCATACTCTGGCTTATAGGTTTCTTTGCTGCCTATTTGTTGCTGCCGCTGATGAAGTGGCTGACCTAGTGCAGACATATAAGATCCCGCTGATCTAATGACCGTTTAGTACCGTTTTAGAATCTCTCGCATCTGATCGATTTCTCTCTGTTGCGATTCTAGAATTCCCTTGCACAAATTCGTAATTTCAGGGTCGGTGATCGCTGCCTGCTTGCACATTAAAAGCGCACCAGAATGGTGAGGAATCATGGAGGGAAGGAATTGCTTATCGCCGCCTGCCGCCTGCGTGGGTCTTCCATTGTTCCTAATCCAGTGAATCCCAAAGAAAATAACCTAAACCGATTATCCTATGAAGATTTCTTGTTTTACCTGGATAAACTTGAGGAATTTTTAAGGCTTGCAAATGAGGCAGCTAATTCAAGTAATTTTGTCAAAGCAATGCGCATATGGAAGATATGCTTCAAGCATATGCTTGAAAGAGACGATATTCCGGTGGGAAATATGGAAACCAAAGGCTTACCCGTGCCATACGCTATCACCCCCAATATAAAGATAACAGTAACTGATAAACATACATTAGAGAAGGTTTCAGAAGGTTTGAACGAAATTAAAGATGTACCTAAGAGATGCAATATTTTGTTTAAAATAATTAATCCGCAATTCATTCCGGATAATGCTGTCATTGAATGGACGGTATATAATCATGGTAAAGAAGCAGAGTTGATAAGCGATATGGGCCATATATGTAAGCCTGGTCGTAATTTATCCAATTCAGAAAGTTCATCCTACATGGGAACCCACTACATGGATTGTGTTATTTTGGTAAATGGGTATGAGATTGGAAAAAGACGAATACTAGTGCCTATAAAGTCAATGCCTTATGTTCCAAGAAATCCAGCTAGTAGGCCAAAATATGTAGCTTTAAGATAGCTAGATTAAGTTCTTACTAGAAGATTAAATGCGAACCATATTTTTGTAAATATATGATCACAATCTTTAGTCTTTAATTTGATACACTTATCATAGAAAAACATGCAGCCAATCTGGAACTGAATATTTGAGTTCTTGTTTTGTAGCAGTTCGAAGGCGGATTTGAGCCATTCAATTTGAGGTTTGATGGTAGAATTTGGTTGATCCAGAACTGTTCTGAGATCAAACTGCATAATTCCATCTTCAATAGGCTGGGATCTTTGAGATGTGTAATGTCTCTGAACAATTCTTATTACTGGCTGGCATCCCTCATTGAAATCTATATTTTTTGCTATGTTTATTGTTATTTCTTTTATTAGGCTATGAAATTGCTCAAAGCTTAGTTTCTTTAATTTTTTCTTAAAATCTCCCTTTATTTTGTCTGGGATTGTTATCATGGCTGTCATTCTATCATCGCCTAATCCAATCGTGCAGTGAGGGG
>CAYVHI010000011.1:0-45806 GCA_964450945.1 uncultured Rickettsiales bacterium
CCTAACTGACCTCCTCCTATAATGCCAATAATTGAACCAGGGGGGATCATTTCATCTCATCTATACAGGAGTTTTTGGAATAGAGTTTGTTTGTTTCTTGCGCCAAGCCTCTAGTTTTTTAGATAAGGCCTTATCAGAGAGCGCAAGTATGGATATCGCAAGGAGGGCAGCATTTTCAGAACCGGCCTTGCCTATAGCTAGCGTCCCTACCGGTATGCCGCTTGGCATCTGCGCTATAGAAAGAAGGCTATCCAACCCCTTTAGTGATTTACTTTGTACAGGAACTCCTAATACAGGAATTGTTGTCATTGACGCAGCCATTCCAGGTAAATGAGCTGCCCCACCGGCGCCAGCAATTATAATTTTAATTCCATTTGCTTTTGCATTTTTGGCGTATTGATATAGTCTTTCCGGTGTTCTATGTGCTGAAACAACCTTTACTTCATGCGGTACATTGAACTTCTTTAGCTGAAGAGAAGCATGCTCCATTGTCTCCCAATCCGATTTGCTTCCCATTATTATACCAATTATAGGCTTTTGTTTTTTCATTTAGGCAATGATATCTGGATGCAGCATGCCTTCCAGCCTCAAGATCATATCTTTGATGATTAGTTTTCTTTTTTTAAGGCGTTGAAGCCTTAACTGGTCAAAACCACCTTTAGAGTCACTTAAACCGGATATTACTGCGTCGAGAGAGCGGTGCTCCTTACGCAAATTATCCAGCTCTTGTATTAATCTTTCCTCTTCACCCATATCGGTTTATGAACTTAAAATTGTTTGTAAAAGGGGATGCATTATAACTAATTTTTTAGAAAAATCATTATAAAACATAATAGGCTTTTTTACAACTGGCTGCCAACGCCCTGCCAGCGCTTTACAAAGGCATTTTCTATCTCAAAAAGGTCTAAAATTCTGCCTACAGAATGGTTAATTATATCATCTATGCTACTAGGGGTTGTATAAAAGGCAGGTAATGGAGGGGCTATTATTGCCCCCATTTCTGATAATGAAACCATTGTTCTTAAGTGGCCAAGGTGAAGAGGTGTTTCTCTAACAGCCAAAATTAGTTTTTTTCTTTCCTTTAATACAACATCAGCTGCCCTGGTTAGTAGTGTGGATGTAACTCCTGTTGCTATTTCAGACATTGTCTTAATAGAGCATGGAGCTATGACCATACCCATTGTTTTAAAAGAACCACTTGCAATGCTGGCGCCAATATCATTAACCGGATAACTGTAATCAGCCAGTTTCTGTATATCCGAGTAAGAAAACTTTGTTTCTTGAGAAATTGTTAATAAACCAGCTTTACTTACTACTAAATGAGTTTCGACACCGGCCTCATTAAGCGCCTCAAGAAGGCGTATTCCATATATGGCACCCGAAGCTCCACTTATTCCAATAATAATCTTCTTTTTCATATTTTATGGCCAAGGCGTTTTGATTTAGTGGCTAAATAATCCTGATTATATTTATGTGGCTTTATTATTATAGGCACCATTTTTTTTACTTTTATACCATGTTTTTTTAATCCAGCAGCTTTTTTTGGGTTATTTGATATAAGGCTTACTGTTGAATATCCAAGCTGCTTCAGCATTATTGCTGCGGGCAAAAATGGCCTCTCATCATCTTCATAGCCAAGAAATTTATTAGCATCAACAGTATCAAGGCCCTCGTATTGAAGTGAATATGTGCGCAATTTGTTTACTAATCCTATACCACGACCCTCCTGCATAAGGTAAAGTATTATACCTCCTTTATTTTTATCTAGATAATCTATTGTCTCATGTAACTGATCACGGCAGTCGCAACGTAGGCTACCCAACAAATCACCTGTATAACACGATGAATGTATCCTGACCTCCGGTTCTTTTTCTGGCTTGCCAATAATTATTGCGTAATGCTCCTTATTGCCATTTTGTGGTCTGAAGGCAATTATCTTTGCCTTTCTGGCATTTTTAAGCACTAAAGGAGTTTCTGATACAATATTCATTGCATATGATACTTGATCTTCATAGCGTGATATAGAATCTTTAGAAACTGACAATACCTGATGTTTTTTTGTATATATCTTAACTTTTTTATTTATCTTTATTAGCAACAAAGCGGGGATTAATTCAGCATAGCGGCATAATTTTAGCGCAGCAGAACATATTGCCTTATGTGCATTATCAAGCGCTACTTTCTTGTGGCTGCTTTCTCGATTTGCATTAAAACCCGCCAGATCCTCAACTTCAGTAAGGCTATTAATTTTAATAAGCAGAGGTGTTTTAATTGGTTTTTTATAATATGCGGAAGCTCTGTTTGCAGATAACAATATAAATACTTCGGCCTTGAATTTATTCAAAAACAAAGAAAGAAATTTATCATCAATAGCTTCTGGAGAGGCCGTAACATAGCCAGAATCTTCAAGTTCAACTATAAAACCCCTTCTTAATTCGGATATAGCTCTTTCAACTTGGTTGATAGAAACTTCGTTATAATTTTTTTGTATGGACATAATATAAAAATACAGGGTTTGTAATCTAACCTATATATATTAAAAATAGAAGGAAAACTTGATTTCGGTGGTGGCCTGTGCCATTTTAAACAATATGGATTTAAAGGTTATAAAAATATGTCTAATCCTTTGTTTTTTATACATTTGTACTGGCTCAGCGACAGGGCAGACATTATCTAAGGTTTTTGGAGACTGGTCTGTATATACAAAACTAGAAGATGGTAGCCTTATTTGTTACACCGTATCGGCTCCAGAAAAAAGTTCAGGAAATTTTAATTATAGGGGACAGCCATATCTTATGGTTTCTATTATAAATAAGGGTATAGAGATATCATCATCCTCAGGTTATTTTTATAAGGTAAAAAGCAAACCACTACTTACTTTTGATAATAAAAAAGAATACGAATTATTTAGTAAAGGAAAAAGTTCCTGGGTAACAAAAGAAGAAACTGATGAAGTAATTAATAACCTTAAGAGCAGAAATTTTGCTGTAATTGAAGGAATATCTACAAAAGATACAAGCTCCACTGACCAATATTCCTTAAAAGGCTTTTCTGCAGCTTTTAAACAAATACAGAATGCGTGTAATAGATAATGAAATTGCTGGCAATTGATACTTGCTTTAATACTTCCTCAATAGCTCTTTTTGATGGCGATAAAGTAATAACAACTCATTCAGATAAAGAAGCATTTAACCAGGCAAGTAAGCTTATAGTTTTTATTGAAGATATATTAAAGAAAAATAAGGTGGAATATAGCGAATTGACCGCTATTGCTGTAACAATTGGTCCTGGCAGCTTTACCGGAATAAGGATAGGGCTTTCAACAGTAAATGCTGTATCTCTTGTTACTAACGTGCCTATTGTTAGCTTGAATACTACAGAGGTTATAGCATATCAGGTTCAAAAGTTTAGTCAGAAAAAATATAAAAAAATACTTGTTTTAATAAACGCCCTTAGAAAACAGGTTTATTATCAAAAATTTACTGTAAAGAAGAGCGGTATAGGTTTTTTTCCTTCAGGAGAAATTAGTACATGCGATATAAAGGATATCGGGGCTTTAGTAGAGAAAGATCAGCTTATAACTGGTAATTGTAAAAAAATTGTTCAAGAAGTTATAGGTAATAACGAGCACATTACTGATGATGTACTGATTGATGCAAAATATCTTGGTTTTCTAGCTATGGAAAAAATGAAGGAAAAACAAAAAACAATTCCTATAGCTAATTATATTAGGGAGCCAGATGCTAAGCTTCCAGCAAAAAAACAAAAAGATGATAATGGTAATGAAGGTAAATAAATATGAATCAGATCCAAATCCTGATTTATTAAGGGAAATCTCATCTATACATAAATCAAGTTTTGAGAATGGCTGGAATACTGAAGATTTTAAGAAGTTTATCGAAAATAAAGGGCATATTATTACAGCAAGAAATAATAATGAAATAATAGGTTTTGTATTGTTTAGAATTGCTTCTGATGAATCTGAGATACTTACTATTGCTGTATTGAAGGAATTCAGAAAACAAGGGGTGGGAAGTGATTTACTTAAAAATACAATAAATTATATAAAGAATAATGGCGTTAAAAATCTTTTTCTGGAAGTTAGAGAGGATGATATCAGCGCAGTCAATTTCTATATAAAAAATGGCGCTAAGGAGGTTTCTAGAAGAAAGAATTACTATGTACGTAACGGCAAAAATGTAAATGCAATTAACATGATCATACAGTTAGTATAGAATTAATTTTTTTTACAATTTGCTGTGCGTCACTTAAATACATCCCAGAAAATCCTGAACTATCTAATTTTTCCTTTTTAGACAATGGCTTTGCATATCCTGTCTTAAATAACTCCTGAATAAATTTTTTCATTTTATATGTAGTTATGTTCTCATGATCATAGATAAATACCGGCTTTCCTGTTGAACAGGCTTCGGAGCACATAGAAACAGAATCTCCAGTAACAACTAGATAATCTGCATTGGCAAGTATTGCTGTATAAGGATTAAAATCATTTTCTTTTTCCCACTCATATAAATATATATCCTGATTACTATCCTTTAAAGATTGTATGAGTTTTTCTGGGGTTCTTCTGCTCGACGTGGCAATTACTGATGCATTTGATGATTTAATAATATTGTTAATTGACTCAACAAAATCTGATATTGCTGTGTCTGAGAATTTCTTTTGTTTTGTATCTCCTCCAAGCAACAATCCAATAATAGGTTTTTTATAACCTGAAAAAAAGTTATTCTTTGATTCTTTTTCTAATAGCTCCTTATTAATTCTATTAGGCGCCCCAAAAGTGTAAATAACATTATTAAGGTTCTTAACACCATCATGTTTAGGGATAGCAATTATATCAATATAGTTATAAGGAGCCCCTGGCCACATCAACTGAACTGTTATGGTATTGTTGCTGTTTTTTTTAATATATTGAAGTATGGGAGTTAGTTTTCTACCAGCGGCAATTGCAATATCAGGAAATGGTGGTGCAAAATTTGAGGATTTTTGCTTACTTACACCTAACAAGCTATTCTTTCTAATAAAATTCGGTAATTTTCCAATTATATTATAGCTGATATTTTTTATCTCATATTTATAACCTAAGGATTCAGCTACCCCTAGTGATTGGTTTGTATTACCGGGGCGATTATCACTTAATACCCAAACAGAAATGTTTTTATTTATCATTCTTCCTTAGATTGTATGTATATAACTTCCACTACTTCATAAGATTTTAACCCCCTTGGGGCAGAAACTTCTATATAATCGCCAATACCCTTTCCTATAAGAGCGCGGGCAAGAGGGGAAACTATGGATATTTTTTTTGCATCTATATCAGCTTCATATTCACCAACAATCTGGTATGAGGTTTCCTCTTCTGTATCTGCATCAATAAGTTTAACTGTGGCGCCAAATTTTACTTCTAAACTACCATGAAGTGTTGAAACATCGATAACCTCAGCTCTAGCTATTTTATCCTCTAACTCTTTAATACGACCTTCAATAAAGCTTTGTTTTTCTCTAGCTGCCGAATACTCTGCATTTTCGGATAAATCACCATGGGCACGCGCTTCCGCGATTGCCTGAATGACAGCGGGACGGTCATTTGTCTTTAGGTCTTTAAGTTCTCTTTCTAATTGAACAAACCCTTCCAAAGTTATTGGAAATTTATCCATATAAAAATGCTTGTGATTTTATAAAAAAGGTTAACAAAACTTAAGTATTAACAACATAAGATTATATTTATAATTTCGCAAGTAAAAAACTAGCTTGTTAGTTATCATTCTTTAGCGTAAAAGATAGGCGTTTATTTTTATTTAATTGATAGGGTTTAGTATGTCAGGTTCAGTTGCGAAAGCGGTAGCTACTCCAGTAGTAAATAGTGCAGGTATTGCTGGTGCGGCCACTAGTAATGATATGAGTTTTATAGGATTGTTCTTACAATCAGATATTATTGTAAAGTTAGTAATGCTCGCGCTTATAGGGGCTTCTATTTTTTCTTGGGCAATAATATTTGATAAGTTTGTTAAATTTAAGCTATTGAAATATAAAACAAATCAATTTGAAGAAACATTCTGGTCGGGCACTCTTCTTGATCAACTTTATGAAAGGTTAAAAGATACAGCCGACCATCCAATGGTTATGGTTTTTGTTGCCGCAATGCATGAGTGGAAAAGGCACGATATAAAAAAAGCAGCAACTGATTTTTCATTAAAAACAGGCGTAAAAGAAAGAATATTTCAGGCAATGCACGTTGCCCGCAATCGCGGGATTGAGGATTTGGAAAAAAACCTTAGTTTCTTGGCCACACTTGGTTCCACAGGGCCATTTGTAGGGCTATTTGGTACGGTATGGGGAATTATGAATAGTTTTCAATCAATTGCTATGACAAAAAATACAACCCTAACTGTTGTCGCCCCAGGGATTGCGGAAGCCTTAATGGCTACAGCAATAGGTCTTTTTGCTGCGATACCAGCTGTAGTATTTTATAATAAATTTTCTGGTGATCTTAATAAAATATCTAATAGTGTGGATGATTTTTCCAGTGAATTTGCATCTATAATTTCAAGAGAACTGGATACAGATAAGTAATATGGGATTTTCTCCTAATCAAAGATCCTTTCAGGCTAGGGGCGGGAAACGTCCGCCGATGAGTGAAATTAACATTACCCCATTCGTGGATGTTATGTTGGTTTTGCTTATTATATTCATGGTTACAGCGCCACTGCTTACATCTGGCGTCCACGTTGATCTACCTGAAACATCTTCATCGCCTATTAGTGGCCAGGATGAGCCTATTTCAATAACCATAACATCGGCAGGAGAAGTTTTTTTACAGAAAAATCCTATTAAAAAGGCGGACCTTGTAGAAAAACTTATGGCTATAACAAAGCGTAAGCAGGACACGCGTATCTTTATCAGAGGTGATAAAAAGGTTAATTATGGAACAGTCATGGAAGTTGTGGGAATAATAAGTTCCGCCGGGTTCAGCAAAGTGGCTTTTATTACTGAAAATCCTGATATAAAATCAAGCGGTAGATAATATGCAAAAAGGGGTCACTTTTTCACTCCTGTTGCATTTATTGATATTATTACTGCTTTATTTCGGCCTTCCATCAATATTTGATAGGGATATTCCAAATGAAAGAATAATAACTGTTGATCTCTTACCTATAAGCTCAGAAACAAACGTTAAGACTGAACAAAAGGTAGAACCCAAAGAAAAAGAGGAGAAGAAAGAAAAAACCAATAAGGAAGAAAAGAAGGTAGAGCCTGAAAAACAAGAGAAAGAGAAAGTTAATTTAAAGAAGGAGAAAGCAGAAAAGATACCAGAAAAAAAACCTGAAAAGAAAAAAGAAAAGAAATCAAATGATTTTGAGTCTGTATTAAAGACTGTTGAAAAAATTAACAAATCAAATAAAGACCCTTTAGCTGAGATAGAAAAATCTCTGGAAGAGTTTAAGCCAAAAACTAATCAGGCAAGCACTTTTGACCCAACAAAACCACTTTCAGTAAGCGAGAGGGATGCTGTAATGCAGCAGATTGCAAGATGCTGGATTGTTCCGGCTGGTGCACGTGATGCACAGAGCATGCTTGTAAGGATAAAAGTATTGCTAAAAGAAGATGGAACAGTTGTAAGCGCTAATATTATGGATAAAGGAAAGTATGAGACAAGCGATGGTTTTTATAGGGCGGCTGTAGACAGTGCTGTAAGAGCTGTGTTAAAGTGTAGCCCCATTAAGAACCTGCCCAGAGAAAAATATTCAAGCTGGAAAGAGATGGAACTTACTTTTGATCCTAAGGAGATGATTTACTGATGCGTATTTTATTTTTATTGTTTTCTACTGTTTTTTACTTCTACTCCATTCCTGCAAATGCGGTATTAAAAATCGATATCACCAGGGGAGTTCCTGACCCACTTCCAATAGCTATTTCTCCCTTTATTTCAGAAACACCATCACTATCAGACAATGCAATTGATATAGTCCGCGTTATTGAAGACGATCTTGAGAGATCTGGATTATTCAAGCCTATAGATAAAAGGGCTTTTATAGAAAATATTGATGCTAAGACAGCGCTTGCTCCAACATTTGTGGAGTGGCGACAAATAGATGCTCAAGCCTTGGTAACTGCAATTGTAAAAGATCAAGGTGGCGGAATGATACAAGTTGATTTTAGGTTGTGGGATAGTTTTTCTGAAAAATTGATAGCTGGAAAATCTTTTGTTACTGAGCAGAATAACTGGCGCCGTGTTTCCCATTTAGTGGCAGATGAAATATATAAAAGATTGACGGGGGAAAGTGGGTATTTTGATTCGCGTATTGTCTATGTGTCAGAAAGTGGCCAGGCAAAGCGCCCTATTAAACGCCTTGCGATAATGGATCAGGATGGAGCTAACCATAAATTCCTTACTGATGGCTCAGACTTAGTTCTGACTCCTCGCTTCTCACCAAGTTCACAAAAAGTAATTTACCTTTCATATTCCTCCAAAAGGCCACGCGTTTATTTGCGTGATATTGAAACGGGCAGGGAAGATGTTGTAGGTGATTTTCCGGGCATGACCTTTGCTCCTCGCTTCTCGCCTAACGGCAATAAAGTTATCATGTCAGTTTCTGAGCAGGGAAATAGTAATATTTATGTAATGGAAATCACTACAAAAAATAAAACCAAACTCACCAATGATGGCAGCATTAATACTTCACCATCATTTTCTCCAGATGAAAGAAATATAGTCTTTAACTCTGATAGGGGTGGTTCACAGCAGCTTTATACTATGACAAGCTCTGGCGGAAACGTTAAGCGCATCAGCTTCGGGCAAGGTAAATATGGTACGCCTGTATGGTCACCAAGGGGTGACCTGATTGCATTTACAAAGATGCATGGTGGCAAATTCTATATTGGAGTTATGCGTACTGATGGTAGCGGTGAAAGGTTGCTTACAGAAAGTTATCTTGATGAAGGGCCAACATGGTCTCCCAACGGCCGGGTAATCATATTTACAAGGCAATCCCCTTCAACAAGAACGGCGGCTGGTGTTTCCAAACTATATTCGATAGACCTGACAGGGAATAATTTACGGGAAGTTATAACACCTACCAATGCATCTGACCCAGCCTGGTCACCAATGCTTAAATAGCTTTTTAAACATACTTCCGGGTATTAATTTTCCGTGTTAGCGTAATTTTATAAGGAAAGAATTATGCTAAAAAAGGAAGAAATAGAAAACATATCAGCTCAGATAAACTGGATTGTAAAGGATTCAGTTGAATTTTTTAGGGAATTTGATGAAAGGCTGACTTTGCTTGAGATAAGATATGGGATAAAAGCCGGCTTCAACCCCAACCAGCCCCGCGTTCCCGCAGGTAATCCTGATGGCGGCCAGTGGACTGCTGATCCTGGTTATGGTGGCAGAGGTAGCAGTAGAGATTATCCTAACGATGCTATTGAGGAAGTGCCAATTGAGTATTTCTTTGGGATTGTTGGAATTACTAGAGGATTACTGACTAGAAATGCATCTAGATTCATATTAAATAATGTTACAAAACACGGCTCTGAAAGATTTATAACACGAGGTATTTCTGCTAAACATATAGAAAAAGCTTTAAGGACTGCAAAGAAAACAGGAAATATATCAACAAAAATAGGAAAGTATGGTAGTGAGCAGGTGCATTACAAGGGATCTAACGGTATTACAGTAGTAATAGAAACATCTGGTAGGAATGCTGGTAAAATAATAACAGTTTGGCGTCATTAGTGAGTAAGTATGAGTATTTCAATAGAAAAGATTAATTTAATACTTCAGGAAGAAGATATTGAAGGTTTTATAGAAATGGGTGCGCCTAACGATGAATATCTATCAGAGGCAGAAGAAATTGCATCGTTGATTTCTTCTATGGAAGCAAATCAATTAACAGAAAATAATGTAATTTCAGGAGTTATAAAGATCTGGCAAAAATATTTTGGACTACTTTCTGACTCAGACATAAATAAGAGAATGGCGGGCTTTAGGAATGTGACTAGGAAGATTTTTAGGTTGGAAGAGGAAAATTATTAAGCCTTATAATGCGTACTTGAAATAAGGTATGGGATAAAGGGAGGATTCAACCCTAACCAACCAAGAGTTCCATCTGGCAACCCGGATGGCGGTCAGTGGACTGATGATCCTGGTTATGGCGGAAGTGGAACATTTCGTAACCCAAAAGAACCAAAACTGCCAAACTTAATAGTTCCAAGGGAAGAGCATTTCAACAGAACAAATGTTATAACAGTACTTTCAGCAATCCCTTCTTTCAGGGCAGCAAGCAGTATAATCAAGGCGGCAAAGATATGGCGAGGTGCAGCTGCCACTCTTGATATGCGCACACTTCGCATAATGAAAAACCTTGAGAAATATTTTGGCGGTAAGCCTAAAACTTTCTTTAACAAGAAAGGTGATATAGTTATGATGAAGGGCAAGAAGAAAATCAGGTTTGATACAAAAAAGCTTAAAAACGACAGACCACATTTTCATATTCAGGAAGAAATTAAACCTGGGGTATGGAAAAATGTTATAAAGCATAGGCATTACTTTAAGGATTGATTTATGAAGTGGATATCTAATTACAAACATCCAAAAGGTTTAAATTTTGAAATCGAATACGATGAATTCGCTGGTTATTATTTTTATGCTAACGAAGATGAAACAAATATTTATGACGATCTTCAGGATACATTGGAAGTAGCTAAAGAAGTAGCTCTTGAAGAGTTTGGTGTGCCAATAGATTCTTGGAAGCAAGTTGAGTAAAAAATTAAATAGCTTCTTCCTTCAGTTCGTAAGATTCATCAAGTGGCCAGCGGGCGCGAGGTTCCACTTCAAGGTTATCTGTTTGGCCAAGTTTTAACTTTTCAATCCCTGCCCATGCGATCATCGCGGCATTATCTGTGCATAGTTTTGGGGGAGGGGCAATAAGATTGAACCCATGCTTTTTTGTTACTTCCTGCATCCTACTATTTAGATATTTGTTAGCAGCAACGCCGCCGGCAACAACAAACGTATTACTTTCCGGATATTGTTTTTTAAATGACTTTATAGCATTTCCTATCCTGTCTTCCAGGATATCCCCAGCACACTCCTGGAAAGAAGCACACACATCTGCAACTTCCTTTTCGTTAAGTTCCTTGTTCATAGATTGTATAGTTAGTCTTATAGCAGTCTTGAGGCCGGAGAATGAAAAATTGCATCCAGGGCGGCCAAGCATCGGCCTTGGAAAATCAAATTTCTTGGAATCTCCGTTTTTAGCCAACTGCTCAATTTTTGGGCCACCTGGGTAACCAAGACCAAGCATCTTTGCAGTTTTATCGAAAGCTTCACCTAAAGCATCATCAAGGGTTGTTCCAAGTAATTTATAATTGCCAACACCTTCAACGGCAAGAATCTGACAATGTCCGCCAGAGATTAATAGTAATAAAAACGGAAAAGTTACATCATGGCTTAAACGCGCTGTAAGGGCATGCCCCTCAAGGTGGTTTACAGATATAAAAGGTTTTTTGCTGGCACTTGCTATGCCTTTTGCTGTCATCAGGCCAACTATAAGCCCACCAATAAGCCCTGGGCCCGTGGTTGCGGCTATTCCATCCAGATCAGCAAATTCAACTTTAGCTTCCTTCAGCGCACGTTTAATTACATCCCCAATATGGTTCATATGGGAACGGGCTGCAATTTCCGGCACTACGCCACCATATGCAGAATGTTCTTTTATTTGCGAGAATACTATATTAGATAATATTTCTTTTGAATCGGTGACTACTGCTGCCGCCGTTTCATCGCAACTTGTTTCAATTCCTAGTACTAGCATAAGCAGCCACTATACATATAAGAAAATGAAAATAAACAAAATAAGAATAGGAACAAGAGGCAGCAAATTAGCGCTAGCACAGGCGGAGCAGGTTAAATCTCTGATTATTAAGGAAGGATTTTCTAAAGAATCAGTAGAAATTATAAAAATAGTGACTACGGGAGATAGGATATTAGACCAGCCTCTATATGAAATAGGTGGAAAAGCTCTATTTACAAAAGAACTTGAAGAGGCATTGCTACAAGATAGAATTGATATGGCAGTACATTCTCTTAAGGATATTCCTGCAATAATTAATGAAAATCTTGTTATAGCTTCTGTTTTAGAGAGGGAAGATCCAAGAGATGCTTTCATTTCCTACCAATATTCAAAATTATCTGAATTACCAAAAGGTGGTGTCATCGCCACTTCATCTGTAAGAAGAAAATCTTTAGTCTTGTCTTATAGAGGTGATTTACAAACGGTGCCGCTAAGAGGAAATGTAACAACCAGAATGGATAAACTTAAGGAAGGAAAATTTTTGGCAACAATACTTGCTATGGCGGGCTTAAACCGTCTTGGCATTAAGGAAAAATGCATTTATCCAATTGATACTAAAGAATTTCTTCCGGCAGTTGCACAAGGTGCAATTGGAATTGAGTGTTCAAAGAGTAGGACTGAAATACTAGAAATTCTTAACAAAATAAACCATAAACAAACTGAAATCTGTGTGAACTCAGAAAGAGCTTTTTTAGAAGTTTTAGAAGGTACCTGCCAGACTCCTTTGGCTGCCTTTGCTTCTTTAGAAAATGATGTAATAAAACTTGAATGTTTAGTTGCTTCTTTAGACGGAAGTGTAATATATAAGACAACTCGTACAGGAAGTATCAAAGAGGCCATTGAAATTGGCTTAGATGCTGGTAAAGAACTAAAATTTAAAGGCAAAAATATTTTATAATTATGAAGTATGCGCTTATAACACGGCCAAGGCCGGAAGCAATAAAACTGAAGAAAAAACTACAGGCCATAGGAATTTCTGGCTTGGTAGAGCCAATTTTAAAAATTGAGGTTATTAATTCAGCTAAAAAGATTTTAAGAAAAAGCTTGTCAGATAATTATCAAGCTATTGTTATTACAAGCATAAATGGTGTTAAAGCTTTTATAAAGCTTAGTAATAAATTAGAATTAAAACGCCCTAAATTTATTGTTATTGGTAAAGGATCAGAAGATCTTCTTAAAAAAGCAGGCTTTAGTAACGTTGTAGTTGTAGAAAATGATGTGGAGGGGATTAAAAACCATATAATACAAAAGCTTAAACCGTCAGATAAAAAAATTATATATATCTCAGGAAATGTAGTAACAGCTGATTTAGAAAGCGAACTTTATCCGAAAGGATATAAAGTTAGAAGGATTATTGTCTATAAATCCTTACCTACTAATACCCTTTCAAATAAAGTTAAAAACGCAATAAAGACAAGAAAGATAAAGTATGCACTATTTTATTCTTCAAGGACGGCTTCAGTTTTTAATAGACTGATAAATGAATCCGATTTAAATAGGTATCTTGATAAAGTAAATGTCTTTTGCTTTAGCAACAAGGTTGCCAAAATAGCCGGAAAATTACGCTGGAAAAGTATTCATGTCCCAAGGCACCCAAATGAAGATGAACTTTTAAGTCTGGTTAAAACAATTAATAAGGCAAACAGTTATGAAGATTAGTGCTGATAAATCAAAGAAGATACTTGAATTCGGGCCTATAGGTAATGATTCGTCTGGAGGGCAGGGGTCTTATGTTATCCTGTTTTCTTTTGTTATCCTCTTTATTTTTGTGGCTAGTATAGCTGGGTATACATTTATAAAATTACGTGATTTTGAAAGACAAACTCAAGCTTCCCTTAATTTTCAACTCAATGATTCTAAAACTTACCTCGGATCAAACCTTAAGGGTTTTGAAGAGAGAATAGAAACACTTGAAGAGCTGGTAGAACCCTTTTCAGTTCTTGAGCCTAAGTATGCGGTAGATGAATCAGTTAGAAAGATTAATGATGCGATATGGCGCTTAAACGAAGAAAGATTTCATGTTATTGAAGGAAAAGTTGACTCTATGACACAAGAGCTCACGCTGGCTCGTGAAAAAATTGAAAATCAAAATAAGCGGGAACTTATATTTATTTCCCTTATTAATCTTGTACAGAGAATTAATTCAGGAAAACCATTCCAAACTGAGCTTGATACAGCCGTTTCAGCTGCGGAGAAAGATAATGTTATCCAGCAGAATCTTGCCTTTCTAAGGCCATATGCAAGTTATGGAATACCATCATTAAATCAGCTTAGTAACGAGTTTACTGTCCTTGCTCCAAAAATCCTTAAAGCCTCTTATTCTGAAATTAAAGAAAACCCTACTGTCTGGGAAAGGATAAAGGGAAATATAAGCAATTCCTTTGTTATTAGAAAAATAGGCTATGTTGAAGGAGAAAGTAACGAAGCTGTAGTAGCCCGAGTAGAAAATCTTTTAAGAAAAGATAAGCTAAGCCTGGCATTACAAGAAGTCGAGAAGATAAAGAGAGATCAGTCTGGTGAGTTATACGAGTGGGTAGATAAAGCATATTCATTGAAACAGTCAGAAAATTCAATTTCCAATATAATGGGCTATTTGAGTGATAAATCACTAAATAAGCTAATGGAACAGCAAAACCAGACAAGCCAATCAGAACAAGAAGAAAACTTAGCTAGTAACTAAAAAAGTGATTTAATGCTCAGATTCATTATATATTTATCTCTTCTTATAATTATTTCTATAGCTGGCACATGGCTATTCAATAACGATGGGGTGTTATCAATAGAGTGGCTAGGTTATAAACTTGAAACCTCGGTCACTTTTGCTTCTTTTTTTACTTTAGCTTCAGTTTTCCTAACCATTACTGCCGTTGAAATTTTATTGTGGATAAAAAGGGCTCCTGCTCAAATTGGCCATGAAATAATGTTAAAGCGAAGGATAAAGGGTTATCTCTCCTTAACTGAAGGGTTTGCTGCCCTTATGGAAGGTGATTTGAAGAAAGCTAAGAACCTAGCCTCTACATCACATAAATTGATTCCCGAACAACCATACTCTCATCTTATTTCTTCAGAAGTTGCAAAGCTCCAGGGGGATATTGAGGAGTCAACAAGACACCTTGCCGAAATGCTGGAAGACAAAAAAACCGAGGTCTTGGCACTTAAAGGGTTAGTTAATAATACCAAAACACTTGGTCGTATGGATATGGCTATAGACTTTGCAAAGAAAGCCTATCAGTTAAAACCAAAATCAGATTGGACAAACGCAGCATTACTTGATTTATACAAGAAAACAGAGAAGTGGAATGATGCAATAGAAATATATGAAAAGTCTTTTAACAAGGGGTGGATTCCTTTTAGAAATGGAAAAACTTCTCCTAAAGAAATTCAGAATAAACAAGATTACGCTATAGTTCTGCTTCTTCAATCTAAGAAATCATATTATGAAGGGAATATACCTGAGTCATATAAACTAATTAAGAAATCATATTCTATATTGCCTGATATGATGCCGGTTCTCACACATATGGCAAATATATATATAGCAATGAAAAAGCCAAGAAGTGCTATTAGAATTGTTGAGAAAGCTTGGAAAGTTGAGCCTTGTGGCGAACTAGCCGACATATATGTATTACTAATGGATAATTTAAGCTTAGATAAAAAAATAAAGAAGTTTGTAAAACTACATGAAACTAATCCAAATCATCCAGAAAGCATTAAGGCTATAGCTATATTTGCAATGGAACAAAATTTACACGACATAGCCAGGAAATATTTAGAGCAGATTTTAGAAAAGAGAGAATCAACAGACTTATTGAAGCTAATGGCAAAATTAGAAGAAGAAACAGGTGGAAGTAGAGATAGAATAAATCAGCTTCTAAAGAAGGCAGAGCTTTCATCTCCTGGATATAGGTGGGTATGCAATGAATGCAATCATTCTACAAATAAATGGGAAGGTATTTGCTTAAATTGCAAGAGCTTTAATAGTTATAGCTGGAGTAACTCTGCCAGCGCCAAATTAAAGGCATATAGTGCGGAAAAAATAGGAAGAGAAGAAAAAAAGTTAGCTGTTGGCTAGATATTCTTCTGCCTGTTTTATACTTTCGGGCGTTCCTATATGTAGCCACCCACCAGTATGTTCAATTCCATAAATATTGGCGAATTCCTTATTTTCTTTCATGGCCCTCTTATAAAATATGTTTAAGGAAAACGGGCCATCTGGAGAGTTTCTAAATATTTTAGGATTTAAAATCTGAATTCCAGTAAATACATATTTATGATCGCTTGAATTTTCTTTTTTTAGCTTATTGTCATTACCGAGCTCAAAATCACCATTCCCATCATAGCCAACTGCTTTTTTCTTATCCTGTAGAAGAAGGAGTGCATCCATATTGTTATCCCATTCCTCTGCCAGGCGTTGAAGGGCTTTGGGTTTCTTATTATCAATCAATATCACATCGCTGTTAACTGAATAAAAAGGTTTATTATCAAAAAAATCTAATACCTTTAGGATGCCTCCTCCTGTTTCGAGTAATACCTCTTCATGGGATAAAGTGATTTTAGGAAATTTTCTTCCTTTTAAATGCTGTTTAACCTTATCTGCCATATAGTGTGTATTTACTACTACATCTTCAACCCCTGATTCAGCAAGGTTATCAAGTGCCCAATCAAGAAGTGTTTTATTCATTACCTTTACAAGCGGTTTAGGAATATGGTTTGTGATTGGCCGCATTCTCGTTCCAAGTCCGGCAGCAAATAACATTGCTTTTTTGGGGGCTTCAGTCATTTCGCAAAACAGCCTTTCTAGTCTCAGAAGTAACAACTTCATCCAACCACTTCTTCACAGGCTTAAGTACTGGATTTAATATATCTTTCTCCAAATATTTCCATACGCGGGGAATCATCTGTAAATATCCGTGTTTGCCGTCTCTTTTGGAGAGCCTTGAGAATATGCCTATTATCTTGATATTTCTCTGTGCGCCTAAAATATCATAAACTTGCTTGAATTCTTCTCTTGATATATCCGGGTTAGATTTTAGATAATATTCAAAGCATTCATCAGATAATTCTTTGCTTACATCTCTTCTGGCATCTTCAAGTAGCGATACTAAGTCATAAGCTGGGTGACCAATTACAGCATCTTGAAAATCAAGAAGCCCAACTGCTTTATGACCAGACCTGCCTGAAAGCCACATAAGATTACTGGCATGATAATCCCTTAAAACCAATATTTGTTTTTCTATACGGGTCTTAGGAAGAATGATTTTCCATATCTCATTAAAATTCTTTAATTGGCTATTGGAAATATTAACTTTTATTTTTGGAAGATACCACTCGGTAAAGAGATCTATTTCTTTTTGCATAAGGGTATCTGAATACTCGGGTAATTCTATATTTACATCGAATTTTCTAATTTTGGTCAAAACATCTATAGCCTTTAAATAGAGCTGTTTTTCTAGTTTTGAATCCCGTTTATCAAGTAAATTACTGAATAGAGAATCTCCAAAATCCTCAAGCAGGATAAAACCATCTTTTTTATTGGATGCTATAATTTTTGGGGCAGAGAATCCGTTTTCTACTAACCACTCATCTACTTTAATAAATGGCTTTATATCTTCCTTTGGCGGAGGTGCATTCATTAAAATGAAATTATTCTTTCCATCATTTATTCTTTCATAATTTCTAAAAGATGCGTCTCCGGAAAGTTTATTTCTTTTAGCCTTAGCAAGGTTATTTTGATCAAGGAAGCTCTTAATTTTATCTTCTCTTTGATCAATTTTTAGTGAAGGCTGCATCTTAGCTGAAAATTTCCTTTATTAATATAGACCAGAATCCATGCCCAGTTATTGTAACAACCCTGTTCTCAGGCCTTTCTCCATGAAAGAATTTTATGTGCAGGCGATCTTCTGGCAAATATTTCTCTACAATTTCTGGCCATTCAATTATGCACATGCCGTTCTTTAAGGCTTCATTAAAGCCAAGTTCTTCAAGCTCATTTTCATTCTCGATTCTGTAAAAATCATAATGCCATATGGTAAAATCTTTTGTATCGAATGTTTGCAGAATATTAAACGTAGGGCTTATTATTTGTTGCGGCCTACTATAAAAACTTCCAATAAAAGATTTACAGAATGTTGTTTTTCCTGTTCCTAAATCCCCTGAAAGGCATATCACATCTCCGCCCTTTACCCTGCTTGCAAGTTTTTGTGCAAGATTATGGGTATCCTGCAAACTACTAAGGATGAGCTTAACTTCGTATACAGAAGAAGAGGGATTTAATTTATTATCTTTTACAGCCTTCAGCATTTATTATTACCTTAAATATTCAATTGGTTGCGCTTAAAGAAACAGCTGACCTTTGTGCCCTTATTAGGCTTGGATTCCAACTCTATTCTACCACCATGTAATTCAACTAAACT
Organism: uncultured Rickettsiales bacterium; assembly: GCA_964450945.1. Taxonomy (GTDB): domain Bacteria; phylum Pseudomonadota; class Alphaproteobacteria; order Rickettsiales; family JABDBP01; genus CAYVHI01. Next base: position 18,290 of record CAYVHI010000011.1, read on the forward strand.
TTTGGCAATAGATAGCCCAAGGCCGGTTCCTGGTTTACTCGTTTTCTTTTTGCTTAGCGCGGGTAATTTATAGAATTTTTCAAAGACTGCAAGCTGTTCTTCTTTATTAATCCCAATACCATTGTCTTCTACAGAGATAACCACCTCATTTTCTTGGATTTCTTTAGCTGATAATATAATTTTTCCACCTGGTTCTGTATATTTTACGGAATTATCAAGAAGCCCCTCTATTATTTGCCTTATTCTCCTTGGATCCGCCTTTATATTGCCTATGTTTTTGTCGTAGTTTGCTGTAAAGGAGATTTTACTTTGTTTCATTATAGGAATTTTGCTATTCTCTACTTCTTTTAGAAGGTTATATATATCAACATTCTCAATATTTAGTTGCATATAGCCTGCTTCTATTGAGGCAATATCTAAAATTCCATCAATTAATTCGGTAAGCGAAACTGATGATTTATATATAGATTCAACAAAATGCCTTTGTTTTTCTTCTAGGTCACCTGAATATTTTGGATTTAGCAGCATTTCTGTATATCCCTTTATAGTTGTAAGAGGCGACCTTAATTCATAAGATACGTTTGCAAGGAATTTACTTTTTAGTTTATTTACTTGTTCCAAGGCTTCATATCTTTCACGCAATGACCTTTCAACCAGATATGAGTCCGTAATATCATCATATGTCATTAGTGTAGCACCATCTGGTAACGGAACACAAAGCCAGTTAAGCACTACACCATCTTTACGGTGTATTTTTTCAGAAGTAGCAGCCCGATTTAACGTGTGGGAAATTATTTTCTGTTTAAAGGAATTCCAATCACTACCGTAATTATACAGCAGTTTTGATTTTTCAAGAATATCTGAAATATGAATATTATCTTCTAATAATTTTTGATCCAGGTGCCAAATTTTGGCATAGGTCGGATTGCTTAATTTTAACCTTCCATCCTCTCCAAATACTGCCACACCCTCATGCAGATTATCAAGTGTGGCTTTTTTTACAGCCATAAGTGTATTAAAAGATCTTTCAAGCGCAAGACGGTTAGTTATATCTTCATATGATATAAGAAGCCCACCCTTGGTATGAGGAACGTAAGAGACTCTTAATGTCCTGCCATCTGGTAAGTAAAAGAATTCTTCATAATTATCGATCAGGTCATTGAATAATTTTATATGCTGACTTTTAAAATCCTTAAAGTCTACTTGCTCAGGTAGTTTTCTTTTTTCTCTCAAAACCTCAAGAATTTCGCCGTAAGTTGGGTTTGTATCAAGCCACCTTTCTTCCAGCTTCCACAAGTTTACAAACGCTGTATTATAGAATCTAAGGTGTGTATCATTAGAAAAAATTGTTAGAGCATTTGAAGAACTATCCAGTATTGCATTTTGTGTAGATGCAAAATCTGATAATTCATTGTGCAGGCTTTCATATTCCGAAATATCATTTGCGTATCCTATAGTTCCTTCATCGGTTGGGATTTCAACAACTTGATATAACTTCCGCTCTTTTCCTGAAACAATATGAATATTTTCTTTTTCAACCTGTCTCGTTAATTTTACTTTTTTTGCTATTTCCTTGATTCTGTCTGAAAGCTCAATCTCTTCTACCTTTTTAAGCTTCTCAAATGTGCCCCCTATAAGATGGCTATAGGATAAATTAAAATATATAATTTCCAGCTTTGCATTCCTCTGCCAGATAGGGATGGGGAGTGAATTTACTATATCAGAAAAATTTTTGATCTTCTTATTTAAGGAGCTGTTTTCATAGGCGTCTTTGGCTTTATTAGTTATATCTGTAAAAACTAAAAATAAATATTCCGGTTTATTAAGATTATCTTTATGGATGCCTCCCATACACTGGTAATATTTTTTACCATCAATTGACTTTAATGTATGGGATATATCCTTATTATTTTCTGAATTGTTTATAATGGCTTCAAGGGTAAAGAAATCATTCTCATCAAAATAATTGCCCAAGTCATGCCAATATTTTATTGTCGAGAAATTAAACTCTCTCTTAAGGCCTCCAGAAAATTTAATAATCTTTTTTTTATAATCTTGAAAAAAGAAACAAAGTTTTTCAGATAAAATCTCTTCGATTGTATTATTTAGAAACAATCTAGTAATATTTTTACTGAAAACGTTACTCATTAGTTCATTTTTTAATATCTATAATGTTCTGGCTTGAATGGACCATCTTGTTTTACACCTATATACTCAGCTTGCTGTTTACTTAGCTTTGTAAGTTTTGCCCCTATCTTTTTAAGATGGAGCATGGCGACTTTTTCATCAAGTTTTTTAGGAAGTATATAAACTTTTTTCTGATATTTTTTGCTATTTGTCCATAGTTCTATTTGCGCCAAGACCTGGTTTGTAAAAGATGTACTCATTACAAAACTTGGGTGGCCAGAGGCACATCCGAGGTTTACAAGGCGGCCTTTTGCAAGAACAATTATTCTTTTTCCATCAGGGAATGTAACTTCATCAACTTGAGGCTTTATTTCATTCCACTTCATATTATTTAGAGCAGCTATCTGTATTTCAGAATCAAAATGCCCAATATTGCATAGAATTGCACGGTCTTTCATGGCGCGCATATGGTCAATAGTGATTATATCTACGTTGCCTGTTGCTGTAACGAATATATCGCCTGTTTTAGCGGCTTCTTCCATAGTTACTACTTGATATCCCTCCATTGCTGCTTGAAGAGCACAAATAGGGTCAATTTCTGTTATAAGCACTCTTGCACCTTGATTCTTTAAGGCAGCGGCACAACCTTTACCAACATCCCCATATCCGGCAATAACTGCAACTTTGCCTGCAATCATTACGTCAGTTGCACGCTTGATGCCATCAAGTAAACTTTCCCGACAGCCGTAAAGATTATCAAACTTTGATTTTGTAACAGAGTCATTAACGTTTATTGCGGGAATTTTTAATGTTCCAGCTTTTTCCATTTCATATAGACGGTGTACGCCCGTTGTTGTCTCTTCAGAAACCCCAACTATTTCCTTTAATAATTCAGGATATTTTTCATGAACTATTTTTGTAAGGTCACCACCATCATCTAGTAACATGTTTGGCTTCCAACCATCTTTTCCGTATATTGTTTGCTCAATACACCATTCGTATTCTTCTTCGGTCTCACCCTTCCATGCAAATACGGGGATACCTTTTGCTGCAATAGCTGCTGCAGCCTGGTCTTGTGTAGAAAATATATTGCATGAACTCCAGCGCACACTTGCCCCTAGATGAATAAGAGTTTCTATAAGTACTGCTGTCTGGGTGGTCATATGCAAACAACCAGTAATCCTTGCACCCTTCAATAGCTTTGATTTGCCGAACTCTTCACGCAGAGCCATTAACCCAGGCATTTCAGATTCAGCAATGCTAATCTCTTTTCTACCCCATGTAGCAAGATCAATATTTGCTACCTTATAATCCTGATGGTCTTTACTATTATCTCTTTTTGATGCTTTAGCGCTTTTCATTAATGTTTACCCTTAATAAATTAATAGAAAATAAATCAATATTACATTAGACTATTCAAATAAAGCAGTTTTACCAATAAATCAAAGTTTAATTATGATAAATGCACGCCGTATAACAGATAGAATGCTGGCTAATTGGAAAGTACTAAAAAAGAACAACCCCATACCGGTTTTTGATATATTCAGTAATGAGCCGCTAAAGGACATATGGACAAACTGTTTTATCCTTAATGTAACTCCGGGAAAGACTCTAAATTATAAATTTGAGTATGCAGGAGAACAACTCATTACTGCTTTAGGCAGGGATCCAGTGGGAGAGGTAATGAATTCGAATATAAAAGGCATCCCAGAAAACAGTATAATATTACTGGTTGATGATGTTGTAGAAAAAAAAGAACCCATAGTTCAGGAGGGAATTTTTGTTAATAAAAAGAGCAAAACTATAAAATACAGGGCCTGCTTACTTCCATTTACTAATACAAGAAATACTAAAAAAGATATTACTAACATTGTAGGTGGAATTGTTTGGCAGATAAAGTACTAGGTATTGTTGTTCTATTATTTAACCATTACGAAAGAAGGATTTTTTATGAATAAAAGCAAAAAATTAGAAGAGTGTATCAGGGAATACATTCAAGAATTTTATGCTTTTATTCATAAAAAAGCATCTTTCCCTTTGGGTTGTGCAAAAAAGCTTTGCCACTTTGTCGTAAAGCTTAACCATAGCATGAACTATGCTTTGCGCCTTACTCCTGGTGGAAAAAGCTTTTTTGTTAACAACGTAATAGTTAGATAATAGAACAATAATACCTTATGAAAAAAGATACATTATTAGTTACTTCTTCAAGGAGCGCCAAGAAGTTTGGTGGTGCGGTAAATCCGCCTATACAAAAGACTTCTACAGTACTCTTCCCAACTATTGAGAGCTATGAGAAAGCTGAGAAGGGATTAGCTTATTATGAAGAAACAAAGGATCTATCAACTTCCGATTACAGCTATGGAATATTCGGAACAGAAACTACTGCTGTATTACAGCAGGCTATAAGCGATATCGAAGGGGGTGGAAAAACATATATAACCCCTTCCGGTCTTTCCGCTATAACGCTTTCCATACTAAGCTTTATCAGTTCTGGGGATCATATCCTGGTTGCAGATACTGTTTACGGACCAACCAGAAGGTTCTGCAATAAGGAACTTAAAAAATACGGAGTTAGTGTAACTTATTATGACCCATATATTGGAAAAGATATAACAAAATTAATTCAAAAAAATACTAAGATTATTTTTCTAGAAAGCCCAGGTTCATTAACTTTTGAAGTACAAGATATACCTGCAATTTGTGCGTCAGCTAAAAAATCTTCAGACGGTATTGTGACAATAATTGATAATTCATGGGCAACCCCATTTTATTTCAAAGCCTTTGAGCACGGGGTTGATATTGCTGTGCAGGCACTAACAAAATATGTAGGTGGTCATTCAGATCTTATTTTGGGTTCGGTAACTGCAAAGTCAGATACCCACAGCAAAAAAATAGCGGCTACTTACAGAAATCTTGGCCTTCATACCAGCCCGGAAGATTGTTATATTGCCCAGAGAGGTATTCGTACATTGGGAGTAAGGCTAAAACAACATTACAGTTCAGCTATAAAAATTGCTCAGTGGCTTGAAAAGAGGCCAGAGGTGGAAAAAGTCTTATATCCAGCACTCTCTAGCCATCCTGATAATAAAATATGGAAGCGAGATTTTACTGGAGCAGGGGGGCTTTTTACATTTATTTTTAAGAAAAAACTTTCCAGGGAAGCAATTTCAAGCTTTACCGATAACCTAAAATTATTCGGCATAGGTTGTTCATGGGGTGGGTTTGAAAGTCTTATAATATCTTTTGATCCATCACAGATTCGTACCGCAAAATCATGGAAGGAAAAAGGTAGCTGTATCAGGCTTTATATAGGCCTTGAAGATCCTGATGACCTAATTACTGATCTAGAGGCTGGATTTAAAAGAATAAAAAGTAAGATTTAGGCAGTTTTTATAGCTTTAACTTTAGCTGATAACCTACTGACTTTTCTAGAAGCTGTATTTAGCTTAAATACTTTCTTACTTACAGCACGCTTAATCTCTGATTCAACTTTTCTTAGTTCTTCCTGAGCTACTTTTTTATTCTTTGCAGCAATAGCTTGTTCAAGCTTTTTTATTGAAGCCCTTACTTTATTTTTTCTAGCTTTATTAAGCGCTTCTTTACGCTTTGTTTGTCTTAATGCTTTTTCAGCAGATTTATGACTTGGCATATTTTCTCGTATTTTTGTTTAAAATGAACGGGGTTTTTACTAAATAAACCCTGCAAAGTCAAGCCAATTAATGTCCTAATGAAGATTCTATAGCGTCAATCGCTGCCATAGCCGCTAAATTAAGAATATCCGATATGCTGGAACCCATCTGTAATATCTGCACAGGTTTTTCCGTCCCCATTAAAATTGGGCCTATTACCGTTCCGCCACCAAGCTCCTGTAAAAGTTTTGATGATACGTTAGCTGTATGTAAAGCCGGCATTATCAATACATTAGCTGGTTCTTTAAGCTTACAGAATGGAAATAGTTTTAATAGTTCGGGGTTAAGAGCAATATCTGCGCCCATTTCACCATCGTAGACAAAATTTACCTTCCTTTTGCCTAATAATTCTACTGCTTCACGGATACGTTCTGCCTTTTGTAGTGGCGGGTTACCAAAATTTGAGAAAGATAGCAAGGCTACACGTGGTTCATGCCCCATAAGTTTAGCTTCTTCTGCTGTTTGTATTGCAATATCCACCAACTCTTCGGGAGTTGGAAGTTCATGCACTGTGGTATCGGAAATGAACACGGTCTTTTGATCTCTTGTGATCATAACAGTCATACCAAAAACCCTTTTTCCTGGTTTTGGGTCAATAACCTTCAATACATCTGAAAGGCATCCATAGTATGGGCGGGTGAGGCCGGTAACAAGTGCGTCCGCATCCCCGCAAGCAACCATACAGGAAGAAAATACGTTACGGTCATTTTTTACCATGCGCGCTATATCTCTATGGAGATAGCCTTTCCTTTGCAATCTCTTATATAAGAACTCTATATATTTGTCGTTGTTTTTTGATTTTGCGGCATTGGCAATTTCAAACCACTCATTTGAATTCTTAAGACCCATTTTCTTGATAGTCTCAAGTATTCTTTTTTCCTTACCAACAAGAATCGCTTTACCATAGCCATTGTTATACCAAAGATAGGCAGCTCTGATGATTTGCTCTTCTTCACCTTCAGAGAACACAATAGTTTTTGGATTTTCCTGAACACGTTCAAAGATGAGGCTCATGCTGTTGGCGGTTGGATTCAGGCGTGCACCCAGCTCATGAGTATACTTCTTAATATCTTTTATTGGTTTTCTGGCAACACCAGTCTTTATTGCCGCCTCTGCAACCGCAACAGGAATAGTGCTTATCAGGCGTGGGTCAAATGGAACCGGAATAATATAATCAGGCCCGAACTGCATTTTTCGCCCAGAGTATGCCAGCGTCACTTCATCAGGAACAGGCTGGCGTGCTAGATCTGCAAGCGCTTTCGCTGCAGCAATCTTCATCTCTTCATTTATTGTTGATGCCTGAACGTCAAGAGCTCCTCTAAATATATAAGGGAATCCCATAACATTATTTACCTGGTTGTTATAATCAGAGCGTCCTGTTGCAATTACCGCATCTTTTCTAACTTCCTTTACATCTTCTGGAAGAATTTCAGGGTCAGGGTTAGCCATGGCAAAAATAATTGGCTGCTTAGCCATGGATTTTACCATTTCCTTAGTTACCGCACCTTTTACAGAAAGGCCCAGGAAAACATCAGCACCCTCCATTGCTTCCTCAAGGGTTCTGGCTTTTGTATCAACAGCATGTGCTGACTTCCACTGGTTCATACCCTCTTTCCTGCCTTTATATATAACGCCCTTTGTATCACATAGAATGGCGTTTTCAGATTTAAGGCCCATTGATTTTAGTAGCTCAAGGCAGGCTATTCCCGCTGCACCAGCACCATTTAAGACAACTTTCATGTTCTTAAAATCACGGTCAGTAACATGTGCTGCATTTATTAAGCCCGCCGCGGTAATAATGGCTGTACCATGCTGGTCATCATGGAAAATAGGAATATCCATTATTTCTTTAAGCTTATCCTCAATAATGAAGCATTCAGGAGCTTTTATATCCTCAAGGTTTATTCCACCCCAGCTAGGCCCAAGGAAACGTATGGCGTTTATAAATTCATCAGGGTCTTTTGTATCAACCTCTATATCAATCGCATCAATATCAGCAAACCGTTTAAAGAGAACTGCCTTTCCTTCCATTACTGGCTTTGAAGCTAGGGCGCCAAGATCACCAAGACCAAGAACTGCTGTGCCATTTGATATAACAGCTACAAAATTGCCACGGGAAGTATAATCATATGCTTTGCTTGGATCTTTATTAATTTCAATACATGGAACCGCAACACCAGGAGAATAGGCGAGTGAAAGGTCGCGCTGAGTAAGTAATGGTTTTGTAGGTGTGATTTTAATTTTGCCGGGAGTATCAAATTTATGAAAATCTAAAGCTTCCTGGTCTGTAATTTTCTTTACTTCCTTAGACATATTAAATACCTACAAAGAATAATCTTTTATTTATGAAACGCGCAATCTAGCAATTCCTGTTTTGTTAGTCAAAGATTCTCTTGCGCTAATGATGTGATTTATCTAATTTTAGCAGCCATGAATAGCTTAACATTAGAAAAAACCTCTATTAGTAATTTTGATGCGGATAACGCCACTCCTATGATGAAACAGTATCTGGAGATTAAGGCAGCTCACCCGGAATATCTGCTTTTCTACCGTATGGGTGATTTTTATGAGTTATTTTTTGATGATGCTATTAAGGCAGCTTCTGTCCTCGATATTGCCCTTACCAGGCGTGGTAAGCACGAAGGGGTGGATATTCCTATGTGTGGAGTCCCTTTTCATAGCAGCGAGCCTTACTTAGAAAAGCTTATTAAAAGTGGCTTTAAAGTTGCAATATGCGACCAGATGGAAGACCCAACAGAAGCAAAAAAGAGGGGTCATAAAGCTGTTGTAAGGCGCGAAGTAACAAGGGTAGTTACTCCTGGAACAATAACCGAAGAAAGCCTGCTTGAATCCAAGCGCTCAAACTACTTATGCTCTATAGTATATAAAAAACAAAAACTATCACTTTCCTGGGTAGACATTTCTACAGGGGATTTCTTTGTATGTTCATCCAGTGAAAATAATCTCTATAATGATCTTTCCCGTATTTCCCCCAAAGAAATTTTGATTTCTGAGACAACACTAAATATTAAGGCTATAAGTCAAACGCTTAGCGACTGGAAGTCATGCCTTTCTATATATTCTGAAAGCTTTTTTGAGTCACCAAAAGCAGAAAGAATTATTAAGAATTATTATAATGCATCTACCATAGAATCTTTTGGTAATTTTACGGAAGGAGAAGTGGCGGCTATCGGTTCTCTGCTTGAATATGTTGAGTTAACCCAAAAAGGCAAAATGCCTAGGCTTATGGTGCCTAAAAATTTTATACACGCTTCGTATTTAGCAATTGATGCTGCAACGCAAAAGAATCTTGAGCTATTCTCAACACTTTCAGGTGAATATAAAGGTTGTCTTCTTAGTGTTATTGATAAAACAGCCACTAACTTTGGCGCAAGGCTACTATATTCATATCTTGCAGCACCACTTATCAACTCAAAACAGATAAACAGAAGGCTTGATGCTGTAGAGTTTTTTATTAACCATAAAGAATTATCTGAAAAATTGAGAGCTATATTTGAAAAAACCCACGATATGGAAAGGGCGCTATCTCGCCTGCATTTAGGAAGGGGAGGGCCAAGAGATTTACTTGTAATAAGAGAAAGCCTTCTATCTGCTTTTCAGATAAGTGAGATATTAGAATTTTCTAACGCAACCTTTCCTGAAGAAATAGCAAATTGCATAAGCGAACTAGGTAATCACACTGATTTAGTTCAGCTTTTAAGGGATGCATTGAATGACCAAGTTGTTATGCTTGTACGGGATGGTGGATTTATACGTGATGGGTTTAATGCAACCTTAGATAATTATAGGCAGATTAAAAAAAATAGCGAAGAGTCAAGAATAAAGTTAAGAGATAAATATAGGGAAGAAACATCTATACCAACATTAAAAGTCGGTGATAACAATCTTATAGGGTTTTATATAGAAGTTACTTCCCAACATTTAAAAAAGATTCCTGATAGTTTTATTCATCGTCAAAGCATGGCTGGTGCAACCAGATATACAACACCCGAACTTCGTGAAATTGAAAGTAAAATTATAAACGCAAGAGATCTTGCACTCAAATTAGAGATTGATTTATTCTATGAACTTGTAAAACAGATTCTCGATAAATCTGATAACCTATACAAAACCTCTCATTCCCTGGCAAAACTGGATGTATTTTTATCTCTGGCAATACTTGCTGAAGAAAATAAATATTCCCGCCCTACAGTAGATGATACGCTGGCATTTAAGATCGTTGATGGCAGGCATCCTGTCGTTGAGCAAGCTCTAAAAAATCAACAACAGGAAATAATCAGCAACCACTGTGATCTTGCAGAAACTCAGCAGCTATGGATTATCACAGGCCCCAATATGGCCGGAAAAAGCACTTTTCTAAGGCAAAATGCATTGATTGCCATATTATCTCATATAGGTTCATTTGTTCCGGCTCAATATGCTCATATTGGGCATATTGATAAGATTTTCAGCCGGGTTGGTGCATCAGATGATATAGCAAAAGGTAGGTCTACATTTATGGTGGAGATGGTTGAAACGGCCGCTATACTTCATCAGTCTACATATAGATCACTAGTTATCCTTGATGAAATTGGGCGTGGAACAGCAACATACGATGGATTATCTATTGCCTGGGCTGTTGTAGAACATTTACATGATATTAATAAATGCCGCGGCCTATTTGCAACCCATTATCATGAATTAACTGGCCTTTCACAAAACTTAAAAAGGCTTTCATGTTGGTCAATGAAAATTAGGGAGTGGCAGGATAAAATTATATTTTTATATGAAATTCAGAAAGGTTCTGCTGATAAGTCTTACGGCGTACACGTCGCTAAACTTGCGGGTCTTCCAACTTCAGTTACCACAAGGGCAGAACATATCTTGGAGCATATAAGACAATCAAAATCACAGAAAAAAATTGAGAATATTTCAGATACTCTCCCACTTTTTTCTAGTTCTAAGAAGATCCCAACAACAAATAGTGAAATAATTAACTTTATTTCTGATATAAATATAAATGAAACTTCTCCCAGGGAAGCCTTGAATTATCTGTTTAAAATTAAAGAGATGGCAGAAAAGTCAGAAAATTAATGCGTAAGTATATTATAATTATAACATTATCTGCACTTTTTATTCCGATTACCCATGCAAAATCCAAAAATTTAAATGCAGGATTAATATCATCAGGAACAGGTTTTTTTATTAACCAGGATGGTTATTTAGTTACAAACGAGCATGTTGTTAGAAATTGCAATAAGATAACTATATCTGGCTCTGTTATGCCATCTCCCGGAAGTATAGTTAAAATTGATAAAGAAAATGATCTTGCCATCATAAAAGCTAGTATAGCACCGAAGGGCTATGCAAGCCTTAGGAGCAGTAGTGATATTAGCATTAATGATACCGCACATATAATTGATTTTTTGAAGAAAAATAAAACCAAAGAATATAATATCGTTAATACAAAAATAACTGATACCAAAGGCCCAGCAGGAGAAAACTGGATACAGTTTTCTAATACTGCAAAACTTGGTAACAGTGGGGGGCCTCTAATAGATAATTACGGCAATGTTGTGGGGGTCATTAGGGCAAAGCTTGAATTTTACCAGGTTGATCTTTTATCAACATCAGAATCACAGCCTGAAAATGTAAAAAATAATTATATAGCTCCTTCAAAATATTCTGATATCGCCATAAGCTCAGATACTCTTATAAAATTTCTTAACAAAGAAATAGTAAAGTATCATCTAGCAAGGCATGGTTATAATAATTATGATGTAGAGGGTTTTATAAATAAGTATGTTGTTAACATAAGGTGTGAAATAAATGCCAATGATACATGATCAATTAGATAAAAATGCCATTTATATTATCTCTGCATTTCTATTTACATTTCTTTTAATGACGGGGCTTTTCTTATCTAGCTTTTTAGCTTATAGAAAAAGCAAAAAAGATGAAAAAATTAAAGCCTAAATATCATCGCCTCATTTATATATTTCTAGGGCTATTATCTATTACTATAGCAACATTTATTATTTTAACTGTCTTCAGGGATAATTTACTTTTCTTTTATTCCCCCACGGAAATAACTTCTAACAATAGCTTTCATAACAAACTTATAAGGGCTGGTGGGCTTGTAAAAAAGGGTAGTATTAAAAATTTAGGTGATCTACGTACAAAATTTATTGTTACAGATTTTAATAAGTCTATTACTGTTGAATATAAAGGCATTCTTCCTGATTTATTTCGTGAAGAGCAGGGGGTGGTTGTACTCGGGAAAATGAATAATGGTATATTTGAAGCAAAAGAGGTGCTTGCAAAACATGATGAGAATTACATGCCCCCTGAAGTATCTGAGGCAATCAAAAAATCAGGGCATTGGAAGGGTAAATAAATGATTGCAGATACTGGCTTTACACTTTTGCTCTTCTCTCTATGTATTTCATTATTTCTTGCCTCATATAATTTTGTACCAAGATTAAGAAAAACTGGACTAATAAAGATATTTGCTCTTTCAGTAAATACTGTTTTTGTATGTATAACTTTATCTCTTGCTTCACTTATCTATAGCTATGCTGTTTCAGATTTTTCTGTATTAAACGTTTATCTTAATTCACATACCGCAAAACCATTAATATATAAGATAACCGGGACATGGGGAAATCATGAAGGTTCAATGCTTTTATTTGTATGGCTTATTTCTTTGTTTAATTTTCTTTTTCAATTTTTATCTAAATATGAAGGCAAAAAGGAAATTCTTTCATTTCAATCACTAATACTTTTACTTTTTTCTTCTTTTCTAATTTTTGCATCAAATCCATTTGAAAGAATCTTTCCTACTCCCGAAAATGGCCTTGGTCTTAACCCTATCTTGCAGGATATAGGCTTAGCCATACACCCCCCAATTTTATACATTGGCTATACAGGTTTATCTATTATTCTGTCATTTGCTGTAACTGCCCTTTTGAATGGAAAATTTGGAAATGATTGGGCAAGACATTGCATGCCTTGGCTGCTAGCATCCTGGGGTTTTCTTACATTTGGAATAGGGCTTGGCAGCTGGTGGGCATATCGTGAGCTTGGCTGGGGAGGCTTCTGGTTTTGGGATCCAGTGGAAAATTCTTCACTTTTGCCATGGCTTTCAGCTCTGGCATTATTTCATAGCATATACGTATTAGAGAAAAGAAAGGCTTTAGCGACATGGGTTCTGTTTCTGTCAATACTAACATTTACCTTATCAATGCTTGGGTTTTTCCTTGTTCGCTCAGGAATACTTACATCAGTCCACAGTTTTGCTAACGACCCGGCAAGAGGCTTATTTATACTGTTAATAATAACTATTGTCTCTGGCTATGCCTTCTTACTTTTCGGCTTAAGAAGTCATAAATTCAAAACAGATGTAAGTTTCTCATTAGTTTCAAGAGAAGGGAGCATTCTATTTAATAATTTATTTATAATAACCCTACTTGCAATTGTTGCTCTTGGAACATTATACCCAATTATCCTGCAACAGTTTACGGGAGCTTCAGTTTCCGTCGGTGCTCCTTATTACAACATAACCTTTAATGTTGTTGCCATGGTGCTTCTTGTTATCGCAGGTATTGGCCCTATACTGAAATGGCAGAATGATGAGATATTAAAGAATTATAAAAAGTTTGTCCTTTCAGACGTATTGTCTATATTAGCTGCAATATATGTTTTTTGGCTGCAGGGATACAAGTTTACATTTTCGCTATTTGGCATTTACTGCTCAGTGTGGCTGATTGTAGCGGTTGTTGTATGGTCAAAAATATATACCCTTAAAAAGTTTCCCTCGTCACATTATGGTGTATTTCTTTCTCATCTTGGTATTGGATTGCTGGCGTTTTCAATAAGTATCCTATCTGGGTGGAAGCAGGAGAAGGAGCTTGTTATGAAAAAAGGTGAGAATGTAGAGATTGCCGGATACAATCTCTTATTCAAGAACGCAATTACAGGCGTGAAATCAAATTATGTATACCGGCAGGGTGAGTTTTCAGTAAATAAAGGAAATAGAGAGGTTGCCATCTTATTTCCACAAACAAGGTTTTTTCCTGTTGAGGGTTCACAAACAACTGAAACGGCAATATATAGCAACCCTATATCAGACATATATATTGTAATTGGCTCTTCATTTAATCCAAAAGATGCATCAAATGGCTATGCGGTAAGGGTATATTATAAACCAGCAATTAACCTTATATGGCTTTCGTGCTTACTGATAGGTGCTGGCGGAATAACCAGTGCAATAATAAGGTTTAAGAAAACGCTATGAAGATTTTTTATTTTTTACCTTTAGGTCTTATATTTGTTCTTATTTCATTTCTTGGTTTTCAGAACCAGAATAACATAAACAATGTTCCACTTTTTGCACAATCAAAACTAGTTGATCATTCAGTTCCTGGATTCTCCATACCATCACTTTTTGATAGAATTAATTTCACTAGTAAAGAATTGAAAGGCCGAGTTCTTATAAATGTTTTTGCATCATGGTGTATAAGTTGTCGGGAAGAGCATGAAGAATTGATGGAACTTAAGAAGGCTGGCATTCCTGTATATGGCTTAAACTGGAAAGACGATAAAAACAGTATTAAAAAGCTACTTAAGGATGTTGGTAATCCTTATAAAAAAATAGGTGTAGATAGGGATGGTAAAGTTGCAATAAGCTTTGGGATAACAGGAGCACCGGAGACATTTCTTATTGATAATGGCAAAATTAAAAGGCGTTATAGTGGACCATTAGACGGCAACTCTGTTATTGAGATATTAGAATGGTACAAGCAGCAAAATTAATTTTAATATTTTTTGTCATATCGTTTTATATACCAGCATACTCTTTTACTGTTGATAAAAAGCTGAGTAACCCAAAACTTGAGGCGGAGGCACAAGAACTTTTTAAAGAACTGCGCTGTGTGGTATGCACCAGTCAGTCTCTTGCCGATTCAGATGCAGATATGGCGGTAGATATAAGAAAAATAGTACGGAATAAGATTAGTAATGGATCCTCAAAGCAAGAGATAATAGATTCTCTTGTCGCAAGTTATGGAAATGAAATTGAATTGAAGCCAAGGTTTAATAAACAAACCTATGCATTATGGTTAATTCCATTAATTATTCTTCTTCCTGGTTCTTTCTGGATTTATAGAATAACGCGCAAGCCATAGCTTCTTCCTATAGGCAGATACTATTCCATATATGCTTATCCCTGCCCATATCACTTCTATAACAAAAGCAGGTAAGTTCCAGTTATGGCTTAGAGATATTAATATAAATATAGCTGCAAAAAGATTCATCAGCAGGTATGAAAAGTCGTGGCTCTTAAGCTTGCCGTTCTCAAGCAAATAAAATGCTATTAATGCAAGCATTGAGCCAGATACTCCTATAATGTTGTATATAATATCAGGCATGTCGGTGTTTTATCATCCCATATATACTTATTATTGACCAAGCTGCATTTATTATGAATGAAGCAAGGTTCCAATCCCATAGCAGGGAAAAAATTATCATCAATGAGCCTATTAGATTCAGTAATAGGTATCTTTTGCTTGTGCTTTTAAGTGTTTCATTCTCAAGAAGAAAAAATGCAGCTACTATAAGGGCCACACCAAGAAGCCCGATTCCGTTAAAAAGTATTGCCATCTTATTTTTCTAGAACTTTATAGATTGTGTCGGTTAAAAAATTTAGTTCATCTTTGGAAATAACCAATGGAGGCATTAAATATACTACATCTTCTATTGGCCTTATCCAAGCTCCTTCATTAACAAAAGCCTTTCTAAGTTCAAGAAGTTTTTGGTAGTTTGGCTCTTTCAATTGCACAACACCTATAGCTCCCTTGACCCTTACTTCCTTTACCTGCTTAAGGCTACGGCACTTATCAAGCATTGTGTTTAAGTTACTTTCAATTGCTTCAACTTCTTTTAACCTATGCTCCTTTTCAAATAATGATACTGATGCTAATGCAGCTGCTGTAGCAAGAGGGTTTGCCATATATGTTGGCCCATGCATGAATGCATTCTCAACTTTATCTGAAAGAAATGCTTTGAATATTTCATCTGTAGCTAGGGTTGCGGCAAGGCCGATTGTCCCGCCTGTAAGTGCCTTGCCTATACACATTATATCAGGAGTAATGCCAGCTTCCTGGCAGGCAAACATCATACCAGTACGCCCGAATCCGGTAGCAATTTCATCTGCAATAAAAAGTATTTCATTCTCTCTGCATATTTTTTTTATTTCTGCTAGTATATCTGTTGAATGAAACTTCATTCCCCCAGCGCATTGAACTAAAGGCTCCATTATTAATGCAGCTATGTTTTTCTTTACGCCTTTTATAAGTTCCTTAAAATCAGCAAACCCATACTCATCAATAGGAATATCAACCGCATACTGCATTGGCATGTAGCTGCTGAAATGCTTATGCATACCCTGTTCTGGATCAGAGACGGACATGGCTCCCATGGTATCTCCGTGATAACTATTTTTAAAACATATGAATCGGTTTTTCTTTTTATCACCTTTATTGATCCAGTATTGAGCCGCCATTTTCATGGCAACTTCTACCGCTGTAGAACCGGAGTCAGAAAAAAATACCCTGCTTAACCCTTTTGGAGCTATCTCAACAAGTTTATTTGATAGTTGGTAGGCTGGCTCGTGCGCTAAACCACCAAACATTATATGTGGTAATTTATCAGCCTGCTCTTTGATGGCTTTAATTATGGTCGGGTGTTTATAACCGTGGCAGGTAGTCCACCAGGAGGCTATTCCATCAACCAATTCTCTTCCATCGGCCAATTTTATCTTACAGCCTTCTGCATCTACAACTGGCAAGGGTAGGGGTGATATCTGCATCTGGTTATATGGCAACCAGATGTTTTCATATCCCTTCTTAAGCCAATCAGGTATTTTTTCCTGTTTACTGTTCATACCCCTAAATTACTGAAAAATAGTTAATAATTAATTAAGAGGTTCTATCCCAAGACGGGAAAACAGCTGTTTATCCTTCTCTGTAGCGGGATTTTTGGTTGTAAGGAGCTTTTCGCCATAGAAAATTGAGTTTGCTCCTGCCAGGAAACATAAGCTTTGAGCTTCATCACTCATATCTTCACGGCCAGCTGAAAGGCGCACATATGATTTAGGCATCATTATACGCGCAACTGCAATCGTTCTCACAAAATCCAGAATATCTGTTTCTTTTACTCCCTTTAGTGGAGTTCCTTCTACTTGTACAAGTAGATTTATTGGCACACTTTCAGGATGTTCATCAAGGTTAGCCAAGGTTGTAAGCATTGAAGCCCTATCTTGCTCACTCTCCCCCATGCCTACTATACCACCGCAACATACTTTCATTCCTGCATCACGCACATTCTTTAAGGTGTTTAGCCTATCATCGAATGTGCGTGTAGTAATAATCTCATTATAATATTCAGGCGATGTATCTATGTTATGATTATAATAATCTAATCCAGCATCTTTAAGCATCTGTGCCTGGTTTTCGGTAAGCATCCCTAAAGTCATACAGGTTTCAAGACCATTAGCTTTCACTTCTTTAATCATCTCAATAAGTGCCGGCATATCTTTATCTTTTGGATTTCTCCACGCTGCACCCATACAAAAACGTGAAGCTCCTGAATTTTTAGCCTGCTTTGCGTGTTCTTTTACGCCTTCTATATTCATTAATTTTTCTGCCTTAAGGCCAGTATTATAATGGGCGCTTTGAGGGCAATATTTGCAATCTTCCGCACAGCCACCGGTTTTTATATTAAGCAATGTGCTTATCTGTACATGATTAGGATTAAAATATTGCCTGTGAACGGTTTGCGCTCTATAAATCAGGTCGGCAAATGGAAGTTTGAATAATTCTAAAACTTCAGCCACACTCCAATCGTGCCGTGTTAGGGAGTGTTCTGTATCTTTTATTTTTAATGAACTTACTTTCATGAAAAGGGAATATGACAGATTTAGAAGAATTTGCATCAAATAAAGTAAGCCTGATGAAAGAAAAAAACCTTTACCGCAGTCTGGTTGAGACGGAAAAAATTGAAGGCGTGCGTATAAAAAGGGCTGGAAAAAACCTTATTTCCTTTGCTTGTAACGATTATCTTGGTATGTCCATGCACCCTAAAGTAAGGGCAGCCTCCATTAGGGCGCTAAAAAAATATAGTGCAGGGGCAGGGGCTTCTCGTCTTATAACCGGAAATTATCCACTATATAATGATCTGGAAAGGTTAATCGCTAATATTAAAGAAGCTCAGGCAGCATGCGTATTTGGAAGTGGATATCTTGCAAACATAAGTGTTATACCATCGCTTGTTGGAAGTGGTGATCTAATTATTGCAGATAAGCTTGTTCATGCCTGCATAATAGATGGTATAAAACTTTCTGGCGCGGGATTTATAAGGTTTACCCACAATAGCTTAGATTCGGTCGCTAATATACTGAAAGATAGAAGAGAAAAATATAACAACTGTCTTATAATAACAGAAAATATATTTAGTATGGATGGTGATAAAGCACCTCTCGAAGAATTATATAAATTAGCGGAAGAAAATAAAGCATGGCTTTTAAGCGATGATGCGCATGGTCTTTATATAAAAGAAAGGTCTATAGGAAAGAATTTTATCCAGATGGGAACTTTTTCTAAAGCTGTTGGAACATATGGTGGCTATGTATGCGGCAAAAAAGCTCTTATTGATTATATAAAATCTTCTGCCAGAGGTTTTATGTTTTCAACCGCACTTCCTCCATCAATCATCGCTGCAACAAAATCTTCATTGCAAATTATAAAAGATAACAAAGCCTTATCCTTGAAACCCATAGAGAATGCCTGTATGTTTAGTAAGCTTCTTAATCTTAAGGAGGCAGAAAGCGCAATAGTTCCTTTAATTATTGGTGATAGCAGTAAAGCAGTAGAATATTCAAAAAAACTAGAGGAATATGGTTTTTATGTTCCTGCAATCCGTCCACCCACAGTGCCAAAAGGAACTGCGCGTTTAAGATTCTCTTTTTCAGCCCTGCATACAAAGAAACAAATCGAAGAATTGGTTAAAATTATTAAAAAAGAAGAAATTATAAAATGAATGTTGTAACTCTTACAGGTTGGGGGCAAACCTATGATTCACTTAAGGTTGTTGTTCCTGATAATGCCACTAAGGTAACTCACATAAAGTATATCGACCATAGTGATTTTGAATCACTTGCAAGAAGCCTTGAGAAAAAACCTATAAAATGTGATGTTCTGATAGGCTGGAGCCTTGGCGGACAAATCTCCGCACGCCTTGTAGAAAAAAAACTTATAGAACCATCCTTGCTTATTCTGCTTGCTCCACCATTTCAGTTTATAAGCAATAAAGATGTCCCTTATGGTATGCAATCTTTTGCATTTATGGCGTTCAAAAATGCATTTTCACTGCTCCCCGCGGCAACTCTTAAACGATTTGCAGTAATGATGGTGCATAACGATTCTCACTTAAGGGACATAATGCATCACCTAAGCATAGATAGTGATAATGTAAAAAACTGGATATCATGGCTTGAAGAAATAGAGAAATTCTCATGCAAGAATATTAATTTCTCTAAGTTTCCAAAAACTGTTGTCATTCATGGTAACAATGATGAGATAGTAAATATAAAACAGTCAAAATTCTTTATTGATGCCATAAGAAACTCGAAACTTATTACATTTAAGAATACAGGCCATGCACCACACCTGCACTCACCTCAAAAAGTAAAGGATATAATTAAGGAAGAGTTATAGTTATGTCGGCTTTTAGCAAAAAACATATAATCAGTGATTTCAGCCGTGCAGCGAAGTTATATGATCAGCATGCCCACATACAGCATGCAGCAACAGAAAACCTATTTTATATCTCGCTTCCACACATTATTAACTCCTCTGAGATTATAGATTTAGGAAGTGGGACAGGCTCGTTTATTAATCTGTGTAGACATATGTTTCCAGAAAAAAGGGTGACAGCATTAGATATTTCCTTAGCTATGTGCAGACAGGCAGGAGTAAAGTCAATAAATGCTGATATATCTTTATTACCTATAAAGCCAGAATGTTTTGATTTTATATTTTCTTCTCTGGTTTTTCAGTGGGTTACCAATATAGATCGGACAGCCATGGAAATTAAAAGAACACTAAAAAATAATGGTGTATTTGCACTATCTGTATTTCTTAACGGAACATTAAGGGAGTTCAAGGAATCTTTAGAAAGTTGCGGTGAAGAAAACAGAATAACAAACTTCAATAGTTCTTTATATTTTGAGGAAGTAATTAAAAGAAATGGACTTAAACTGCTGCATTCTGAAGAAAGAATTATAAAAACTTATCATAATTCAATATCCGATTTAGCTTATAGTATAAAGCAGGTTGGTGGCAGTAATAAATATCCGTCACGCGCAACTTACCTAACAAAACAAAATTTAAACTCAGCCAGCATTTTTTATAAAAACAAGCATTCAGAAAATGAGAAGCTGTCTGCTTCATGGAATATTGGCTATTTTATTATAAAAAAATAATATGAAGAGTTTTCTGATAGTTGGCACAGGCACTGAAGTTGGCAAAACTTACATTACAACATCTTTATGTGCAGGACTTAGAAAGCTTGATTATTCCGTTGGGGCACTAAAACCAATCATCACCGGCTTTAATTTTAGTAATGAGAATGATACTATAAAGATATTAAAAGCACTCAATAAGGCGCCCAGCAAAAACAATATCAACTGCACCTCTCCCTGGCGTTTCTCAAAACATCTTTCACCAGATATTGCTTCTGATAATAAAATTTCTTTTTCAGAGGTTAGTACTTTTTGTAAGGAGAAAATCAAAACTAAGAATTTTGATTTTCTGTTTATTGAAACAGCAGGCGGAGTTATGACTCCGATTAATAAAAAATTTACTATGCTGGATTTAGTTAAATCCCTTGATATTCCAGTAATAATGGTTACCGCAAATTATCTGGGAATGTTAAGCCATACACTTACGGCATATCAATCATTAAAATCAATTAATGCAAAAATATCAGCTATTTTAATCTCTCAAACCAGTCAAAAAGAGGGGGTTTCTATAACAAAGAACTATAAAAGTCTTAAGAACCATATGAAAGAAGAAATTTTTATTATGCCATTCTCAAAATACTATACAAACAAGAGTAATAAGTTAATTAAGCTGGCAAAGTATTTAAAAGCCTATAAATAGCATTGAAATACATAAACATTTCTTTTAGATTGCTAATTAATGCAAGATAACGACAACTTACAATTAAATTATGCAAACTTCATGGATAGGTTGTTTGCAGGTATGCTTGATTGCATACTTTTGTTATTCCTTGTCATGCCATTTTTAAACATAATATTTTCTCCGCCTATGGAAATTCAGAAACTGGCCCTAGATTACCAAAGCGGCCTGATAAACCAAGATCAGTTCTCAGCCTTATTGCTTGATGAGGCAAAAAAGCCTGAGGTACTTAGGAAGCTTTTTTATGATTCAATATGGCAGTTTCTCTTGGTTGGAATTATTTGTGTGGCTTTTTGGTATAAGAAAGCTGCAACACCAGGAAAAATGCTCTTATCCATGAAGATTGTTGATGAAGAAACTGGTGAATTGCCCACTAACGTCCAGCTTATTATCAGATATCTTGCTTATATGGTTTCTACCATCCCTCTATTTATGGGATTTTTTTGGATATTATTAGATGATAAAAAACAGACCTGGCATGATAAAATCGCCGGAACTGTAGTAACAATAAGAAAGAAGAAAAAATAACAAAATGTCCTTTATAAGATCATGCAATTTTATAAAAGTACTTTTAATAGTATTATGCTCTTTTACATATTCACTAGCCCACTCTCAGGAACAAAAGAATTTAAGTATATATAATGCAATTACGTCGGGAGACAAATGGCTTAATGTAAACCGCAATCTAGAGCCATCAGATTTAGAAAATAGAATAATACTCTTAGATTTCTGGACATATTGCTGCATTAACTGCATGCATATTATTCCGGATCTAAAATACCTAGAAGAAAAATTTAAGGATAAACTTACTGTTATAGGTGTCCATTCCGCAAAATTTAACAACGAAAAGGATATTGAAAATGTTCGTTCTGCCATTTTAAGATACGGAATAGAGCATCCCGTTGTTAATGATCCAAATTTCATTATATGGAAAAAATTTGGCATAAGGGCGTGGCCCACTCTTGTTTTAATTGGGGCTGATGGCGAAATAAAAGAAACATATAGCGGGGAAGGGCACAGAGATAGCCTGGAAAGAGATATAGAAGGTTTAATTAACTCCACAGCAAAAATAAATAAAAACAGCCTGCCTTTAGCTTTAGAAAAAGAAAATAAGCCAATGACTGTACTTAAATTTCCAGGAAAAATTGAATACGCAAAAGATATAAGTGGTGCTCCTGCATTATTCATTTCTGATTCGGGTAATAACAGAATCTTGGCTGTACGGATGGATGGCAGGGTATTTATGGAAATAGGTTCCGGCAAATCCGGCCTGAAAGATGGAAATTTTGAAGAAGCAAAATTCAATAATCCTCAAGGGTTAGCTTTCAGAAATGGTAATCTTTTTATAGCTGATACAGGAAATCATGTGATAAGAAAAGTTAATATCGGTAGAAAAGAGGTTATTACTGTAATTGGAACCGGTAGACAAGGAAATGCCAGGACTGTCTTTAAGGAAAATGCAAAGCTCATATCCCTATCATCCCCCTGGGATATCACGTTTTATCCAGACGATGATAGTATAGCTATTGCCATGGCAGGAACCCACCAATTATGGTCATATGATTTAAAGAGTGAGACAGTAAGTGTTTTGGCGGGAAGTGGTGTGGAATCTATAAAAGACGGAACATATCCGTTTAACTCACTTTCTCAGCCAAGCGGCCTTTCTTTATATGAAGGAGACCTTTATTTTGTTGATTCAGAGACAAGTTCTCTACGTGTATTAAGTGGTGAGCATGTAAAAACACTAATTGGTGAGGGGTTATTTGATTTTGGTTTTATAGACGGTAAAAAAGGAAAAGCCCTGATGCAACATCCTTTAGGAATTTTTGCTGATGAATCTGGCATCTATATTGCAGATACATATAACCATTCTATAAGAAGGTACGATCAGGTATTCAAGCACCTGAAAAATTTTTCTGGTGATGGTGTACGAGGTGAAATTCAGGATACTTTATCTACAAGCAGATATAACGAACCCGCAGATTTGCTAAAAGTAGGAAATAACATATACATCGCAGATACAAACAATCATGCAATCCGTGTGATTGATATAAAAAATAATGAGGTTTATTCCTTACCAATAATACCTATGGATATTGAAGAAGATAAAAAAGAGGAATATCAAGAAGAGTTACCAAATATGCTCAGGTTACCTCAATCAATAATAAAGTCACAATCTGTGTTTAAAGTTATTATGAATATAAAATCAGGCTGGAAAATTAATCCTGATGCACCAAGCTGGATTAATTTATATGAAATTGATGGTACTGAATTTATAAATACTTTGCATTTTGAAAAGAAAAATATAGAACCTGGAGTTATTGCTATTCCGCCGCTGCCTGAAGGAAAAGATTATAAAATCCAGGGTACAATATATTATTGCGAAAAGAAGCCTGATGCTTCTTGCTTAATACAAAGTTTCGATAAAATGCTAAAAACATCTTATAAGTCAAGTAATACGGATATCAATATAAACCTAACATACCCAGAAAAGAAATGAGATTGCTTTACCATTTTCCACTATCGCCGTTTTCAAGAAAGGTAAGGATACTGCTAAAAGAGAAAGACCTTTCTTTTGAACTAATAAATGAGAACTTCTGGGAAAGAAGGAAAGAATTTCTCGAGCTCTCCCCTTCAGGACAAGTTCCGGTATTGATAGAGAGTGACGAGGTCACTCTTACAGATAGTATTGCCATTTGTGAGTTTCTGGACGAAGTATATTCTGATAAACTATTTATTGGTACCTTTGCAAAGGAAAAGGCGGATATTAGAACTATAACTAACTGGTTCAACTATAAATTCTACAACGAAGTATCTCGCTACCTGCTAGAAGAGAAGGTATATAAATGCTATAAAAACACCGGCGAACCCAACTCAGATGCCATAAGGGCGGCAAAAACTAATATATATGGCCATCTTGACTATATTGTCTTTTTACTTAAGAAAAATAAATGGCTTGCGGGGGATAATTTCTCACTCGCTGATATATCTGCCGCCAGCCAGATCTCAGTCCTTGATTATATTGGTGATATTCCTTGGGAGTATAACCAAATGGTAAAAGATTGGTATGCCTTAGTAAAATCCAGACCAAGTTTTAGGCCTTTACTTACTGATAGAATAATTGGGTTTAAGCCACCAAGACATTACTCAGACTTGGATTTTTAATGAAAAAAACAAAGCTTCCACGTAATCAGAACGCAAAGTTAAAGACTGCAAAGGGAAGAAAGATATCTTCTCAGCTTTGGCTTAATCGTCAAATAAATGATCCTTATGTCTTTGCTGCAAAAAAAGAGGGATATAGATCAAGAGCTGCATATAAACTAATCGAAATAAACCAAAAGTTTAATTTTTTGAGACCTGGGCTTACAGTTATTGATCTTGGCTCAGCACCTGGAAGTTGGAGTCAGGTTTTAAGCAAAAAACTAAAATCAGCTAAAAATGGAATGGTTATTGCAGTAGATATACAGAGTATGGAACCAGTAAAGGATGTAGATTTTATATTAGGAGACTTTACTGAAGAATCCGTACAGAGCACCATAGAAAAAAAATTAGATAATCAGAAAGCTGATATAATTCTAAGTGATATGGCGCCCTCAGCAACAGGACATGCAGCAACAGATCATTTGCGTATTATTGCGCTTGTAGAGGTTGCTTTAGAGTTTTGCATGAATAACCTTAAAAAAGATGGAAAATTTATTATAAAAATACTTAAAGGAAGTGAGGAAAAACAATATATTGATAAACTTAAAAAACATTTTAAAGTTGTAAAATATATAAAACCTGGATCAAGCAGGGAAGATTCGCGTGAAGAATTTATTTATGCTGGTGGATTTCTTAAAAATTAATCGTAGTAATAGCGTGGGCGATATGATTCATCATTGTCCACAGGATAAGGGTTTACCACTGGCCTTGTGGTTGAATAATAGTCGGGAACGGTGATTTGCTGCTGCCCACCACTTTGTGAGCTAGAAGAAGAACACGAAGAAAGCACCGCCGTTATAAGGAACCCAAATATTAGCTTCCTTTTTATATTTTTTATATTAGATAACATAACTGTTTACTTTAAAGAATCGTTGATTGTATATTTACATGCTTAAAAAGTAAAGTCTTTCTGTTTAGTAGAGATTAAAATTTTTTCTTGTTATACAAGATTTTAAACAAAAGAGTCTTTTAATAATTTAGATAAAGTATTTGTTATATAGCATTGATGAAAAAGAGAATTAAAAAAGCTATTTTTCCTGTTGGTGGACTTGGCACTAGGTTTCTTCCCGCTACTAAATGCATGCCAAAAGAGATGCTTCCCGTAGTTGACAAACCTATAATTCAGTATGCATTTGAGGAAGCTTTGGAAGCAGGAATAGAGATGTTCATCTTTATTACTGGCAGAAACAAGAACATAATCAGTAATCACTTTGATCATGTATTTGAACTTCAAAGGGTTCTTAGTGATAAAGAAAAGAAAGATTTGTTGTCTAAAGTAAAAGATTGGTTGCCCAAGGCCGGACAAATAGCGTTTATCAGGCAGCAAGAGCCTCTAGGGTTAGGTCATGCAGTTTACTGTGCTAAAAATTTCATTGGTGATGAGCCTTTTGCAATACTTCTGGCAGATGAGATGTTTCTATCAAAAAAGCCTGTGTTAAAGCAAATGATTGAATTATATCAGGAAACTGAGGGAAATATTGTTGCTATAGGCGAAATCCCTCCTAAAGATAGTACTAAATATGGAGTGGTTTCCGTAAAAAAGAAATACAAAAAATACGTAGAAATAGATTCAATGGTAGAAAAACCAAATCCTAAAGATGCTCCATCTAATCTTGCAATTGCAGGAAGATATATATTACAGCCGGAGATTTTTTCTTATTTGAATAAAACTTCAAAGGGTTCAGGCGGAGAAATCCAGTTAACAGATGCAATGTCTGAAATGCTAAAAAAACAAAGATTTTTTGGTCATATGTATGAGGGAAGGAGGTATGATTGTGGCGATAAAGAGGGATTTATAGAGGCAAATCTTGCTTTTGCCCTTGATCGCCCGGAAATAAGACGCTCTTTATTAAAATCCATAAATAATCTAACAAAAATATATAAGTAGTATGACTATTACCATTATAGGTACAGGGTATGTAGGGCTTGTATCTGGAGCCTGCTTCGCAGAACTTGGTTTCAAGGTTACTTGCGTTGATAACAATAAATCAAAAATAGATAATCTGATAAAAGGAAATATTCCAATCTATGAACCAGGATTGGAAAAAATAATTAAGAAAAACAAGAGCAGGCTATCTTTTACAACTGATGTTAAGAAAGCCGTAAATTCTAATAAAATAATCTTTATTGCCGTTGGTACACCAACTCATAAAGACGGCGGAGCCGATTTATCATATATATTTGATGTTGCAGACAAAATATCTCAGCACCTTACCAGTGATAGTGTCGTAGTTATAAAATCAACTGTTCCTGTTGGAACAAACAAAAAATTCAGAGAAAAAATAATAAATAAAAGGCCTGGATTAAAATTCCACATGGCATCAAACCCAGAATTTTTAAGAGAGGGTTGTGCAGTAAATGATTTTCTAAAACCAGATAGGATAATAATTGGCGCAGGGTCTGAGATAGCAAAGAACTCAATGAAAAGAATATATCAGCCGTTAATTAAAAATAAGGCTCCTGTACTTTTTACTGATATAGAAACTGCTGAACTCACAAAATATGCTGCCAACGCATTCCTTGCTGCAAAGATTACATTCATAAACGAAATTGCCAACATATGTGAAAATGTTGGAGCAAATATTGATGATGTTGCTAAAGGTATGGGTCTGGATCCAAGAATCGGTAAGGATTATCTTAAGCCTGGCCCTGGGTTTGGTGGCTCATGTTTTCCTAAGGATACGCTTGCGCTCCTTAAAACATCATATGATTTGGGAGTTCCAAGTAAAATAATTTCTTCCACAATTTCATCAAATGAATCAAGAAAACTTTTTATGGTATTAAAAATTATGGAGGCCATGAAAGGAAAAATAAAAGAGAAGAAAATTGCTATTCTTGGCTTGGCATTTAAAGCTAACACTGATGATATACGCGAAAGTTCAGCACTTGTAATAATAAATGAACTGCTGCAGGTAGGTGCCAATCTTAAGGTTTACGACCCCAAGGCAATGAAAGAAGCAAAAAAGATATTAGGAAATAAAGTCCTTTATGCAAAGGATGCTTATGATGCAACAAAAAACTCAGATCTTACTGTTATCGTAACAGAGTGGAATGAATTCGGTTCTCTTGATTTAAAGAAACTAAAAACAAAAAAGGTTTTAGATTTACGTAATCTGTATGACATTAACGAGATAAAAAAATCTAAAGTACCTTACTTTTCTCTTGGTAGAAAAAGTATCTAGCCTCTTGCGGGTGTAGTTCAATGGTAGAATGAAAGCTTCCCAAGCTTTAGGCGAGGGTTCG
>CAYVHI010000012.1:0-44434 GCA_964450945.1 uncultured Rickettsiales bacterium
GGAGCATTATCATGGAGTTGTTGTTGCACTTTATCGAATAACTCCTGATCTATTATAGGTTCATGCTGACCTTGGTAACGCATTTTCTTATGCTTTAATTGACCAATGTAAAGCGGGTTGGAAAGAAGATTATAAAGTCCTCCACGCGAAAATTGATTAAAATTCCCTCTTTTTGATTTCGGCTGGATATTTTTTTGCTTAAGGTCTTGCTGTAGTAACCTAACGCAGCCTAATTCGAGGTATCGCTGAAACATATAACGAACCGTTTCCGCTTCTTTCTTATTGATAAGTAGTCTGCGGTCCTTAGCATCATAACCAAGGGGAACAAAACCACCCATCCATATTCCCTTCTGCTTTGAAGCAGCAATTTTATCACGAATGCGTTCTGCTGTTATCTCCCTTTCATACTGCGCAAACGAAAGAAGAACATTAAGCGTCAGCCGTCCCATTGAATTAGTGGTGCTAAATGATTGAGTTACAGAAACAAATGTTACTTGATACTGGTCGAATATTTCCACCAGTTTGGCGAAATCCATCAAAGATCGAGTTAGCCTATCAATCTTGTAAACAACAACGATATTTATTTTGCCTGCTTTTATATCATCAAGAAGTTTTATGAGACCTGGCCTTTCCATATTGCCGCCAGAATAACCACCATCATCATATTCTTCTTTTATAGGCAACCATCCTTCGGCCTTCTGGCTTGTTATGTAAGCAAGGCAAGCCTCCCTCTGAGCATCTAAGGAATTAAAACTTTGCGATAAGCCCTCTTCATGAGATTTTCGTGTGTAAACCGCGCAATATTTTGTCATGCAACTTTACCTTTTAATCCGAAGAATGCTGGCCCAGACCATCGAACACCGGTAATCGTTCTTGCAACTTCTGATAATGATTTATATTGCCTACCCTGAAATATAACTCCCTCTTCCGATATGGTGGCTTCATAAGTAACTCCATGCCCTTCTTCCTTTAGTTCTGCTTTCATAATTTCCACTTGGCTTGCTTCCGCATTTACCAAAGAAAACTGGCTTTGTGTTGCCCTGTTGGCGGCAATCCTGCCTTTGACACTCTTTTCCTCTGATTTTAATAAACTATATTGCTCACTTAAGATTTTTTCTATCTGCTTTGTTTTTTCTAAATCAGCAAGGTTTGTAATTAATTTGGCTTTGAGGTTGGCGAAAGCATAAGCGGCAAGCAGTTCATTCTTCCTTGCTTCCGCACCAACTTTGTCAGAGGCGGATTTTCTAGTTTTATATCTTGGGATTTCCTGTTTGAATCCAATCATTTTCTGCTCAAAATCTTTAGACATGCTTGAGCCAATGGGGTAATCCTGCTCTTCAATGAAAAGCATAGGGTCGGGCAAGCCAAGTTCGCCTTTTGAATAATGTTTTAGTGATTCAGCTTTGGATTGATAAGCAGCCACTTCCGGGTGCTGTTTCAGTTTTTCCACCAGTTTGCTAAATTCTTCTGCTTTTGTTGTGTTCGCCATGCCTGCTGTTACTAACAGCAAGGCACCAATAAATACCTTTCTCATAAATCTCTCCTGTTCCAAAAAGGAAATAGAAAAGAGAAAATCGGTCAATACCGATTAACTCAAAAATTTATGAAAGGGATTTAGGCGGTCGTATCTGGGGAAATGTGAGATTGGAAGATAAACTATAATCTGACATATAATAACTATCTTTGGCTGATAGAAATATACTGACAGAATCTGGCAGGCTTAACAGAATATTTGAGAGATTCAGTGATTTGCATTTTGAATCACAAGAAGAATTATCACAGCATTTATTCTTACTGTCCTTGTCGCATTGGCAAGGCATAGATTGCTCACTCTTTGCCATCATAGGACATTTCGCCTTCGCGCTCACAGGAATCCCTGAAAACACCAAAGCCAAACATATGAATAAATATATAAAAGCCCTAAGTTTCATAGAAATCATTATACCACAGTTTTTTATTGAACTCCATTAGCAGAAATAGTTCTCTAATTTCAAATGGATATGTTTTCTCTGATAATTCCATGTTACTATTTTCAAAATTTCTAGAATCGACCAGATTGTAACTACTTTTACAGATTTGATTACCTATTAAACCATACCCCTTGGAGTATACTCCAAGGGGTATGGTTTATTTTATAACCACGCCAAATGGCGCAAATACTTCTTTTCCATTCACATTTACCTGAACGAATAATTTATTAAATCCAGCTTTTTTTGGCTCTATATGGAAATCTAGTTCCGGCCCACCACGATCAGAAGCACTTTCGGGCTCTTTACCCATTGGGTGAATATGAACAATAGATTCTCTATCTTCATTAAACGCTACGATGTGGGCAAAAGCTCCCATGATTGGCTGCAGATTAGTGACAGGCTTTTTACCCTTAGTGATTTTAACTTTCCCCATTGCCTGACTGCCAGCTTTCAGTTCTGTATCAAATAACAACTCAAAAGTCAGGCCATCAACGATAACTTTGTTGCTGCTTTTTTTCTCTATATTGCCTTTAGCTGCTTCTTTTCCTTTTAGGTCAGCAATAATATATTCTTCCTTACCTGTAGCTATAGGAATGACATCTGCCCATATGCGGTAATTGCCTTTTTTATTAGGTACAAAGCTAAAACTATATTCACCTGTCTTTTTATCAGGAACCGGGTGAACATGGTGATAATCCGTCAAAGTTTCATCTATAACAAGAAGGTGAAACCTTTTAGTATGGGCCTCTTTTAACTTCTCAAAAGGAACAGGTTTATTATTGACCGCTTCTGAAAGCTTAAGTGTAAGTTTTGCTTCTCTGCCTACTTCCAGCAAAGCTGGGCTTATCATCTCCAACTTCAAAGTATTGGTTGAAGCAGAATGCTCCATATCCATCTTTTTCATTTCTTCATGAGCTAATGTTGGAAATGAAATAAATAAAATCGATAACAATAAAAATATACGCATTGGCTTCTCCTATTTCATTGCCGCTTCAACTAATTTAAGGGCGCTGTTGAATTTATTAAGTTCTGAACTGGTTTTTTCTTTATCACCTGAATCAGAAGCATTATGAACTTTCCCCACTTGCGCTATTGCCTGCTTAATAGCAGAATCAAGGCGGGTTTTCTTATCTGCTGCCACACCTGATTTTTCCTGGATGGTTTTAAGGTCAGCTTCTATTTTTTCTACTTCTTCATGGATTACATCTAGCTTTCCGCCAGCAATAATTCCTTCCATATTTTTAGTGGATTGGTTTATTTCATTCAAGGCACTTTGCGCATCCGTTGCATGCGGGATAGCCTGGGCAGCATGATCAGCATGTTCCGCCTGCTTTTCCTTAGCATAGTGTTCCACTTCATGCTTTTCATCTCCATGAGCAAGAACATAATCTGGTTGAATAAAAGAAATAACTGCCAAGGCTGTGCTCATTAATAATAATCTTTTCATGATAAAATCTCCGTTTGAGTTGAAGGGTTAGGTTGTGCGCCCACTGCTTCAGGAAGAATGGCAGCAATGGGTTTGCGGCCAAATTTCCAAAACACCAGCGGGCGAACGGTTAGGTCAAGCAAGGTGCTTGAGAATAAACCGCTAAAAATCACCACTGCAACCGGATGCAAGATTTCACGTCCCGGCTGGTCGGCGGCAAGAATTAGCGGAATAAGGGCAAGAGAGGCAGTAGAAGCCGTCATCAATACCGGCACCAGCCTTTCCTGAGTGCCGCGCACCACCATATGCAGATCAAACTTCTCACCTTCATATTTCATAAGGTGAATATAATGGGCAATCATCATAATCCCATTACGAGCAGCAATTCCGGTAAGCGTCACAAACCCTACCATCGTTGCGATGGAGAACACGCCGCCGGAGAGCATAACGCCTGCAACAGCTCCAATGAATGCCAGCGGAATGGATATCATCACCTGAAGCGCAAGATTTGTGCTTTTGAAATGCGCATAAAGCACCAGGAACATACCAACAAAAGAAAATATACTTAATAGTCCAATTAATTTGGAAGCGGATGCCTGGCTCTCAAATTGCCCTCCATAGGTTATAAAATAACCTTTAGGTAAATGTACCTTTTCATTCACCACAGCCTTTACTTTATTAACCACGCTTACTAAATCTTCACCTGAAACGTTTGCCTGAATAACAATGCGGCGCTGCACATTTTCGCGGTTAATGATATTAGGGCCTTTAGCTTCATCGACACTGGCAAGCAAGCCAAGGGGAATCACCCCACCATTTAGCGTATCCATAGGAATATTCTTTATCGCATCAACATCATTCCGTGCTTTATCGGAAAGACGCATAACAACACCATAAATCTTCTGCCCATCAATAATTTGACTTACCTCTTTTCCGTTCATGGCAAGTTCTGCATATTCTGCTGCTTCACCTGCCATTACGCCATATTGCACAGCTTTATCCCGATCAATCCTCACATGCAGCTGAGGGATTAGAACTTGCTTTTCAACTGATAAATCCACAATGCCAGGGATACCTGCCATTACTGCACGAACTTCTTCAGCTTTTTCACGTAGCGCCCCTAAATCATCACCAAATACTTTAATGGCGATTTGCGCCCGCACACCTGAAAGCATATGGTCAATACGGTGAGAAATCGGCTGGCCGATATTCACGACAATGCCAGGGATTTGGTCTAGCTTGGAGCGGATATTATCCAGCACTTCCTTCCGACTACGTTTAGAGTCCTTAAATTCCACTTCGATTTCGGAGGAATGCACACCTTCAGCGTGGTCGTCTTGCTCGGCTCTGCCAGTACGTCTGCCGGTTTTCTCTACTTCCGGGACTTGCTTGATCAGATTTTCTGCAATAGTGCCGATACGGTTAGATTCTTGCAGAGATGTGCCTGGGGCAGAAACAAGGTTAATGGTGGCGCTGCCTTCATTAAAAGGCGGCAAGAATTCTTTTCCCATGAATGGAACGGTGGCAGCGGCAATTAAAAAGGCCATGCCAACGATAACAAGCACCATGGAGCTATGCAGAAACGCCCAAGATAACAAGCGCTGCTCGGCGGCTTTGATACAGCGAATCAACCAGCTTTCTTTTTCCTCGGCCAAGTGCTTCATTTTGGGAAGGAGGTAATAGCAAAGCGCAGGCGTGACGGTGAGTGACACGACAAGTGAAGCCAGAATGGATACGATATAGGCAACGCCTAGCGGCGCAAAAATCCGGCCTTCAATTCCTTGCATTGCAAATAACGGAATAAACACCAGCACCACAATAATGGTGGCGAACACGATGGAGTTTCTAACCTCGCTGGATGCTTCATATATTACTTTTATAGGTGATTGCGGATTTGCTGCATGGCGATTCTCACGTAAACGTCTGAACACATTCTCCACGCCAACAATCGCATCATCCACCAATTCACCGATGGCGACAGCAAGCCCACCTAGTGTCATCGTATTAATACTCATGCCAAACATTTTAAAAATTATGGCAGTCAGCACAAAAGAAAGTGGAATAGCGGTGAGCGTTATAAATGTAGTCCTGAAATTGAACAGGAATAAGAAAAGCACAATCGCCACCAGGATCGCACCATCACGCAGTGCGTCTTCCACGTTAGCAATCGCCCTTTCAATAAACTGACTCTGCCGGAAAATATCCTTATGTATGGTTACTCCTTCAGGAAGAGTTTTACCTATATTGCCAAGTTCTTTCTCAATCGCTTCGGTGAGCTTTACCGTATCAGCACCCGGCTGTTTCTGAATAGAGAGTATAACAGCTGGCTGTCCATTTACCCCGGCATCACCACGTTTTGCCAATGGCCCTCCTAAACGCACCTCTGCCACTTGCGCCAATGTCATTGCCGGCCCCTCATGTTTTACTGGGATTACTGATTTAGCCAGGTCTTCTATGTTTGTAACTCGTGCAAGATTACGTATCAGGCCTTCCTGATAATCTTTCAGCAAAAATCCACCGGTAGAATTGACATTGCTGTTTTTGGCTGCCTCTTCTACATCATGCAGAGTCACGCCATAATTTTGTAATTTCTGTGGGTCAACCAGCACCTGATATTGTTTCACATCACCGCCAATCACAGTAATTTGTGAAATTCCTGGAATTCCAAGCAACCTCTGGCGAATTGTCCAATCGGCAACCGACCTTAGTTCCATTGAATTAACTTGCGGGTTTTCACTGGTAAGTCCCACTAGCATGATTTCACCCATGATGGAAGAAATCGGTCCCATGATTGGCTTCGTACCGGAAGGTAAACGCTCGGAAACCTGCTGCAATTTTTCCGTGACTATCTGGCGAGCAGTATAAATATCAGTACTCCAGTCAAATTCCACCCAGACAATAGAAAGCCCAATGCCTGAAGCAGAACGAACACGCTCCACACCATTCGCACCATTTACAGAAGTCTCAATTGGAAGCGTTACCAGCGTTTCCACTTCCTCCGGCGCTAATCCTTCTGCTTCGGTAAAAATAGTAACAGTTGGACGGTTCAAATCAGGAAATACATCCACTGGTAAATGGGTAATGGTGTAGCCACCATAAAACAGCAGCAATGTTGCTGCCGCCAATATCATCATGCGGAAATTTAATGAAAAACGGATAATGGCATTAAGCATTAATGTTTACCTTCTGGTTTTGCAGGGGCCTGAGTCTTTGCGTATTGCAATTGATAATTGCCAACAGTTACCACCTGTTCATCAGGCAGCACCCCTTCCACAATCTCAATGCGGTCCCCAGATTTCTGGCCAAGTGTTACATTGCGACGCTCAAAATTATTGCCCTCACGTACAAACACGAAATAGTTGCCAAGCTCACCGAGCACCGCTTTCATAGGCACAGTAAGCACTTCCTGAGCCTCTCCTATAACTATTGACATTGAGGCAGCGGTATTAGCAAATAAGGCACGTTTAGGATTCTGTATTAGTGCATATACCGAGAAACTCCGGTTTTCTTTGCTTGACCCAACATCAAGCCTTTGCACCACGCCAGTAAGGGGTGCAGAATCCCTCCCAACATTCACTATAACTTTCTGGCCAGTTTTAATTTGTTCGAAATCAGAAGGCGAATAGGTAATGCCTTTTACCAGCACTTCAGCAGTATCTACGATTTCCATAACAACCGTTTCAGGAGTAACAGACTGTCCAATCACAGCATTTTGCTTTACCACGTAACCATCAATCGGGCTGGTAAGTGTTACCGGTGAACTACCAACAAACACCGGAGTAAAAGAAAGCAGATTCTGACCTTTCTTTACCGCATCACCAAGTTTAACGTGGATAGCGCTTACCGAGCCATTGGCTTTAGGTGCTATATTTGCATAACGCTCCGGAAGATATTCAACTGTCGCATTAATTTGTAATGCTTTGCCGAGTGGAGCAAGAGTAGCTGCCACAGTTTCAATGCCAAGATTTTTAATCGTGGCATCATTTAATACAGTCGTTGCACTGCTAGCACCGCCTGCTTCATCACCTGGAGCATCATCATGTCCTTCATGAGCGAACGAACTTACGGACAAAAATAATATAAATAAAAAAACAATAATTCTCATTTTACTTCCTCTAATTTTCCGCCAATCTCAAGTTCGAGCAGGTTCCTGGCGTTTACCGCTTCTGCAACTGTTGAAAGCGCTTCATTTTCTGTCTGGTATAATTTTTCTCTGATCTGCCACACTTCCAGTGCGCCTACCTGACCCTGGCGAAACATGGCACGAGTAAGTTCATAAGATTTCCTGTAGCCAGGAAGAATCTTGTCAAAATAATCATTGGCCCTGCCATTAAGTGTTTGGGCGCTTTCCTGAAGTTCAACAATCACTTCTTTTTGCGGCAAACCATTTAGCAATGCGTTTTCTGATTTTGCCTGCGCTAGCTCAGCTTTTGCGCGCCTGCGTTCACCATCATTCTGGTTCCATAAAGGAATACGCATGGCAATCCCAACTCCATAAGCTTCCTCATCTCCATTTGGAGTACGTGAGTAAACAAGTCGGGGACCAATTTCCGGCAATGCCGCATCCTGATCGGCTATCGCTACCCTTTGTTCAGCTGCATTAATACGGGATTTAAGAAGATTGCGTAGGTTATATCTTGATTCAGCAAAACTGGTTAATTTATCCAGATTGTTTGGCACCGCTGAAAATACCGGGCGTTTTAATTCCACTTTCTGAAAATTAACTCCGGTAAGTTTTGCCAGTTCCGTTCTTGCCTGACGCTGCTCTGAATCCACAGCTTGGGCATCAGCTTTCAATTTTATTGCATCGGAAGAAAAAAGATGCGAAGCAGCAGGACTGGTTTGCCCCTGTTTAGTAGCGGATTTTATTAATTTACTTAAGCTCTCAGCGTCTTTAGCTGAATGCTCATATAATTTTTTGCGTTCCTGCAGCAACCACAGGCGAGTGTATAGAACAGTGGTATCATTAATTGCTCTTAATATCTCATATTGCTGTTCGCTATCTGCAACTTGTTTTAAGATATTCGAATAACGTAGCCTTGACCCCGATAAATTAGAGAATTTTAGTGGCTGGGTGAGTTCCACATTATAGCCAGTGCCACTGCCATTCCTTCCCCTTTCAAAATCGGTTTGCAGTTCAGGATTATCTATCAGCCTCTTTTCTACTGAATCTGCAATTTTATCGTTATATTCCCGCTGGATGCGATACAGGCCGGTGCTTTTTTCTAGGCTTTTCTGTACCACCTGGTCTAGTGTTAGCGCTTCCGCAGAAGCCAAACCTGGCAAAAAAAGTAGATATGTAAGGATAATCAGTGGGATAGATCGCATTATATTCTCCTATAGGGAGTAATACGGATTGTTGAGCTCTATCCCTCAAATAATTTTGCCTAATTTTTTGCTTAAAATCTTGCGCGCTCTATAAACCCGCATTTCAAGTGTTTTTGGAGTAATTCCAAGCAGTTCTGCTGCCTCTTCCTGGCTATGTTCTTCTACAGCAAAAATGATCAACGCAGTTTTTAATTTATGAGGAAGTTTTTCTATCTCTTTTGAAACCAGTTTTAATTCCTGTCTTGAAGCAGCGATATTTTCAACATCTGGGTCATGTGAACCCACTTTTTCATAAGTTTCTTCCCCTTCATTCTCTTCATCCAGAGACACCAAATTGCTAAGTTTGTTTTTACGACTATAATCATGGCAAAGATTGATAGCTATCTGAAATAGCCAAGTGCTAAAATTATAACTGGCATCATAAGTATCAGCCTTATAGTAAAGCCGAATAAATGTTTCCTGCAATATATCATAGGCTACATCTTCATTATGAACATACCGATATATAAAAGCAAAAAGCCGCTTCTTATAGCGGCTCATTAAAATATTCAGGGCTTTTTCTTCCCCGGCACACAGGAGCTCGATCAGCTCATTATCACTATTATGTTCCTGTGATTTATGGATTGTGGATAAGCGCATCTGCTGCCATACGATTTAGCTTTTCAGACTGTTCTGGCGTTAGAACCGTTTGCATTTCAAATAAATGCTCTAAAGTGACCTTCTGCAGTTCTCCCTGAGCATGATGGATTTTATTAACCGCAGCTTTTACCTGCTCAGAATTACGTTTATCCTTCATAATGACTTTTGCCAGTTCCGAATTAGCGCCTTTAATCGTAGCTTCTAGAGTTAATTTGCGCTTTTGAAAGCGCTCTTCAATATCAGTAAGTTTCTTATCTTGTTCGAAAGTAATATTAAGCTGGGAATGCAGCCATTGATGTGGGCCTTTGTTCTCTTTGAGATGTGGAAAATATTTAAAATGATTGGTAGCCCAGCATACCGCAAACGCCACAAGCGCAACTAATGCTAATAGCCGCAATTCCTTAATATGAATTTTCATAATTTCCTATTAGTTTGTTAGTTGAAATATTCATATTACGCACTGAAAAAACCTGCATGTTCAGCGCTCTCGCAGATATTTCCTGTGCGGAATAATTAATCTTTGTAAATTCTCCTACAAACAATCCTACAATAAGTGCCAAGGTAATTGTGGCAAGCCTATATTGTGGGGTTAAGACAGGAATAATAAAGCGTTCCAGCCATGTTTCTTTTGATCTAGAATGAATACCCCGCCAGACATCCTGTTCCAGATAATTCAATTTTATTGTATCAGGAACCCTTAGGTAAGCTCTTAATAAACCGTCTAATTTGTTTTTCATAATACCATCCTTTATGGCAGGTAATACGAAAAAAATCTATCCATCCCTCATTAATTTTTTAATAAGCTATTCTCTGATAATTCCCTGTTATTATTTTTATGGTTTGAGAAAAATGCATGCTTTTCCTAGTGTCATAATTATAGTTAAAGGATTTTCCTTGTTATTTTGAATAAATTCGCTGTATTTTGCCTATGTAACAGGGAATTTAGCGCAGAGAAGGCCTTGCCACAGACTCCCTACACCACCAAATATCAATTATTTTCTTACATTCCACTGGCGGTTATTCAATGCAGGATTTACAGTGTAAGAACATATTTCATGCAGCATCTTTGCTGTTTCCCAGGTATTTTTTGTCCCCGGCGGCAATTCATCATTTATTCTGTTGATCAACTTTAATGCCTCTGTTCTAGTCCTTACAAAAACTTCTTTTGCATAGTCGGCGCTTCTTTCTTCCTCATTAAGGCTTCTCATCCTCACTGTAAGGCTTATGTATCCATCAAATGCCCTGCTTTCATGAACATCCTCTAAAGAAATCCTTGCGTTAAGAGGTTCAGGTATTTGCATCTGTTCTGGGCTTAGGCCAACTGACCAGCCATTTAACGGCACTATGGCCGGTTCGCCGCCGAACCTGCGTATCTTGTCATAATCCAAACCTAATGAGAAAGGGTCTTCTTTTGCAAGCAACGCATTTTCAATAAATTTGCTATTTATACGCCCCTCAAGAACAGTCTCAAGAATACGCCTTCTTCCTTCTATGGTAACAGATCCATCTGCCTCTAATTCTTCCGGCCTTAGCAGGGCGCCAACTCTATCATACATTGCATTTTGTCCCAGCTGTTCAGCAACATATTGGCGAAGTTTCCACCGCAATTCTTCCGCCTTAACCACGCTAAGTCCAAGATCTTCCTTCACGGTAACTGTAGTATCAATCACGCTATTAGCATTTCCACCGGCGTTAGTTATCAAAAGTCTTATAGAATAATCACCTCGCCCATTACTCAGCAAACGGCTAGAGAGTTTACCTGCTTCTTTATATGATAATGCCTCTCTACTACTTCCATTCACTGCAGGCGCATAAATCATTATGGCTCCTTCAGGTTTTCTTAAATCCATGACTTCATTAACGTTACCCGTAACTTTTTCTGCATCATTAGATGGATTTCTGCCAGCAATTATCTTTTCAGCATGTCCTCTTATTTGCTTGGATGTTACTGAGCCATGTTCATCAATATTACTGCATATGAATGCATAAAGTGAATCTTTTTGGCTTTCAGCCTCTCCTTTATCATCTGTTCCCGTTGCAATGGAAAGCGTTTTACCCCATTCTGATTTAACGCCGCCGCCTTCTATAGAAATAAAATAATTTTTTGAGCCAGTTACCGAACGTATTTTAAAATATTCTTTGAGCGGCTTAGTTCTATAGGTACGTTCTTTTTTCATTGATGCAAGCCTGTTTGCTCCTGAAGTCGTTGCATCACGATGGAAATCCTTGCCTAGTTTTTCGTGAACTATTTCTGTTATTATTCTTTCAAAACGCTTTTTATATTCGCCGCCCGCACCTTCCGGATTTGGTATTGGCATTGTTACGGGGTGCACTCCTTGCTGGTTATCAATTAGCTTTAATTCTATTCTTCCCCCTTTGAAAGTGAAGGTCATTCTATATTCAGGGTAACGAGAGAAATCTCCCTCCTTTTTTGCCTTTTCAACTACATGTTCAAGATATTCGCCAAATGGCAGGGTGCCGTTCTTTATAAATTCAAGAAAATCGAATTTGCTCGTCTCAAGTATTGATTCGCCTATTTTCCCAACTATCTGCATCGCTCTCTTATGGCGCTCTCCTCCAGATGTTTCATCGTCAAGTGGCACATAGACAGGAAATTGTATTGATCCTGCGGTCTGTTTGCCATCCTTGCACGTCACCGAGCCGGTATATGCTAGTGACTTTGCCCCGGTCGCAGCCGCGCTGATATATAACTTTCTGCCAATTTTATGCGGAGAATTTAATTTTTGTATGCTATCCATAAAAATATGCTCTTGCTTACTTTATTGATGGTAGCAAAGTATTATTAATTAAATGTTAAATATCTTTAAAAAGAAAATAGCAAGCTATACACTTACATCTAAACATATGAGATTCATGAATAATACCTATAAATCTTTTAGCTTCCAAAAAGATTTTTGTTGGTTAAAATAGCACTCCGTGATTGGCAAAGATAAAAATTTTCCTAAGATTGCTGAAATCCTTTTTGAAGCGGTAACTGATGGCATCATTACCGTAAACAAGGATTCTAAAATCATGTCCTGCAACCATGCGGTTGAAAAGATTTTCGGTTACCGGCCAGATGAGCTTATAGGTGTATCATTGAACATCTTACTTCCTGCTTACTACCTGCACTACGATGAAGAAATTAAGGATTACATAAAACATTATGCACCAAAGGTCATAGAAAAGGGCAGGGAAATTGAAGGAGTACACAAAAACGGCAGTACTATTCCGCTTGAAGTAATCATATGTAAGATAAAAATTGGGGAAGATTTTGTTCTTTCTGCAGTGATAAAGGATTTAAGCGAGCTTAAGCAGACTGAAGAAAAACTTACCTTCATGGCGCTGCACGATCAGCTTACAAAACTGGTTAATCGCAAATATTTTGAAGAGCGTCTGAAAAGATCTCTATACAGAGGAAAACGTTATGGCTACAGGTTTGTTATAATGTTCCTTGATCTCAATAAGTTTAAAAAAGTTAATGATACTTATGGCCATGATGTTGGAGATAAGGTTTTAAAGCGTGTTGCTGAGTTGTTGAAGCCCCTTTTCCGCACTACAGATATCATTGCGCGCATTGGTGGTGATGAGTTTATGGTTCT
This sequence comes from uncultured Rickettsiales bacterium, assembly GCA_964450945.1. Lineage (GTDB taxonomy): Bacteria > Pseudomonadota > Alphaproteobacteria > Rickettsiales > JABDBP01 > CAYVHI01. Next base: position 12,966 of record CAYVHI010000012.1, read on the forward strand.
CCTGGAAGAAGTAAAAGATAAGGAAGCCTGCGCAATTATAGCAAACAGGATTATTGAAGCTGTTGGAAAGTCTTTTGATATAGAAGGGCATAAAATCAATATTGGGATAAGCATAGGCATAGCTTTATTTCCCGGTGATGGTGATGATGAGGCTTCAATAATGAAACATTCTGACCAAGCCATGTATGCAGCAAAGAAAGAAGGTGTCAGCAGTTATAAATTTTTTGATTCCATAAGAGCCAAATAAATAATTATTTATGAATATTGTTTCTGTAATTCTCTGCGGAGGTGAGGGAAAGAGGCTTGCTCCTATAAGCAGCCCCGAATATCCAAAGCAATTTCTGAAAATTGGCAAGAATAAACCCTCGCTTTTCCAGGAATCTATCTTCCGCGCAAAACTTATATCTAAAGATATTGTTATTATTTCATCAGAAAAATGGGTGGATAAGATTTCAGTTCAATGCAAGGAAATAGGTTTTTCAACACCACATTTGATTCTTGAACCTTACATAAAAAACACGGCACCTTCCATTGCCTTTGCCGCACTTTATGCAAAGAATCATTTTCCGAGAAGTTTGCTGGCGATATTCCCTTCTGACCACTTGATAGAAAAACCTGAAGTATTGAAGAAAGCAATCAACTATATAGCAAAACATGCGGAAGAAAATATTATAACATTTGGTATTGTACCGCACTCACCTAACAGAGATTACGGATATATAGTTAGGGGAGATCAAATAGAGAAATTTATATATAAGGTAAAAATTTTCATTGAAAAACCCATCGCGGATATAGCCGTTCAATTAATTGCTAAAGGTGGCTGTTTCTGGAATAGCGGTATATTCTTATCATCACCATCATGTATTATGGCGGCAATAAAGAACCAGCCGGTTTTAATGGAAGCAGTAAGCAAGTCATATCGTAAAGCTGTCGAAAAGGATGGATATATTACGCCAGATAAAGATAGTTTTGATAGTTTGCTGCCAATGCAATTTGATAAAACTATAATCCAGAATGCCTCAAATCTATGCGTAATCCCAATTGAAATGGGCTGGTCTGATGTCGGCTCGATAGAGGCCTTATGGAACATCTCAGAGAAAGATGAGGCCGGCTGGGGAATGATAGCTCAGGATAATAAGATTATTTCCTTTGATATCAAAGGCCTGATTAAAAAAACCTCTTAAAGGTAATTATAACCCTATAAATTGGCTTTGGCAAAAAAGCGTGAAGCTATAGATGCCGAAAAAATGAGTGTACTAACTTAAGTTACACGACATTTTTGAGGAGGTCCATAGCAAGCAGATTTGAAGCCAAAGTAGAATTTATAGGGTTATAAAAAATATTTTTTCTAAATAGGTTGTAACTAGAAAATTTAACACTATATATAAGGTGTCAGAAACATAGGCATATTATATAAACATCTGATTATTAGAGGAAAATATGGGTAAAATTATAGGGATAGACTTAGGCACAACAAACTCATGCGTAGCTGTGATGGAGGGGAAGAACACTCGCGTCATCCCAAATGCGGAAGGCAAGAACACTACCCCGTCAATAGTTGCATTTACCGAATCAGGTGAAAGGCTTGTGGGTGACCCTGCAAAACGTCAGGGCGTAACCAACCCAAAAAATACTTTGTTTGCTATCAAGCGTTTGATCGGGCGCAGGTTTGATGATCCGATTACTAAAAAAGATATTGGCCTCGTTCCTTATAGCATAGTTAAAGCAGACAATGGTGATGCCTGGGCAGAAATTAAAGGCGAAAAATATTCTCCAAGCGAAATAAGCGCATTCATACTGCAAAAAATGAAAGAGACGGCTGAAAACTTCCTTGGTGAGAAAGTTACCCAGGCAGTTATCACTGTTCCTGCCTATTTCAATGATTCTCAACGTCAGGCCACAAAAGATGCCGGTAAGATTGCCGGTCTTGAAGTGCTTCGTATAATCAACGAACCAACAGCCGCAGCATTAGCTTACGGCATGGATAAGAAGGAAGCAAAAACCATTGCCGTATACGATCTCGGTGGCGGTACATTCGATATTTCCATACTTGAAATCGGTGATGGTGTGTTTGAAGTTAAATCCACCAACGGTGATACATTCTTAGGTGGTGAAGATTTTGACCAGCGCGTACTTAACTTTCTTGCTGATGAATTCAAGAGAGATGCAGGTATTGATCTCCGCAAGGATCCTCTTGCCCTGCAACGCCTGAAGGAAGCTGCTGAAAAAGCAAAGATTGAGCTTTCTTCAACAATGGAGACTGAAATTAACCTGCCATACATCACAGCAGATCAGTCTGGCCCAAAACACTTAAACATAAAGCTCTCACGTGCAAAGCTTGAAGCACTTGTAGACGATCTTATCGCAAAAACCATAGAGCCTTGCAAAAATGCTCTTAAGGATGCTGATCTCGCCGCAAAAGACATTCAGGAAGTAATCCTGGTGGGCGGTATGACCCGTATGCCTAAAGTTATTGATACAGTTAAGCAATTCTTCGGTCGTGATCCTCACCGTGGCGTAAACCCTGATGAAGTTGTGGCAATTGGCGCAGCAATTCAGGCGGGTGTATTAAAAGGTGATGTGAAAGATGTTCTCCTGTTAGATGTAACACCGCTTTCACTTGGTATTGAAACTCTTGGTGGTGTATTTACAAAACTTATTGATAGGAACACAACAATCCCTACCAAGAAGAGCCAGGTTTTCTCGACAGCGGAAGATAACCAGTCCGCAGTAACCATAAGGGTATTCCAGGGTGAGCGCGAAATGGCAGCTAATAACAAAATGCTTGGCCAGTTCAATCTGGAGGGCATTGCCCCTGCCCCACGCGGTATGCCGCAGATTGAAGTTACTTTTGATATAGACGCAAACGGCATTGTAAGCGTTTCTGCAAAGGATAAGGCAACCGGAAAAGAGCAGCAAATCCGCATTCAGGCATCTGGTGGTTTATCAGAAAAAGATATCGATCAGATGGTTAAGGATGCCGCACAATTTGCTGAAGAAGACAAGAAGCGCAAGGTGCTTGTTGAAGCAAGAAACCATGCAGACAGCCTGATCTATTCTACAGAGAAGAGTCTGAAAGAATATGGGGATAAAGTTTCTGCAACTGAAAAAACAGCTATTGAATCTGCAGTGAAAGACCTGAAAGAAGCAATGGAAAAAGAGGATGCTGAACTCATAAAAACAAAGACTGAAAGCCTTACTCAGGCAGCCATGAAACTTGGCGAAGCTATTTATAAAGCTCAGCAGGAAACAGCAGGAGGCTCATCCAATACCCCACCTGAATCAGGTGAAGAAGGCGGAGATGGTAAAGTTGTTGATGCTGAATTCGAAGAAATAAAAGACGAAGATAAGAAGGCAAACGGCTAATCGCCAATTAAGGTTCTACCATGGCAAAGCGCGATTATTATGAAATCCTCGGTGTAAGCCGTAGTGCATCCGCAGAGGATTTGAAGAAAGCTTACCGCGCTTTGGCCCTTAAACTCCATCCAGATAAAAACCCCGGCGATAAGGAAGCAGAGCAAAAGTTCAAAGAGATAAATGAGGCATACGATATCCTTAAGGATGACCAGAAGCGTGCAGCATATGATCAGTATGGCCATGCAGCATTTGAAGGCGGCATGGGTGGGCAGCCAGGTGGAGGTTTTGGCGGATTTTCCAGCGGCGGAAACTTCTCTGATATTTTTGAAGATCTGTTTGGTGAGTTTGTTAACGGCGGCAGACGTAGTGCGGAAGCCAGGAATCGCGGCTCAGACTTACGATATAATCTGGAAATTTCACTTGAGGATGCATTCAAAGGATTAAATAAACAAATCAAGGTTACTACCCTTGCTTCATGCGATACATGCAAAGGCAGTGGCGCAGCGGAAGGTGCAAAATCAGAAACCTGCGGAACATGTAAAGGCCAGGGAAGGATAAGGATGCAGCAGGGTTTCTTCTCAATTGAACGTACGTGTAACACCTGTGGCGGTAGTGGTTCAGTCATTAAGAACCCTTGTAAAACCTGTAACGGCCAAGGCCGTGTAAGAAAAGAAAAAAATCTCTCGGTAAATATTCCTGCAGGGGTGGAAGAAGGTACGCGCATCCGCCTAACCGGTGAAGGTGAAGCAGGCAGCAAAGGCGGCACACCTGGCGATCTATACATTTTCCTTGCCATTGCCTCTCATCCATTCTTCAAAAGGGAAGGAACAAACCTGCACTGCAGGCTGCCAATTAAAATGACAACGGCAGCTCTTGGCGGCTCAGTCGAAATTCCAACCATTGATGGGGGGATGGCTAAACTAAGTATACCCGCCGGCACCCAAACTGGTGATCAGTTCCGCCTAAAGGGAAAAGGCATGAGTATGTTGCGTTCGGCAAGGAATCGTGGTGATTTATATGTCCATACACATGTTGAAATTCCATCAAGGCTAAGCAGGAAACAAAAGGAAATGCTTGAGAAGCTTGATCAGGAAGCTGAAAAAGGGAACTATCCGGAAGCTGAAAAATTCTTTGCTAAAGTGAGGGAAACAGAATAATAATGGCGCCAAAATAATAGCTAGAAGCCTTTGCTTTTTTTATATACTAGGAGTACAAGGCGAGAAGAGCGGAATGTAAAAAACATACATGAGCATCTTCAAGTCCGAAGTACGACGACGTAGATGAAAAAAGCAAAGGCTTCTTATTGGAGGGGTGGCCGAGCGGTTGAAGGCGCACGCCTGGAAAGTGTGTATACGGCTAAAACCGTATCGTGAGTTCGAATCTCATCCCCTCCGCCATTTATTATAGACATATTAATATGTCTATAATAAATGGGTGATGGGTTTTTTAGGTTAGACTCAAGTTCGACAAACAGTGAAGCTGTTTGGACGCCGCAGGCTTTAGCCGAGTCGTCCCTTGAGGGCAAAAATTCCGCTAATTAGGAATTTTTGTGAATCTCATCGTCTATAACAAGTGATATAAGTATAATTCAAGGAAGTATTAAATGAGTACAAAAAAAGAAAAAAATATTTTAGAGCAGGCGCTGGATGATTGTAGAGGTGTATTTTGGCTGGTTCTTTTATTTAGCGCAGTAATAAACCTGCTTATGATAGCACTGCCTATCTACAGCTTGCAGGTATTAAACCGCGTGCTATCAAGCGGCAGTTATGTAACTTTATGGATGCTTACACTTATAGTATCAGCAATGTTTGTGGCGCTGGCAATATTCAACTCTGTACGCTCTTTCACTCTTACAAAATTAAGCGAATGGCTAGATAATAAACTCTCACCTACACTTCTCTCAATGTCCATTACTTCTGCAACAACCCGCTCTACTGTTTCAGGTAGCCAGAATTTAAGGGATTTATCTACCATAAAGAATTTCGTTACAGGCGCCGGCCTTATTTCATTATTCGATACTCCTTGGGCTATTATCTATCTTCTTGTTGTATTTGTAATCCACGTTGATATGGGCTTGCTTACGCTGACAGGTGCAACGGTACTGTTTGTTCTGGCTATCTTCAATGAATATGCCACCCGCAAACCTCTGGAGGAAGCAAATGAGATTTCGGTAAGAAGCCTTGCTCATGCTGAGATTGCCACCCGTAATGCGGAGGCTGTAGAGGCAATGGGAATGTCTGAAGCTATTATTAAACAGTGGCACAATATAAACAATAATGTGCAGAAACTTCAAATACTGGCAAGTAATCGTGCCGGTATTATAATGAGTGTAACTAAATTCTTCCGTTTGATAATTCAGTTGCTTGTCCTTGGCCTTGGTGTGCATTTAGTCCTGCAGAATGAAATCACTGCAGGTGCAATCATTGCATGTTCCATACTTGCTTCCCGCGCTCTTTCACCTTTTGAAACCGCCATAACGGCATGGAAAACAATTATAGATGCCCGTAAATCCTATGATCGCCTTATGCAGAATATTAATGTTTCATTACTAAGGGAGCGTAGCATAAGCTTGCCGGAGCCAAAAGGTATTCTCACTATAGAAAACGTTGTATTTTATCATCCTAGTCAGCCAACCAGGCCAATACTTAAAGGTCTTAGTTTTGGCCTTCTTCCTGGCGAAACATGTGCAATAATCGGCCCAAGCGCTTCTGGAAAGTCAACTCTTGCCAAGCTGATCGTTGGTGTGTGGAAAACATCTGCCGGTAAAATCCGCCTTGATAATGCAGATGTTTATAGCTGGAATCGTGATGAATTCGGAAAATATGTTGGCTATGTTCCTCAGGATGTAGAGTTATTCAAAGGTAGCGTAAAAGAAAATATAGCCCGCATGCAAGAAGATGCAAAAGATGAAGATATAGTAAAAGCCGCCCAGCTCGCCGGCGCGCATGAGATGATTCTTAGGCTGCCAAATGGCTATGAGACGGATATTGGAATTGCCGGCAACGCTCTTTCCGGCGGTCAGCGTCAACGCGTAGCATTGGCGCGTGCATTTTTTGGCAACCCAAAACTAATAGTCCTTGATGAACCAAATGCAAATCTTGATGATGCCGGTGAAGCAGCTTTGACCCAAGCTATACTTAATGCAAGGGCAAATAAGATAACCACAATCATTATTTCACACCGTCAGTCTATTTTATCTGTAGTTGATAAGCTTCTGGTTGTTAAAGAAGGTCTGCTTGAAACCTTTGGACCAGCAAAAGAAGTCATTGCGGCATACGCTGCAAAAGCTGAAGAAGCACGCAAACAACAGCAGCAAATATCTAAACCTCAGCAGGTAGGGGCAAACTAATGAACAATAATAACCTAAAGAAAGAAAATTCTCCTGTGCCACAAACCAACAGGCCTTCTTATTTATCTGCTTCTATAGATAAGGGAAAGGAAGGTTTAAGGAAGGGAGCGGAAATTCCGGCTTCCTTGTTTTCAAAGGAAAATAAGGAAAAACTGAAAAGCAGAAGTAAGGATTTCTTCGATAAATCCATTGTCTGGTGTGATAGAGCATCAAACTTCATGCTAAATAAGAACTATAAAACCGGTAATGATCCGATTGATTCAGCCCGCGGGCCTATTGTTGTGGGTGTATGGGCCATGATAATCCTGTTTGGCGTGTTTGGTATCTGGTCTGTTACAGCTCCTATAAGCAGCGCTGTTGTGGCAAGAGGCCAGATAGTTGTATTTTCAAACAAAAAAACCATTCAGCATTTGGAAGGCGGGATTATTTCTGAGATTCTTGTCAAAGAAGGTGATCTGGTAACTGAGGGCCAACCCCTTCTAAAACTCAATGATACAAGTGCAAAGGCAAGGAGTGAAATGGTTCTAAGCCAATTGCGTGTAGCAAAAGCTTCGGAGTTGAGATTGCTTGCGGAAAGAGATGATCTTCCTGAAGTTAAGTTTAATGACCCAAGATTACAGGATATAAAAAACCCTGAAATTGTAAAAATTATCCAAGGACAAGCCCAGCTTTTCCAATCAAAACGCAATGCGCTTATTGGACAGGTAAATGTTTATAAACAAAAGATAGATCAGTTGAGTAATGAAATAAACGGCCTTACCTCACAGGAAAAATCTTCAGAATCCCAGCTTCAACTGATTAACGAAGAAATAAGAACCGTACAGCAGCTAGTAGATAAAGGGCAGGGTTTAAAGCCGCGCCTGCTTGCACTCAAGCGTAATGCTGCTGAACTTGAGGGAGATCGTGGCCGTTTCTCCTCATTGATAGCCAAAGCCCGCCAGACAATAACTGAAACAGAACTTGAACTGATAAACATAAAAAATGAATATTTAGGTAAAGTTGTTGCAGAATTAAAAGATATCCAGGCGCAGGTCGCAGATCTTGAAGAAAGGCTGCGCGCAGCAGATGATATCTTGCAGCGTACTGTTATAATTTCACCACAGACTGGAAGGGTGAATGGGCTTAAATACCATACAATAGGTGGTGTTATCCCACCCGGTGGTGTTATACTTGATATAGTCCCGCAGGATGACAGGATGGTGCTTGATGCCCAGGTTATGGTGCATGATATTGACCAGGTAATGCCAGGTTTACCAGCTAAAGTAAGAGTCAGCTCTGCCAACGCTATGGCCATGCCTATGATAGACGGTAAAGTAGTTCGTGTTTCTGCAGATCGTTTTGTTGATGAAGTATCAAGAATGCCGTACTACACCGCCCGCATAGAACTTGATGAAGAAATGGCTAAGAAATTCTCAAAACATGTAGAGCTTTACCCGGGAATGCAGGCAGATGTGCTGATTGTAACAGGCGGACGTACATTCATGTCTTATTTCCTGCAACCTCTGCATAACAGCATGATTAGGGCATTTAGAGAAGAGTAGTTTTATTTCTTAAGAGGGCCGGTAACTTCAAAAAGTTGAGGTTCTGTTTCCAGATTATCTCTTTTTATCATAAGTTCTTCGTAATTTATTTCTTCTATATTAGGCTTATCTTGCTTCTTATCCACTTTTGAATCCTTGAACCCTCGCGCCCAGAGGTTAAGATCATCCTGTTTTACATTTACCTTTACAAACCCGGCTTCTTTCAATTTATTTGCCAGCGTCCAGGCAGTAAACCCCGTCCTATGCGCCATATAAACTTGGCCTTTGGCAATTGATGTCCTTAGCCCCCATAAAATATCGATAGCCGAAATTGGCCCGGCAGGCGAAGTATAAAGAGGTGTTTCCAGTTTTCCTTTTGCTACATGGTATGCCACACGCTGAACATCCGGCAGGGTAATTCCTACTATTCCACCTTCATTAAGCACCCTGTAAAACTCATTTAGTGCTTTTGGCACATCATGTGCAAAAAGATGCTCCAGATTGTGTGATGAGTAAAGCGCATCAAAGCTGTTATCTTCAACAATGCTCATATCAGTTATGCTGGCAACTATGTCTGGTTTTACATCTGGGTCAATATCAAGGCGCACCTCTTCCCACTCTGGCGTTTGGAAGTTTGGATGTATCTTTCCAAAGCCGCAACCAACATGCAGAACTTTCTTTTTTACTACAGGAGCGATATTTTGTTTTGCTTTTGCCATATTAGAAACCTTCTAAACAAATTCATTCTCAAGAATATTTTTCTTAGTCATTGAGCCATCTGCTGCCTGTTCAACCAGCACAATCTTTTCTTCATTATCCTTTATGGCAGATTTATATCCTATTGCCCATAAATCAAATGTAGTGCGCTGGATTTCTATGCGCTTGAATCCAGCTTCCATTAATTTCTGGCCTAGAGTTTTTGCTGTAAATCCTGTTTTATGAGCCATGAAATAATTTCCTTCTTTAAGCGCTGGCCGGAATCCATAAAGAATATCTATCGGAGATATGGGACCAGCACCGGAAACATAAATATGTTCTTCCAGATTGCCTTTTGCAATATACTCAGCCACACGCTGAAGGTCAGGCATAGTTATAAAAAGATACCCTCCATTCTTCAAAACTCTTTGGAATTCTGCTAGTGCTACCGGAACTTCGTGCGGGTAAAGGTGTTCAAGGTTATGAGAGCTCCATACCGCATCAAAACTTCCATTCTCAAGCATTTTCATATCAAGCATGCTGGCAACTACATCTGGTTTTACACTGGCATCAATATCAAGCCTAACTTCATCCCATCCTTCAGGATTAAACCTTTCATGCACAGCACGATTGCTGCAGCCCACATGCAAAACTTTCTTTTTCTGATTCATGCTGCTTTCTCACGAATGAATCGCTGATGGAAAAGTTCTATCTTCTGTGCAGTTGGCGGCGGCAGACGTTTTTGTGCCACATCTTTTATAAGATCAATATGCATAGGCAGAACCTTATTCAGCGAATATCTATCAATAATGGTCTGCCTTGCCGCATTACGTACATGTTGCAAATCCTTCTGGTTATCCAATGCATATTCAATTTTTTGTGCCAAATCTTCCGGAGAGAAGAAATCAACCAGTAGGCCATTTTTATTATCCTCGATCACTTCTTTTACAGGATGTGTGTTGGAGCCTATTAACAGGCAACCGCTTGCCATTGCTTCCATCATCGACCAGGAAAGTACAAATGGAACTGTCAGATAAACATGCGTAGATGAAATCTGTAATACTTTCAGCATGTCGTTATATGGCAGATAACCAAGGAAATGGGTGCGTTTAGGGTCGGTTTTAATCTTATTCATTATTTCATGGCGGAAAACCTTTCCTTTCTCAACTTTTCCATATCCTGCACCATCTGCACCAACCATGATAAACTGTGTCTTTGGTCTTTTCTTCTGCACAATTTCCATGGCCTTCGCAAAAGTCGGGAATCCTCTGTATTGCTCAAAGTTACGTGTTATGTAGGTAACTATCTCATCGCCCTTCCTGAGATTTAATCCTTCCCTTAATTTCACTTCCTTCCAATCCATTGGTTTTATGAGATCGGTGTCAATGCCATCATGCAGGACAGATATTTTATGGTGGAATTCTTTTGGGTATTGCTTCTGCTGCCAGAATGTCGGGCTTATTGCCCAGTCACAGTGGGTGATGCCAAAAAGATTTATACTGTTTTTAACCCTCACGCGCGCCAGTTCATCATCATTTGAAAAGAAGTCAGGGTCAAAGTTAACATCAGCGCCATGTGTGTTATAGAAAAACTCCTGAAAGTTAAGCAAAGGAACATCAGGATAAAGTTCTTTTATGAAAAGAGCTTCCCCCCAGCCAGGGTGTGCACATATGACATCAGGCTTGAAGCCATGCTCAGTCTGCAGTTTTTTGCAAACTCTCCATACTTCCTGGCCATAAAAAATACCGCGTTCAAAATTAATCAGGTAGCGGTGTGTATCAAACTGTGGCTCACGGCTAATGTTATAACGCACTTTCGTCACATTTGGTATTTCTGACGTTTTTTCACGCTTGGTAACAAAAACAACCTGGTTATTCTTATCTTCAGCAAAAATACGTGCCAGGTGTTTATACTGGCCCGGCATATTCTGGTGAATAAACATTATCTTCATGAAATCTTCCTAGTTAAATGCCTGAAAATATCTTCCAAATCCGGTTCCGATGTGGATAAATCTTTTATAACAAGGCCGGAGTTTTGTACAGCATAAATAATATCATTTATGTTAATTTTCCCTGATTTATAGCGGATAACAAGCGTATTTCCCCCAAAAATATCAGGATTGAACCGCCTTAAAACTTCAGGAACCTCAGATATTTCATTTGAAAGTTTTATGGTGAAGCTCTTGTCATCCAGGATTTTTTTTATGTTCTCAGTACGGTCGCGGGCAATAATGTCCCCGTTATGGATTATGGCTATATGGTCGCAAAGCTGCTCTGCTTCTTCCAGATAGTGGGTAGTAAGCAATATGGTAGTACCCTGGCGGTTTAGCTTCCTTACATATTCCCATAATTGCTGTCTAAGCTCCACATCAACCCCTGCCGTTGGCTCATCAAGTATAAGTATAGGTGGAGCATGGACTAGGGCTTTTGCTATTAAAACCCTGCGTTTCATCCCTCCGGAAAGCCGCCTTGAATTTATATGTTTTTTATCGGAAAGCCCTAATGCTTCTATTATTTCATCGGTTCTTCTTTTCGATTTTGGAACATTATAATAACCAGCATGATATTCCAGCATTTCTTCGATATTGAAAAATGGGTCAAGCACCACTTCCTGCGGCACTATACCTATGCAAAACTTTGATTCTCTTGGGTTTTTATCAATATCATAGTCAAGGATTCTAACACTTCCACTGGTCTTTTTGGTAAGTCCCGCAATGATATTTATTATTGTTGATTTACCAGCCCCGTTTGGTCCAAGAAGGCCAAAAAATGAACCTTTTGGGATATCAAGCGAAACCCCTTTAAGTGCTTCTTTACGCTGCGACCCGCCTGAACGCCGGTAGACACCGCCGTCTGCATAGCTTTTTCTTAAATTTTCAATAGCAATAGCTGATGACATGATATAACATAACCTGAAGGTCTCGAATCTATTGGAAAAATTTGAAAATTCCAATATATTTTCCAAAAAAACTAGGGTACATTAAAAATTATGGATTTTTTACATTTCGGTGATTTAATATTTTTTGCTCTGGTGGCAGGCATTCTGCTTTACCGGCTGCGTATAGTTCTGGGCAGAAAAGACTTTAATCATAAAATAAAGCCTAAGGCGTTTTCTCCATTAAAGGAGGTAACTGCCCCGCAGACTAAAACCGGAAAAACAGATAAAGAAAATGAACAGGTAAAGCCTCTCGTCAGCAAGGTTTTTGAACCAGAGGTGAAGAGCGAAAAAATTCTTTCTGTCCTGGAGTCCATAAAAACATACGATAAGAATTTCACCGCCGGAAATTTCCTGCAAGGGGCAAAAATGGCCTTTGAAATGATTATTGAGGCCTTCAGCAAAGGCGATAAGGAAACATTGAAGAACCTTCTGGATAATGAAATTTATAACGACCTCCTCTCTGCACTTAATGAGCGTGATGTAGATAAAACATATTTAACCACTCTGGTTTCCATAAACTCTGCAGATATAACAAATGCGTCCCTTAAAGATAAAATTGCTGCAATTACAGTTAACTTTGTTAGCGAGCAGATTGACTTGGTAAAAGATAAAGAGGGAAATATCCTTGAAGGCAACCCTTCTCAAATAAATATAGTTAAGGATTCGTGGGTATTCAGCCGTAACGTAACATCTTCCAATCCTAACTGGAAATTAGTCTCTACCGAAGGCCGTGACTAAATTTCTTGTTTTAGTCCCATACATAATAATTCTTTCTGCATGCACTCATTTTCTGTTTAGGGAAGATAGGCTTGAGTTAACTCCAGCAACTTTTGCCCACCTGAATAACTGGCAGGCTGGTGATAAGGAATTAAAAGCTTTTCAAACCTCATGCCAGGTTTTTTCTGAGCTTCCTGTTGATACGCCAGTCGGTAAATTTGGTAAGGCTAGTGATTGGCAGAATGTATGCAGGATTTCCCCAGGTAAGAACGCAAAGGATTTCTTTGAAGAAAATTTCAAACCATACTTGGCCAGCAACTCCGGTGAAAGCGAAGGTTTGTTTACCGGCTATCATGAAATGGAGTTACGTGGAAGTTTGAAGAAAGAGGGTAAATTTATTTTCCCGTTATATCGCCGCCCCCTTGATTTGGTGGAAGGACAACCTTATATGACTCGTGAAGTCATAGATAAAGGGGCACTCTCAGGAAAGGGGCTAGAGCTTGTTTATCTTGATGATCCGGTAAAACTATATTTCCTTCATATACAGGGTTCCGGTTTAATCTATCTCAGAGATGGAAGTACAATGCGCGTTGGTTATGCGGCAAAAAACAACCTGCCATATTTTGCCATCGGAAAATTCCTGGCTGAAGAAGGTCACATATCAAGAGAGGATATTTCAGCAGATTCCATAAAATACTGGCTATATGCCAATCCTGATAAAGCTGCAGAGGTAATGCAACGTAACCCTTCTTACATATTTTTCCGCGAATTAGAGGCTAAGGAAGAAGCAATAGGCGCTCAAGGGAAACCGCTAACCCCAGAAGTTTCTCTTGCCGTAGATAAAAATTTTATACCTCTTGGCGTGCCCTTGTGGGTTGAAACATCATTGCCTGATACACCTATTGCCGCTCCGGTGCCATTTGAAAGATTAATGATTGCGCAGGATACAGGAAGCGCAATAACTGGACCGGTTCGTGGAGATATTTTCTTCGGCAGGGGTGATGTTGCATCAACTCTTGCCGGATATATGAAGCAACCCGGCAGGTATTTTCTGTTAATTCCAAAAACCGTAAAAATATCTCAGTAAAATGGTAAAAAAGAGAAGTTCTGATTTTTTAAAGCTGACAGATGAAGAAATTAAGAATCTTTTTTCCGAAGCTGTAAGAACTGCGGAAGAAGATAATAAAAACGAAGAAAAATTAGAAGTAGAAGTACGGAAGGCAAAGGTAAAAACTTCCTTTCCTGATATAGAAATTGGTGTACTGACTAATATAGATAAAAGGAACGCCAAAAGGCTGAAACGTGGAAAAATGAAAGTGGAAGCCACACTTGACCTGCATGGTTATTCACTAAAAGAAGCCGAATCTGAATTATATGAATTCATTGACTATGCTTATTCTTCAGGCAAGCGGTGCATAAGGGTAATAACGGGTAAGGGTTTGAAGTCATCTGGCTCTGTAACTATATATTCATCTATAGAAAGCTGGTTAAACAGAAGAGATATTAAGGGTAAGATAATAACAGTAAGTTACGCCCCATACTCAGATGGCGGCAAAGGTGCCATCTATATACTACTCAGAAAAAATCTAGGCTGAGAAATGTTTGCCGTGATGCTGGATCATAGTAAGAAAATAAGAAAGGTTTGGCACATCCTTATCCCCTGTAAGCGTCATTATCCTCTGTGTCATGTGTGAGGCCAACAATGAAGGGGTTTTCCTTAATTTTTCCTTTTCTGGGTTTTTTTCCAATTCCCTCACCACATTTACAAGAATATGTACAGCTTCTTCCATCCTTTCAGGAAGGCCTGTTCTCTCATATAAAGCCTTAAAACCTCTGTTTGTTTCATCGGCAACGAGCTTTCTAACATTGAATATTGATATCTTGGCCAGCTTTGCCATAGTGATTTCAAAGAGCGGCATGCTGCCCATACATAGCGCAGTAAACGGCGTCAATTTACCAAGACCCTCAAGCCTCTCAACAGTTTTTGCCACACGGCTGTCTTTGTTTAACAACTCTTCCATGACACCTTGTTTTGTCTCCACATATTGCAGAAGGCGCATAAGTTCCTCTTCGTCAGAACCGGTCGCGGTTGCCATTAATTTCATGGCAGCCACTTCACTGCCTTTCTTGAGGATATCTTCTTTCATCCCCTCCATTACTTCGCCATATTTTGGCGTAAGCTCCTTCTTTATTGCCGAAGAAACTTTATTCATGATTTTTTCCGCAAGCTCTATTGTAACCGAACTGTGCGTCACTAATAATTGAACAATATTATTTTTCTCAGAGAACTCATTGACTATTGCATCTATATCCTTCCCGCTAATATGCGCAGATTGATTTTCGAGCAAGCTGGAGACCACCTCTTCTTTTTTTGTATCAACCAAAGCTGAAGAAACTTTTTCAGATACATCCTTCCGGCGAGAAACCGCCAGTTGACAGGCTACTTCAACAGTACTGTTTACTATCGAAACAAGATCATCATCATTAAGTACTTCGGAAAATTCAAGAACCGGCAGCGAAACATGGGCCACATCCTGCGCTAACTTTAAAACAATATCATGTGGAACGGTTCTTACATTTTTAAGGTTATCAGACATAACCCGCCTTACCAGAACTTCTGCATCTTTTAGTAAAAGCCTGAAGATTTGTTCGGCCAGCTCTCTTTGCTTCGGGGCAATTTCATCGTGGCTGTATTGGTGGGCAAGTTTGTTCGCTACTTCAATGCGGGTGCGCGGTGATTTATCCTCAGCAAGGCGAGCTATATCTTCTAGCGATAGTTTTTCTTTTTCGCCCATAACCTATTAAAATCCCTATATAAGTATTAAACACTAAATGCCGGAAAAAGTAAATAAATTAGGTATATAGGGTAGCAGATACCTGCATTAATTTTAGTGAATGGTACTGCCTGATGATGAAGTTCCGGTATTAATTAGTGTCATAAAATAACGCATATTGGCTATGCTTTTATCAAAACCACCGGTAACTATGCGGTTACATATGCGCTGGGCCATTATATCATTTGTCACGCCGCTTTGTTTAGCTTCTATAACAAATTTCAGGATTAATTTTGCCGCTTCCAGCATATTATCAGGAAGTTTTGCCGCTTTGTATATGGCTGTAAAACCAAGCTGGCTTGGATCATAAACAAGTTTATTTGTATTAGATCTTGGAACATTGGCAAGTGTTGAAAGGCTGGAAACGAAGAATTCAAGATCACCTTTGCAAAGTGAGCGCATTATTATCGAGTAATTGAGTTTTGATTTTTCATTTATGTGAGAAACAAGCTTGTCTACTTGATTTCTCTTTATATCAAACGAGGCTGATTTTAGAATATTCTCTTCAGCAGAAGCATCAACCAGTGAATTTAATATTTTTGAAGAAACATCATAGCGAAGTATGATTTGCTCCTTTAATCTTTCAGATACCGTGGAAATCATTTCTTCAACCAGGGTAAGTGAAAGACCTCCGCGCTCTATTAGTTCGCCAAGTATGTTTTCCGAATTCTTAAAATCATGGACAATTTTTTCAAGGCTACGGTTTGATATATAGGCACCTTTGTTGGCAATTACTGTCCTTACCACCAATTCGTCTGTTTCACGGATCAACTCATCTACAACGCGGTAAGAGACTGATGAGCGTTTTGCTATAGCACGGTGACGCGCCACATCTTTGGTACTCTTAATAATCTCAATTAAATCTTCGTCAGTAAGTACGAAGGAAAACTCCAATATAGGCAGGGCAACATCTTCAACATCTTTTGCAAGCCTTAAGGCTATTTCACGCGGAAGTTTTGTAGAGTTTTTTAAATTCTCAGCAAGGCTTCTCCTTATTGAGACCTCAATATCTTGAGATAAAAGATCTAAAATCTCAGATACTATCTTGGTTTCTGATTCATTGAATATGCCTTCATTATATTGCTGGCAAATTTTTTCTGTCGCCTCAGACCTAACGTCCAAAGAACTCTTACCACGCAGTTTTTGTAAGCACACCGCCAGTTCGTTCATAAAAATACTTTTCTTTTCAACCAGCACTTCTGACATTTTCAACTCCCTATCAAAAATTTTCTAGAAGTCAGGGTTTCACATATTATACATCAATGGTTAACAAAATATTAACAAATCCGCCATTTTTAAGAGGTTTATGACAATTCTTGCGCCGATTTCAAATATATTATTGATAAATAAGAGTTTTTTGTTTAATATTAATTAATATGTGATTTCACATTTTTTCAACACTTTAAGTTTAACTTAGGCGTTAACTAAAGCTAAATTGATGAAATCTGCCATATAAAAAATATTTTTACTTATTAAAAAAACAATTTAATATCTCATGCGAATTAGGAGTTGTTAGTGCATAAAGTTTATAATGATGCCTCTTCCGCTTTGAAGGGAATACTTAAAGATAATATGACGATCATGGCAGGAGGGTTTGGCCTTTGTGGCATTCCTGAAAATTGTATTGCTGCCATTAAGGAGTCAGGAGTTAAAGGGTTAACCATAATAAGTAACAATTGCGGAGTTGATGATTTCGGGCTTGGCGTCTTACTCCACACCCGCCAGATAAAGAAGATGATTTCTTCATACGTAGGCGAAAACAAAACTTTTGAACAACAATATCTGAATAAAGAACTAGAACTTGAATTCAATCCACAAGGAACGCTGGCAGAACGTATACGCGCTGGTGGCGCTGGCATCCCTGGCTTCTATACCGCAACTGGCGTTGGAACCATTGTTGCTGAAGGCAAGGAAGTAAAGGAATTTAATGGCAAGAAATATGTATTAGAACGGGGCCTTTGGGCAGATCTTGCTATTGTAAAGGCATGGAAAGGCGATAAGGAAGGAAATCTTATTTTTAGGAAAACTGCCCGTAACTTCAACTCCATGATGGCAACAGCAGCAGATTATGTAGTGGCAGAAGTCGAGGAACTTGTAGAAACAGGCAGTCTGGATCCTGATTGCATTCATACCCCAGGAATATTTGTTAACCGTATTATAAGAGGCGCAAAATACGAAAAACGCATTGAGCGCAGGACAGTGAGGGAATAATGCCTTGGTCGCGTGAAGAAATGTGCAAAATTGCCGCTGAAGAATTTTATGATGGCATATATGCCAATCTTGGCATCGGCATGCCAACAGAGGTTGCTAATTTTGTCCCTCGTAACATTAAAATCACCCTTCATAGTGAGAATGGGCTGCTTGGCATGGGTCCGTTCCCTGAAATAAACGAAGTAGATGCTGACCTTATTAACGCCGGAAAACAAACCGTAACCGCCCTAAAAGGTGCCAGCTATTTTGATAGCGCATCATCTTTCGGCATGATACGTGGAGGACATATAGATTTAACAATTCTTGGCGCCCTGGAGGTTTCCCAGGAAGGTGATTTGGCAAACTGGATGGTGCCTGGAAAAATGGTGAAAGGCATGGGCGGCGCTATGGATCTGGTCGCTGGCGTAAAAAGGATTGTGGTCCTGATGGAACATAATACTAAGACAGGCGGTCCAAAAATACTTAAAAAATGCACATTACCTTTAACAGGGCTGCGTGTCGTTAACCGCATCATCACAGAGCTTGGTGTTTTTGATATAAAGGATGCAAAAACACATCTTGTAAGGATTGCACCTGATGTTAAGGTGGATGAAATAAAAAGCCGGACTGAAGCTGAATTTAAGGTTGCATTATAAGGAAGAACTTATGACAAAGAAAGTTATCATAGCACTTTTTGCCCTTGTATTACCTTTGTTTTCTATAGCTTATTCTGAAGATAAGATTGTAAATGATGATGAAATAACAGAGCTACCTATAGATGTTAAACAGAGTGAGGAAGATGCAAAATACCAGGCAGAGTCAGAGATGTGCTATGATGAGGTTGAAAAAAAATTCAAATCAGATAAACAAAACAAAAAACTCAGTGATGAAGAAAAGAACGATAAACTTGATAGCCTATATACAGACTGTATGAAAGAAAAGGGTTATCAACCTGAAGAAACAGCCGATGAAAGTGGCACCGAATAGAAACTAAGCACTTTATCTTATATTATTTAAGCGATTGCGACAGCGCCTAAAGTCCTGTAAATCTCTTCGTAATCCAGAAATAAACAGGATAAGGAAGTATCCTTAGCATCTTCATGAAGCCCGTAAACCTTTTCGGAAAATGGATATCAAAGATTTCTTTCTTTAACCCTTTAATAATTTCCTCTGCAGCTTTTTCAGCAGTTATAAGCCCCGGCATCTTGAATTTATTCTGGTCGGTCAGTCTGGTTTGTACAAATCCTGGGCAGATAAGATGTACATTTATTCCGTGCGGTTTTAGATCAAGATATAGAGTTTCTGTCAGGTTTATCATTGCAGCCTTGCTTGCGCCGTAAACCAATGAATTAGGCAGGCCCCTGTAGCCCGCAACACTGGCCACCATTGCCAGCATGCCTGATTTTTGCTTGAGGAAATATGGCGCTACAACAGAAACAACATTCAGACATCCAGTGAAATTCACTTCAAAAATCTTTTTTGCCTCTTCAAGCTTTATATCATCTGCGCGCATGGCGGTATAAATTCCTGCAGCATAAACAATACCGTCAATACTGCCCCAGTTGGAAACCAGTGCATTTAGCGCCTGCTGCAGGGCATTTACATCTCGCGTATCAAGCGGCAATGCAAAATGCTTGCCATTACCCGGAAGTGCATTCACTACCTCTCCAACAGTTTTGCCATCCCGGCTGCTTATGGCAAGAGATGCACCTTCTTTTGCCATTGCTTCAGCCAGCGCCTTCCCTATTCCGGCACTTCCGCCAATTATCCATATTCTTTTATCAGAAAAAGACTGCATCCTTATTTTTTACCAATCTTTTTAAAGAAAAGTGAAAGTTCTCCCACCTTTACACCAAGCTTTTTCATGGATGTGCGGTTAACTACAATTTCATCATTTAACATATACATCCAGTCATCCATATCCATGTTATAGGTTTTGCCGTCAACAGGAACCTGCAGAATATATTTCATGTTTACTGCATTCCCATTCTGCTGACCTTTTGCCTTACCTATGACATCTTCAGCAGTTGCCTCGAAATTATTATCATCTAGCATTGTTATCGTCCAAACTCTCTCCTGTTTTTTACCATCATGGAAGGTGAAATATTCTTTTAATGTTCCAACATTTCCCTGCCATTTTGTTTCCATAAGTACATAAAATCTGTTTGTCACTTTACCTTTTATATCTTCAAATACACCCCAGCCTTCAACTCTGCCGTTCAGGTATTGGCGTATATCAAACCTCGGTGTTTCATTCCTGTAATCAGCTGTGGTTATGCCAGAACATCCTGTAAGCACACAAAACAACCCAGCTAGAAATGCTTTTACCTCTTTCATATCAACGCTCCTTATGTTTATCCAAATTACTTAACGCCAGAATCAAGAATGCAATTACTTTAAATACACATGGAATCACGGCATAGGTAAATGAAAGTGAATTAAGCGCCGATGCATCTGTTGTCTCCCCGGGAATATATCCCAGCATATCAAGCAGCGGAAGTGTGATACCTGCAGCAAGGGCAAGGTTTAGCTTCGTAACCAGATTCCATACGCCGAAATAAGAACCTGTCATTGATGTTTTATTTGATATTTTTCCGCGTCCGTCAATTGTATCAGCAAGCAGTGATGGCGGCAGTGCAAGGTCAGCCCCCAGATTGATGCCGGAAAGTATGCATATTATATAATACTCAGTAATGTCCCCATCTCCCAGCATGAATGCCCATATAAAGGTAACAACGCTTAGAACCATTGAAATGAGCCAGGCACTTCGTTTGTTATATCTTGCGGCTAGTTTATTCCATATTGGCATTCCGAATGCGCCACTTAAGAAGTAGGTCAGCAGGAAATAACCTGTATATTCCGAACCTCCAACAACATCTTCTATAAAGAACAATACCAATGTCGCAGGTATGGAAGCCGCTATTCCATTGAATACATAAATAAATACAAGCGTTAGGAATGGCTTGTTTTTTGCAACATCCTTGAATGTTTTTATAAAACCCGGAAATTTTTCCGTCTTATGCGGCTTTTTTGGCCTAGGTGAAAAGTTTACTGTTATTGCCAAACAAAAAGCCAGAAGCGGAACAAATATAAGACTAAAATAGAAAAACCCTTCAGTTACGCCAAATTTTTCAGAAAGAACTTGCGGAAGTACAGAAGCAAGGAGAACTCCTATCAGCGCAAGTGCTTCCCGTACAGAAGCAACGCGCGTACGTTCATTATAATCAGTAGTTATTTCTGCAGCCAGCGACTGATAATTTATATTGATAACACTATAGGAAAAATATACAGCCACCATAGAACCTATGAACCACATCCCAAGCACTTCGGGGTTTGCATCTATGGGAGCAAATAAAAGGTAAAAACTTACAGCAAGAACAGGCGATGAAACAGCCAGTAATATATATCGTGAGTGGTGTGATTTACTGAAACGGTCACTATAAGCCCCTATTAGTGGGTCAATAAGAGCATCAAGAATTCGTAGTAAAAGAAGTGAAGTACCAATGAATGTTAATGAAAGGCCAAATTCACCTGCATAGAATTTTGGTGCATGCACATATATCGGAAGTCCAGAGAATGCCAGCGGCAAGGCTAGAATTCCATAAGAAAATAAACTTAAATAAGAAAATCTTTTCACTCTATCTACTGGTGTTGCCGCCTATTAACTGTTCGCGCATAACAGAAGCTTGCGTGTTTGGATCAAGCCATATTGAAAAGAAATCAACGGCAAAATCCCCGCCGTCTAATTCGCCTTTTAATTTGCCGTTATGATAAAAGGCAACCTTATTTTCACCAGGCAGATTTATTGCAGCGATAGTATCGCCTTTTTTAACTTCAGGAAAAACCTTTGCTAGCATTTTTCCATAACGCTTAAGTTTTTTATCATCAGCATTTCTCAGGCGTTTTATTTCATCTAGCGATGTCATAACCAGATCAGCGGAAGATATATCCCGGCTGTATTCAAGCCTGAGGGCAAACTTACCGCTCATTTTCCATGGCTTGTTTTCTGACCATAATTTTCCATCATATAATTTGAACAGGAACCAGTTGAAACTGCCTTTACCAAGTGCTTGCGCATTACCGAAATACTTGGCAATCTCCGGCGGGTTTTTTTCCTGCCCTGCAAATACCTGGAATGGTAATAACAATAATATAACGATAAGTAATTTACGCATTTATAAGCTCTGCCTGTATAACGTTAGTCCTTCTGGTGGTAAACCCAGCTATGCAATAGCATAGATAGAATCTCCAACTTCTTATGAACTTATCATTATACCCCAATTTTCTGATCGCTTCAATTTGGCCATCCACATTAACCAGCCAGTTTCTTAGTGTCCTTGCATAATCATATCCGAAAGCAAAAACCGTATGTGATTTTAAGCCTTCTTTTTCAGCAGCTTCTATAAACTTAAACTGTGATGGCAGGGCCCCGCCCGGGAATGTATATTGCTGTATGAAATCGCTACGTTTTTTATATTCATCAAAAATATCATTATCAATAGTAATGGTTTGAATAACCGCTTTACCGCCTTTCTTAAGAACCGATTTCACTGTTGAAAAATATATAGGCCAGAAACGTTCACCAACAGCCTCAAACATTTCTATTGATACCACAAAATCATATTTTTCTTTTGCATCACGGTAATCCATCAGGCGGATTTCCACTTTATCCTCAAGCCCCTCTCTTTTCATTCTTTCACGGGCATAATTTGCCTGTTCTTCTGAAAGTGTAAGTCCGGTCACATGGTAGCCCTGCTTTGCAGCTGTTTCGGCAAAACCTCCCCAGCCGCAGCCAATTTCCAATATTTTATCACCTGGCTTTCCACCAAGTTTATCAAGTATTAGCTGATATTTTGCCACCTGAGCTTCCTCTAGGGTTTCATTTTTCCCATCAGCAAAATAGGCGGATGAATATGTCATTGTATCATCCAGCCATAACTCATAAAAATCATTGCCTAGGTCATAGTGTGCCTGGATATTCTTTTTACTCCCGCGCTTGGTATTTGAGCGGACAAAATTTATAAATGCGAAGAGCACCTTGCTCCACCAGTGGCCGTGGAAGAAATTATCCAGTTCAGAAATATTCATAGTGCATTGGGTAAGCAGCGCGGGAAGGTCATCCGTTTCCCAGGTACCATCAATAAAATCTTCTGCAAAGCCAACATCACCTCTGGTAATCAGCCTTTTCACCATCATCCAGTCTTTTATCTTTATATTTGCAATCGGACCGCTTTCTTTTCCTTTAAATACAAGCTCTTCACCTTCAGGTGTAGTAACGGTAAGCTCACCATAGCGGATCATCTTCATGGTTGAGATGAACATGTTCCTATATGCCTGGTGCTTTTTAAGATTTGAATCTTTGTTATCAAGATTGAAAAAAGGCAAATACTGCATGAATGTTTGCTGTAATGTCTTAATACACATTTTTACTCCTTAGAATCATAATTAGTTGCAGCCATATTATAACTTTCAGCTATCTAGTCAATCCTTCGGCTGGCGGTTTTGGTTTTTTAAACCACCATATACCTTTAAGGATTAATCTCACCGCTTGATAGTGAATAAGAAAAATTGTTTTAAGTGTAACCAGTGGATGTTTAAGAAATGCCTTCATTATAGAGCTTTTATTAAGATCGATTCTTTTTCCAACCACCCAGGTTTTAAGCATTTCACCTTTTTCGGTATCATAATCCAGCCAAACTCCGGCCACATCATCACTATAGGCAAACCGGAATTTATATGTCCCTTCAACTTCCATAAATGGCGAAACATGGAATACTTTCCTTGCAATAAGCCATTCATCTTTTTTTATCTCACGGTTATCCGGATGTGAAATAAGATAGTTATGGCTTTCTCCGAATGTATTATTTACCTCCGCAAGAACTGCTCTTAGTTTTCCTTGCTTATCGAGGCAGAACCAGAAACTCACGGGGTTAAAAACATAACCTAAAACACGTGGATAAGTCATAAGTACAATATCCCCGTCTGCCTCTTTCACCCCTTCCTTCTCAAGTATATCTCTTATCCATTTCTCAAGAGAGGATCCGTCTTTTGCCCCATGATCTTTTTCATAAAAGCCTAAAATATTAAATCTGTTCAGGGAGAGAATGCCGCCGGCAATATCTTTTACATTTTTGAGAGGAAAGCATAGATAAAAAACTGAATAGACGAACTGGTTTTCCTTAGGCTGCATACGTTTATGCATCACCTTGGCAAGACATAATCCGTTTTTTATTCCTATTGTTGCCACGGGGCTTTTACACCAATCGCATTAACAACTTTTAATGCCGAGAAAAGGCCATCTTCATGGAACCCGAAACGCTGATATGCACCACAGAACCAGAGATTATTCTTTCCCTGGATTGATTCAATTTTCTCCTGCGCCTTAATTGCTGGAAAATCAAAAATTGGATGCTCATATTCAACTTTGCTAAAAACCAGTTCTTGCGGGATTTCCTTTATAGGGTTCATGGTTGTAAACAGTGGGTATTTTTTATCAATGCTTTGCAACATGTTCATCCAGTATGTAAGGCTGATGCTCGCACCTTTCATCACATCCCCCTTGCCCATATAATTCCAGCTTGCCCAAGCGCTTTTACGTTTTGGCATCATCGATTCATCCCGGTGAAGGACAACGATATTACGTTGATACCGGAAACTGCCCAAAATTTCTTTTTCCTGTGGAGATGCATCTTTTATTGCCCATAATGCCTGATCACCATGGGTTGCCATTATCACATGGTCAAACTCATCCTTGCTGCCATTTTCAAGTTCAACAACAGCCTTATTATTTTGCCTTGTTATTTTATGCACCTTGCTGTTAAGCCTGATTTTATCTTTATACGGCTCGGTTATTCTTTTTATATATTCAATGCTGCCGCCTGGAACCGTATACCACTGTATCGGAGGATTTATTGATAGGAGTTTATGGTTTTCAAAAAATGCCACGAATGTGCGTGCCGGATATGAAAGCATGGTTGAAAGTGGGCAACTCCATATAGCGCCGCCCATAGGAAGTATGTAATGGCGCATGAAATAATCCGAAAGCCCCAGCTTTTTAAGAAAATCGCCTAGTGGCATATCTTCTTCATTGGTATTTAAGATGCTTCTTGCCTTTATGTTGAAATAGACAATCTCAAGCAGCATTTTCATGAAATAGGGGTCAAAAAGATTTGCCGGCTGGGCAAAAACACCCTTAGGCCCAAGGCTGCTATATTCAATCCTGCCATCATCAACACTGACGGAGAAAGACATAACGCTTTTTTTCTCTTCGATTCCTAAAATCTTGAATAGCTGGATGAGGTTTGGATAGTTTACTTTGTTATAGACGATAAAACCTGTATCTACCGGTATTTTTACCCCATTATAGTCAGCTATCTGGGTATTGGTGTGGCCGCCTATATAATCATTTTTTTCGTAAACAGTAATATCTGCATGCTTATTAAGCAGCCATGCTGCTGCCATTCCAGATATTCCCGTTCCCACAATTGCTATTTTCATGGCATGAAAGATAATCAGCAATTGCCATTTCTGCAATAAAATTGTATAAACCCTGCTTCCACTATAGATTTCAAGAGCTAACATGAACCACGTTTTACATCGCCATACGAAAGTAAATTATCCAACCGCCGTTAAGGGTGATGGCCCTTATATAATTGATTCAGACGGCAAGCGTTATCTAGATGCTTCATGTGGCGCTGCGGTTTCCTGCCTTGGCCACAGCAATGAAGAAGTTCGTAAAGCAATAATTGATCAGGTTAATAAACTCGCTTATGCACACACTGGTTTCTTCACTAATGAACCTATGGAAGAACTGGCAGATTTCCTTATTTCCAAAGCCCCAAAAGGTTTAGACCGGGTATATTTCGTAAGTGGCGGTTCCGAGGCGATGGAAGCCTCCATAAAACTTGCTGTTCAATATTTCCAGGAAATTGGCAAAAAAACAAAAACCAAAATCGTAGCCCGCTGGCAAAGCTATCACGGTAATACTTTGGGCGCGCTTTCTGCTGGCGGTAATAAATGGCGCCGCGCACAGTTTGAAGATTTGCTAATTGATATGCACCACATCTCTCCGTGCTACGAATATCGCAGCAGGAAAGATAATGAAACCACAGAGCAATATGGCCTCCGTGTTGCCAACGAATTAGAAGAAATGATCAAAAAACTAGGTGCAGAAAATGTTGCAGCCTTTGTTGCCGAACCTGTTGTTGGTGCTACGATGGGCTGCGTTCCTGCTGTTAATGGCTATTTCAAACGCATCCGCGAGATTTGCGATAAATATGAAGTATTACTTATCCTAGATGAAGTTATGTGCGGAATGGGCAGGACAGGAACTTTATTCGCTTGTGAGCAGGATGGTGTAACTGCTGATATCCTTTCAATCGCAAAAGGCTTAGGTGCTGGTTACCAGCCAATCGGGGCAATGCTTCTTTCAGCAAGAATATTTGATGCCGTGAAAAACGGCACTGGTTTTTTCCAGCATGGCCATACATATCTTGGTCATGCCACCGCCTGTGCAGCAGCACTAGCTGTACAGAAAGTAATCCAGAAAGATAAATTATTGGATAACGTTCAAAAACAAGGAAAGGCATTACAAAAGGCACTTAATGATAATTTTGCCCAGCACCCACACATCGGGGATATTCGTGGCAAGGGCTTATTTTGGGGTATGGAACTGGTGGAAGATAGGGCTACCAAGAAGCCTTTTGATTCTGCCCGCGCGCTAAACAGCAAAATAAAAGCCGCAGCTATGGCTGAGGGCTTGATGTGCTACCCAATGGGCGGCACCATTGATGGCAAAAACGGCGATCACATCATGCTCGCCCCGCCATTCATCATAAATAACTCTCACATTGATGAAATAATCACAAAACTTAATACGGCTATCAAGAAAGTTATCTAGCCTTTAAAAAGGCGAAGGGGGCGCCGTTGCCCCCCTCCCTTACAGAGTGCTGTTCAGCACGATCTGTATTACCTCCTCAATCAGCAAGACCTCGTTTTCAAAAAACACCGATCCCTTAGGCGCGGTGTTTTTAAATTGGAAGTCCCACCCGTACTTGTTTTCATCCATGAAATTCAGCGCCTCCTTAATAGCCAGAGGCAGAATCAGTTTCTTGGGCGATTCTTGGTAGAGCCAGAACATATGTCTGGTCTCCTGGTCAGGCACCTTTGCTTTGCTGCCTATAATACTCTCCCCCACAGCGGAGAGATGTCATCATAGCTCCGCACGGAGAAGGTATACCTGATGACGCATATTTTACTTAGAATTAAGGATTTTATACAGAATGGATTTGTTAAGTTTTTGTAACATAATATCCCTATTGATATAATAGGGTTAAGTTGTTGATAACTCTCCGAAGTTATTGAAACATCATGGGTTTTGTTGCGCTGCAATATAAGAAGCGTTTGTTTTTCACGGCATTTTATGGTAAAAATCACCATCTCAACAGATACAGTTGGACAGAAATAACATTGTCAGGTCGCAACTTGAGGTTGAAGTAAAACTAAGCGAAATTTTTTTTATTAAGACAGAACAACATTCTGTATAAGAGGGGTTTTTTCACTATGTCTGGGGCAACAGCAAATTCAACAAGGGCGAACTTTGTTATTCAAGAAACAAAATTCAATCGCTACATTTCTCACAACATTTACGGTTATAAAAAATACTTAAGCGAAGGTGGCGCACAGCTTTATTCTGAGCAGGAAATACATGATCTGATTAAGGCGGGCGTTGCTGATCGCCTTCCTCCACGTGCCACAAAGCATTATATGGAGCTAGCGGCAAAAAGTGATGCTATTACAAACCTTATTAAAGCACGCCCTGAAGAAACAGCTGACCTTTCCGGTGAGCGTGATCCTTCAAACCAATTAAAATACAGCCCGGTTCCGGGATTACTCCATAAATACGAACTGGCTCTTATATATGTAGCGCGCGCTTGCAGTTCTTGGTGCCGTTATTGCTACCGTTCAGATTTCCTTACAAGTAAAACCGAAAAAGATATCGCCGATGTAAAAGATGTTTCTGCTTACATCAAATCCCACAATGAAAAATATAAAGCAGCTGAAGCTGCAAACCCTGGCCAAGACAAGATATTCCCTCTGAAGGAAGTTCTGCTTTCTGGGGGTGATCCAATGGTTCTTTCAAACAACAATATGTTTGAATGGTGGCATGGTCTGGCTGAAGCAGGCATCAAGACAATCCGCATGGGTACCAAGGAACTTGCGTTCTTCCCGCAAAGGTTTGATGATAACTTTTTTGCAATGGTGGATATGTTCCACGAAATGCACCCTAACGTTAATATTGCGTTCATGGTTCACTTCACTCACCCTGATGAAATCCTTTGGAAAGACCCGGTTACACGTCAGTATGTAAAAGATGAGAACGGCGATTATAGGCGCATAGAAATCACAGAAAAGGCAATCCAGCGTCTACGCGGCCGCCACTATGTAACCCTTGAAAATCAAACTCCGATTATTGATTCCGTAAATGATGATTCTAATGTTCTCCGCCTTCTACAAGTTCAGCTGAAGCGCCTTGGCATTAACAATCACTATTACTTCCAATGCCGTGAAATCGAAGGTCACAAGGCATTTGCGGTACCGGTCGAAAAAGCATGGAAGATACATAACGATTCTCAGCGTGGCTTATCAGGTATTGAAAAATCCCGTTTTGCCATGTCAACAGAGGCTGGAAAATTAGAAGTGGTAGCTGTAATTGATAAGCCAAACTTTAAAGAGCTTGGTGTTGAGATTCCTGCTGAAGTTCAGGCATTCTTAAATGTTATTATTGGTGATGGTCTGGTTGTAATGCGCCAGCACAGAACACCATACGCAGAAAAACAGGGTGATATAGTTATTGCCCGCCGCAACCCTAACGCCCTTTGGATTTCCGGTTACGAAGACAGGATAATCTATGATGGCCGTAAAGGTGCAGGTAATCAATATGCTCCTCTTGCTGAACTCTTAAAGAAAATCTTTAGTACCTTTGGAAAGGCTAGTCAGCCAGTTAAAGATGAAGTAATTGCGGGTGTAATGGAAGAATTCGGTCTTGCGGGTAACAATAAAAAACAAGGTAAGAAAGAAAACCGCGCAGCCGCTTAAGTAAGAAATTTATACAAAGAAATAAAAAAAGCCGCTCAGAAATGAGCGGCTTTTTTATCCCCCTAGTCGGCCGCGAGTCGCTAGACGCCCGAAGGCGAAGCGGCTGCGGTCGGCTGGTTGTGCCGCCCACCCGCCCAGAGAGGGTGCGGGACCCAAACGGGAGAGGAATCGGCCTCCAGTGGCAAGAGAGAGCTCGCGCCCACCAGGCCACCGCTTCCATCCAGGCTGGGAGGAATCACACCACCACAATAAAGCCATAAGGCACCCAAACGAAGTATTCTTACAGTATATCTAATAATGGTTAATAAAAGGTTAACAAAAGCTACTTTTATTATTCTTATATTTCAATTACTTATAGTATCTTTTAAGGGTTGTAGAATTGGTGCGTTATTATAATCAGGCCGGTTCACACAAATATTCATATTGAACCCATCTCCACACTTGTAGCTCTGGCATTCAGAATCCTGCGTACAACTAGAACCAAGAGGGAGATTAATGTTTACGCACACAGATTGTTTTGTGTATCTATAATATTCGCATCTACCGTTAATACAATCAGAATCCAATTTACATATAGACCTATAAGGCAATCTGAGTGGTTGTGTACCTCCGGCTCCCCCGCTATTTGAAGATGGCGGGATTTCTACTTCTCCAAAAACTGGAACATTTGAAAGATCAATAGGAGCAACACAAACCTTATTAACATTAAATCCGTTACTTTGACACCTACCACTCTGGCATTCACTGTCGTTAGAGCAGTTCACACCAAGGGGAAGGCGAATCTGAACGCAATAAGAATGAGGAACAACACCATATATGGCGTCAAATTCACATCTTCCGCTTGCACAATGAGAATCAATCCTGCAAATAGAACCAAGAGGGAGGTTTGTTGTATTTTGGCAAAATGATTTAAAAACATATCTGTCATAAGCACAAAAACTACTTTGGCATTCAAAATGATCTTTGCATTCTGCATTATTTGCAAGTAATTGCTGTCCGCTACTTGGCTGTCCGCCTTGCCCCCCTGAACCACCAGGAATAGGAACTGTATTAGGAATAGGAACTGAGTTAGGTATAGGTGTGGTAGTTTGTGCTATGCTGCTGGCTCCATATAAATAAAAAACAGCTAAAGTAATTATTAAAATAAGATATGAGTTTATTTTCATAATTTATACCCTTGGGATACTGTAATTATACAGTAATTGACACCGACAATAAATTAAAAAATGCCCATTTTTTCTTTTATATTCCAAATACTTGGCGTGCTGTCTTAGGGGTAAGCACCCGGGCACTATCTGCACCCAGCGAATTTACGAATTGTTTTATCAGATCTGCGTTGGTATTTGCGGTTGTTCCATCCTGCATCAGTAGATTATTCTCAAATCCTATTCTTGGATTTCCGCCAAGTTTAACGGCTTCAAGCATGCAGGAATTTTCATATCCTCCGAAGGCACAGGTGGCCCAGATGACATGTTTATCCTTCAACCTTTTATTATACACATCAACGAAAGGCTGCAGATCCTCTGGCTTTGCATAGGCTGAAGCGATGTTTGGCCCATTCTTTTTACCCAGCACGAACAGCACAAACTTTTTTTCCTGCGGTATATATCCTCTTTCAATCAATTCAGCAAAATATTCTACTTCCTTTGGTGAATATAAAATGAATTGCGGAAATATCTTGTTCTTGTGCAGGAATTTGAAAAACTCTTTTGCTTTTGCTTCATATGAAACATCTGGGATTATTTCACGTATAGCCAATGAAACGGCTTCCGGCTTCAGTTCCCGCACCATATCCATCTGCTGTTCGGGTCCATAGATATCAACAGATTCACTGGTGACCTGGATTATCAGATCATCCCCCACCTTATCTTTTATCGCTTTTATGGTTTTACGGTATGTCTCCACATCCAATAAATGAACTTGGTTCTTATCGCGTATGTGCAGGTGGATGAGAGCTGCACCGGCATCGCGGCAATTCTTTGCCTCAATAGCGATTTCCTCCGCAAATAGCGGAATATTAGGGTGGTCCGCCTTGGTTTTTTTTGCGCCATTTGGTGCGAATGAAATTATAATTGGCTGTTTCATGATGTTTTTTATAATTTAATATATGTTATAATATGCCGCAACTTAAAAGGATTAACATAATGCGATGCCTGATTATAGATGATGAAGAAGATAATATTTTTATCCTTACTAAAATAGTTAAGGATTTACTTAATTTTTCTATAGTCACGGCTAAGGATGCGGAATCCGCCCTTACCATATGTAAAACTGGCTTACCTAATGTAATTTTTCTTGATTGGAAATTGCCTGGTATGAGCGGGCTGGAGTTTGTAAATAAACTGAAGGAAGAAGTGGGTGAGAATAAGTTTGGCAGTACAAAAATCATCATGTGTACTGGCATGAATGAAAGAAAAGACGTTGAGGATGCAATAAAATCAGGTGTTGCTGGTTATCTGGTAAAACCATTTTTCAAAGATGATATTGCAGATCATCTTGAAAAAATTGGTTATAAAACCAACAGGAAGCCAAAAATGGTAATCAGCCAGATCCAGAAAAAAACCTAAATATTCCTGTACGTTTCAGGAAAATTGGCTATACCTATGGCTTCCTAGTTTATATAGATAATGAATTATTTTTGAGGAATTTTTAGGAGTTTTAATTTTGAGAACCGCAATGTACAAAAGGTACATTAGGATCGCAGAAATTAAAACGACGCCAAAATTACCAAAAAGAAACATTAGAGGGGCGGTTAGCTCAGTTGGTTAGAGC
>CAYVHI010000013.1:0-29674 GCA_964450945.1 uncultured Rickettsiales bacterium
GGTTTGCGGCGAGGGAAATCCTCTATGATGATAAGGGCGCGGTTAAAGGCGTGGCAACCGGTGATATGGGTATTGCCAAAGATGGCTCTAAGAAATCCGGCTTTCAGCCAGGGATAGAGCTTCATGCGAAATATACTATTTTTGCTGAAGGCTGCCGCGGTTCACTGAGCCAGGAGCTTTTTGAAAGATTCCATTTAAGGAATAATAGCGATCCACAAACTTACGCAATCGGTATAAAAGAACTGTGGGAAATAAAGCCAGAAAACCATAAGCTCGGAAAAATAAGTCACACCATTGGCTGGCCGCTTGACCAGAAAACCTATGGTGGCTCTTTCCTTTATCATATGGAGAACAATCAGGTTTCAATCGGCTTTGTCATCGGGCTTGATTATCAGAATCCTTATTTGAACCCATTCCAGGAATTCCAGCGGTTCAAGACTCACCCTTCCGTAAGAAAGGTTTTAGAAGGCGGTAAAAGGATTTCATATGGAGCAAGGGCGCTCAATGAAGGTGGTTTCCAATCGATACCGAAACTAACATTCCCCGGCGGGTTGATAATCGGCTGTGCTGCCGGTTTCATGAACGTACCAAAAATAAAAGGCACCCATACAGCCATGAAATCCGCCATCCTTGCCGCTGAATCTGTTTACTCAGCGATTAAGCAGAACAGGCTTTCTCAGGAACTCAAGGATTACGAAAAGAATCTTAAGAACTCTTGGGTATGGAAAGAATTATATGGTGTAAGGAACATAAGGCCATCATTCAGGTTTGGCTTGCTGATTGGCATGGCATACTCCGCCATAGATACTTATATATTTAAAGGTAAAGCCCCGTGGACTCTTAAGAACCATGCCGACCATACCCAGTTAAAGCCGGCAAGAGAGTGCAGAAAAATCGAATATCCAAAACCAGATGGACAGGTTAGTTTTGATCTTCTTTCTTCCGTATTCATTTCAAACACAAATCATGAGGAAGACCAGCCAGCGCACCTTACTCTCAAAGATAGCAAAGTGCCTATTGTACATAACCTGGCGGTTTATGATGCCCCAGAACAAAGATATTGCCCGGCTGGGGTTTATGAAATAGTCAAGGAAGAAGCCGGTCCTCGCCTGCAGATAAACGCGCAGAACTGCCTGCATTGCAAAACCTGCGATATTAAGGATCCAACCCAGAATATAAAATGGGTAACTCCGGAAGGAACGGGCGGCCCAAGCTACCCGAATATGTGATATGGCAGATTTTAACGATTTCATAAAAGGTCTGGAAAAGCAGGCGGCAAAAGATGAAAAGAAAAAAGATAAAGTTGCCGTTGCCCTGGAGTACGAGCGTGAGAAAGATAAAGCCCCGCGCGTCACCGCCACCGGCAAGGGTACTATCGCCGAAAGCATAATTGAAATAGCCAAGCAGAATAACATCCCCATCCATGAAGATAAGCCTCTTGCTGAAATGCTTTCCGAGCTCGAATTAAATTCCTTTATTCCTATTGAAGCCTATGTTACGGTAGCTCAAATCTTGAACTATATTTACAGGAAAAATGCGGAAGCAGGTAAATAGATATGGTTGGTGAAAAAGCACAGGAACTTCTTAGCAAATCACTTCAGTTCTTAGACCAGTGTTACAAGGATGTCGAAACAGATAAGGCGGTTGATCTGAAACTTTTTGAAAAAGATGTTCAGGTTTTATGCAAGGAAGTTGCTGGGTTAGGGCGTGAGCAAGCAGTAAAGCTGGGTTTTGAGCAAGGTTTGGATGAACTCAACATAAAGCTTGGCAGGCTGCAGGAAAAAATGATTGAGAAACGCGATACTATAGCCACATCCTTAGGCCAGCTGAACCAGCAGCAGAAAGCCCACAAGGCATATTCAAAAAATAAAGATAACAAAACAGAATAAATAATTTTTGCTTTTAATTTTTTCCTGCCCTATGTTCTTTGGTCATGGATTTGATTGTATTTTTAAAAGCATTTTCGGCATTGATTTTTGTTCTAAGCCTTATCTGGCTTATAACTTATGCCCTGCGCCGTATTGGCCCGGAAAAAATTAATTTTATACTGGGGAAAGGGCAGCCAGCTCTTAAAAACAGGCTGAAAGTTATTGAATCCTTAGCCCTTGATCCGAAACATAAACTAATCCTTATCAGGCGTGATAACGCCGAACATCTCCTGCTGCTTGGCACTGATGGTGATGTGGTTGTAGAAACAAATATCAAGCAAACGGCAGCAAAAAAGAAATCATGAAAAAGCGCACAATCATAATAGCTTTATTCCTGCTTGCCATTGCCGCACTTATATTTGCAGGCGCTGCAGAAGCGCAAGTTTTAACCCTTGATATGGGAAAGCAGGGAGGCTCGGCAACCAAACGCGTCATTCAGCTTGTTGCCCTGATAACCATATTAAGCCTTGCACCATCCATACTTTTGATGGTCACTTCTTTCACGCGTATAATAATTGTTCTCTCTCTGCTAAGGAGCGCCATTGGTATCCAGCAGACTCCTCCAAACCCTGTACTTATCAGCCTTGCACTGTTCATGACTGCATTCATCATGGCTCCCACTTTTGAAGAAGCTTATAACAATGGCATACTGCCGCTCATTGAAGAAAAGATAGATGATAAGAAGGCTTTTGAAGAAACGGTAAAACCTTTTCACGGCTTCATGATGAAGAACGTGCGCGAGAAAGACCTTCAGCTTTTCTTTGATCTTTCCAATACGGAAAAGGTTGATACGCCTGATCTGACGCCGCTTAAAGTGGTAATACCTGCGTTCATGATAAGTGAGCTCAGGCGGGCATTTGAAATAGGCTTCCTGATATTCATACCGTTCCTTATAATTGATATGATGGTGGCTTCCACCTTGATGTCGATGGGTATGATGATGCTTCCGCCGGTATTGATATCACTGCCTTTTAAACTAATCTTTTTTGTGCTTATTGATGGCTGGTATATGTTATGCGGCAGCCTGGTTAAGAGTTTTGTAAATTAAATTATTGTACAGCTTTTTCAGGGGGTGGTAGCTCTTCCGGTTTTTTCTCATCCTTTTGAACCATGTTTGCTTCCGGGCGGTTTTTATATTCGGTAAGGAATTTCTGTATGTCATCTACTCTTGCCGTATCCTCAAACTGGTCATGATCAACAGGTTTTCTTTCTTTGGTTAGGAAAGCAAATGTCTTTCTATCTTCATCACTGGTAATAAGTTTTGAGAAATCACTTTTTAGTCCGGCAAGTATTTCATTATCACCCTTAACTGCATAGGCAACCGCAAGGCGTATAAGTAGCTCTGTTTCCCTGACAGTAAGATTGGATGGGTTTTCGCGTCTTATATCAAAACGCAGTTTCAGGGTATCCACTGTTTTTTCCCAGTCTTTCATATTCCAGTAAATGTCAGAGCGCAGTTCATCTGCCTGTTCGCTTTTATCATCTTTTATTATGGCCAGTGCAGGTTCATATTTCTGTAATTGGGTAAGGGCTTTTACCCTTAAGTATGAACGGGGAGCCTTGAATAAATCAGATATATTTTGTGATTCGGTCAGGTCAAGCACATCAAGTGCCAGTTGCGGCTTTTTATTCTGCAGGTGCACCTGCACTAATTTTTCTGCTAGCTTTAACCTTTCATCTCCTGTTGATCTGTATTTCACCTGGTGGGTAAGTAGCACTGCCGCACTTTCAAGCAAATCTGCCTTTATGAAGTGATCAGCAAGCTGCCTTATTATGCGGTCTCCCACTTCGCCAAGCGGAGTAAGTTCCCTAAATTCAAAATAAAGTGAAAGCGCACCAACCGGTGGCATGTCATAAGCAGCACCGCCATCAAAAAGCGAAGCAAAAGTTTCGCGCATGCGGCCGGCAACAAAAACTGATTCCTCGGTATTGGGATAGGAATTCACCAGCTGGCGCCAGATTGCCAGGCCCTTATAATATTCCTTTTCAATTATATATAACTGGCCTAGTACTGCCAGAAGCTCCATTTCAATCTCATCACCACGCCATGTGAAAGTAACAGATTCAATATTTTTTATTGCTTCTTTCTTATCTATATTGCCAAGTTTCAGTTGCAAGCGCGCTTCATTGAAAGTGGCGCGGGTACGGTTGGCTCGGTCTTCCACATCCTTTGATATGCGGTTCCAGGTTGAAAGCGCATCGGTATAATTTTCTTCCCTAGCAGCAATTTCTGCTGTCATGAATTCAGCGCTGTTTCTTACCTCCCCTATTGGTCGATCATTAACGACATAGTTTAGAACATCCTTGGCATATGCATATTTACCATCGTTAATAGCTTCCCTTGCTGCAATCAAAAACATTTCATGCCGCAAATCTTTTGGGTAAACCTTGAAGAATGCATCTTTCACCGAAAGTATCTCAAAATCTATACTTTCCGCCGCCTTCTTCAGCGCATCATATAATTCCTTTTCTTCGGGCTTCACACCAGAAAGACGCATCTGGTTAAGAAATTTCTTGGCGCTGACCCATTGCCATAGTTTTAATTCCCTTGCGAAAAAAGCTTTATCCTCATGAGAATCAAGCTTTAAGAATCCTCTCAACGCCTCCGCATATTGACGCATGAAAAAATAGGATGCATATCTAAGCATGCTGAATTCAAACGAATTCGCAAAATCAGGAGCAATCATAGCAATATCGTTAAGCGCGCCAAGGCTGTTTGAATAGAAAGAATTGGCGAAATGAAACTTCGCCAACTCAAGGCGTTTATGGTTTCTATCATTTAATGGAACATTGATTATGTCATTCTGTAATTTCTGGCGCAGGGTATTGAACTGGGAAGGGTTAAGAAGGTAGGAATCATTGAATGGAAATGCCGTTCCATAATCCATGACCACTTCTTTTTCTGCTTCTTTCTTTTCTTCAGGCAACGGTTCTTTCTTCACTGCTTCGTTGCCTGTTATATTTAGCCCCTGTGGCCGCCCTATCTCAACACCTTCGCGCCGCACTTTATACTGCACTGAATCAGCAACATTTGTAAAAACAACACCCTGATAAGTTCTTTCAATATTAAAATCTATGAATTTGCGGGTCGGAGAGGTTCCGTAGCCGGGATTAAAAACAGGAATTGCGACAACCGTATCCCCTATCTCCGAATCAACAAACACAAGCGGGTCTGCTGTTCTTATCACCGGCATAAACACCCTGGTTTTTTCTGGTGCTTTTTCGGTTATAACCTGAATAGTATGCGATAATCCTGAATTTTCCTTAAGTAATTGCGGCCTTTTAAAAACTTCCACCCCCCAATAGAAATCTTCTTTAATCACCCTTAAGTATGTTCTTTCTTCACCTTCATTTCGGGTCGGAGAAAGCGGAAGTTTTATTCTCAAAACTGAAAAACTGCGGTAGGAAAGCTGCTCAAATTCCTTTATCTCTTCAATTCCCGGAGAAAGTTTGAATTGGTTCCTTTTATCAAAAACTACCCATAGATTGCTGCCACGTAAGAAAGCAGCCATTGCCACTTTCTCATCCCACGGAAAAATTATTTTAGTAAGATCAGGCGTATCCTTCACCTGTATTGTTATGCCTTCTTCTTTCTGTATAAGTGCAAGCTGGTAGGGAGAGAGAACGTTCTTTATGCCTTCCGCTGCTGCCGGCTTTCCTTCTTCACCAACCTTCTCTTCTTTCTTTTCAGAATGATCTTCAACACCGCTTTTTGTGCTGGCAATTGTATGTTCTGGCGCTCCGAAAATCATTAATAGAAAAGTAAAACAAGCAAAGAAAGAACAAGCGCCTTTTAAGAAACTACGGTCCTGGCTTATTGTTCTTTCTGCATAATTCATTTTGCATCCTTCTTAACCTGTATACTGTCAAAAAGTTTATCGATATCATCCTGCGAAGGAGCTTTACCTTCAAGCTGCGGGCCATTCATTAGCGCCTTGTCTTTATCTTTTTGTGTTACAGGCTTTGCTTCAGGTGGTTTAGTTGAAAGTTTTCCTTCCAATATCGCATTCACGCTCTTCTCGATTTCAAGCAGCGTGTTCACAACTTTCTTTATACGCTGACCAGTTATATCCTGGAAATTGCATGATTCAAAAATCTTGGTGGCATTTTCATCAATAGCCTTTTTAATATCAGGATCTGCCTGCTGTGCAGCGGTTTGCATTTTTTCCACACAATCAAGAATCTGGTTGGTGGCTTTTTCTGTAGCTTTTACCACCGCATCAAGCTCAAGATTAGCTTCATTTACGGATTTACCTGAAATCTTTTCTCCAGCAGCAACACTTGCTTCTTTTGTATCTTTGATTTTTGCGGCAATACTCCTTATTTCATAGTATGCTAACTTATCTTCTTCAGAAAAATAATCTTTCATGGCCTTAGTCATGCCATCAAGTATGGAGGCCACATCCTCAACACCAATTTTTCCACCCTTTGCGCTTTTTAAAGATTGAATCTCAATTAAAAAATGCTGGGCTAAATCCTGACTGTTGGTCATAACTTTTCTCCCTATAAAAAACTAATTAGAATTCACCTATTACAGTAACCAGTTTGCCTTTCAACGTCTCAGCATTGAATGGCTTCACAATATAGTTATTAACCCCTGCCTCTTTTGCCGCTACTACGTTCTCGGTTTTACTTTCTGCCGTAACCATAATGAAAGGAATAGCCTTTAACGCTTCATCGGCACGAACCTTTTTCAACAGATCCATCCCGCTTACCGGCTCCATGTTCCAGTCAGAAATTACGAGATCAAATTTCTTCTCTTTTAA
Organism: uncultured Rickettsiales bacterium; assembly: GCA_964450945.1. GTDB lineage: Bacteria > Pseudomonadota > Alphaproteobacteria > Rickettsiales > JABDBP01 > CAYVHI01. The sequence continues at coordinate 6,695 of CAYVHI010000013.1, forward strand.
TTTTGTGAAAGCCATATTGCCATCTGTTGCCTCTTCAACGTTATTGAAACCAAGCTGGCCTAAAAGATTTCTTACAATCCTCAGCATGGTTTTATAATCATCAACTATTAAAATATTCATGTTTTTATCGACTGCCATTATCTCCTCCGTTAAAAATATTTTTCTTTTTTAAGGTAATTTTCTCTGTTTTGCAAATTCTACTGTGATTTCCTTAGCTTTATCCGGGTTCATCTGTGCCAGAATGGGTGCGGTTTTTGATTCTTTCATTTTATCCAGCACTATTAAAAGCGTATTTGTATCAATTTCCTCAAAAATCTTGGAGGCCGCCTTCGGTTTCATATTCTCATAAATTTTAACCAGGCTACGGATTTTTGCATCTTCTTTTTCATTATATTTCGCAAGTATGGCTTCTGCCTCTGCCTTTAATTTATTAAGCTCCTCGATTTTTTTATTAATATTCTGTTCTGTAAGTATAAGGACATTTTCTTTTTCATTTAACTGCTTTTCCCTTTCTTCCAGTTCCATCCTGCGTTTAGAAAGGCGCTGTAGTATCTCTATTTCAGTCTGGGTAAACTCCTTTTTTCTGCTTACATCAACTGGGGCTACCGTTTCTTCCTTTTCTTCATCTTTATTGGCTTCGTCCTTATTACCTTCGCCTTCCTTCTTATCTTCTTTATCCTCTGGTTTTTCTTTTTTATCCTTTTCCTCTTTTGAACTTTCTTTATCTGATTTTTCCTCAGATTTTTTCTCTTCTTTCTTACCTTCTTCTTTATCTTCTTTCTTACCTTCTTCTTTATCTTTTTTCTCCTCTTTCTTTTTCTCCTCTTTCTTTTTCTCCTCTTTCTTCTCCACCTGTTCTGCCTTTAGTGAAGATATAAAGGCAAAACGCTCATTACCATGGATTGTATCGGCAATTTTCACTACCAAGAGAATTATGCAAGAAAAAACTATGAGTGGCAGCAACCTGAATGACATAATATATCTATTGCAACTGACGCGTCCAGCGGAGCGCATCAAACAAACTGCGTTGTTTTACTTCAGATTTTTCCTGCACTATGGTCACCTCTGTTTTCTTAAGTGCCTGTGCATTTTCCAGCGCCTTTATTTCGGCATTCCTTCTTGCAACTTCAGCCATTGCCTGCTCCACGGCTTTCCGCTTGGAAGCTGCCTTATCTTTTTTTTCTCTTTCAGCTACAACATTCTCAAAGGCTTTTATTGCCTGACCTGAGGAAATATCTGCCGCTCGTTTTGTAAATTCATTATTGCTGGAACCAACCGGTTTCTTGGCTGGGTTGCCAGGAGATTTTATTCCTCCTTCAATGCTGTCAGCAACTTCTGCCCCTTTTTGAATAAGGAATGCCAGATCGTTTGAAAGGAACCTTGCTTTATCTATATTGCTTCTTATCTCACGCCCAACTTCGTTATCCATTTCCCTTAGACGTATTATACAAAGTTCAGCCCTGGTAATAGCATCATTAAAATCATTTAAGAATATGCTAAGGTCGCTCCTGCTCTGCCTTATAGTGCGTATATTTCTGCTTAAGCGCCAGGAAAAGAAGATGGTGGCACCCAAAAGAGCGGCAACAATTATATCAAGTAACAACATCATGAAAGCTCCAATGCTTTTTTGTTAATTATATCTGTTACTTTTATGGCTACTTTATCGCCAACGCAACCAATTTTTCCAGACATCATCTTAATGCCGCGGCATTTGATGGTTATTTCTTCATGCGGCGATACATCCATAAGTATTGTGCTGCCAACTTTCAGGTTGGCGATTTCCCCAAGCGACAATAGTTTATCTTCAAGAACAGCCTCAACTTCTATTGTGGTGCTGACGACTTCTTTCGAAAGGTGAGACTGCCAAAGTGTATCCTGACCGAATTTTTCACCCGTAAACATCTGGGTAAGCAGTTCTTTCACTGGTTCCAGTGTGGCATAAGGCAATACTATTTCAACCTTGCCGCCCCTGTCTTCCATATCAATCCGGAGTACCGCCAGAATTATCGGGTTTATCGGCCGCGTGATTGTTGCAAAGCGCGGGTTATTTTCCACACGTTCGAACCTGAATGTAGCTGGCGTAAGGGCGTTGAAGCTTGAACTCATATCATCAAGCATCAGCCCCACAACACTTTTTACAATATCTTGCTCGATTGTAGTATATGGCCTGCCTTCCACCCGTAAGGGGCGTTTTGCATGCCCGCCACCAAGCAGAACATCAACCATTGAATAGGTAAGCGAGCTGTCAACATTTACAAGGCCGAAATTTTCCCACTCAACTGCCTGGAACACCGTAAGAAGCGCTGGCAGCGGAACTGTATTTATATAATCCTCAAAACGCATGGAAGTAACAGAATCAATACTGACATCAACGTTTTCAGAGGTAAAATTCCTTAAGGTAGTTGAAAGCGTGCGTACAAGCCTGTCGAGCACAACTTCAAGCATCGGCAAGCGTTCATATGAAAGGGAAGATTTATCAATCAGCGCATGAACGCCGCTTTTTTTCTGTTCTTTTCCCCCACCGCCAAAACCAAGCAGGCTATCAATTTCATTCTGGCTAAGCCCTTTACCGGCAACTCCCGCTGCCGCGGCTGGGTTTGCTCCAGGCGCCGGTGGCGGAGCGTTAGCCATGGCTTCCATTTCCGCGGCTAATTTTTCCTCTGGCGTCATTTCCTTTTTATCATCTGCCATATTTTAGATACTACTGTATCAATATTTCCTTAAATAAAATGTCATTTACTTTATTGGGATAAATTACTTTATTTACCCTTAACAATAATTCTTCTCTCAGCAGTTGCAGCCCTGCAGATCCTTTAAGATCTTCAGCACGAAGCTCATGCAGATATATCTGGAAATTATCACGTATGCGCGGCATGTTGGCTTCCAGTGCAAGTTTTGATTTTTCATCAGGCACATCTAACACCACAAGCATTTTTAAGAAACTTGTTTGCTTGCCGCCGCTATTTAGGTTTATAAGGAATTCCGGCATATCAATATATATTGGCTTGCTTGCTTCAGACTGGCCTTCAGTTTCAGCCCCATCACCAGCCGCCCCATCACCTTCTTTTCCATGCTCACCCTGTTCGGCGCCTTCTGCCGTTACCTGTTCAGGGGTCTCGGCTTTCTGAGCCCTGATAACAAAAAACACGCCAACACCGCTGATTATAAGGGCAAGTAACGCCGCTGCACCGATAATAATTAGTTTCTTTTTCTTAGATAACGGCGAAGCACCTTCGGTCGGAGCACCACCTTCCCCGCCCTCTGCTGGGGCGGCTCCATCTTTTGCTTCTTCCTTCTTTCCCTCTTCCTTTTTAGGCTCCTCTTTCTTGCCTTCTTCCTTTTTAGCTTCTTCTTTTTTTTCTTCAGCCATAATGTTCCTTTAAAAAAGAATAACTTGAAGCGATGAGGCCCACCTAGAACCCCAGCCACACACAAAATATAGTTATTTTATAAAAATTATCTACTAAATATTTTAATTATATTGTTTTTTTGATTATCGGCCTACTTCCCTTGTTGCAATTTTGACACCATGATATTCAGCTAGGAAAAATATTCTCCACCATCTCTTAAAATTTTCTCGCGATTTTTATCTTAATCAAAAATTACAGCAACTTAACCAGATTGGCATGATGTTTGCTTATTAATATGCGGGGGTGGTGATTTAATAATTCTTTAAACCTGTAAATCACCATTAGTAATATGGATAATTCGCTTTACGTTGTATTGTCAAAACAAACGGCTCTCTTCCGCCAGATGGCTGTCGTCGCTAACAATGTCGCCAATGCTGATACGAATGGTTTCAAAGCGCAGACAATGCTTTATGCCACCCACCCTATAAAAAGCAAAAGCCCTAATGAGATAAACCATAAGATTGATTTTACAAAAGACATAAACACTTTTACCAATTTCGAAGAGGGTAATTATAAAATTACCGAAGCGCCTTTCGATGTGGCATTGCACGGAGATGGTTTTTTCAAAGTGAAGACGCCTCTTGGCATGCGTTATACAAGATCTGGAAATTTCACTCTTAATTCCGAAGGAGAGTTGGTGACTGCACAAGGTTATCAGGTTATGGGTGCTGATGGACAGGCCATAACTTTCCAGGCAGAAGATAAGGATATTCTCATCCGCGAAGATGGAACCATTTCGGTCCGATCTCCAGGGCAGCAGCAATTTGATGATAGGGGAACCATAGGTGTAGTCAGGTTTTCCAACAATCAATTGCTCGAGCGCACCGGTGAATCATTATATAAATCCGATCTTGAACCGGCAAACCTTGATCCGGCGGAATACCGGGTAAGCCAGGGGGCTCTCGAAGAATCAAATGTTGAGCCGGTTTCTGAAATAACTGAAATGATAAAACTTTCACGCACGGTCGGCCTTACAGGAAAGTTCTTGAGCGATGTTAACGAGCTTGAACGTAGTGCGCTGCGTGTAATTAACAGACAAAGCTAAGGAGTAAAACTATGACAAGAGCACTAGATATTGCAGCAACCGGGATGAAGGCACGGCAACTTACTGTTGATGTCATCTCTCAGAATATAGCTAACGCCAGCACATCGGCATATAAGCGCCAGCGCACGGAGTTTCAGGATTTGCTATACCAAACACAAACTCGTGCCGGCACCAGTTCTTCTGACACCAACACCATTATTCCAACTGGTATTCAACTTGGTCTTGGTGTTAACACTGGTGCGATTTATCGTATAATTGAGCAGGGCGCGCTTCAGCAGACAGGAAATCCTTTCGATCTTGCTATCAAAGGCCGCGGCTATTTCCCGATTGAACTTCCAAGCGGTGAAATCGGTTATACAAGGGCTGGTGCTTTCCAGATAAATCCTGATGGCCAGGTGGTGACAGCCGAAGGCTATCTTGTCCAGCCGGGCATTACTGTTCCTGCTGATGCAGTTGATATAACAATTAATGCCGTTGGGCAGGTATTTGCAAAACTGGATGGCGTTATCGAACCGCAGAACGTTGGCCAATTCACGCTGGTTAATTTCATAAACCCTCCTGGTCTTGAGGCGATTGGTGATAACCTGTTCCTGCAGACAGAAGCATCCGGCGACCCGCTTGAAGGTCCTCCCGGAGATCCAGGGTTTGGTGAAATACAACAGGGTTTTGTTGAACAGTCAAACGTGGATATGATTACTGAACTCACAACCCTGATAACTGCCCAACGTGGTTTCGAGCAGAATTCTAAAGTGATTTCAACACAGGATGAAATGCTGCAAACTCTTAATAACGTAAGGTAGTGATATGATGCGTCTTCTTACTCTATTATTTTTATCATTGCTGATTTTGTTGCCAGGCGAACTGCCAGCTGCAAGTGATGTTGATACCATCTCCATTCCGGTAATGAAAAACCGTTTGCGCTATGGTGATAAAATCACTGCAGAGGATATTAATTTTATTGATGTCCCAGCAAGTAAAGTGCGTGATAATGTAATAACGAAGGAAGAAGATCTCATCGGCAAGACTCCACGCCGTTTTGTACAGGCAAACCGCCCTATACGTGAGCAGGACATAACCACCGAGATATTAGTGGAAAAAGGCAACATGGTAAGTCTTGTCTACTATACAAAATATATGGAGCTTAAGGCTTCAGGTACAGCCCTTGATAGCGGCAGCAAGGGTGATGTCATAAGGGTCAAGAATGCATCGAGCGGAAAAGTTGTGCAAGGTTCGGTAGAGGCAGCCGGTCTTGTCAAGGTTTCAACATCACGTGAATATCTAGCAAGTGCCGAATAGGAGAAAATGATGAAAACATTCTCAAAGATTACATTACTTGCAGGTGTAAGCGTAATTATGCTTAGTGCCTGTACAGAAAGACAGCTGGATAGGCTTTCTGCGGTTGGCGAGCCACCGCCTTTGCAAAAGGTTGAGGATCCTTCTACTCCGACACTGATGCGGCCTGTTAATTATTCGGATAACATAACCAGCGATCTTGCAACCAATTCCCTGTGGCAGCCAGGTTCTAAAACCTTCTTTCGTGACCAGCGCGCACGCAATGTTGGCGATATACTTAAGATAAAAGTAAAGATTGCCGATAAAGCCGCATTTGATAACAAGAGCAACAGCAAGCGTGATTCTTCTGAGAAACTCGGCACTCCGAAATTATTTGGTTATGAAAGTCTTTATAAGAAATTCGTTCCTGGCCCTGGCGTTCCAGATGCATCTAACCTGCTTGATATAACCGGTAATAATGACCATTCAGGCGAAGGCAAGATAGACCGCAAGGAAACCATAGAAACAGAAGTTGCCGCAACGGTTACTCAGGTTCTGCCTAACGGCAATTTTGTCATAAAGGGCAGCCAGGAGATAAGGGTCAATTTTGAAGTGCGCGAGCTTACCGTGGAAGGTATAATCCGCCCTGAAGATATAGATTCCAAGAACACCATAGAATCAAACAAGATTGCCGAGGCAAGGATTTCCTACGGCGGCCGCGGTATTATAACCGAAGTGCAGCAGCCGCGCCTTGGCCACCAGGTGGTGGATATCCTATCTCCGTTCTAGAACTTCTTTATAAGAGGTTATATAATTCACTTCAGGGAATTGATGCCTTAGCCAGGTCATCTGGCGCTTGGCGTAATTCCTGGTGTTCTGTTTTGCCTGTTTGGCAGCTTCTTCAAGTGTCATAGTTCCTTCAAGATAATTTATCAGCTCAGGAATTCCGTGTGCTTTCCTTGCCGGCAGTGTCGGATCAAGTTTCAATTCTTTCATTCTCTGTGCCTCTTCCATAACTCCGTTCTCAAGCATTATTTCGAACCTTTTATTGATATGTGCATAAAGTTTTTCCCTTTCAGGGCTCACAGCGAACAGTGAAAAATCATCAGGTTTGAAGAATGCTTTGGTTTTATTTTTCTGCCACTGGCTTATCGGCACTTCGGTTTCCTCAATAACTTCCAGCGCACGCACTATCCTTTGCCTGTCACCTGGTTTTAATTTTTTTGCGGTTTCAGGGTCTTTTTGCATTAATATCTTGTGTAACTCTTCTATACCTTTCTTATCCACCTGCTGCCGTACAATCTCTCTTACTTCATCGCTTATTTCGGGCACTTCGGCAATCCCTTCCATCAATATTTTTATATACATGCCGCTGCCACCGGTAAGGATTGGAATCTTATTTTCCTTTCGCGCTGCATTTATTTCATCTTTTGCCATTTCTGCCCATTTTGCGGCAGAGCTTCTTTCTGTAACGGAAGTGATTCCATATAATCTATATTCCACTTCTTCTCTTTCTTCTGCCGTTGGCTGCGCGGTGATTATGGGTATCTCCTTATAAACCTGCATGGCATCACAATTGATGATGACACCACCGGTTTCTTTGGCTAAGCTATGTGCTATGGCTGATTTGCCGGCAGCAGTTGGCCCTGTAATCACTATAATCTTTGATGTTTTCATGACGCATGTTGTAACGCTCATAGCCCCGAAAGACAAGCACCCTCTTACAGAGAAGGAGGTTGCGGCGGTAACAATGGTAATAAGCGGCAATGGCGGCAAAATAGAAAAAAACGAATGGCTCGCCAAGGATGAGGCCTGCGATATATTTTTTACCGGCGACGGGGAAAAAATCCGCCATAGACTCTATAACTCTCCTCACCCTAATTTTGATATGATAATCCAACCGGTAAAGGAACGCCGGAAAAAACTATTGGTCAGCGATATGGATTCTACCATTATAACCATAGAATGCATTGATGAGATTGCTGATTTCGCAGGCATAAAAACGCAAGTTGCCGAGATAACCGAGCGTGCCATGAATGGTGAGCTGGATTTTAAGGAATCACTCCGCCAGCGGGTTAATCTTTTAAAAGGGCTTGATGCGTCAGTATTGCAGAAAGTATATGATAAGCGCGTGAGGTTCATGCCGGGCGCCAAGGCCCTGGTTAAGACAATGCGCAAAAACGGTACCTACTGCCTGCTGGTTTCCGGCGGTTTTACATTTTTCACTTCCCGCGTGAAGGATGAGGTCGGCTTCGATGAAGATCATTCAAATATACTAGATATCGTGGATGGTAAACTCTCAGGAGTAGTCAAAGAACCGGTTCTTGATAAGGATGCCAAGCTGAATTCTCTAAAAACCCAAGCAAAGAAGATGAATATTTCAGAATCTGATGTTTTAGCCGTGGGTGATGGCGCAAATGACCTTCCCATGTTGCTTGCCGCCGGTTTAGGGGTGGCATATCATGCTAAGTTGAAAGTAAAAACCACGGCGAAAGCAAAAATAGATGTTTGCGATTTGACCGCTTTGCTTTATGCTCAAGGGTACAGAAAAGAAGAAATAAGCTTCTAAATATAAAACAACACGACAGGTAGTTATGTTATATCTAATGCGCAAGATTGGCGAATCCATCATCATCAATGATAACATTGAGGTTCGCGTCGTTGAAATAAAGGGTAGGTCAGTAAAACTGGGCTTTGATTCCCCGCCGGATGTAACCATCCTACGTAAAGAAATTCAGGAACGCATTATCCAGGAAAACCTTGCTGCCGCAAAAGGTATGTCCGAAGCTGCCACTATGAACATACCAAAGCTCAATCTGCCTGATAAGGGCGCTGCCAAGCTGCTTGAAAAAACCACCGATGAAAAGAAAGAGCCGAAAGAATAATTACGGCACTGTGCTGATAATAGGCCTTGGGTTAATGGGCGCTTCGCTTGCCGTGGCAATAAGAAAGAAAAAAATCGCAAAAAAGATATTGGGCTTTTCCAGAAGCAGTGAAACTATAAAAAAAGCATTAAGGCTCGGCTATATTGATGAGGGCGTTTCATCAATTTCCGCAAAATCCGCTGATCTCATAATAATCTGCACACCTCTTGGCACATATGAGTCAATTGGCCGTGTGCTGAAAAAATTTCCGAACAAGAAAGCTATAATAACTGATATCGGCTCAGTAAAAGAAAAGCCTTCTGAAATAATTAGAAATTTCCTTTTTGTTCCTGCCCATCCTATCGCCGGGTCAGAAAAAAGTGGGATAGATGCAGCTTTGCAAAATTTATACGAAGGTAAAAAAGTTATAATAACACCAATTAAAACAACCTCTACGGTAGCAACAAAAAAAGTTGAGTCATTCTGGAAAGATATAGGCTGCAATATTGAGAAATTAAGCCCAGCCAAGCATGATGAAATTTACGCTGCTGTTTCCCACCTGCCCCAGCTTATGATATTCGCGTATGCAGAGATGCTCGGCAGAAATAAACATAAAGGCAAGGCTGAATTTTTCCGGCTGGCGGCGTCAGATAAAGCCATGTGGCGGGATATTTTTTCAGTAAATAAAAAGAACATCAGCAAGTGCATCGCAAAAATTAAGAAAGCTAATGTAAATGCTGATAGCATCCCTCAGTGGATATCAAATGCACTTATTAAGGTAACCCCTAAAAGTTACCTAAAATATGCTGGCACTGGCTTCAAAAGCGCCACCTCAATGGCAGGTAAAAGCACTAAAAAATTAAGTACAAAAGACCTTTTTAATGCTCTTAATAACGTTTGGAAGCAGGTTAAGTAAAAAATCATCTGATTTAACAATTCTGTAACAACTTTATGTTATTATTCAGCCGCTTTTACCACTGTACCAGTTGGCGCATTCTCTAGCCCTGGTGGGTTATAGTTGAGAATCAACTGGTCTTTTGCTCTTTGGAAGGGGGTGATTAAACTGTTCTTCGTAGAGCTGAGCCGAGTTGGCAACAGCCTTCTCTGGGTAACAGTAATATTCCCAGAGGAAGGCAACTGGTCAAGGAAGGCCGAGCAGCTGTCGTTCGACGGGTATGAGGGGTTGATAAACATTGCCTTCATGAGCTACAAACCTCAACAGCTCGTCACACTTCAGAAAGGGGTAAGGGAAAATCCCTTGGTCTACAAAGGGTATGAAACCCTTGAAGAACTGCAAAAAGGTCTCGCAGAAACGCTTAGAGTTCTGCTGACCTGATCGAACACACAAGCCCCAAGGAAGGGGCTTGTGTCGTTTTAAAGCCTAATTACGATTTTTATCGGCGTAATAAACGCCAAGAACCTTCACTTTCTTGGTGAAGAAACCTAATTCCTCAATCGCCATCTGCACATTTTTCTGCTGCGGGTGGCCTTCAAAAGAAATCAGGAACTGCGCGTTTGAGGAAACACCGCCCGGTATATAGCTTTCAATCTTCAGCATGTTCACACCATTGGTGGCAAACCCGCCTAGCGCCTTATATAAGGCTGCCGGAATATTCCTTATGGTAAACATAACAGAGGTTATAACTTTTCCTTTTTTTGGGTCTGGGTCCACCGGTTCTTTTGCTATCGCGACGAACACGGTGGTATTATCGCTGGAATCTTCCATATGGTCTTTTAACACCTCTAAACCATATAGTTCCCCGGCGAGTGGTGATGCAATCGCCGCTTTTGTTTTATCATTCCATTTGGCAACATCTGCAGCTGCCTGGGCGGTATTAGAATAGGTTTCGGTTTTCATCCCTAATTTCTTGATATTTTCACGGCATTGCATCAGCCCCTGTGGGTGTGAATAAATAGTCTTAACCGTTTGAATTGTAGCACCTTTTGGCGCAAGCAGGCAGTGTTGCACAGGCTGGAAATATTCCCCTACTATGCTTACTGTGCTTTTAGGCAATATGTGGTGAATTTCAGCTATCCTTCCTGATTGTGAATTTTCGGTAGGAATAAGCCCTAAACCGGCTTTTCCCTGCTCCACCGCTTCAAAAACCTCTTCAAATGAAGGGAGCCCCATGGTATTCATATATGGGTAGGCTTGGCGGCACGCCAGGTCAGAGTTTGAACCGGGTAACCCCAGAAAAGCTATTGTATTCTTTGCATCTTTGCTCATGGTAGAGTATAATCTTTTGTTTTTTAGGGTATTAAGGATATAAACAAAAACGTATTAAGTAAAACTATTTTATTTTTATGAAAGCGATGAAGAAGAATTTAACAAATAAGAACTGGGCTGTAAACAGCTGGAGAAATCTGCCTATAAAGCAACAGCCGGCATATCCGGATAAGAAAAAGCTGGCCTCAGTTGAAAAGCAGCTTAAGGAAATGCCTGTTCTTACATTTCCGAGCGAAGCAAGGAAGCTTAAGGAACAGCTTGCCAAAGTAAGTGACGGTAGAGCATTCCTCCTGCAGGGTGGTGATTGCGCTGAAAGCTTTGCTGAATTCAGCCAGAAAAACTTACGTGATTATTTCCGTGTAATGCTTCAGATGACTGTTGCATTGATGTTCGGCGCCGGCAAACCGGTGGTGAAAGTTGGCCGTATCGCTGGCCAATTCGCCAAACCACGTTCAGCCGAAACTGAAACGGTAGATGGCAAGGAGCTCCCTGCTTACCGCGGTGATATGGTTAACAGCATGGATTTCTCTGATTCATCACGTAATCCTGATCCGGAGAACCTGCTGAAAGTTTACTATCAGTCAACGGCAACTCTTAATTACCTTAAATCTCTGGCAAGCGGTGGCTATGCGAGCTTGGAGAACATAAACGAGTGGAATGCTAATTTCGTTGCAAAATCCCCGCAGGGGCAACGCTTTGAAGATATAGTAAAACGTATCAATGAATGTGTTTCATTCATTGAGGCATGCGGGCTTTCTCCGTATGAGACCGAGCATCTGCGTGAAGCTGAGTTTTTCACTTCGCATGAAGCGTTGCTGCTCAATTATGAAGAATGCCTAACCAAGCTTGATGAAGAAACAAAGAAATACTACGCTTGTTCCGCCCATATGTTGTGGATTGGCGATAGAACACGCGGTCTTGATGAGGCGCATGTTGAATATTTCCGTGGCATAGATAACCCTATTGCAACCAAGGTTGGCCCTTCGATGAAACCGGACGAACTTTTGAAGTTAATTGAAACGCTTAATCCTGATAATGAACCAGGCCGCCTCACTCTCATTTCCCGCATGGGCGCAGATAAGGTTGAGGATTTGCTGCCTCCGCTGGTGCGCGCTGTTAAAAAAGCTGGCTACAAGGTTGTCTGGTCTTGCGATCCTATGCACGGCAATACAATCAAATCTCCTAACGGTTATAAGACGCGCCCGTTCAACCAGATTCTTTCTGAGGTACGTAATTTCTTTTCTATCCACAAGGCAGAAGGAACTTATGCTGGCGGCGTACATTTTGAGATGACCGGGCAGGATGTAACCGAATGCATCGGCGGTGCGCAGGCAATTTCAGAAGTGAACCTGAAAGACCGTTACCACACACATTGTGATCCACGCCTTAACGCATCACAAAGTTTGGAACTCGCATTTCTGATTTCTGAAGAGCTCAGAAAAGGTTAGTTAGACTTTTTATTTACGTAATCGCGCCAGATGGAACGGAAAGCGTTCTCAAGATGGTGGGTAAGCCGTGGGCCGTCGAAAAGCGGCGAGACTTTTACTTTATCACGCAAAGTTTTCCTTATTTGCTGAAGTTCATCTATATTTTCGGAAAGCATCACCGCCTTGTTTATATATTCACCTTCGGAGCGTGTAATCCAGTCTTTTAAACCCGCACCGCCAAGTATGCTTGTGCCAACCCGGCTTACGAATCTATTTCCCATTAATGTTATCACCGGCACGCCCATCCATAAACTATCAACCGTTGTGGTGCCGCCGTTATATGGGAATGGATCAAGCGCGATATCCATTTTGCTGTATGCCAGAAAGTAATCTTTGCGTGCGGCGAACCCTTCAAGCATAAGCCTTTCCTTATTTACACCATGCCTTTCAAAAGATTTTATAATTTCTTCCTGCACCTTCTGGTCACTGAGTGATTTATTCTTAAGGATTATTTTTGTTGCAGGTGCTTTTTGCAGAATCTTTGCCCATATCTCTATTACGGCTGGAGTTATTTTAGAAAGGTTATTGAAGCAGCCAAAAGTTACATATTTATTTTTGAGCGCTGGAAGTTCGGCAACCGGAATTCCCTCATGGTCTGGAAAATCCCAACATGAAATTCTGTCCGGCAGTAATAAAAGTTTTTCCGTATAGAATTTCTGTTCTTCCGGCAGAACCAGGTAAGTATCCGCTATCAGGTAATCCATCTGCTGCATACCGGTGGTATCAAAATATCCTATCCATGTACATTGTATTGGTGCTGGCTTATGCGCAAACATAGTTAACCTGTGGTCACTGGTGTGGCCTGAGAGATCAATTAATATATCTATCTTGTCATTCCTTATCATTTCTGCGGCATCAGCATCTGATTTTCCCCTTATATACCGCCACTCTCCCGCCACCTGTTTTAATATCTCGGTATAGGCATCCTCCTTAATGTTGTTGCAATAGATGAATGTTTCGAACTGCTCACGGTTAATATCATCAAGCACTTTTTTTACTGCAAAAGTCACTGGATGCTGGTTAAGGTCAGATGAAACAAATCCAATCCTTAGCTTTCTTTCGGGTGAGAGATCATTATCGTGTGTTTTCGCAGCAAGTGATATTGGCGAATGCATATTTCCCCAACGCACCGATTCAGCAAAAATCTGCTCGTTGGAGAATTTTTCACTGTAGTGCATGGCGCCAAGCAGGTTGCTGTGAACATGCTGTGCGCGCGGGTTTATCTCCAGGGTTTTGTAAAAAACTTCTATGGCTTCATCCATTTTCCCCTGGTTCTGCAATGCGATTGCAAGGTTGCTCCACACCGCTGAATCTTTAGGGTTAAGCTCTATCGATTTCCTGTATGCATCTATGGCCTCTTCACTGCGATTCAAATGTATTAGTGCCTGCGCATAATTATTATGTGTGCTTGGGTCCTTATCATTCATCGCCAGGGATTTTTCAAATAATTCTATCGCTTTTATATGCTCACCTTTATGGCTAAGTGCGGTGGCGTAAGTTGCGATTGCCTGTGAGTTATTGGGAAAAAAATGTAATGAGCGGCCAACCAGCTCTATTGCCTTATCAAGATTGCCGCGCTGGATAGCTATTATGCCAAGGAAATGTAATGGGTCAGGATGGTTAGGCGAGACAAGCAGGGCTTTACCATAGAATCTTTCCGCTTCATCAATATTGCCGGAAAAATGCTGTTTCATCCCAGCATGGATATACTCAGATACCTTGTTCTGCGGCGCCTGTTGCGATTGCTGTTTTTCCTGTGCTCGTCTTTGCTTACGGTTCATTTTTTCTCCATTTTGGTTTTATCATAACAGCTGTAAAATGGAAGAAGAATGGCGAGCCCGATACGATTCGAACGTACGACCCTCAGCTTAGAAGGCTGATGCTCTATCCAGCTGAGCTACGGGCTCGCAAGCAGTAAAAATCACCCATATAGAATGATTCCCCTGGATATTGGAGGCCCCATAATAGTTATTATTTTGCCTTTGTAAATCATTAGCTGCCAACCTGTTTTTAAATACAACTATGAGTATAATATATTGATATATAAGAATAATGTATTATTAAGCGAGCCAAATTTTCACATAAATTTAACAAAATTTCCCTTATAGTTCCGTATAATCGAGACTGAGATAATGCAAGATGCATTTCTGTTGGTTGCGGCGGGGGTATATGCCGTAATTGACGACCCCAGTGTGTTAATCAAGGACAGAACACTTTTCTCGAGGAGACAGTCATGTACAGCAAGCTGCTGGCGATCATCGCCGCGCTGGCCTTCTTCACGTTCAATTCCGCGCAGGCGGACGACGACAAGAAGGACGGCAAGGTGGTGGTGAAGATGACGAAGACCGACGAGGCCACCAAGGCCAACCCGCAGATCACCGTGAAGACGACCGAGCAGACGAAGTTCGAGAAGCTGACGAAGTTCCCGTTCCCCAAGATCGAGCTGCCGAAGCTGGAGCAGAAGGAGCTGACCGAAGAAGAGATGGATAAGCTGTTCAAGAAGGAACAGCCGAGCATCGACCACTCGCTCAGCAAGGAGCGATCGATCATGGTCAAGGGTAACGCAGAGTTCGGAACCAAGAGCGGGCGCGTGAAGGCCACGGCGCTCAGCAACGGCGTGATGTTCGTCGCGCTATGGTCGAAAAGTGAACACCACAGTGGTGAGGTGTTCATGATTCACCGCAGAGGCGACACCGAGCTGCTGGAGCAGGAGGAAAGCTTCCCCTGTGCCGACAGCGACAAGAAGTGGAAGGGATCGATAACAGCGATCCAAGTGAAGAAGGGTGACACGATCACCATCTACGTCCTTAAGAAATTTGACTGACAAGGAGGATAGATGGAGTCCGAGCCCACAATAGTAAACCAAGAAGGTAAAGGAATACCTTGCAGCTCCCCACCCCCGGGAGCTGCAAACGTTTTAAAGAGCTTTTTATCCCCTATCGATTACTTCTTTAACTTTGCTGGCAAGCTGTTTAAGAGTAAATGGTTTTGGCAGGAAATTGAATTTCCGCTCACTGCCGTAAGTTTTCACGAATGTATCTTCAGCATAACCGGAAATGAATATAACTTTTATTTTCGGGTATTTCCTGAGCACTTCTTCAATCATGCTAGGGCCGGTGATTCCAGGCATAACAACGTCAGTGACAATTAAATTTATATTGTTACCATTCTTGTTTACGATTTCGAGGGCAGCTTCACCACAATCAGCCTCAAGCACTGAGTATCCTTTATTGCGCAGCGCGCGTGCGCTGAAAATACGCACCGGGTCTTCATCCTCAACGAGAAGAATGGTTTCTGCGCCGGTAAGATCACGGTTTGTTATGCGGTCAGATTCATCAGAGGATTTTAAGGTCTCACCACGTTTTTCTTCTGTCCCTATATAGCGTTTCAGGAAGATGGTGAATTTTGTTCCCTTGCCTACTTTGCTGGCGACATAAATATAGCCGCCGGTTTGTTTTATGATTCCATATACGGTTGAAAGCCCAAGTCCTGTTCCCTGGCCAACTTCTTTGGTTGAGAAAAACGGCTCAAATATTTTACCGATTATATCTGCAGGGATTCCGTGTCCTGTATCAATAACACTCATCTCAACATATTCACCAGGCGTGATAACTTCATCCTCAGCAGGCGGAATAAGTTCCGGGTCAAGCTGGCTCCTGTTCCTTATGGAAATGTTCTTGGTCTGGATGGTAAGCGCCCCTCCTTCTGCCATGGCATCACGCGCGTTTACTGCAAGATTTATTATAACCTGTTCAAGCTGCCCTTGGTCCACCCTTACTGTCCACAGGTTCCTGTCATGTTCGATTTTGAGTTCAATATTCTCACCAATCAGTCTGCGGATAAGGTTGGAGAGCTCGGCCAGAACATCAGTTATCTGAATAGTTTCAGGGTGCATTGTCTGCTTGCGTGAGAATGCTAATAACTGACGTACAAGATTAGCCGCCCGGTTAGAATTCTGTTTTATCTGCATGATATCAGCAAATGAAGGGTCTCCAGACGGGTGGCGTATAAGAAGCAGATCACAAAAACCTGTCATCGCGGTAAGCAGGTTATTAAAGTCATGCGCTATGCCACCTGCCAATTGGCCAACCGCCTGCATCTTCTGTGAATGCACAAACCTCTGCTCAAGATTTTTTTGCTCAGTGGTATCGATAAGGTTACATATATATCCCGGTATGTTTCCGTCAACTTTGCTAAGCGGGCTTATATAAAGCGAGACTGTTATATCAGAGCCACTGTCCATTCTAACGCTAACAGGATGAGAAGTGTGGCCGCTTATCACTGTTTCTTTTAAAAGGGTTTCAACCTGTTCTCGGTTATCCTTATTTATGATTTCCAAAATATTTTTTCCAATGCGCTGCATCTCCACGCCGCGCGCCATATTCCTGAAAGCGGTATTATTGCGTATTATCTTGCCAGTGTTATCAATAAATAGTTGCGGTATTGGCGAATGCTCGGCCCATAAGTCCCACGCATAGTTTACAAAACTTTCATTGCCGTAATCAAAATCCGATGATGAAAGCTGTTTTTTTACTTCAGTTTCTCTCAGTATCCCGAATTTTTTAGTAATTTCCCCATACCTGTTGGTTATAACATGGTGAGAAATACTGGCCTTGAACAAGCGATTTGTGCTGTCAAAGAAAGTAAGTTCCCCCTGCCAGTCCTTATCAAGATCGCAATAGGTTTTATCAAGATTGAAAACTATATCGTCAAGCTTGAGTTTCTTGGAATTGAAGTCATCCTTGTAATATCCAAAGATGGAAAGGAATTTATCATTCACATAACCTATCGTTCCATTTTTATCGGCCACATATATTCCGAAAGGGAATGCGCCAGCAATATTCGCAAAAATCTTTTCCAGGCTCTGCTTTTCCTGGTCAAGCTCTATCTCAAGAGCTGAGCGGTTCATTGCTTTCACAAGCAGGAATCCTCGCGGCCTTTTTATTGGTTCAATAATAAGGTTAAGCTGCTTCTGGTTACCTTCAAGGTCAGTAATTTCAATCGGGATCTTCTCATCCCTCACCTTGCTTAACGCCTCAGAAATCCTTTCCAGCACCTCTGGTCCTGATTGTCTGCTTTTAAAAAGCGCTCTTATATCGGAAGTGCCTGCTTTCGTTGAATATGGAAAATATTTGTAGCACCCGGGGTTATAATAAACCACAGTGCCATCACCTTTTGTTATTAAGGTGAATTCCGTTCCAACACTTGTGGAGCCAGCAAAAATAGCATTCTGGAATTCATTGGCGGTTATTATGTCATAAGTCTTTTGAATGGTGATGAAAAAGAACAGCCCCAGCGCAAACACAACTACAGAAATAATAATACTTATGTTGTTATCACCGCCAAATAACTTAACATTCTTTATTATAAGGGCGAAGAGTATCATCACGGCAAAATAAATACCCATTATCTGCCAGAATGAAGGAACTATGTTACGCCTCATGAAGCCTGTATTTTCATAAGGATCACCGCCGTCGGTGAAGCGTCTTTTTATGCCATCGCTTATTTTTGAGCTTTCTGCAGGATTCATATGCCAATATTAATTATTATACAATTGATTATCAAACCTTTTTAATTTTTTGCCCTGAGCAATTTTGATTTTTCCCTGTCCCAGTCACGTTTTTTCTCTGTTTCTCGCTTGTCATGCTTGTTTTTTCCAAGTGCTAGCCCAAGCTCAACTTTTGCTATACCCCTTGGATTAAAATATAAATCAAGCGCCACCAGCGTATAGCCTTTACGCTGGACTAAACCTGCGAGCCTTTTAATTTCATTTTTATGCAGCAGCAATTTTCGTGGCCTGCGCGTTTCATGGCTGAACTGGCTGGCTTTATTATATTCAGGGATATATGCGTTGAATAAATATAAATCCCCCTTTGAAACTCCGGCATAGCTATCCTGTATATTTGCTTTACCGCTACGCAGAGATTTAACTTCAGGGCCAAGCAGCACAATTCCAGCCTCTATTTTTTCTTCGATAAAGAAGTCATAGAAAGCCCTGCGGTTATTTGCAACCGACTTGCGCTTTGGTGCAGAATCCTTCTTTTTCTTTACCATAAAATACCTGCATATTTTTGCCTACAGCAGGCCAGCAACCCTCAATGCCTTTTCGATTTTTTGTTTTGTTTCAGAGGTGGGTTGAACTAAAGGAAGCCTTAAGTCGGGCGCGCATAAACCAAGCAGGCTTGCAGCATATTTCACTGGCCCCGGGCTGGTTTCAAGAAACATCGCCTGATGAACCGGCATAAGTTTCTCATTTATCTTTAATGCTTTTTTAATATCACCTTTTATTGATGCTTCCTGCATCTCAGAGCATAGTCGCGGTGCAATATTTGCAGTTACAGAGATGCAACCAACACCACCTTGAGAATTAAATGCTACAGCTGTTGCATCTTCACCACTAAATTGCAGGAATGAAGATTTTTTCTTCCCGAGTTTCATATTAAGAGTAAGCGGACGGGAAAGATCTCCCGTCGCATCCTTGATCCCGACAATCCGCTTCAACTCTGCCAGCCTGGCAATAAGATCATCACTCATATTTATAACAGACCGGCCTGGAATATTATAAATAAAAATAGGTAGCTTTGTGGCATTATGAATTGCCTTAAAATGCTGATAAATACCTTCCGGTGTTGGTTTGTTGTAATATGGCGATACAATCAATGCAGCGTCAGCGCCAACTTTCTCCGCGTGCTTGGTCATCATTATTGCTTCATCGGTGGAGTTAGAGCCAGTTCCTGCCATGACAGGAACTTTACCGCGTGCGGCTTTTACGCATAGTTCAATAACGCGGTTATGTTCCTCATGATTGGTGGTTGGTGATTCACCAGTGGTGCCGCAAGGCACTAGACCATGAGTGCCTTCTTTAATTTGCCACTCAACCAATGAAATAAAACTTTTTTCATCCACTTTGCCTTTTTTGAATGGCGTTATGAGTGCTGTGTATGAACCTTTAAACATAAAATTTAATTTCTCTTGTAAAAAATTCTTAAAAAAAACCTCTTTTTCCGCTATGATGCCGGACACCTAGATTAAAGTTTCATACACAAGATATCAATATTCTTTTAGTGGCATATGATTTATAGAGTTTTGTTAACAATTTTCCTGCTTGTTTTTTCATTTTCCATGGCGGAGGCAAAAAAATTAGGCATTCCCGCCTCACAAAAGAAACAGGAAAAACAAAAGGATAGCGCTGTAGAATCAATTTCTTCAGCAAAAAGGGCAATTGAAATGGCAAAACGCCGTTACTGGCCTGAGGCAAGGTCATATGCCAAGAAATCGGGTATGCCACAGGTATTTGAAATCGTCCAGTGGATGCAGTTTTCTGATGTTTCTGATGATCCAACCATAAATTTCTATGAAATTTCTAATTTTATAAAAAACCACCCTGACTGGCCTGATCAGTCAGATATGCACAATAATGCAGAACAATCGATAAAAAATTCTCTTTCACCAAAAGAGATTATTAACTTCTTCAAAAATAAAAACCCGGAAACAAGGAAAGGTATGGAAGCAACAGCTGATGCCCTGTTGAAACTTTATCCTAGAGATGAAAAGGTTAAGCAAAAAGCTACTCAGCTGCTAAAGGAAGCCTGGATTAAGGGCAATTTTACTGCTGATGAAGAAAGGGATTTTTACCATCAGTATAATAATATTCTCCGCACCGAGGACCATATTGATAGGATAAACCGTCTTCTTGCTGATGAAAGGATAGAGTCTGCAAGAAATTCTCTCCGCCATGTTTCTGAAGCATATAGCAACCTTTTTGAAGCACGCATGCGGCTTATAAAAAATAAAGGTGATGCCATGCAACATATAAAACTTGTTCCTGCTCATCTGGTGAAGGATGAAGGCTTACAATATGATCTGGCACGCTGGTATGGAAGGCGCGAAAAGTTTGACCGTGCGGCCTCAATAATTACAAATTATAAAGACCAGAAACTTTCATATCCGGAAAAATGGTGGAACCTAAGGTCTTATATAGCAAGGGAGCTGATCCTACAGAAAGAATATAAAAAGGCATATGATCTGGTTAGCTCTCACCAGATAAAAGAAGGTAATGAATATGCTGAGGCTGAGTGGCTGGCAGGTTGGATATCCCTTCGCTTCCTGAATGACCCGAAAACTGCATATAAACATTTTTATTCACTTTATCATAACGTAAAAATGCCGGTAAGTTTATCACGCGCTGCTTACTGGGCTGGCCGTGCAGCAGAAAGCAGCGGCCAGGAACCGGAACTGGTTAAAGATTGGTATCAGGTGGCAGCAAATAACAGCACAACATTCTATGGGCAGATGGCCGCATTAAAAATCGGCTTGAAAAATGTAAGTCTGGATGAGCCATCACCTCCAAGCGCTGAAGAAATAATAAATGTCCATAATAATGAATTAGTAAAAGTATTTAATACTCTTCTGAGGTTAAACGAACCTGAAATAGCCAAGATGTTCCTGATGGCTGCAGTTAATAATATTAAAAGCACGGGAGAGGCTCAGGAGCTTATCAATATAGTGGCAAAGAAAGGCAGGAAAGAACTTATAGTTGTTGTTGCAAAGAATGCTATCAGCAAGGGTATCGTGATTAACGAAAGTGGTTACCCATTATTATTCAATAATGAAAGAAACAGTGTAAGGACTGATGAGATAGAATCAGCCCTGGTACATGCAATTGTCCGCCAGGAGAGTATGTTTGATAAGGATGCTAGAAGTTCCGCCGGAGCGCTTGGCCTGATGCAGATTATGCCTGCCACCGCACATTCTCTTTCACGCAGGCTCCGCATGTCATACAGCCAGGCAAAACTCACCTCAAACCCTGAATATAATGTGCGCCTTGGCAGTTTTTATCTTAATGACCTTATAAATAATTTTGATGGTTCATATATACTTGCAATTGCTGCTTATAATGCCGGTCAGGGTAATGTTAAAAAGTGGCTTAATTCCATTGGAGATCCAAGAAGGATAAAGAATCATGAGGATGTTATAGACTGGATGGAGATGATCCCTTTCAAGGAAACCCGCAACTATGTGCAGCGTGTAACCGAGGGCCTGCAGGTTTACAGGTATGTCTTATCGAAACATGATTTGCAGGAAAATCAGAAGGCCATGGCAATGATCTTCCTTGATAAGGATATAACTCGCAATAACTTCAATTAATCTAGCTGAATTATAACCGCTTTTAAATATTCGCTTTGCGGCAGCATGTGGTGGCTTGGGTGGTCTTTTGCTGCGCCGGTAACCTGGATTATCTTTCCCTTCCTGCCGGCTCTCTCAACTCCTTCTTCAACCGCTTTTATGAAGTGGCTTTTCATTGCGTGGTGAGAGCATGATGCAACATAAAGATATCCTCCCTTCTCCACCAATCCGGCAGAATATTTGGCTACTTTTTCGTAACCCTTCATACCACTTACGAAATCTTTTTTACTTTTCACGAATGCCGGCGGGTCTGCAACCACCACATCATATTTTTTTCCCTGCTGGAACAAAGCTTCCATAACCTTGAAGGCATCTCCTTCTATATAATCACATACATCAGATATCTTATTGATTTTTGCAGCATCAGCAGCAAGCTTTAGTGCAAGTGATGATGCATCAACCATCGTAACTTTTTTTGCGCCTTTTATAGCGCAGGCGATTCCGAATCCTCCGGAGTGAGAGTAAACATCAAGCACGGTTTTTCCTTCAGATAAATCCGCCATAATTTTGCGGTTATCGCGCTGGTCATAGAACCAGCCGGTTTTCTGCCCTAACATAAGATCTGCCAGATATATGCAGCCATTCTCATGCACCTCAGTATATGGCTTATATTCACCTTTTATCACCCTCACTTCTATTGTAAGTCCTTCTTTAGTGCGGGTGGAAAAATCATTTCTTAGTATTATTGTTTTTGGTGAAATTGTTTTTTCGAATGCAGAAAGTATAACGTCCTGAAGTTTTTCTATTCCTGCGGTGCTGAACTGACAAACAAGTGTGTCACCAAACCTGTCAGCAATCAGCCCTGGCACTCCATCTGCTTCGGCGTGGATAAGCCGGTGATATGGCTCTTTTACATATTTATCTCTCTTCTTCAGCGCCTCATTTATTTTTTTTATGAAGAAATCTTCATCTATTTTTTCTTTTTCATTTCTTGAGAGTATGCGGCATGCAATCTGTGATTTCGGGTTGAAATAACCTGTCGCAATATAAACATCTTTGGAATTATTTATAGTTACTACCGCACCTGCGGGAACATGCAGTAAATCGGAAGTCTGTATCACATCGCTTAGGTAAACCCAGGGAAATCCTTTTAATACCTGCCTTTCCTTGCCTTTCTTTATCCTAAGTGCAGGTAACATTCTAAAAATTCACGGATAATGTTATGGCACCGAATGTATCAGGGTCATCCTGGCCTTCAAATTCTGTAGTGCGGAAAATCTGGGTATAGGCCAGCCTTGCCCTGCCATATGTGAAAGCTATCCCGGCTTGTGCATCACCAACGAAATTCTTTTTTTCCACATGATGGCTTTCACGGAAAGTGTTGCCATCAAGGAATATATTCCTTGCCACTGCACGGCCGGAAATACCGCTGAATATATACCACCCAACATGTTTTGTCGGCACAAAGAAATCAGAACCGGGCAGGCTTGGGCGTATGCGCGGCGGGCCATAATCTGCCGGCAGGTCATAACCGATTCTTCCCATCAGG
>CAYVHI010000013.1:29684-41744 GCA_964450945.1 uncultured Rickettsiales bacterium
CTTCACCGTGAGTGAAAACATTTCCTATACTGCCACCAAGGTGCGGAGTTACATCCATGCCGAATCCAAATGGAGAGAATTGATACATGCCACGCCATTTGCGCTCATATGTAAGTATTATTCCCGGCTCATCCTTTAGCTGAAAATCCCACCCCATAGGAGTTGGGCTGTCGATTATGCGATGAACAAATTTTTGCGCCTCTTCCCCTTTAGAGGAAGGCCCAACCATACCCAGTGAAAGTTCAAGGTTATCAAGCCGCCTGCCGGTATCAGAAACCAGCCCGACACTGCCATAAAGCCAGCCGGCGTACGGCCTTTCACCGCGCTGCAAGGTGCTAACCTTTATATCTTCGGGCGTATACATACTCTGGCCTGCGGCAAAGCTGTAGCGTTTTTTTCCATCTATAGCGAACAATGGAACATTCGAAGCGGCATCATCCAGCCACTCTGGTATTTTTCCTTCTCCCGAAAGCCACGATGCCCTTACACCATTTGTATAATGTCTGTCTGTGTTGGTAAATAGATCATTCTCAAGCATCATGGAGAAAGTGCCAGGATCTTCTTTTGCCGGGGCTGGAAAGGAAATCAGCAAACATAAAAAAAATATGATAATTTTTTTCATTACAGCCAACTTCCAAATTTTCTAATGTATAGAATTTTTACAATCTGCATAAGTATACAATAACCCACAAGTGTAGCTGCCAGCCAGTAGAAATAATTTAACGGCAGCGAAACAAAGCCAACGGCATGCCCGATAGGCGAGAAAGGTATATATATTCCAAGCCCAATAATAATAAAGCTCATAAGCACGAGCGGGAGTGTTGGTCTACTTTGCAGGAACGGTATTTTTTCTGTGCGTATCATATACACAACTAACACCTGAGAGAGCAACCCTTCTACAAACCATCCCGTTTGGAAAAGCGCTTGTTCTGCTGGTGTATCTGCGCCGAATACATGCCACATAAGTGCGTATGTAGTGTAATCGAATATGGAGCTAACTGGGCCAATAAACAGCATAAACTTGCCCATATCCTCCGCCTTCCATTTACGCGGCTTTTTTATATATTCCTTATCCATCCTGTCGAATGGTATTGCTGTCTGCGAAATATCGTAAAGTATATTCTGTATAAGCAGGTGTATGGGCATCATCGGCAGGAAAGGCAGCAACACGCTGGCTCCAAGCACACTGAATATATTGCCGAAGTTTGAGCTGGCCGTCATCTTTATATATTTGATGATATTGCCGAAGATTTTCCTGCCTTCGATAACGCCTTCTTCCAGCACCAGCAGGCTTTTTTCCAAAAGAATTATATCTGCTGCTTCTTTTGCTATATCTGTTGCCGTATCAACAGAAATTCCGATATCAGCCTGGCGCAGTGCCGGCGCATCATTGATGCCATCACCAAGAAAACCAACCGTATGTCCATTATGCTGCAATGCCTTTATCACCCTTGCTTTCTGCAGGGGCGACATCTTTGCGAAGATGGTTGTATTCTCAACCACTCTATATAAAGCCTCATCATCCAGCTTATCTATATCCTTGCCCAGCATAGAGCTTTCCACCATAAGGCCAACTTCCTTACAGATTTTATTTGTAACAACTATGTTATCACCGGTAAGGATTTTAATTCCCACACCGTGCTGCTGCAGTGCAGAGATAGCGCTTGCGGCTGTCTCCTTCGGCGGATCAAGGAACGCCAGGAAACCTTTCAGGGTAAGTTTTTTTTCATCCGCGACTGTATATTGCGTCCTCACCTCTGGTGTTTCCTTGTAGGCAAGGCATATCACGCGGAAGCCATCCATATTAAGTTTACGGGTCAGTTTCCTCATCTGCCGCTTGCCGATTTCATCAAGCACAACAGTCTCTCCACCAACCTCGGCATGTGTTGAGATTGAAAGCAGCTCTTCAACCGCGCCTTTGCAGATGAGTATATGTTTTTCTGTTTCCTTGTCTTCCACTATCACCGACATCCGGCGGCGTACAAAATCAAATGGAATCTCATCGATTTTTTTATAATTCTTTATTTCTTCATATAGTTTGCGCTCATCGAAATGTTCGATAACGGCAACATCAAGAAGGTTCTTAAGTCCAGTCTGGTGTGTGCTGTTAAGATATGCCAGTTTCAGCACATCATTATTTTCAACGCCATTGGTATCAAGGTTATATTGAAGGATAATTTTATCCTGCGTAAGCGTTCCTGTTTTGTCAGTGCATAATATATTCATCGCACCAAAATTCTGGATGGCGTTAAGGCGTTTTACTATTACTTTACGCTTTGAAAGCACCATGGCTCCCTTGGCAAGGTTTGAAGTAACTATCACCGGGAACATCTCTGGCGTCAGGCCCACTGCTATTGAAACAGCGAAAAAGAAAGCATGCATCCAATCACCTTTTGT
The DNA here is from genome assembly GCA_964450945.1 of uncultured Rickettsiales bacterium. Taxonomy (GTDB): domain Bacteria; phylum Pseudomonadota; class Alphaproteobacteria; order Rickettsiales; family JABDBP01; genus CAYVHI01. The sequence goes on from CAYVHI010000013.1 coordinate 32,082, forward strand.
AAAGCCGTTTAAGAAAAGCACCAGTGGAACCGTAACGGCCATAAAGCGTATCAAGACCCAGCTAACACTCCTTATACCCTTATCAAAACTCGTTACTGCACGCTGGCCGACGATTGATTTTGCAAGAGAGCCAAAATAAGTCTCATGTCCTGTTGAAACCACTACGCCGGTCGCTATGCCACTTACTATGTTTGTTCCCATCAGGCAAACATTCGGGTGTTCGGATGGTTCATCAGAGAACACATCATTTATTATATGGGTTTTTTCAACGGGGATTGATTCGCCGGTAAGTATAGCCTGGCTCACGAACAGATCGCGCGAAGTTATCAGCCTTATATCTGCAGGCACCATGTCACCTGCCGAGAGCTGCACTATATCTCCCGGCACAAGGTTCTGCATGGGGATTTCTCTTCTTATCGCCCTGCCATCTTCCATCTGCCTTATCACTGTTGCCCGGTTGGTCACCATTGCCTGCAATTTCTCTGCTGCCTTGCCGGAGCGAAACTCCTGCCAGAACTGTAGTAAAACGCTTATTATCACCATGGTATTGATTACGATGAAAGCTTTATAGTCGTGGGTTGCATATGAAATCGCACCCAGGAAAACCAATACGAGTACAAATGGGTTTTTAAATGTTGCTATAAGCTGTATATACCATGGGGAAACATGTTCCCTAGCAACTTCGTTATCTCCGTGCAGCTTATGTCTTTCCTCGGCTTCTGCAACTGTCAGTCCGCTTATTGTTGCTTTAAGCTGGCTCATTGTATTTTCCAGGCTGCACATGACAAGGTGTGAGGCAAATAGAGGATGCCCGCGCTTTTTTCGCGGTGTCATTAAACGCAGGAATTTTACTGCAAACCTGTTCATCTAAAAATACCTATATAATGAGGCAATTTTAACAGGCTTGCGAAACAAGGTAAAACATTTTAGTCTTGATAAGATATGAGAAAAGTTGTTATTTCAGGAATCATCGGCAATGGCCTTGAGTGGTATGATTATGCACTTTATGGACATTTTGCAGCACTTATCAGCACTTTATTTTTTCCTTCCACAGATAAATATGCATCACTGATTGCAACATATGGCGTATTTGCACTTGGGTTTGTCATGCGTCCGGCCGGTGCTGTGCTTTTCGGTTATATTGGCGACCGCATGGGAAGGAGAACGTCTCTTTCACTTTCGATATTATTAATGGCAATACCAACCGGATGCATAGGGATGCTCCCTACATTCGAGCAGATAGGGATATGGGCGCCAATACTCCTTGCAATAATAAGAATGCTGCAGGGGCTTTCGCTTGGCGGAGAATTCAGCGGTTCAATGGTGTTCATGGTTGAACACCTTCCACAGCGCCACCGTGGCCTTGCCGGTAGTATCTCCTTTTTTAGCATGTGTGTTGGCATCCTTGTCGGTTCAGCCACCGGCACTCTGGTATCAGAGCTAATGACCAAGGAAGATTTTGAGAGCTGGGGCTGGCGGGTTCCGTTTTTAATCGGGATACTTATAGGTTTAGTCGGGCTTTATATAAGAACGCATGTAAGCGAAAGTCCAAAATACCAGCATGCGAAAAAAGAAGGTCACCTCTCTAAAAAACCTATAAGCGAAGCTTTTAAAAAACACTGGAGGGCAATGCTTACCGGTATTGGTATATATTTAACCGTGACCGTTCCTTTTTATGCATTGCTGTTTTTCATGAACGGTTTGCTTACAAAAATGCTCGGTCACCCGGCAAGTTTTGCACTCATGCTTAATTCCATGAGCACGATAATACTCATAATACTAATACCTATCTCTGCTTATATTTCTGATCGCATCGGCCGCAAGCCTGTTTTAATTACAGCCGCAATGGGGATAATTATTTTTTCTTATCCATGTTTCTGGCTTCTCACCCAGCCTGGGGAGTTGATGCCAGCCATCGGCCAGCTTGTCTTTGCAGTTCTTACCGGGATTTTCTTAGGGCCAGTTCCTACAGTTCTGGTCGAGCTTTTTCCAACACGCATACGTTATACCGGCATGGCGATGTCATATAATTTCTCGGCAGCAGCTTTCGGCGGCACTATGCCAATGGTTTCCACCTGGCTCATTCAACAAACTGGCTCTTATACTATTGTGGGAATATATATAATGGTTTGCGCAGTTATATCTCTTATAACCCTCTGTTTTTATAAGGATCGCTATAATAAACCGCTGGAAGAATAATTATTTCTCGTAGTTATCTTCTATAAGCTGGTTAAGCAGGCGAACACCATAACCTGTTGCGCCTTTTGGAATCAGATCAAGGTCTTTCTTTGTCCACGCCACACCTGCAATGTCAAGGTGAGCCCATGGCGTACCGTTGACAAAGCGCTGCAAAAACTGCGCAGCGGTTATGCTGCCTGCGCCTTTCTCGTTGCCGATATTTTGCATATCTGCAACGGTCGAATTTATCTGGCGGTCATAACCTTCACCCATCGGGAAACGCCACAACTTCTCTTGAACTTTATCACCTGCACTGGTCAGTTTTTTGCTTAGTTCATCATTGTTTGAGAAAAGCCCGGCATAAAGCGAACCGAGCGCCACGGTTATTGCGCCCGTAAGCGTTGCAAGGTTCACCATGGCTTTTGGATTGAACCTGTCCTGGCAATACCACAACGCATCAGCTAGCACAAGCCTGCCTTCTGCGTCGGTATTTAGAACTTCAATCGTTTGCCCGCTCATGCTGTGCACTATATCGCTAGGGCGTTGTGCGCCGCCGGAAGGCATATTTTCAACCAAGCCAATCACACCAACAACATTCGCTTTTGCTTTCCTTAGGGCAAGCGCTTTCATTGTGCCGACTACTGCTGCAGAACCTGCCATGTCATATTTCATGTCTTCCATACCGCCGGCGGGTTTTATAGATATGCCACCGGTATCAAATGTAACACCTTTACCAACCAGCGCTACCGGACGGTTGTTTTTCATATCACCAGCACCGCTCCATTGCATGATAACCATTTTAGATTCTTTCTCACTGCCCTGGCCAACACCAAGAAGAGCGCCCATACCCAGTTTCTTCATTTCAGAAACGCCAAGTATTTCAACTTTCACGCCAACCTGCTGTAACTCGCGCTTACAGATACTAGCATATGATTCAGGATAGAGAACATTTGGCGGTTCTGAAACCAGGTTACGTGTCAGAAACACGCCCTCAGATATACTTCTTAATGCATGGTAATGTTTTTTCGCTTCAGCTGGGTCTTTTACCGCAAAAGTTATCTTCTTCAGCGATGGCTTTTCCTCAGGCTTCTTCTTGGTAAAATATTTATCGAAGTTATAGCTGCGCAGTTTAAGTCCATGCGCCACTTGTGCAGCAACTTCAGAAACGGAAAGATTGCCTACTTTTTCTTCAACTATTACTGTTGCCTCATGTGCGCGTATTGCGTTCAGGTATGCATAAACCTGGCTGCCAGCTTTCTGTATATCAACTTCGGTAAGTTTATCCCTTTTGCTGCCCGCACCGTAAAGGATGATATTATCCAGTGTGCTCCCGGCGGGCGCAATAACGGAAATCATTTTTCCTCTTTTTCCTTTGAAGTTTTCTGCTTTTGCCGCCTTGCCTAGAAGCCCCCCGATTTTTTTATTTAAGCTGGAGGCGAGAGGTGCAAATTTCAGATTCTCTCCCACGGCAAGTACTAGTGATCCTTTTTTTGGTAATGCGAGTGCTGAAAAACTTATTTCCATGATTATTCCTTTTTTATTCTGTATGATTTATATACTTAAGTATTTATAAAACTATGGAATAATGTTTCAATACCAAAATGTATAAATACGGTAAATATATAATATTGCGGCTTATAGGTTCTGTATTACTTATAAGTGGCAGCCTAACCGGAATAATATGGTTAACCCAGTCTCTCCGCTTTATTGAGCTGATAATAAATCAGGGCATCGGGTTCCTGACCTTTCTTTATATTTCCTCCCTGCTTATCCCTTCGCTTTTGTGGGTTGTGCTTCCTGTTTCAATATTTATAAGCGTCATCTACGTATACAATAAGATGATTGTTGATAGCGAACTTGTCGCAATTGAGAACTCTGGTATAAGCCGTGTCAGGGTTGCTGTTCCTGTATTTGTTCTTGGAATAATCTCCACTTTATTTTCCTATTTTCTTTCACTTTACCTGATGCCTGTATCTTACCGTGAATTCAAGGATATGCAGAGTTTTGTGCGTGATAATTATGCTTCTCTCATGCTGCAGGAGGGCGTATTCAACAACCCAATGAAGGGCCTAACCATATATATTCGTGAAAGAACCGGTGATGGTATGTTGAAAGGTATGCTTGTGCATGATAACCGCAACGCAGATAAACCAATTACAATGATGGCCGCGCAAGGCAGGCTGGTTCAAACAGAAACCGGCCCGAAATTTACCCTCCTTAAAGGTAACCGCCAGGAAATAAACTATAAGCAAAAGCAGGTTTATATTCTTAACTTTGATAGTTACAGCATTGATATCTCGGCTTTTGAAAAGTCCGTGGAGAATCGCTGGCGGGAACCGGAAGAAAGGTTCCTTCCTGAACTGTTCTATCCTGAGAATACCCAGGCAAACCTGATACCAAAACTAATCTCACATGGGCATTACCGCATCGCTTGGCCGTTATATAGCATGGTAATGGCGGTTTTTGCCGTTGCTATTGTCCTCCCATCACAGTTCAACCGGCGCAAACGCTGGACAGGAGTCGTTTTCGGCTCTCTGATTGCAGTGGGGTTAATCGCCAATGCCATAATGCTTAACAATCTGGTTGCCAAAAACCTTGTTCTCATCCCTACAATATATGCAAATCTATTTTTAGGATTCACGATTTCGATAATCCTTCTTTTCAAGAAAAATAAGCTAGGTAAAAAATAAAAATATGCACCTTCCTATAAAAATATCTTTTTATATTGCCAGACAGTTCCTTCAGTCATTTCTTTTGGTATTCGCCGTCATAACCTGCATAATTTTTCTTGTGGATATATTGGAACTCATTCGCCGCGCCTATAATAAAGATGTTCCTTTTTCTATTCTTATGGAAATGGTGCTGTTTAAATTTCCTATAACTCTGCAGAAATTTGCTCCTTTTGCAGCTTTGGTGGCATCCGTTCTTACCTATTCAAAACTCACAAGGAGCAATGAACTTGTGGTAACGCGGGCTGCTGGTGTTTCTGCCTGGCAATTCCTTATACCTTCAATACTTACCGCATTTGCCATAGGTATATTCCTAGTTGCCTTGTTCAACCCTGTTGCCTGTTCAATGTCTTCTCGTTATGAGCAGATTGAAGGGAAATACCTTTCCGGCCGGGCGAACCTGCTGGCAATTTCACCTTATGGATTATGGCTGCGCCAGAAATCAGGGCAGAATTCTGATGGGCAGGTTATAATTCACGCGCTGCGAGCCTCAAAAGAAAACATGTCACTTTCAGAGGCTGTGTTTTTTGAATTCAAGGATAGCGACACTTTCGTCCGCAGGTTTGATGTAAAAACAGCAAAACTGGTTGCAGGCGCATGGGAGCTTGAGGATGTTATTGTTTCTTATCCCAGCAAGACCGCTGAAAGGCTTTCTAAATATTCTCTTCCTACAGATTTGACTGAAAACCAGATACAGGAAAGTTTTGCTTCGCCGGAGAGCATTTCATTCTGGGAACTTCCCAACTTTATAAAAACACTCAAAGAGTCAGGATTTTCTGCCCAGAAACACCGTATGTATTTTTATAATGTCATGGTTAGTCCTTTATTCATTGCTTCTATGGTTCTTATTGCTGCACTATTTGCTCTGCGCCTTCCTAGACAGGGAAAAACATCTATGCTGCTTACGGCAAGCATTGTTGCAGGGTTTGTAATTTATTTCTTTACCGATCTTATTTCCGCTTTTGGAATTTCGGCCAGGATTCCTGTAGAGGTAGCAGCGCTGGTACCTGCGATAATCAACCTGCTTATAGGCATTTCTTTAATGCTGCATCTGGAAGAAAGCTAAAAAAACTGTTACAACATCTATATAAATCATATGTGCAGCCGGCCTGAATGAAAAAGTTTTTTATTATACTCTGCTTTACGCTATGGGTAAGCAGCTTTGCCCATGCTTCCATAGATATTTCCGGCCAATTAATTTCGGAAGATAGGCCTGCTGCCATTAGCGCTGAATTTCTTGATTATGATGCCGAAACTGAAATAGTGACGGCAGAAGGCAGCGTAGAAATTTATCAGGACAAGAGGCTGCTCATGGCTGATAAGATCATATATGACCAGCAAAATAATATAGTGAAAGCATATGGTAATATCGCACTTGTTGAACCGGACGGTAACGTCTATTTCTCTGATCAGGCTGAGCTGAGAGATGATCTAAAACAAGGTGTGGTGAACAATTTCCGTGCACGTCTTGCGGACAATTCTCTCTTTGCATCAAATCTCGCTCTCAGAGAGGATGAGTTTGTGACCAGGCTGGAAAGTGCAGTATATTCACCCTGCAAGTTATGCAAGGAAGACCCTTCCCGTGCTCCACAATGGCAAATAAAAGCAAAAGAAGTTAAAATTGACCAGCAGGAAGAAAAAATACATTATAGAAATTCATTTTTTGAGATTTATGGCGCTCCCATACTATATACGCCATATTTCTCCCACCCCACTCCAAATGCAAAACATAAAAGCGGCTTCTTGGTGCCCACATATAGCCACATAAGCACTCTTGGCACCACGGTGAAGTTGCCATACTACTATAATCTTGGCTCCAACATGGATGCCACTTTTGTTCCATTCATAACTTCTGAGGAAGGCCCGGTAATGTCGGGAGAGGTCCGCCATCTTACCAACAAGGGTTTTTACCAGTTTTCCGGTAGTATAACCCAGCCCGATAAGCGGGATGAACTTGGCAGGGTCACTTCCGGAACTGAGACCCGTGGCCATATTGAGGGTTACGGAAATTTTGCCCTGAAGAATGATTGGAACTGGGGTTTTGATGGCAAACGCTCTTCTGATGATACATATTTGCGGCGTTATAAATTCGGTAATGAAGACAGGCTCACCAGCACAATTTATGCAGAAAAAATGTATAACCAGAATTATATTGCGGTAAGGGGTGTCAGCTTCCAATCACTCACCGTAGATAGGGATCCGGCGCTTACTCCTTTTGCCCTGCCACTTTCTGTAATGCATTTTGAGACTTCACCTTCTTCAAACGGCTCACGTTTTGAGGTTGATGGAAATGCTCTTGCCCTTCACCGTGATGAGGGATCAAAGATTCGCCGCCTGTCTTTCACTGGTGGCTGGAAGCTCCCATATGTCTCAAAATCGACCGGCAGCCTCTTTGAGCTTAGCTCCACCATTCGTGGCGATGCCTACCATGTTGAAGATGTTTCCACCTCTTCTGATAATGCAGGAAATAAGGATGGAGCAGTCGGCCGCGCCATTCCGGAAGTAAAACTTGGATGGTCGCTGCCTTTTGTAAGCCAGCAGGGAAAAAATAATATTTTCATTGAACCTGTAGCTGATCTTATCGTAAGTCCTTACGGCGGCAACCCTTCAAAGATTCCGAATCAAGATAGCCAGGAATTAGAGCTTTCTGATGTAAACATTTTCAGCTCAAATCACGTAAGTGGTTTGGATAGGATAGAGGCTGGCCCCAGAGCGAACTATGGCTTCAGGGGCGGTGTATTTGGAGCTCACAGGGGTAATCTTGATTTTCTCTTTGCCCAAAGCTACCGTACAAAAACAGATGCCAATTTCCAGAACCTGGGTGGGTATGAAGATAACTTTTCCGATTATGTAGGAAGAATAGGCTTTATGGATGGCAAGGTTTTTGATACTGCATATCGCTTCCGCCTGGATAAAAAGGAGCTTACTCCCAAACGCAATGAATTCTCTTTAGGGCTTAATCTAAGCCCGTTAAGGCTGGACGCCAACTATGTTACACTAGACAGGGGTATTATAAACCGCTCGGATAACAGGGAGGAAGTATTTGGATCCTCCTCATTATCGCTAAACAAGAACTGGATGTTATATGGCAATGCCAGACGTGATCTATCTAAAGATGGCGGCCTTATCTCTTCCGGAGGGGGGTTGATATACCAGAATGAATGCATAACCGTAATTTCAGGAATAAACAGGGAATTCACCCGTGACCGCGATATTGAACCTTCATCTTCATATTCTGTACAAATCTCTTTCAAGAATATAAATTAATTTGGTATAGAAGAGCTAATGTCACTAAAAAAATTCATTTTTACAATAATACTTTCTCTACCTGCTGCTGCTATGGCAGCGGGGTTTTCGATTATTGCCATCGTCAATAATGATGTAATCACAAAGCATGAACTCGAAGATAGGGTAAAACTTATAATCCGCTCGACCCACCTTCAAGATTCATCTGAGGTAAGGGAGAACATAAACCCCAAAGTTCTGCAGATAATGATTGATGACAAACTAAAGCTTCAGGAAGCAAAGCGACTTAATATAGATGTCAGCGAAGAAGATATGGCAAATGCGGTAAAAGATCTGGAGCAACAGAATAATTTAAAACCTGGCGAGTTTAATTCCTTCTTAAAGAAAAATGGTTTTCCTGAAGAATCTTTAATGAGTCAGTTAAAAGCACAGATTGCCTGGAAAAAAATTATTGGCCAGAAAATCCGTCCACGCATAAGGCTTAGTGAATATGAGCTTGATGAGTTATATAACATCTCTCAGAATAAAAAGAACATAGCTCCCACAGAAACCGAAGAAAAAAAACCTGATATGAATAACACTCAGGTAAATCTTCGCCAGCTGTTTGCCAGCAACACAGGCACTGATGCAAAAAAAATCCTGGAAGATAATGCAAAGAAAATCAAATCTTGCAAAGACCTGGAGCAATTTGAGAACAATGCTGTCCCCGGTATCGAACTGCGCAATTTCGGTATGATGAAAATAATAAATCTTGCCGAACCTTTGCGTCCGCTTGCCGCAGGCTTGAAAGTTGGCAAGGCAAGCAGCGTGGCAACATCATCTGAAGGTTTTAGCATATTTTTAGTCTGCGAAAGGAAAATGGCTTTCATAAAGCAGGAAAAAAAGGCGCCTTCTGAACCGCCAACAAAAGAGAAGGTGGCAGAAATCCTTGGTGCACAGAAAATTGATCTTGAAGCCCGCCGTTACTTGAAAAAACTTCGTGATGAAGCTTTCATAGAAATAAGGATGTAGGTTCTTTCTGCATGAAAGATGAAATCTTTTCTTTACCTACACTTCGCGAAGTTACTAAGAAATTAGACTTCTCTGCTGATAAAAAATTAGGCCAGCATTTCATCTTTGATCTTAATATAACTGATAAAATCGTACGCACCGCCGGTGATATTTCAGATTGCACGGTAATAGAGGTAGGCCCTGGGCCAGGCGGCCTTACCCGCTCGCTTCTTGCAGCGGGTGCTAAAAAAGTAATAGCAATCGATAAGGATCCAAGAAGCCTTATGGCCCTATCTTCGTTAAAGAATATTGCGGGAGAGCGGCTTGAGGTGATAATTGCCGATGCATTAAAAATATCCGAAACAGAGATTGCTGAAGGAAAAATAAAAATCATCGCTAACCTTCCATACAATGTCGGCACTGTTCTGTTATTCAAATGGCTTGATGATATAAAATCATTCCGAAGTCTTACCTTGATGTTGCAGAAAGAAGTGGTGGATAGGATAACAGCCTCTCCCAG
>CAYVHI010000014.1:0-41647 GCA_964450945.1 uncultured Rickettsiales bacterium
TGAACGAATCTACCGTACCCTTCAATGCTTTTTTTGGTATGTCTGGAAGAACTTCCCATTCTTGCTCGATTTTAGAATTAAGTTCTGCAGATATAGCATTTACCAGTTTGCTTCTTAAATATGGTTTTACAAGGTAGCTGGTTGCTCCAGCCCCGCATGCACTTGCAGCCGTGGTTTCAAAATTGTCTTTTTCTGCAATGTATATTATTGGTATTTTTGCGAGGATTTCCTTATCCTTCATCGCCTTAATAAAATTTATACCACCAGATGGCAAAACTTCCTCGCCAACTAAAACCAGAGCTGGCGGGTGCGCGCTTATGCCAGAAAGCGCTTCTATGATGTTTGAGTAAGAGTTTACGACATAAAAAGATAGAAGGGCATTTCTGATTTCTTCCTGATGTTTTAAATCAGAATCTACAATGGTAATTAAGTGTTTATTGGTAGTAAGACTCATAATTTATTAGAAATTCCTACATATTTGCAACTTCAACTATTCCCCTTCGCCTGCGCATTTCTTCCACCCCACTTCTTATTATCTGTCTTATTTTATCAGTATCATTAATAGCAAGGACATAAACTACCGGTGTAGTATTATCAGTGGTATCAATTCTAATATTACCTAACCCAAAAATACGCAGGAAAAATGGCTGTATGGTTGTGGTGTCTTTTACCCTGTAAAGCTCAAATTCCTGAGTAACACGGTTTAATATACCATACTGGAAGCGGAAAACCTGTTCAGTCAGCGTGTATTTAATGCACTTAACTTCAAGCCACTTCCAGACGCTGACTCCAATCATGATAATAACAACAAGTTTTATTATGTATAAAAATTCTCCAACAGGCAAAAAATCACCTAACAATGATTTTACTAAGCCTGCCTGCCAGGCAATAAGAAGAATTATTGTTAAAGCCGTAGAGCTGTATACCCCAAAGTTTATTACCTGTGATGGCCCGGCCTGCCAGACTACTTTATTATTATTGTCATCCATAAGAATATAAATACTATATATCTCAAATTAATTAAACAGCATTTCTTGCTTTTTTAATAAACAATATTAATCTGCGTAAATGCAAAAGAATATTCCAATAATAGCTGGTAACTGGAAAATGAACGGCTCTCCTAAGCAGGGGGCGGCACTTGCTGATGAAATAGATAAATATATAAAAACCAATAAGATTAAAGCTGAAATCATAGTATTCCCGCCATTTACACTTCTTGATGAAGTGGCAAAGAAATTGGCAAAATCTTCAATAAAGCTTGGTGCACAGAACTGCGCCGAGCATGATTCAGGCGCATATACAGGTGAAATCGCGGCTCCAATGTTAAAAGATGCAGGTTGTGAATATGTAATAATTGGACATTCGGAGCGTAGGCAGCATTTCAAGGAATCAAATGAAATCATCAGGAATAAGGTCTCACGCGCGCATGAAAATAACCTGAAAGTCATTTTATGTGTTGGGGAAATTCTTGATGAGCGTGAGCTTGGCAAAGAATATGAAGTTGTGGGTGAACAGATATTAAATTCACTGCCCTCTTCCACTAACAGCGAAAATACATTGATTGCTTATGAGCCAGTGTGGGCGATTGGAACTGGAAAAAATGCCGGCCAGGAAGAGATTGGTGAGATGCATAGTTTCATCAATGAACTTGTTGATGATAATTTTAAAAACATCAAGGAAAGCATTAAAATTCTATATGGTGGTTCGGTAAAAAGCTCCAATGCTATTCATATCATTGCTGCACGGCATGTGGCCGGCTTTCTGGTTGGCGGAGCCAGCCTTGATGCAGAAGAATTCTGCAAAATCATAGAGATAGCTGTGAAAAAATGGTAGATACAATTCTATTTACTGTAAACATCTAATTCTGTATATTACCTTTTTTCCAATATTTTATAGCAAGCTTTTTTGCTTTAATTTATATACTAGGAGCGCAAGGCGAGATGCGCGGAGTGTACAAATTGTTACATGAGCACATCGAGACCGAAGTCGCGACGAAGTAGATAATTAAATGAAAAAAGCTTTAGAGAGTCTATAATGCAAACGATTTTGCTGGTAATACATATTTTTATAGCACTTGCTCTGGTTGGTATAATCCTTATACAACGCAGCAGCAATGATGGTCTTGGTTTAGGCGGCGGCGGGAATAACTTCCTTTCAGGCCGCGCTTCAGCTAACTTGCTTACCCGCACAACTGCAATACTTGCTATTGCCTTTATGACAAACAGTATGGTGCTTGCTTACATGGCATCACATACCTCTCAAAGTTCTTCTCTTATTGAAAGAATTATGCAGGAGCAGAAAGTTGAGCCTGTTAAAACAGAAACACCAGAAAAACCAAAAGAACCATCTGTTCCTATAGCGCAGTGATATGGTACGTTTTATTTTTATAACCGGCGGCGTTGTTTCCTCACTAGGAAAAGGGTTAGCCGCCGCAAGCCTCGGCGCATTGCTACAAGCCAGGGGGTTTAAAGTAAGGCTTAGGAAATTAGATCCCTATCTTAATGTTGATCCCGGCACCATGAGCCCTATACAGCATGGTGAGGTATTCGTTACTGAAGACGGTGCTGAAACAGATTTGGATTTAGGTCATTATGAAAGATTCACAGGCGTTGATGCAAAGAAGGGTGATAACGTAACCACCGGCCAGATTTATTCAAAGCTACTCGCAAAGGAACGTACTGGTGACTATCTCGGTGGCACAGTTCAGGTTATTCCCCACGTCACAGACCTTATAAAAGATTTTATCATAAAAGACTCCGAAGGGCATGATTTCATTATCTGTGAAATCGGCGGCACGGTTGGTGATATTGAAGGCCTTCCGTTTTTTGAAGCAATTCGTCAGCTAGGCTATGAACTTGGAAAAAAGCGTGCGATATTCATTCACCTTACTCTTGTTCCATATCTTTCAGCAGCAAAAGAATTAAAAACAAAACCAACTCAACATAGCGTTAAAGAACTCCGCACCATAGGTATTCAGCCGGATATTCTTCTTTGTCGTTCAGAGCATCCTATACCTCCTCTTGAAAGGAAAAAAATTGCATTATTCTGTAATATTCCGGAAAAAGCAGTGATACAGGCACTTGATACTCAGTGCATATATAAAGTACCTCTTGAATATCATGAAGAAGGTCTTGATGAAGAGGTTTTAAAATGTTTTGGCATGGAGAAAGCCAGGAAGCCAAATCTTTCCCGCTGGGAAAATATAGTGAAGGTGATGCAGTCACCAAAAGACGAAACAACTATAGCGATTGTTGGTAAATACACTGGCCTGAAAGATGCTTATAAATCCATAATCGAATCGCTGGATCATGCTGGCATCGCTAATCAGGCAAAGGTGAATATCAAGTGGATAAATTCCCGCGAGTTTGATGATAACAAGCTGGAAAAGATCTTTAAGGATGTTGATGGAATCCTTGTTCCAGGGGGTTTTGGTGAAGATGGCGTAAAGGGAAAAATGCTCGCCGCTGGTTATGCACGAAAACATAACATTCCATATTTTGGTATATGTTTTGGTATGCAAATGGCCGTCTTAGAGACAGCGCAAAATGTTGCAAAAATTAAAGATGCTTCTTCTTCAGAATTCGGCAAATGCGCAAATCCGGTAATTGGTTTGATGACAGAGTGGATGCGCGGTAATACGCTGGAAAAGCGTAGCCAATCTAGTGACCTCGGTGGAACCATGCGTCTTGGTTTATACCCGTGCAATCTCGAGAAAGGCAGTTTAGCAAATAAGATTTATGGTAAAGATAAGATTAATGAGCGTCACCGCCACCGTTATGAAGTGAATATAAATTACATAAAGCAGCTAGAAAAAGCTGGGTTAAGGTTCTCAGGAATGTCGCCAGATGGTAATCTCCCTGAGATAGTTGAGATTCCTAAACATCCATGGTTCGTTGGTGTCCAGTTCCATCCGGAATTCAAATCTAGGCCCTTCGCCCCACATCCATTATTTGCTTCTTTCGTAAAAGCATCTCTGAAGAATAAAAAATGAAACAGAAAAATATAAAAATCGGAAAAGTAAATATTGGCAATGATTTGCCTTTTGTACTTATTGCTGGCCCGTGCCAGATGGAATCACGCCAGCATGCGCTGGAAATAGCTGAATCACTTGTAAGCCTAACTAAGAAACTTGGTATTGGCCTAATCTACAAAACATCATTCGATAAGGCAAACCGCACCAGTGTTAAGTCTGCCCGTGGTATTGGTCTTAGTAAAGCCCTACCCGTTTTTGAAGAAATCAAAAAGAAATTTGGTATACCAACGCTTACAGATGTTCATAGCGAAGCTCACTGTGAAATGGCTGCTGAAGTTGTTGATGTGTTGCAAATACCAGCATTCCTTTGCCGCCAGACTGATCTTCTCATTGCCGCTGGTAATACAGGTAAGGTCGTTAATGTTAAAAAAGGCCAGTTCCTTGCTCCGTGGGATATGAAGAACGTTGCCGAGAAAATCGCTTCAACAGGAAATAAAAACATCCTTCTAACAGAGCGTGGCGCAAGTTTTGGCTATAATACACTTGTTTCAGATATGCGTGCCCTACCTATTCTTAAAGAAACAGGTTATCCGGTTATTTTTGATGCTACACACTCAGTCCAGCAGCCTGGCGGCCAGGGTGGTTCAAGTGGCGGGCAACGTGAGTTCGTTGAAGTTCTGGCACGCGCGGCAGTTGCTGTTGGTGTTGCCGGAATATTTACTGAAACACACCAAGACCCGGATCACGCACCAAGCGATGGCCCATGTATGTTAAAACTGAATGATATGCAAAAAATAATCTCCCGCCTGCAAAAATTTGATAAATTGGCCAAATCCAGCTAGAAACCAGTTGCAAGGTTGCTTGGTAAGGTCTAAAAACCCTTTCTGTTTGTTTCTTATAGGGCTGTTAGCTCAGTTGGTAGAGCGGTTGACTCTTAATCAATAGGTCACAGGTTCGAATCCTGTACAGCCCACCATTTAATACACATTCCTCACTTTAAGAGGTATTGTGCAGAATATATCCACCCCTTCTGCATCAATGCTTGCATCAAGATACCATCTTATACCTAAACCTTTATTAAAACTTTGATTCTCAAGGTAAGCCTTTGCTATCTCTTCACCAAAAAAATCTTTAAGGTTTATCTGTATTGCACTTGGTTCGGTTTCAGGAAATGTGAATTCAAACTCGTATTCCGGTGTTTGCCCAGGCAGATATTCAATATCATTAGCCAGGATCTTTTCTTCTTCAAAAGTTATTTTTGTCTGTTCCGATTTATCACTAATTCTTATAAATCTTATCTCACGGTATAGTCTTATGTTAAACTTCCTGCACTTTATATTTTTACGGACAGTTAAGGTGATTTTTCCTTTTATTGTATCGCCGTTATTATATTCTTCTTTATCTGTCAGGATTTTTAAGCTGCCTTTTAACTTCATAGTTATATGATATATGGCAGAGGAAATCAGAACTCCTACTATAAAAATAAGGAAGCCAGCAAAAACATTGTTATTCTTTGCGGCCTCAAAGACTTTTTTTCCTACAAAAGCGATAAACTCTATTTCTTGCATTAAGTTCCCTATTTTTCTGAATGTTAGGTATATAATTTCATAAATAGGCCAGCAAAGCAATATAACCATTTAAGAATTAAAAAAACCAGCTTGGAGTTGGCTTGCAACTTCTAAAACTAATGAGACAACTTTTTAGTTCTAAATATACCACCATCCAAAGAACTTCTTTGGATGGTGGTAATACTAAAAATATTAGAATCTAAAACTTACTCCTGTTATAATTGCCCAGTCTTCCGTAAGTTGCACACCATTTACATACTGATATAACGGTATCTGCCCATAACCATAAAGGAGAGCATTTTCAGTAAGCGTATAGCTTAGGCCGGGGCTGAAATTAATAGAACGGCTGCCGCTGCTTTCTGGTTCAGCTTCTTCACCACTATCTTTCAATTTATAATTAAAATTTAGTTGTACTAGACCAGAGATTTTTTCTGTCAAGGCGTGGCGGTAACCAATATCCCAAACAACTTGCTCACCCGGCTCATACCCATCACGTTCATTTAATGGTTTGCTTAAAAGCAACTGTGAAAACACTGAATCATCCTTGCTTAAAGGCAAGCGTATAAATGGGCCAATTAAAAGGTCAGTTGTTCCAGTGCCAGGTTGCAGGCTACGTTCTGCCACATCGCCTTCACTGTTAGAAACATTAAAATCCCCAGTTGGTAATTTTAAACCAAATGTAAGGCCTACTGCCTCAAATTTACCCATAGGCTTTTGGTAACGCCCTGATAAGCGCATATCACCGATTTTAGCAAAATCCCAGTCTTCAACTAAAACAGCACCATGATGATTATGGAGATGCCGATGTGAGCGTTCTACAACAGGTGCGCTGAGAGAAACACCCCATGTTCTATTAAAAGCATAATCAAGCGTCGCCAGATAATTATTATTGATGGTTTCCACTTCATCATGATGTTGATGTATTTCACCAACCTCTACTGAACTGCGCCCATGACGGGGTTGTTTCTGCGCTATATGTTCATAACGCAGGTCAAACCTTAAACCTGGTTCTGTCCATACACCCTGTACATCCCACTGGGTATTAACGGGGCAAAATGCACTCCCGCAGGAAGCATTGGCAACTGGTATTGAAAATATTGAAACAGTAATAAGTGAGCATGCGCCCACGCGTAAGTGCTTTAACATTGAAGTCTCCTTCGTTTTTGTTATTTAAAATATTTTATAAAAATTAGATAACGGAGGAGTGAGGAGGAGAGCGGGTTTTAAGATATGATTGTAAATGCAGTGGAGATGAAAAATAATTATAGCTTAAATATATTACATCTTGCTGAAATTCAAAATCTTGAACAATTATCTTATCTGGTGTAACTGTTTTTGTACCATTTGCTGCTACATAGCATAATGGACATTTGTATTCCTGGTGAGGTTCTGGGTTTTCTTTGCCGCTCTCAATATCCTCCCATGAAACCCACCTAAAACCATCTTCGGTACAGATAAGAACTTTATCGCCAAAAAGTGAGGAAACCTCTGCGCTATTACCAAGCTCAGCCCTATGGTCTGTAGTAAGGTTATAAACAGCAAAGAACGGCAGTATTGCATTCATTAAAAACGCAACAAGCGTTACCAGAAAAATATATCTAATACCTTCTGCCTTTTTCATAGTTCAGTAAATTATATTGTTTTTATTTTTATATCAATATACTTAGAAAAAATTATGTCACAAAAAACTATAAGAATTTTAATCTCCGGTCGGGTACAGGGTGTCAGCTACCGTGCATGGACTGTCGGTGCGGCGAATAGGCACGGTGTTCACGGCTGGGTGCGTAACCGCACTGATGGCACGGTTGAAGCAGTATTCCACGGCCTGGAAGAAAAGGTTGATGCTTTGATTAATGATTGCTGGAAAGGGCCTTCGGCGGCAAAAGTATCAAACATTGAAATAATCCCCCACAGTGAAAATCCGAATGAAGGTTTTCAATGGTTGCCCACGCTGGAAGTCTAAATTAATTCAGAAATTTTTGTGTTATCAAGAATCTTTGAGGTTTCATTACGTACTGATTTCATCAGGCGCATGAGCGAACATGTTTTGTCATCAACGCAGTCACTGCATTTTTCATATCTGGTAACGCTGGCACATGGAAGTAGTGCAAGTGGCCCGTCAAAAAACCTTATAACTTCACCAACGGTAATTTTATCCGGGGATTTTCTTAGAATATATCCGCCATCTTTCCCTCTTTTGCTTTCAATGAATCCCAGTCTTTTCAAATCTAGAAGTATGAGTTCCAGAAATTTTTTTGGAATTCCTTGTTTATTCGCCAGGGTTTCAATATGCATAGGCCCACCCTGATTGCTCCGCGCAAGTTCGGTCAGAGCTTTAATTGCATATTTTGTTTTTTTGTTAATCATTATTATGCCTATCGAATTAATAGGTTTAAGTTTATACCATAATTCTTTTCTAATAGCAAAAACACTCTTCCGGAAATCAGGATATGGCTATACCTTTTATAAAAGGAAGGTAAAAACCATGAAGTATCCATTTAGATTTAGACGTTATTACAATAAGTTATTCCCATCTTCAGAGGCTGCAAGTATCAGGCAATTGCGGCAGATGATGGAAACAAGCCGCAATAGCGAAAACAAAAGCTCCCTGCTCGATTCTATAAATAAAGCTATTTATAATAATTCCCGGTCAATTCAGTCTAGTAACCTCCGTGGAATAAGGAACGGCATCTTTAATTCTTTAGGAGTTAATCAGACAGGAGATAGCTTTATTGAGTCACTTATTATTAATAATTTTAAGAACCTGCTTAATAACGAACTTCAATCATCATTTTTTGGCAGCGAAAGAAGAATATCCCCAATAAATTTCAGCGAGAACCAGATTGCCTCACAGCTATTAAAAATGATGCAAAAGGGCAAAAGAAATCTTTAGCTTTCTAAAATTTTCGTTATGCTACCTGCCATGAATTCTAATAGAGCGAAAAAACAGGTGGTACATAATAATTCTGGCAGCATTTCTCTTTCGATTTTCCGGGAATATGACATTCGTGGCGTAGTTGGCAAAACCCTTACCGAGAAAGATGCATTTAATATAGGCCGTGCTTTTGCTACACTGGTAATAAGGTCTGGTAAAGGTAATGTTATAGCCGTCGGGCGGGATGGTCGTATCAGCTCACCTGATATGGAAAAGAATCTTATTGATGGCTTAAGGGCTGCAGGGGCAGATGTAATATCTATAGGCTTAGGGCCTTCACCTATGCTTTATTTTGCCGTTCATACATTAAAAGCTTCAGGTGGGGTTATGGTCACAGGCTCCCACAACCCTAAAGACCATAATGGCTTTAAATTCATGCTGGGTGGAGATTCATTACATGGAGACCAGATACGTTCACTTGCCATCCTTATAAACAATAATGATCTGCTTGAAGGTAAAGGCGGGCTAACAAAAAAAGAAATAAAGGAAAGCTATGTTAATACTTTGATTTCTGCGTATTCAGGTAAGCGTGACTTAAAAATAGCCTGGGACTCTGGTAATGGCGCAGCCGGTGAAATAGTTGAGCTTATCTGCAAAAAGCTTCCTGGTAAACATATCCTTCTAAATACAAAGATTGATGGCACATTTCCTTCCCACCACCCAGATCCTACAGTGCCTGAGAATCTTAAACAGCTAGTAAAGGCTGTAGAATCTGAAAAGTGTGATGTTGGTGTTGCTTTTGATGGTGATGGTGACCGTTTGGGCGTTGTTGATACCAAAGGCCGTATGATTACGGGTGATCAGATGCTGGTTATCTTCGCCCGCGAAATCTTACAGAAACACCCAAAGGCAACAATCATTGCTGATATTAAGGCCAGCAAAGTGTTTATTGATGAAGTGAAGAAACTTGGTGGAAATCCCCTTGTCTGGAAAGCAGGACACTCACTTATAAAAACAAAAATGAAGGAAACCGGCGCAATTCTGGCTGGCGAAATGAGTGGTCATTTTTTCATAAAAGATAATTATTTCGGTTTTGATGATGGCCCATATGCGGCAGTGCGTTTGCTTAGCCTATTGGCAAAATCACGCTTAAGCATAACCGAAATTTATGATTCCATGCCGGTAATGCACAACACGCCGGAATACAGGATTGCCTGTCCGGAAGATAAAAAATTCAATGTTATAGAAAATATTAGACGCCGCTTGAAAAGCAGGAATGCAAACTTTCTTGATATTGATGGTGTACGTGTTGAGAATACTAATGGCTGGTGGCTGGTTCGTGCTTCCAATACCCAGCCAGCAATCTCAGCCCGTTGTGAGGCAGTAAGTAAACAGGCTCTTACACAAATAATGGAAGAATTAAAATCAGAACTCGCTCAAGAAGGTCTTAGCCTAGATAACACTGTTGGCCATTAGCCACTTATAAGTTTCTGCATCAAGCAGCGGCTTCAAATCTTTAGCAACAGTAGCGTGGTATTGCTTAAGCCATTCAATCTCGTCTTTTGTAAGCATGGATTTTTCTATAAGCCTTGTATCAATAGGCGCTTTTGTAATTGTTTCAAAACAAAGAAAATCCCTTCCACTCTTACTTGATTCCTTATCTTTCCTTACAAGTATAAGGTTTTCTATCCTTATCCCGTATTCACCTTCTTTGTAGTATCCCGGTTCATTAGAAATAACCATTCCTTCCTGTAACGGCACATTTGAAACCCTGCTTATGCGTTGCGGTCCCTCATGCACACTCAAGTAAGCACCAACCCCATGCCCGGTTCCGTGGTCATAATCCCTGCCCACCTGCCACAGATGTCGCCTTGCAAGCACATCAAGCTCTGCACCGCTTGTTCCACGTGGGAATTTTACTGTCGCAATAGCAATATGCCCTTTAAGAACACGGGTAAAATTTTCTTTTTGTTCCTTTGTCACTTTTCCGGTCGCAATAGTGCGGGTTATATCTGTTGTACCGTCAAGGTATTGCCCTCCAGAATCAAGGAGGAGGATATTATCTGTTCTGATTTTTGCACTGCTCTTTCTATCGGCACGGTAATGTACAATCGCGCCGTGTGCACCAAAACCTGCTATTGTGTTAAAGCTTGGCTCCTTGAATAATTTCTGTTTTTTCCTAAATGAAAGAAGTTTTTCCGCTGCAGAAAGTTCATCTATCTTTCCACTTTTTACATTCTCATCCAACCAGCAAAGAAAAGAGGTCACAGCTGCCCCATCTCTTATATGAGAATTTTTCATCCCCTTTATTTCCGCCTCATTCTTACATGCTTTCGGCAACTGACAGAGATCGTGTCTTTTTATAATCTGGCCTTTTGCCTGCAAAACAGCATCAAAGAACCATGCGGGCACAAGTGCTGGGTCCGCCATTATTTTTCCTTTTTTAGCCAGACTTTGCAGATTATGCCTAAGATTTTTTAACTCAAAAATATTTACATTTCGGCCTAAATATTTTTTTACCGGCGGCGTGATTTTATTTTGATCAATGTAAAGATCAACCTTTCCGGTTTTATGTAATAGCACAAATGCTAATACAAAAGGCGTCTGTGGAATATCACTCCCTCTTATATTAAGCAACCAGCATAGGGAATCAGGCGCCGCTATCACCATTGCATCCGCCCCACATTTTTTGATCTCAGAGGATATTCTTTTTATTTTTGATGAGCTGCTCTCACCAGCGTATTGAAGTGGATATTCAAAGGCCTTTCCACATGGTGGTTTTGGCTGGTTTTTCCAAACTTCATCCACCAGATTTTCTGTAGCTTTGAATATCACATTTCTTGCAACATTCTTTAATCTCTCACGGTTTGCCTCTGTATGTAGCCATGAATCATAACCTATAACATCACCTTTCTTGCAGTTTTTATTCAGCCATTCGGCAACATTAATGTCTTTTATATTATGGATTTCAAAAATTTTTCTGTCCACCTGCTGTTTTGCCTGCAATGTATACCTACCATCTACAAACACAGAAGCCTTATTATCAAGCACTACCGCAGTCCCGGCTGATCCGGAAAATCCGGTAAGCCACTCCATTCTCTTGGCACTATCCGGCACATATTCATTCTGGAATTCATCATTCATTGGGACAATGAAGCCTTTAAGCTTCTTTTGTGTCAGTAATTTTCTTAAAAGGTGTAATTTTTCTTTACTCATTGATTAAATTTAACCACTCTTGCTCTGTCAGTATTGTAACACCAAGTTCCTTTGCGCGCTTCAATTTTGATCCAGCATCATCACCAGCAACCACGTAATCCGTCTTGGAAGATACAGATCCTGCTACTTTGGCGCCCAGTGCTGCTGCCCCTGCTTTTGCGGCATCCCTCGTTAATGTATTAAGTGTTCCGGTGAAGACTACCGTCTTTCCTGAAACTGGTGAATCAGCCCTACGTGGCTCTGCTTTCTGGATTTTAAGTTCAGCAACCAGTTTATCAAGCAGGTTGTTGTTATGCTTTTCGCTGAAAAAACCTATTATCTCCTCTACCATTACTTCACCCACACCGTCTATGGAAAGCAATTCTTCATAGGCTTTGGAGGTTTTGTCAGCCGCTTCGGTCATGGCTTTCCGCCAGTTTTCGAATGTAAGGTAATTTTCAGCAAATAGCCTTGCTGTTGCTTCACCCACATGCCTTATGCCCAGTGCAAAAATAAACCTGGCTAGCGAAATATTCCTGCGTGAATCAATTGCTGAGATTAGGTTTGATACTGATTTCTCTCCAAACCCCTCCCATAATTTTATTTTTTCCTGATGCTCATGGAGTTTAAATATATCCGCTGGTTCCCGGATTAAATTCTCTTCCCAGAATTTTTGTATCTGCTTTTCTCCCAAGCCTTCGATATCAAATGCCCCGCGTGAGACAAAATGGCGCAGACGTTCTAAGGCTTGCGCTTCGCATATCAGCCCTCCTGTGCAACGAGTTACTGCCTCTCCTTCCTCCCGTATTGCAATGCTGCCACATACCGGGCAATGGGTTGGGAATTTATATGGCTTTGAATCTTTCGTGCGTTCAGCAGCCACCACTTGCGGAATAACATCCCCTGCACGCTGAATGGTCACCAGATCGCCAACATGAATACTCTTTCGCTCAATCTCATCCTGGTTATGCAGCGTTGCGTTTGAAACCACCACGCCACCAACGGTTATTGGCTTCAGCCGGGCCACTGGCGTTAAAGCGCCTGTGCGCCCCACCTGTATCTCAATTTTTTCCAATATTGTTTTTGCCTGCTCGGCCGGGAATTTATGCGCAATCGCCCAGCGTGGCGAGCGGCTCACCGCCCCCAGTTTTTCCTGCCAATCAAGGCGATTTATTTTGTAAACCGTGCCATCAATATCGTAATCAAGTTTAGCTCTAATACTTAATATTTTATTATAGTAAGAGAAAAGCTTGTAAAAATTTTTGCTGTTTATAACGCTACAATGCTGATTTGAATTAAAACTCCCCAACTTAATAATTTTGTTAAGTGTTTCACTTTGAGTTGTTGCAAGTTCTTTGCTTTCTTCTCCCCACCCGAAAATATAATAGGAAAGCCCGCGTGAGGCCGTAATGCTGCTATCAAGTTGCCTTAAGCTGCCTGCCGCTGCGTTACGGGGGTTTGCAAATATTGCTTCACCTTCCCTCTCTCTTTCTTCGTTCAGTTTTTTGAATTTTTCATGGGTAAGGAAAACTTCTCCTCGTACTTCCAACACATCAGGCGCTCCACTTTTAAGTTGCCTTGGCAGAATTGTCGCAAGGTTTGCAGTAACGTCTTCTCCTTCAAATCCATCTCCACGGGTAGAGCCAAGGACATACTTTCCTTTTTCATATCTTGCTGAAAATGAGGTTCCGTCTATCTTTGGCTCAGCAAATAATTCTATTTCTTCGTTTTCATCAAGTCCTAAGAATCGCTGCACGCTTTCCAAAAAATCTTTCACGTCTTCTTCGGTGAAAGCCTTTTGGAGAGAGAGCATCGGCACGGTGTGTTTTACTTTCTTGAATTTTTCAACCGGTGCTGCGCCAACCCTTTGGGTAGGGCTATCTTCCCTTATCAATTCGGGAAATATCTTTTCTATATCCTCGTTGCGCTTGAATAGCCTGTCATACTCGGCATCGCTTATAACCGGCGCATCTTCCTGATAATATAATTTATCATGCTTTCCTATTTCTTTGCTTAGGCGCGCCAGTTCCAGTGCCGCTTCTTCACTTGTAAGCTCATCCGGTTTTTTATCCTGTGGTTTTACTGTATCGAAAAGGTCTTTCATGAGTCCATGAGTGCTAGTGCCGCCGCCCGTGCTTCATCTGTAACCTTGGCTCCGGCAAGCATACGTGCTAGTTCTTCTTTTTTCTCTTTTTCAGAGAGTGTCTTGATGCTGGTGATGGTTTTATTATTCTTCACTTCTTTGCTGACAAACATATTGTTAGTTCCATATGCCGCCACCTGCGGCTGGTGAGTAACCACCAGAACCTGCTGCTTTTTCCCAAGTTCTGCAAGCCTTTTGCCCACTGCATCAGCAACCGCACCGCCGATTCCAGCATCAATCTCATCAAAAATAATCGTTCCTGCCTTCGATATATCAAGTAACACAACTTTAAGCGCCAGCATGAAGCGGGAAAGTTCACCACCGGAAGCAATTTTGTTTAACGGGCCAAACGGGCTACCAGCATTGGTTTTTACCTCGAACCTTATTGATTCCTTGCCTTCGGAGTTCCAGCTCTCTTCACTTAAACTTTCAATGTTAACCCGGAATGAGCTGGCTGAAAGTTTCAGTGGGGCAAGCTCATCAGCTACAACTTTCTCTATTTTTTTTGCTGCTTTGGCGCGCAGGACAGAAAGTTCATCTGCAAAAATGGAATAGGAATTCTTTGCCTGTTTTACTTCATTTTCAAGTGTGGTTAGCGCATTATCTTTAGAATCAATAAGGGAGAGTTGCGCGGACAGCTCTTGATGTAATGCTGGAAGTTCATCAACTGTTTTTCTATATTTTCTTGCCGCTTCCCTTAGTGAGAACAACCTATCTTCAACCTGCTCAAGGCTTGAGTTTTCAGGGTTCAGTGACTCGCTTAATTTTTCAAGAACGCCTACTGCCTCTTCCGTTTCATTGGCTGCTTTATCAAGCGCATCTATTGCTTTTGTAAACACATCTCCTGCCTGAGTATTGCGGTAAAGCGTGCGCTGTGCCGCCCTTAGTGCTTCTGCTACCGGCTTATTCTGGGTTATTTCCTGCACAGCCATTTGTAATGAGCCGATAATTTTTTCCCGCTGCATCAATATTCTTCTTTGTTCTGCCAGTTTTTCCTCTTCACCCACTTGTGGATTAAGGTCTGAAAGTTCTTTTATGGCATGACGAAGGTAATCTTCTTCAGCTTTTACCTTTTCTGCCTGCTCTTTTTTTTCAGCTAGCATTTTTTTTGCATCCTGCCATTTTTTGAAAGCTTCAGCAGTTTTTTCCAGCTGCTTTTCAGCTTTAGCATAAGCATCTATTATCTCTTTATGGGTAGAGGTATTAAGAAGCCCGGCCTGCTCATGCTGCCCGTGTATCTCAACCAGATGCTCGCCTATTTCCTTTAGAAGTGTGATGCTTATCGGAGAGTCATTTATGAAAGCTCGGCTTTTTCCATCAGCCTGAATGATGCGGCGAAGTATAAGGCTATCTTCCACCTCAATGCCCTGTTCATCAAGAATCTTTATTAAATTCTTTTTCCCTTTGATATCGAATTCTGAGGTAACGGTTCCCTGTTTTTCACCGCTGCGCACTAATCTTGTTTCTGCCCGCTCCCCGATTGCCAGTGAAAGAGCATCAAGCAGAATTGATTTTCCTGCCCCAGTTTCTCCGGTAAGCACAGTAAACCCTTCAGCAAAACCTATATCCAGTTGCTCCACCAGAACTATATTTTTTATTGAAAGGTTAGTAAGCATAAGTCCCTTACAAAGACATAATTAAAAAATTCTTTTCAGCCAGGATTTTGTGCCTTTATTTTCTTCTTCGGCTACTTCACCTGCCGGGCTCACCAGCTCATAACTTCTTTTATACCATTTACTGTTCGGGAAATTATGCCCAAGGACTGATGCGTATTTCTGTGCCTCATCCATAACTCCCATTGAAGTATAGCATTCAGCAAGCCGGTGAAGTGCTTCCGGTGTATGGCTGGTTGTCTGATATTTATCAACAACCCTCTTGAACCTGTTTATTGCCCCAATGCAGTTATCACGCTGCTGGTAAAAACGGCCGATTTCCATTTCTTTTCCTGCCAGATGGTCTGTTACAAGATCAAGTTTAAGTTTTGCATCTCTTGCATATTCACTTTCAGGAAAGCGTAGCGTTACTTCATTAAGTGCACCAAATGCCTGCTCTGTAATTTTCTGATCACGACCTATATCAACAATCCGGTCATAATAACTCAAGGCACGCAGGTAATAAGCATATGGAGTATCTTCATTTGCTGGATGCACTTTTATAAAATTATCAAGCATGATAATAGCGTCTTCATACTCACCAGCGCGGTAGCTTGCATAAGCTGCCATTATCTTTCCTTTGGTAGACCATTTTGAGTAAGGGTAAAGATTTTCTATTCTCTGCAGCTTTTCTATTGCAACTTTATAATCACGGGTATGAATATTATCCATACCTTCATTGTAAAGTTGTTCCGCAGGAAGATCAGCTTCAGCTTTTTCTTCTTTATTGCTGCTGCATGCAGTTAATATAAGCAGACATATCAGCAAAACCGTATTTGAAATTATCTTCATGAAAAGATTTCCTAATTATAATTAGAGCGTTTTGTTTTTAAGTATTTTTACTAGGAGTGCAAAACAAAATGCGCGTAGTGTATTAAAGATACATGAGCACATTTTGACCTGCAGCACGACGCAGTAAAAACTTAAAATGAAAATGCTCTAGGAAATCTACTAGGGAAGGCAGGGTTTATCAATAGTAAGTTTGTTGTACAGAAGATGTATTTTGCTGGGAAGGCAGTGGTAATGCATCTACGAGGCGCCATGCGGTTTTATCTGCAAAGAATTCTCTGAGTAATTTATTATTAAGTCCATGACCAGAGCGGTAGCCATGGAAATGGCCCTTCATGTATGCCCCTGTCAGATAAAAATCGCCGATACAATCAAGAATCTTATGACGCACAAATTCATCAGAATAACGTAGGCCATCTTCATTAAGAACGCGGTTACCGCTTACAACAATTGCGTTATCTAAGGAACCTCCGCGAGCAAGCCCCATTGAACGGAGTTTGGATACTTCATGCTCAAAACCAAAAGTTCTTGCACGGCATAAATCAGTCTTAAATGATATATCAGATGAGTTAAAAACACATTTTTGATGTGAGATCATCGTATTATTATAATCAATTTCAAGGCTTACACAGAAATCTTCTGAAGGGCTTATGGAGGCGTGTTTGTCATCTTCAAAAACGTCTACTTTCTTAAGAACTTCTATAATTCTTCTTGGTTTTCTTTGGGTTTGTATGCCTGCACATTCTATAAGGAAAACAAAAGGTTCGGAACTGCCATCCATGATAGGCACTTCCGGGCCGTTTAATTCAACGATTGCATTATCAATGCTGCAGCCCCAGAAAGCTGCCATTAAATGTTCTATAGTACCAACATTGACACCTATATCATTAGATATGGTTGTACCAAGTGTTGTATTGGTAACATTCTGATAATTAGCTAGAATTTCGTTATTTTTTCCTTGAACGTCTAAACGGCGGAAAACTATCCCGGTATCTTCTTTTGCAGGAAGCAGAGTCATTGAGATTTTTGCTCCTGTATGCAGGGCAATACCTACGCAGCTTACCTGATTAGCTAGTGTTTGTTGAAAGCTTGAATACAAAATTTACCTACCCTTTCTCTAGTTAGAATATAGGGTAAGCCCTTTTTTTGCGCAAAATAAACTTTGTTACAAATTGTTACAAATCAAAAGACTACTGATTATTCTTACGCCTTAGGAATGCCGGGATGTCAAAACTATCCTGGCGTGGGGAAAAATCTTTTTCCTTAACCTGCGTTTTAATTCCTGGTGCTTCGAATTGAGGTTTTGAGGCTATTTCAGCAGTTGAAGATGCTGCTTTTGCAGCTTTATTACCAAAGAAAGAAAAGCTGCTTCTTGTAGCAGCAATAGGTCTGCGTTCAACTTCAGCTTCCATTTTAGGCAAGGTTGCCGCTAAAACTTCTTCTTCCTCCCTAAAATTTGCTTCTGTACGTTGATTAAGGCTTGAAAAATCAGGTTCAACAGGCTCAGGAGCTATAAAAGTTTCTTCCGTGCTTGCTGAAATCCTCAACTCATCTTCTGAAACTGTAATTTCTTCTTTCACTTGTATTGATTGGTATTCCGCCTCTTCCTCATTCACTTCCTGTGCTGAGAACGAAAAACGTTGAGATATAGATGGTTGGGGCCTTGTCTCTTTTGTCTGCATAAAGAAAGAAGCTGATTTGACAGGCTTCTGCTCAGCGCTGCCATCAATACCGGTAGCAACAACTGAAACTCTTATTTTCCCCTGCAGGTCTTGGTTGAAGGTGGAGCCGAAAATTATATTGGCTTCTTGATCAGTTTCTTCACGTATACGGTTTGCTGCTTCATCAACTTCAAACAGCGTCATGTCAGAACCACCGGTTATGTTAATAAGCACACCTTTTGCACCTTGCATGGATGTGTTATCAAGAAGCGGGTTAGATATTGCAGCTTCTGCCGCCTCCAACGCCCTCTTATCACCTTCTGCTTCACCGGTTCCCATCATCGCCCTGCCCATACCGCTCATGATTGAGCGAACATCGGCAAAATCAAGGTTTATTAGTCCTGGAACAACCATAAGGTCAGTAACACTACGTACACCGTTATGCAGAACATCATCTGCCATTTTGAATGCATCGGCAAACGTTGTGTTTTTATCGGCAATCCGGAAAAGATTTTGGTTTGGTATAACTATCAATGTATCAACAAATTTCTGTAATTCCTGCAATCCAAGTTCGCCTACTTTCATGCGGTGAGCACCTTCAAAGTGGAAGGGCTTTGTTACAACAGATACTGTCAATATTCCCATTTCGCGGGCAAGCCTTGCAATAACAGGTGCCGCGCCTGTTCCAGTGCCACCGCCCATTCCGGCAGTCACAAACACCATGTTACACCCCTGTAAATAATCTACAATTTCATCTAGGGATTCTTCAGCAGCGGCTTTACCAACCTCAGGGTAAGAGCCAGCCCCCAACCCTTGCGTAATATCTTTACCCAGTTGAATACGCTTTTCGGTAAGTGAGTTTTCAAGCGTCTGCGCATCGGTATTTGCAACAATAAAGTCAACGCCTTCAAGTCTTGAGTTTATCATGTTGTTAACAGCATTACACCCAGCACCTCCCACACCGAATACAGCAATTTGCGGTCTTAGGGATTGTTTCTTTGGTAACTGGATATTGATGGTCATGGCTCCTCTCTATTCTATATGTGGTGTTACTATAATAAATTAGAAGGAATTATGAAACAGATTTTTTAACTATTTCTACAAACTATTTACAATCTCGCTGCGGCATGGCGAGAACAAGGATTTTTAAGAACCGTAGCGCAGCGTATATAGAAATACGTGAGCAACGGAAGCTTAAAAATTCGAAGATCGCAGCCTGCCGCAGTAGAGATTCTATAAATTTTCATTTATCCAGGCAAGCAACTTTCCTGCACCGGTTTTTTGCTTACGGCTTTTATCAATAAGATGTGTGCCAAAGCCTGATTCATATGCCTTTACTGCATGCTGAAGCATGCCAATACATGTAGAGAAAGCCGGGCCTTTTGTAGATTCAGCCAAACCATCAATCTGGAATGGCCTTGCAAGTCTTACCGGTTTTTGAAAAATTTGCATTGCCAGTTCTCTTATGCCACCAAGCATGCTTGTTCCGCCAGTTAATACTATTCTATTTGCAATCTCATCAAAGCCTTTGCTCTCGAGATTCTTTTTTGCAATTTCCAGTATTTCTTCAACCCTTGGGGCTATGATTGAAACAATTTCCTGCTTTGATATGTGGTTTACCTCTGCATCTTCCGTGAACCCGCTTTCTATATCAATTTGCGTTCCTGCCGGCATGGTATCATTCATAACCGGAACATCTATTATCTCTTCTTTATCGGAACTTATATCAATCGCACTTCCGTAAAGGGTCTTGAGCCGCTCTGCGTATGAAATGCTTGTGCAAAGTCCGCGCGCTAAATCTTTTGTTATATGCATACCGCCCAGCGCCATGCTTTCGGTATGTATGAAATTGCCTGATAAGAACACACCAACAGAAGTGTTTCCTCCTCCAATATCAATAACCGCCGCACCTAGATTTTTTTCATCATCAGTAAGGCAGGCTATACCAGAAGCATAGGAAGAAACCATACAATCTTCTATATCAAGACGGCAGATTGCCAGGCAGTTCGCCAGGTTTCTTATATAGGTTGAAGATGCAGTAACCACATGCAAATCGGTGCTAAGCATCTCACCAAACATACCGCGTGGATTTTTAATTCCGGAAGAATCATCAATTGTATACTGCGTAGGTATACAGTGTATAATCTCTCTTTCCGCATTATTATAATTTTTAAATGCCTGGCTGGTTATATGGTCAATATCGGCATCTGTTACTTCATGTCCTGAAATAGATGATTCAACATGCAGCATGTTAGATTTTATGCTGTTTCCCGAGATATTTATGATAGCCTTATCAATGGTCT
Organism: uncultured Rickettsiales bacterium; assembly: GCA_964450945.1. GTDB lineage: Bacteria > Pseudomonadota > Alphaproteobacteria > Rickettsiales > JABDBP01 > CAYVHI01. Next base: position 20,160 of record CAYVHI010000014.1, read on the forward strand.
GGCCAGACATTTGCTCTGCTGCGCTAATTGCAGAAAGTATTGAAGTTTCTGCAGCTTGCATATCTGTTATAAGGCCACCCTGGATCCCTTGGGAAATCTGATGCCCAATGCCAACTATACGTAGTTTGTTAACCGATTCCCTTAAAGCTATAAAGCACACAATCTTGCTGCTGCCTATATCAAGCGCAGCAATAATGTTACTTTTTCTAGCTTTTGCCATAATTAACTCTTATTCGACTTTTTCTACTGTTGCAGGTTGTGAGACAGGTTTTATAAAAACTTTATCAGGAATACGCAAGTCTACATAGCGAATATTTCTTTTTAACAGCTTTTTTTCCTTATTCAGTTTTAACAGATACTTCCATGCAATTTCAGGATCTTTTTCAGGTAACATGATTTCTATGCCGTTGGAAAACCTTATATTCCAGCGCCTTGTTCCTATCCATATGGCTGCTGTAACTGTGGATTTAAGATCGGGCTCAGAATTAAACATCTTAAATAAAATTTCCACATGCTTATTCGCCTCTTCCCCAACTATAATCGGCAGATATGAGAATCTGTCGACAAATCTTCCCGAAATTACGTTTCCTTTTTCATCAATAAGCTTAAGTTTCTTTTTATGTTGCCATATGGCGGCAGGTTCTTTTTCAGTTATTCTTACATGAAGGGTGCTTGGAATATGCCTTTCTATATAAACTTCCTTTATCCACTCCAACTTTTCCAGCCTTGCCTTCAATTCCTTTAAAGATATGGCCATTATTGGCTGCCCCTGCTCCAGCCCCACTACTTCTATTATAGTGTCTGTCGGGGTAAAAACTTCACCCTCCACATAAATATTCTTCAAGGTCAGCCCAAGGCTTTTTGAAACCTTACTTACAGCATCATCATATCTTTCTTCTATACTTTCTGAAGTTCTTGCAAAGAAACCACTCCTCCAGCCATACCATGAAAGACCGGCAATAATTAATATTGCAACTGCTACAGATATATATGTAACTTTACGAAAAAATATTTTTTTATGCCTAGTACTTGTGGTGCCCTGTTTTTTTTGCTTTGTTTTTTGCAGTGATAGTGGTTTCATTATTTATTATCCAGGGTTGCCTGTCTTACCATCTGGTCAACCAGCTCATAATATTCAATTCCTTCATGCCTCGCTATATCCGGGACCAGAGAAAGCGGCGTCATCCCCGGGTGTGTATTCATTTCCAACAGAACTACCTTTCCTGGCTCTCCCCTTGTATCATCATAACGAAGGTCAGCTCGCCCAACTCCACGGCATCCCAGCGCTTTGAAAGCAGCTTCAGAAATTTCCAGTGCTTTTTTATATGCGTTCTTATGTATTGGCGCTGGCATAAGATGTTCAGCCTTACCTACCGTATATTTTGCTTTGTAATCAAAAAATCCTTTCTTCGGGCGTATTTCAATAACACCCATTGCCTTGCCGTTAACAACAGCAACACTAAGCTCCCTTCCAGGAATAAATTCTTCAACTAGCGCATAATCACCAAACTCCCAGTCTTTCAGGTTGAACTTGAACTTATCCTTATTTTTAACAACAATAACCCCAAGGCTTGAACCGCTATTTGTTGGCTTAACAACGAAAGGCTTTGCATGGGGTGCCTTCTTTTTTCTGGCCAGCTCAGCAAGGTCTTTCACTTTCCATACTTTACCCTCAGGGCAAGGTATATTGTTCGCTTCAAAAACCATTTTTGCAATTGGCTTATCCATCGCAACGGCAGAAGCAAGTACTCCTGAATGCGTATAAGGTATTTTTAAGATCTCAAGTAACCCCTGTATACTCCCATCCTCGCCATAAGTTCCATGCAGGGCAATAAAGGCAACATCAGGCTTAACTTCCTGTAGTTTCTTCGCAATATCCCTGCCAACATCAATTGCGGTTACTTTATATCCAGATTGTTTTAGAGCGCCCACAACACCCTTTCCGCTGGAAAGAGAAACTTCTCTTTCACCAGACATTCCACCCATTAATACTGCTACATGCTTTGCCATACAAAACCTACTTTATATTTCATAATAAATTTTATTTATATGAGTTGAATACAAGGAGCATATGGAGCGCAAAATTCGAGTGTATTTAAACATACATGAGAATTTGAGCACCGGAGCGACATAGTAGACAACCATAGAAATCAAATTTTCTTTCCTATTATTTTTACTTCCCATTCTAATTGAATGCCAGTTTTTTCTCTAACTCTTTTTCTTACTTCTTCACCTAGTTTTTCCATATCTTCTGCTGTTGCATTACCGGTATTGATAAAAAAGTTACAGTGCATCTCTGAAACCTGCGCCCCTCCTATTTTTAAACCACGGCAACCTGCTTCATCAATCAGTTGCCATGCTTTCTTGCCTTCAGGGTTTTTGAATGTGCTGCCACTTGTGCGCGTTCTTATAGGTTGTGTCTCTTCTCTTTTTTCAGAAATCCTTCTCATCTTTGCGGCAATTGTTTCCGGGTTATCTTTATAACCTTTAAAAACTGCCTTAGTAAAAATCCATTGTCCTTTCAATCCATGAGAGCGGTAACGGAAATTAACTTCATCTTTAGTAAATTCTTTTATGTTGCCATTTTCATCTACTGCTTCAGTTTTCACTAAAACTTTTGATGTATCTGAGTCATAAGCCCCAGCATTCATGGCAAGTGCACCACCTATTGTTCCCGGTATGCCAACAAAAAACTCTAGCCCGCCTATTCCATTCTGCTGGCAGAATGTTGCCACATTCAAATCAAGTGCACCGGCACCAGCAGTTATAATCTCGCCATCTGAATTTATATCTGTAAATCCCCTGCCGAGGCGAATTACAACACCTTCAATTCCGCCATCGCGCACCAGAAGGTTTGAACCTACACCGATTACGATAAGAGGTACATCCTGTGGTTTTTTCTTAATGAAATCTGCAAGGTCATCTGTATCTGCAGGGCGAAAGACAACTTCTGCCACACCGCCAATATTAAACCAGTTTATCTTTGAAAGGTCAGCGTTTTCACGATATTGCCCTCTTACTTTCGGAAGCCTGTCTATTAGTTTAGACCCCATGAGCCTCTACGCTTTCTTCATTGAATTCTGTATGTGAGCAAGCTGTGAAGGTAGCGCATTTGCCCAGTAAGTTATACTGCCAGCACCAAGGCAAACAACAAGATCTCCAGGTTTTGCTATTTTCCATATAAGTGACGCAAGCTCTTTCTCGCTATTCAACGCAAATGCTTGTTTCTTGGTTTTCTTTTTTATAGCACTTATAAGTGTATCACGGTTTATACCTTTTATAGGCTCCTCTCCTGCAGGATAAATCTGGGATATCACAACTTCATTTGCATCACCAAAACATGTTGCAAATTCACCGAATAAATCCCTTACTCTTGAATAGCGGTGTGGCTGGGCAACAGCTATAATCCTTCCTTTCTTTTTACTTTTTATAACATTTCTGGCGGCTGCAAGTGTGGCTGCAATTTCTTTCGGGTGGTGGCCATAATCATCAATTATTGTTATGCCATTTACTTCACCTGTTCTTGTGAACCTGCGTTTAACACCGCGGAAAGACTTGAAAGCCTTCATTATAACTTCATCCGGAATCCCAAGTTCTACCGCAATGGCAACTATGGCAAGGGAATTCTGAACGTTATGAATTCCAGGAATTGGTAAATGTATATCTTTTATAATTTTCTTCTTTCCGCCGTTAAGGCGCGCAGAAATTTCTGCATCATAAATTGAACCTTCAACCGTGCTCCTCACATTTTTTGAGACTACATCTCCTGCTGTTTTCACACCGTATGTATAAACTTTGCGGTCTGTTATTTCCTTTGCCAGCTTACGCACCACGGGGTGGTCATTACAAAGAACCGCAAAACCATAAAAAGGAAGCCTTTCAACAAAAGTCCTGAAAGCTTTCTTCACTTCTTTGAAAGAACCATAATAATCCATATGTTCAGGATCAATGTTTGTTATTACACCAACAGTTGAAGGAATTTTTATGAATGTGCCATCAGATTCATCTGCCTCAACCACCATCCAGTCGCCACTGCCAAGAAATGCGTTTGTCCCAACGGAATTGATTATACCGCCATTTATAATTGTAGGATCAAATTTTGCGGCTGTGAATAAAGCGCCACACATCGCTGTTGTTGTTGTTTTTCCATGGGTTCCGGCAATAGCCACACAGGTTTTTAGGCGGGTAATCTCGGCAAGCATTTCTGCTCTTTTTACCACTGGAATCTTTTGTTCCCTGGCTTCCACAACTTCCGGGTTATCCATCTTTACCGCAGAAGAAATAACAACCACTGAAGCCCCAATCACATTTTGTTTTTTGTGTCCTATAAAAACTTTTATTCCCATGCGGCGTAAACGTTCAACGTTACCGCTTTCGGCAATATCAGAACCCTGAACCTTATAGCCAAGGTTATGAAGTATTTCCGCAATACCGCTTATACCAATACCACCAATACCAATTAGATGTATTAGCCCAACATTTAGTGGCATGGTTTTTGATGGTGTAACGCGGTATGGATTTTTACTCTTGGTCATATTTTAACCTATCAGTTTTTTTATTTCTGTTTTATCAGTTGATGCCATTTTCTCAACAAAATCAGCAAGTTTTTTTGTTGCATCAGGTTTTCCGGTGCTTTTAGCTTCTTTTGCAGCGCTCTCTAGTTTCTCTGGAGAGGCAAGAAGTGCCGCCATTTTTGCCTTTAGCGAGTCCGGTGTAAACTTATCTTGCTCAATAATCCAGCCGCCACCAACATTTTCCAGCATTCTTGCATTATAGTATTGATGGTTATCTTTTGCGTGGGGGTAAGGAACTAATATGGCTGGCCTTCCGGCTACAGCCAGCTCTGAAACAGTTGATGCTCCTGCCCTGGCAATCACCAGATGGGCAGACGCCAGTTTTTCAGGAATATCTTTTATAAAGGGCGCCAAAACAGCCTTAATGTTGTTTTCTGCATATATTTTCCCTGCTTCCTGAATGTCTTCTTCACGGCATTGCTGGGTAATAAAAAGTTTTGATTTCAAATCCACCGGTAATGCAGCTACTGCTTGCGGTATGACTTTAGAAAAAACTGCTGCACCAAGGCTGCCGCCTATTACCAGCAGATTAAAAACATCTCCTGCTGGTTTATATTCCTGCTCACGTATATTTATTATCTCCTGCCTTACCGGGTTTCCTATCAAATACTCTTTACTTAGGTTTGCCGCCGGAATTTTTTTTACTTCCGTAAAGCTGGTAGCAATAACATCAACGAAAAAAGAAAGCACCCTGTTTGCCAAACCAAGCACCGAGTTCTGCTCATGAATAATTGTTCTCATGCTAAAAATTGATGCAGCAATCAGTGCTGGAAATGATGGGTAACCACCAAATCCAACCACAACCGAATCCTTATTAAACTTTAGAAGTTGAAGGGATTGCCATATTCCAAGCAATATTTTGCCAACAGCTTTCATTCTGTCTTTAATACCACCTTTGAATGTGGCAGAAAGGATTTTAAAGACCTCAAAAGATTTTTGGTTGCCAAGAAAATTCTGGTAGCGATCATCGGTAATAAGGGTAACTTTATGGCCACGCCTTACTAACTCATCCGCCAGGCTTTCTGCTGGAAATATATGCCCCCCTGTTCCGCCCGAAGAAAGAAATACTCTCATGACAATTCTGTTTTTCTGACCCAGTTTGATGTTACTGAAACATGCGTAATGCGCTTCTTGATTCCATAACGTTTGCGCGTTAATGCCAGCACTATACCCATTGCCATGGCAACCGCAAGCATTGAAGAGCCTCCGTAGCTTATAAACGGCAGGGTCATGCCCTTGGTAGGTATGAAATGCAGGGCGACACTCATATTTATCAATGCCTGCAAACCAAACTGCATAAGTATCCCGCCAACTGCAAAAACAACAAATATATCATCTTCTTCAGTAAGCTTCATAAGCCCTCTTATAACTATAAAAGCAAATAATAAAACAATTATCAGGCAGGCAATCAACCCAAGCTCCTCTCCTGCTACAGCAAATATAAAATCAGTATGTGAATCTGGTAGTTTGTCCTTTACTATACCTTGCCCGGGGCCGCGACCAAACAATCCTCCGCTTAAAAACGACTGGAGGGATTTTGTTACTTGATAATTATCCCCCGTTGAAGGATCAATAAAGTTATTAATACGCGCGGCAACGTGTGGAAAGAAAGCATAAGCAGCAACAGCACCAGTAATCGCAACCGCGCCTACTATGATTGCAAATACCCACGGTAATCCTGCAAGAAACATCTGCCCACCCCATATTACAGTCACTATGACAGTTGTGCCAAAATCAGGCTCTAAAATAAGCAATCCAACAAAAATGCAGTAAAGTATTATTGCAATGTTAAAGCTCTTAAATTCAGGTCTTGTATATTTTCTTGAAAGTATCCATGCCGTTAAAACAACAAAGAATGTTTTGGCAAACTCAGAAGGCTGAACGGAGAATCCAGCTATTGAAATCCACCTCTTTGCCCCCTTTATTTCTACACCAACAAAAAGAACTGTTATAAGCAGCAGAATGCTAACAATAAATCCAAGTATGCACATTCTTCTTATAGCAACCGGAGAAAGTAGAGAAATAACAAACATTGTAACAATGGCCATGCATATAAAAATGGCTTGGCGGTTTATAAAATAATATGGCTCAAGCCCTATACGGTTTGCAACAGATGGGCTTGAGGCCATAACAAGTATTGATCCAATGCTAAGTATCAATGCAATTGCTATTACAAGATATCGGTCAACCGTCCACCACCACCTGCTTAAGAAACCAGTATTTGTCCTGTCAAACTTCATCATGCAGCGATTCCTTTTGTAAGTTCTTGCACCATATTACGGAAAGCATCGCCACGTTCTTCAAAATTCTTCCACTGGTCAAAAGATGCACATGCCGGCGAAAGCAAGACAACAGGTTCCAGCTGGGAGCTCTTTTCTTTGTTGGCCATAGCCATAGCTGCCGCCTGTTCCAGTGCATTCTTCAGGTCCCCGGATTTTGTATATGAAACTTTTCCTTCCAGCGTTCTGGCAAAATCATCCTGGGCTTTTCCTATAAGGAATACATGTCTTATGCGCGAAAAATATTTTTTAAGTGCATCTATGCCGCCTTCTTTAGCAAGGCCACCGGCAATCCAGTAAATATCCCTAAAGCATAATATAGCTTTTTCTGCCGCTTCGGCATTGGTTGCTTTACTATCGTTTATAAATTTCACTCCCCGCACCTCACCAACCTTTTCAATCCTGTGCTTAAGGCCAGGAAATGTTTTTATCGATTGTATTATAATGTTCTTGCTCACTCCAAGTGAGAAACATGCGGCATAAGCTGCTGCAATATTCTGCCAGTTATGGGTGCCAAGAAGACTTTTTAAGTCATTAAATTCAAAAACCCTTTCATCTCCTGAAAAGAAATTATCATAGAGCTTTGAATCTTCCATATAGATTCCTTCTTTCAACTGCCTGGTATTGGATATTGATATTATAGATCCAATATCCATCTTTGATTTAAGTTTCTTATACAATTCTTCTGAATATTTATCGTCTACACCAATAATCGCGGTATCCTGTTTCTGTTGGTTCATGAATATTCTTTCTTTTGCTGCCGTATATCCTTCCATATTGCCGTGGCGGTCAAGATGATCAGGAGTAATGTTTAGAAGTAGAGAAACATCAAATCTGGCTTTCTGAATTAAATCCAGCTGGAACGAAGAGGTTTCAATAACATATACTCCGCCTTTTCCAAGTTCTTCCAGATCAAGGGCAGAAATTCCTATGTTGCCGCCAATTTCTGTCTGAATACCTGCTGATTTAAGTATATGTCCTATTAGCGCTGTAGTTGTAGATTTTCCGTTAGTCCCAGTAATGGCAACAAAACGTGCATCCGGCATTGAAAGATTCAACAACTCTATATCACATATTATTGGGCAGTTTGCTTCCCTTGCCAGCATGACAATGGGGTGCGGTTTAGGGTGGGTTAGCGGAACTCCTGGAGCAAGGATTAATGCTGATATTTCCTTCCATGTATAAAAATTTGGATCCTGGATTGTAACACCTGGAATATTCTCTTTCTGCAATACTTCCCTTGAGGAAACATTATCATCCCATGCAAATACTTTTGTTCCTCCGGCTGCAAGTGCCTTGACAGAACCAATCCCAGATTTTCCCAGCCCAAATACGGCTACTTTCTTGTCGCGGTATAATGTAACTTTTATCATGCCTCTACCTGAGCCAGAATATTATCGTAACTTAAGCGTTGAAAGCCCTATTAATGCAAAAATTATGGCAATAATCCAGAATCTGATAACTACAGTTGTTTCTGGCCAGCCAAGTTTTTCAAAATGGTGGTGTATTGGCGCCATACGGAATATGCGCTTACCTTTCCTTAGTTTGTATGAGCCAACCTGCAAAATAACTGATGCTGCTTCAATAACAAACAAACCGCCAATTATAAATAATACAAGTTCATGTTTGATAATTACACTCACAACGCCAATGGCTGCACCAAGAGCAAGACTTCCAACATCTCCCATAAAGACACGCGCCGGTGGAGCATTGAACCACAAAAATCCTAGTCCGGCACCAACCATGGCAGCACAGAAAACTGTAAGCTCACCTGCACCTGGCACAGGGTGGATTTGCAGATAGTTGGCAAATACTGCGTTACCTGCGAGATAGCTTATAAGCGCAAAACATGCACATGCAATCATTATTGGCCCTATTGCCAGACCATCCAGACCATCAGTCAGGTTCACCGCATTTGAAGAGCCAACAATCACCAGCAATACAAATACAGGATAAAACCATTCAAGATTAATAAGTACGTTCTTGAAGAATGGCACCGCCATGTGGGATGCATAATTACTTGGAGCAATATCGGCAATCCATACAGCGGCTATAACACTAACCAAACTTTGGATAATTATCTTATACCGCCCAGGAAATCCTTTTGGGTTTTTCTTGCTTACTTTCAGATAATCATCAGCAAAACCAACGATGCTGAAGCCAAATGTAACAAACATGACAACCCAGATATACCGGTTATTCAAATCAGCCCACAGGAATGTTGAGGCAAACACCGCAATTAAAATCAGTATGCCACCCATTGTTGGCGTGCCCTTCTTGCTCTTGTGTGATTCAGGCCCATCTTCCCTTATAGGCTGGCCGTGGCCTTGCCATCTGCGTAGCCAGTTTATTATCGCTGTACCAAAGATAAAACTTATTAGAAGGGATGTTAATATTGCCCCGCCGCTGCGGAATGAAATATAGCGGAACAGATTGAGAATCTGGTAATCGGTTGAGAGTGGCGCAAGTAGGTTATACAGCATGTTTTTTTCTCTCTTCTAATATCGCTTCAACAACTTTACTCATTTTACTTCCGTTTGAGCTTTTAACTAAAATAACATCATTCGGTTTTATCGCCTTAATGATTACCGGTATCATTTCAGCATAATCCTTGGTGTGCGCGCCTCTTTTTTCTTTCGGCAGGGCATCGTGAAGGTTTTGCATCAGGCTCCCAGCAGTAAATACTATATCAATATTATTCGCAACAACATCTTGTGCCAAATTGGCATGAAGTTCACCACCAGTTGGCCCCAGTTCGCGCATATCACCAAGAACCGCCACCGCCCTGCCACCCATAATTCTCCTGCCCGCCAGAACTTCAAGAGCAGCACGCATTGAAGCGGGGCTTGCATTATATGCATCATCAATTAGCGTAGCCTTTCCTGTACCAACCGGGATTTCATGTATCTGCCCGCGTCCTTTTGTAACCTGAAACTCAGAAATTCCTTTTATGGCTTTTTGTATATCCGCTCCAAGCCCATCAACAACCGCCAGAACACCAAGGCTGTTTTTTGCCTGGTGGCTGCCACGCACCTGCATTGAATATTCATAAGACTTTCCAAGACATTCCGACTTTATCTGCATACCAGAATTTGTATTGGTAACTGTGCTAAGGCAGAAATCAGCTTTATCGTTTTGTCCAAAGGAAATTATTCTTTTTATACCACTCTTCTCGGCACTTTTTCTCATTCTTTCATAATACGGGTTATCAATATTTAGAACAGCAACCCCACCAGCCATGCCTTCAAATATTTCCGATTTTGCATCAGCAATTTCAGCAACGGACTTGAAAAATTCGAGATGCACCGCTTCAACTGTCGTTATAATCGCAACATGTGGTTTTATAATTTTTGTGAGAACTGATATCTCACCCGCATGGTTCATGCCAAGCTCAAACACACCAAAATCACAGTCTTTATGCATGCGCGCCAAACTTAGCGGTGCGCCAAAATGATTATTCAGGTTCCCAACAGTTGCATATGTTTTTCCCTGTGTCGCAAGGGCTTTCTGTATCATTTCTTTGGTGCTGGTTTTTCCAACGCTGCCGGTAACGCCTATTATTTTTGCTTTGGTTCTGGCCCGGCTGAAACTGCCAAGACTTTTTAACCCTTCAAATGTATCTTTTACTATAAGAAGTGGAGATTTTTCCGTAACGCCTGTTGGAATTTTACTTACTACTGCCGCAGCTGCTCCCTTCTGCAGCGCATCAGCCACAAAATCATGTCCGTCAAAATTCTCACCCTTAATGGCTATAAACAAATCGCCCTTTCCGACAGTTCTTGAATCGATTGAAACCCCAGTCGCCTGCCATTTTGCGGTCGCTTTGCCGCCAGTTGCTTTTTCTGCCTCTTCAGAAGTCCAGAGTATTTCCATTAATTAATCCCCATAATATTTTTTGCAATTTTCACATCATCAAACTCAAATGTCTTATCGCCTATAATCTGTGTTTTTTCATGCCCTTTCCCGGCAATTAGGAGCATATCATTTTTTTTAAGTTTTTTTACCGCAAAAGCTATTGCTTCCTTTCTATCTGAAACTTCCTGCGTACCTGGCTTGCATGCTGCCAGTATGGATTTTCTTATTAAGGAAGGGTCTTCCATGCGCGGGTTATCATCAGTTACAACAACTTCATCTGCAAATTTAGAAGCAACTTCACCCATCAGCGGGCGTTTTCCAGCGTCGCGGTTTCCCCCACAGCCAAAAACCACGAACAACTTCCCGTTAGCATGGGCGCGCAGTGTTATCAAGGCTTTCTCTAGTGCATCGGGAGTATGAGCATAATCCACAAAAACGCTGGCGCCGTTATACACACCAGCCTTTTCCATACGCCCGTCTACATTTTTTACTTTAGGCAGCACATCAAATATACCTTTGGCCGATTCACCAGATGCCACCGCAAGGCCAACTGCACACAAAATATTGCTTACCTGAAAATCACCCACCAGATCAAGTGAAGCTTTATAAGTTTTTCCTTCTATATTGCATGTTATATCCTGACCATTTGCATGTGGCTCAAGTTTTTCCAGTTTAATATTTGAACCTTTTTTGCCATATGAAACTATCTTAAGTTTTTTTCTTTTTGATTCTTTTTCAATTTCGCCATATTCAGCCATATCAGCATTGATAACGGCTCCGCCACCTTCTTCCACCAATGAATTAAATAGCCGGAGTTTTGCTTTCAGATAATCCTGCATTGTCGGGTGATAATCTAAGTGATCGCGTGAGAAGCTGGTAAATCCGGCGGCTTTTATTTTGATTCCGTCAAGCCTGTATTGATCAAGCCCGTGGCTGGATGCTTCTAGTGCAAGATGTGTAAAACCATCCTTTGCCATCTGGTCCAGTTGTCGGTGCATATTAACAGGATCTGGCGTTGTCATTGAACCGACCTTATTTAATATATTTCCTTTTTCATCCAGGATTCCTATTGTTCCTATGCTTGAACTTTTTTTACCAAGTAATGCCCATATTTGCCGGCAAAAATTTACCGTAGATGTTTTTCCGTTAGTACCAGTTACTGCCGCAATGAAACCTGGTTGTTCTTTATAAAATTTTGCGGCCATAAGGCTTAAGGCAAGCCTTGGATTTTCAGTAAGCAGCACCGGAACTTGAATGTTCTTATTAATATAATCTTTTGGCGCTATAATTGCTGCTGCACCTTTCTTTACAGCGTCCTCAATGAATTTTGTGCCATCCGCAACCGTGCCGCGGACAGCTACAAACAAAAAACCCTTCTCTACCTTCCTTGAATCCTCAGTTATTCCTCTTATTTCAGGATTGGCATCCACTCCTGAATGCACAAATTTTATTTGCAAATCTTTTAGTTCAGTTAGATGCAACATTTTTCTCTCTAGGAGCAGATTTTACATTAAGCGCATCACGAATATTTTTAGTGTTTTCATCAATTGTTGGAATACCAAGTATAGGAGCAATCCGGCTTACAACCTTTCCTACTACTGGCGCTGCGGTCATGCCTCCGGTTGCATAGCCGCTTGTAGATGCATTTCCTTTTGGCTCATCCAGAAGTACAAGTACTGCATATTTAGGTTCATTTATAGGAAACGCCCCTACAAAGGACGATAATTTAGCGGTAGTGCTATATCCACCAGGAATCATTTTGTCTGCCGTACCTGTTTTTCCTCCCACCAGATATCCTTCTGCATCAGCTTTCTGGCCAGTTCCGTCTTTTACAACTAGCCTGAATAATTTTCTCATAAGCATGGATGTTTGTTTTTTTACCACCTGTTTTCCCTGGTCGTTCACTAACTGCTCTTCAGATTTTTTAATCAGTGTCGGCTTATGGTAATAACCTCCATTAATAATCGCCGATACTCCACTAATCAATTGTATTGGGGTTACAGCAATCCCGTGTCCGTATGAAACCGTCATGGAGCTGATCTTTCTCCATTGTTTCGGCAACATTGGCGATGCCTTTTCCGGCAATTCAATCTCTAAGCTATCAAGCAAGCCAAAATTTTTCAGATAGTCCTGCTGAGTCTTTGCACCAACATCAACTGCGATTTTTGCGGCACCTATATTTGAAGAATGCATAAAAATTTCCGCCACATTCAGTGGGTGATCTTCCGGATGGAAATCATCAATAGTAAACCCGCCGATTTTTATTGGCTTTGTAGTATCATAAACTGTACCCAGACCTATTTTTCCAACATCCAAACCCATTGCAATGGTGAATGCCTTAAATATTGAGCCCATTTCATAAACACCCGAAGTATTCCGGTTAAACTTAACTTGCGCACTTGAACTGCTAAAATTGTTCGGGTCAAAATCCGGCAAAGAAACTGAAGCTATGATTTCTCCGGTATTTACATCCATAATCAGTCCAAGCCCTCCTATTGCATGGAATTCAGAAATTGCTGCCCGTATTTCCTGGTGCAAAACATCCTGCACCCTTACATCGAGCGAAAGGTGAAGCTGTTCATCTTTTGCTTTTTCAGAAACCAGATATTCATCGAATTGTTTTTCAATGCCTGCAAGCCCATGCCCATCAATTCCCACATACCCCAGCAGGTGTGAAAACAGCCTGCCTTGTGTATATACCCGCCTTTCTTCATTCTTAAAATTTAAACCAGGTTGACCAAGATTATTTACTAAATATTGTTCTTTTGGGGTCAGGTTACGTTTAATCCACACAAAAGATTTATTTGAAATTAATTTGTTCTGAAGCTCTTTTAGATTTAATTCGGGAAAAATCTGGTGAAGGGCTGCAGCAACCTCTTCTGCATCGATAAGTTGTTTTGGGTTGGCATAAAGAGAGGCTGTGGAAAGATTGGAAGCAAGGAGAATTCCGTTCCTGTCAACTATATCACCTCTTTCAAACTGCAAATCAGCAATTGTTGGTGTAGTGTTTGGGTTTTCTGCCATCTCACCATTAAAAAATGTAACCGTGAACAACCGGAAGGTCACGGCAATAAAAGCAAAAGCAAACACCCCTATAGCAAGCACTATACGCAATCTCGTTACTTCCATTGCCTGCTTCAGTGCCCCATCAACACGAACAGAACTTCCCACAGAAGAAATATATGACTGCCTCTCCCCTGCGCTTACTTGTATGCGCTGCTGCCCGGGAAATATTCCCATGTTATTCCTTTTTGCTTAAAGAAGTATTATTAAAAACGGCCTTATCTTGAGCATCAGCCACTGATTTTACAGATAATGGAATATCATCCATCCCCTCTACCTGCGATGACGATATAGCTTGCATATTTGTATATCTTTCTGACATTTTTTTAAGCTTTTCAGGTTGGTTCAGATAACTCCATTCGGCCTTTAAGACGTGAATGCTTTCCTTGTTTGTAAGCAACTCCTCATTGAGCGCTGATAGCCTGCTGCGCATATTTTCAACACGGTTTTCAACTTCAAAAACAACAAAAGATACAAATGCTAGAAGCACAAATCCTAAAAATATTGTTGGTTTTATCATAAGCCACCTCCCTGGTAGATTGATACTTTGCCAGAACTAATTTCACCCCATGCAGAAGCTGATGTTCTTTCAGCAGCACGGAGTTTTGCAGAACGTGCCCGAATATTTTCCTGCAATTCATGTTTTGATGGTTTTACTGATTTTTTTGTCAGTATTGTAAATGATGCTGGTTTTACATTTTTTTGTGGAACCGGCTGGTAGCGCGAGAAAGATTCTTCTTTCCCCGCCCTTATATTTAAAAAATCTTTCACTATTTTATCTTCAAGGGAATGAAATGTTATAACTACCAGCCTTCCCCCCGGGGCCAGAAGCCTTTCAGCAGCAAGCAAGCCTTGTGCCAACTCGTTCAGTTCATCGTTCACCCATATTCTTATTGCCTGAAAAGTGCGCGTTGCTGGGTCAATCTTATCATGATGTCTGCGCACCGCAGAGCGAACGATTTCAGCAAGCTCTCCGGTTCTTTTTATTTTAGTTTTGCTTCTTGCTTCGGTTATTGCGCGGGCAATATGGCGGGACATTTTTTCTCCGCCGTAGTTGTAAATTATGTTTGCGAGTTCAGTTTCTTCGGCAGAGTTAATAAGATCGGCTGCGGTTTTTCCGGTCTTCCCCATGCGCATATCAAGCGGCCCGTCATGCATGAAAGAGAATCCACGCGCCGCACTTTCAAGCTGCATTGATGAAACGCCAATATCAAGCACCACACCATTTACCGAAGCAACTCCAACACTTTCCATTATCTCAGACATATGGCTGAACTGGCCAAGGAGAAGGTGTATTCTGCCACCAGATTCTCTTGCCAATTCATCCGCAAATATTTTTACGTCAGGGTCACGGTCAATCGCATAAACTTTACATTTTGCGGTTTTCAGTATCTCACCCGAATATCCGCCACGACCAAAGGTCCCATCGATATAAGTCTCACCATCTTTTGGGGAAAGATATTCCAGCATTTCAGCAAGCATCACGGGCTTATGTTGAAGATTCTTATAATTACCGTGAGCTTTCTGCATCAATTATCTCCCTTATTGAGGGTAAGCGAGCCCCGGCTTTTTTGAGCGATCTCACGGGCTTTGGCATAGTGCGCTTTAAATATTTCAGGGTTCCAGATTTCAAATGTGGCTCCTTTACCCACAAACATCACCTGGTCTTTTATTTCTGCAACTTTTGTAAGGTTTTCAGGAAGCGTTATTCTCCCCTCACTATCGAACGGAAGTTGAACGCTGCCGCCTAGTATGGCGGTTGCGAATGCATCACGGTTTTCTGAAAACGGATCAAGGTTATCTATACTTTTGCTTAGATGTTCCATGCGGTCGATGCCGCAGGCTTCAATGCATCTATTCACGAATGATGGATAGGCGATGATGCCGGAAAACCCAGAGAGAGCCTTGCTTGCACCGGCAATTACCGCGCGGAATGTTGCGGGCACGGAAACCCTGCCCTTCTTATCAAGCTTGTTTTGGTATGTTGAAAGAAACAACCCCATATACCTTTATTATCCGCTCCAGCTCTGGTTTTTAGCCTTCCGATATCATTCCATTTTTTGGGTATAAATGGTTAAAAATGGGACAACATGGGAATATATGGGAAAAATACCATTTTTTATGGGATTTGGTCAACACAAAAAATGAAATTTTTTTAAGAAAAAATAAAAACTTAGATGATTTTAATTTTGTTATGCGAGGATAGGATATCCGAGCCAGTCATGAACTGCCAAAGGCACGTTTCATTGCAAAGTTAGAAAACTTTGCAGGAAACATTTAAGAAAGTCTTTTAAAAAGCGAAGGGGGAAGTTTGCTTTCCTTCCCCCTTGCTTTGAGCCAGGGCTGCTCCTTTCAACAGCCCTGTTCACTCGTTATTCTTCGGCCTCTTCGGCTTCGTCTCCGCTCTCGGCCTCGATCTTCGTGGTGGCTTCCTTCAGGAGGGCTTCTTCCTCCTCCTTGATGCGCCAGCACTCATCCATCTCACGCTTGATGCGCTCTTCTTCTTTCTGCGCATCCGCGACTTCGATTTGTTCTTCGACCTCCCGAGACAAGTCTCGGGCGTCGTCACCGTGGCCATGGTTGCCGATTTGCTTCCGGCTCATGGCGTCCTCCCTTGTCAAGAGAACTGGATGTGGGTTCAGGATGGCCCCGTTGGCTTCACCTGGATTACCGCCTTTTAAGCTCTACTCTGATGCTCCCATCAGAAGGCTATACTAAAAGGCGGAAAATCGGTTTTATTATAACAAAACCAAGTATTGTCACAATACACTGATTAGCGATTTAACAAAAAATTCACATTACTTAATTACTCTATTTATCAACATGTAACAAAGCTACATTATTTAAGATAAGAATGCCCCTTATAACACACTGATATATATGGTGTTTTTAGAGCACAAGTTCATTAAAGATTAACTATTTATTAGCTTTTCTAAGTTATGATTTAAGTATTAAAAAGGTAGGAATATTTATGAAAAAAACGTATATTTTAACTTCATTTTTACTATCATTATTCATAGCTGGATCAAGCTATGGTGAGGGAGTTGAAATTCCTGATAGTATGGAAATTCAATCCGGAATTGGGATAGAAAATGATCCTTCCCAGAATAACGATGCGCAAATAGGGGCTTTACAGGCTGGTGCTCAAGCTGGGGCTTTTCTTGCAAATAGAGCCTGTGATACATGCTGTGCACCGTACACCCCTCTTCTTGCAGATTATCCGCCTGTAGGCAATGGTCCTCCTCGTGTATTCACAGTTACAACTCCAGTGGTTGCACCCCTAATTGGCACATTCAATGTAACAAGTATATGTGTAAGTCCTCCTGCTGCTGTCAGGGCTGGTATTTATTGTTCTACCGGGGCTATACCAAAGGTACCCAATGTAGGGATAAATGTATCTTGGTATGATGGGTTTTGCGTTAACTAATTAGCCAGTTGGCCTATAAGCCGGGTTCTGTACCCAATTTCTTGGGCGATAATCATTCATCTTGGCCATATATTACTATATGGCTCCAGCGACCTACCCGAATGGCCTGGGCTCGGAAAAAGCCTGTTAAATCAAAGATCTAACTATCCATTCCTATTTGGTCTTGCTCCCGGTGGGGTTTGCCCTGCCACCCCTGTTGCCAGAGGCGCGGTGCGCTCTTACCGCACCTTTTCACCCTTACCTATGATTTTTTACCAAAAAGCCCACTTAAAAATCCGCAGGCATCTGATAGAAAACCACAGGCGGTATATTCTCTGTGGCACTTTCCCTGAAGAAATCCTTAAAGATTTCCCCGCTGGATGTTATCCAGCACCGCTTTCCGTGGAGCCCGGACTTTCCTCTATCTAAAAAGATAGCGATTATCCAGCCAACTGGCTAATATGGTGTGCAATCTAGCCGGAATATTAAGATTTTTCAAGTATAATTTATTTAAGTTTGAGTTTTTAAGGATTGAGTGCTAGGAGCAATAAAACGCAGAACCGCAGCGTACAAAATTAAGTACGTGAGGATTCGAGTATTTAATGCGACAACGCAAACAACCTTAAAAACTCAAACTTCTATATTTGCTAATAATTCTTCAAGAATTCTTTGTTCAATATTTCCCCAGCTACCATCCACAATCCTAGGTTTTCCTTTTTGCATAGGCATGAAGTGGCGCTGGAATGCTTCTACCACATGAACAGTATCTTTGTTATAATTCCCGGTAATCCCTATTTTATATCCCAGTTCATGCAATGAATTCTGCAACGCATGCACTTCACTATCGCGGTCACCTTCTTTCAGCAAAACATACCGGTCTTCATCAGTCTCAACCGTATGCCAAAGGCCGATTCCGGCATCATATAGCATTTTCCAGTCAAAAAGTTCTCCAGGGTCTTTTTTGCGGTCTGGTGCAATATCAGAATGCGCCACAACATTTTCAGGCTGTATTTTATTGCGCTCAACAATTTCCTGGCAAAGTTTTGTAACAGCCTGCATCTGCTTCTCCGGAAATGCGCGGTATCCGTTAAGATGACCTGGGTTTACTATTTCAATCCCAACCGAGAAATCATTCAGTTTTTCCTTGCCACGCCAATAGCTGATTCCCGCATGCCAGGCACGTTTTTCTTCATCAACTAATTTATAAACCGTCCCATCCTCATCAACCACATAATGGCTGCTTACTTTTTTCTCTTCGCTTTTCAAGATATCAAGCGCTTCCTTACAGGTTTTGGTATCTGTATAATGCAGCACCAATATATCGATATTTGTATTTTCTGGACGGTTATCGAAGTTAGGTGAAGCCGTTTTTTTCATTTGCTGAAAAGTTTCAGGTGCTTGTATGCGTTATTAATAACTTCCATTCTTTCATTTACTATCTGCGCCAGTTCAGGAATTGAAGCGAAACCCTCTATAGTTTTAAGGTCATAGCGCTGTATGGCTTCGGTATAGGCTTTCTTAAGCTCAGAAATATCTGTTTTAGGGAGAACATTCAGAATCGAGAACGGTTGGCCTTTTGGAACAATATATTCTTTTAGCTTTTTAACAAAAATTTCCCTGTCTATATTGAAATTTACCACCACTTCATTAAGGAATAATATTTCACTTAGGGTAATTGGTCTGTCACATGCGGCAAACTCGAACATGGTAGAAAGCAGCTGCTCAAAAAACTTTGGATCTTGTGAAACGTAATTCTGCATCCTCCTGAAATATATGGAGAAATCAACTTGCTCTTCACATGCTTTTAAGAAAAGCATTGTATAATCTATATTAAGTTTAGGTAGGGGGAATATTTGTGAAAAGCGGTTAATCTCATCAGTATTGGCAGGGCCATCAACTTTGGCTAGCTTTGCTGCCAGCGCGGTGATGTTGGTTGCAATTGCAAGCGGCCTGGTTTCCTGCTTATAGACACTTAGCCTTTCATCACGCGTTAGTGGTTTTTGTATAGTAATTAATTCTTCTTTTTCCTCAAGAACGGGCTTTTCTGCCCTGAACAGGGAAGTAATGAATTCTCTTGTTTTAGGTAACACTTCAATCATCTTATTTAGAAAGTTCTTTTTCTAGTTCCGGTAAAACCTGGAACAAATCAGCCACCAATCCATAATCTGCAATTTCAAAGATTGGGGCATTCTCATCTTTATTAATAGCTACTATCACTTTACTGTCTTTCATGCCAGCTAAATGTTGAATCGCGCCCGAAATTCCTACCGCTATATATAAATCAGGAGCAATAATCTTTCCGGTCTGTCCAACTTGATAATCATTTGGAACATAGCCGGCATCAACAGCTGCGCGCGAAGCGCCTATTGCCGCACCAAGCTTATCAGCAATTTTTTCTATTATCTTAAAGTTTTCCTTACTGCCAAGTCCGCGCCCGCCAGAAATCACAACTCTTGCGGTCGTAAGTTCTGGCCTTTCTGATTTTGTTTCTTCCTTGCTTACGAAGGTTGAAAGGTTTGCCGCACCTTTACCGCCTATCTTTTCAACAGCTCCGCTGCCACCTTCACCACATCTGCTGAAAGAGGAAGTCCTGATTGTCATTATCTTTATCTTGTCTTTGGATTTCACTGTTGCTAAAGCATTTCCTGCATAAATAGGCCGCACGAATGTATCAGCATCCCTGATTTTCATAACATCTGAGATTTGCGCAACATCAAGAAGTGCAGCCACTCTTGGCATGAAATCTTTGCCGAATGTTGAAGAAGGCGCAAGTATATGTGAATAATTCTTTGCAAGGTCAGTCACAAGCGCCGCAATATTTTCCGCCAGCAGATTTTCATATGCTCCGTCATCTGCAACCAAAACTTTTTTAACATTTTCCAGTTTTGCTGCTTCTGCTGCGGCAGCGTCACAGCCTTTTCCGGCAATAAGAATATGAATTTCACCGCCAAGGCCCTTTGCCGCCTCCACAACCTGTTTAGTGTTTGCGTTTATCTTTTGGTTATTATGTTCTGCTATAACTAAAACTGTCATAGAACCTTCGCCTCATTTTTCAGTTTATCCACTAGTTCACTTGCTGTTTTCACCTTGCCGCCACCTTTACGCTTAGGCGGTTCTTCAACTTTTAATGTTTCAAGGCGTGGTGCAATATCAACCCCCATGTCAGCAGCTTTTTTCTTGTCGAGTGGCTTGGTGCGCGCTTTCATTATGTTTGGCAGCGCAGCATATCTTGGCTGGTTAAGCCTTAGGTCTGTTGTCACAATTGCCGGCAATTTTAGAGAAACTGTTGTTAAACCTCCATCCACTTCCCTCACCACATCAATTTTTCCATCCCCAAGGGTGCATTTGAATGCGAATGTCCCCTGCCCCCAGCCAAGCATGGCCGCAAGCATCTGCCCGGTCTGGTTGGAATCATCATCAATTGCCTGTTTCCCCATTATGACAAGGTCAGGCTTTTCAGCTTCGGTGATTTTTTTAAGTATTTTCGCAACTGCTAAAGGTTGCACTTCAGCATCAGATTCAACAAGAATCCCCCTATCGGCACCCATGGCCATAGCTGTTCTTATAACTTCTTCAGCCTTGGCGGGACCAATTGATACCGCAACTATTTCTTTTATTTTTCCTGCTTCTTTAAGTTTTACTGCTTCTTCCACCGCGATTTCATCAAATGGATTCATGGACATCTTTACGTTAGTAAGATCCACCCCAGTTCCATCAGCCTTGACCCTTATTTTTACATTATAATCAACAACCCGCTTAACAGTAACCAGAACCTTCATATTATTCCTACTTCATTAAAAACATTAATCCAAAGGCAACAAGGGTAAGCCCCTGCAGGGTAACGCGGGCTACCATAAGTTTGTTACTATATTTCTTATTGATTTTTCCCCCACGCATCATCAGGGTAACGCCGGTAACCAGAACCAAAAGGGTAGCAAGCAGAAGGAAAACAACTATAAAAGCCATAAATTGTACAATATCTCCAAATAGTTACGCCAATATTACCATTAAATAAAAGTAATACAAATAAATACTTGAAATGGGCAGATTATCGCTGTATAAGTGCCGCCTTATTAATTTCACATGTGGAACTTGGCTTTGGGAAACCATTCCTAAAGCTTTCGGTGCCAGTAAAATGGCAAAAATGACAGTAGCGTGAGATTTTTAGAAGTTTTTAATTTAAAAAACCGCAGCGTAAAAAATTTAGTACGTGAGGATTTTTATAATTAAAAACGACAACAAAATCACTAGCTAATGGCGTTTTAATTCCACAGAGGCACAACCGATAAACAAGGAGAACACAACATGTCA
>CAYVHI010000015.1:0-37533 GCA_964450945.1 uncultured Rickettsiales bacterium
GCCACGCACCTTTCCATTCTCAATCTCAATATCGACGACTTTGGATTTAAAGCGATATTCACCGCCGAGAGATTCTATGGTTTTTCGCATATTCATAACCATCTTCACTAAGCGGAATGTACCGATATGCGGATGTGCTTCAGTTAGGATTTCTTCTGGCGCTTCGGCTTTTACAAATTCGGTTAGAACCTTGCGGCCCAGATGGCGTGGATCTTTTATCTGGCTGTAAAGTTTTCCGTCAGAAAATGTGCCGGCGCCACCTTCGCCGTATTGCACGTTTGATTCGGGGTTGAGTTCAGATTTACGCCATAACTTCCAGGTATCTTTTGTGCGCTCACGCACAACTTTGCCACGCTCTAATATTATTGGCTTAAAGCCCATTTGTGCCAGCAGCAGCGCAGCGAATAACCCACATGGCCCAGCGCCGATAATAACCGGGCGGTTAGAAAAATCAGCAGGTGCTTTCGCAACAAACTGATAATCAATATTGGGTGTTGGTTTTACATTTGCATCCCCGGCAAAACGCTTTAAGATTTTAGCCTCATCTTTCACTTCTACATCCAAAGAATAGACGAGCAATATGGCGGATTTCTTGCGGGCATCATTAGCGCGCCGGAAAACTTTACATGAAATAAGCTCATCCGCTTTTATCGCAAGGCGCTTTATCGCTGCCTCGGCAATCGCTTCAGGCGGATGTTCAAGCGGAAGTTTTATTTCAGTTAAGCGAAGCATTAGATGGTTATATAGTAAAATTAGTCGTTACACACTAAAGACAATTACTAAAAACAGAACAGACAAATGAAAGCGAAAAAAAGAACAGCGCAATGACAAACACCGGGATATAAATAAATAATAATAAAATGCGTTTAGTTAAACTGATTGGCATACTGAAAATTATTACTATTCCAACAAAAATAGAAACAGCTAATCCAGCATAGTCAGTAAATTCGGTAAATTTTAATAACTTTCTACTAAAAAAAAGATAGCAAGAGGCTAAGATAAAGGGTGATAAAATTGCAGCAATCAGTTGCCATATAAATTTTTTCTTATTTGTCATAACTATTTTGATCTACTTCCTAAACCGCGGCTTCGATCATGATTTCAACGCCCCAGCCGGAACCTGCGAGTTTTGCTTCCACAGTGGCGCGCGCCGGGGTTTTTCCTGCCACCGCCCATTCATCCCACGCTTTGTTCATTTCATCAAAAGTTTTAATATCGGTGAGCCAGATATTTGCTTTTAATATTTTTGTTTTATCACTGCCGCCCTTGGCAAGAATTTCATCTATCTGCTGGAGAACATCTTTTGTTTGTTCATAGATTGATTTACCCTCAGCCTTATCTGCCACTACACCGGCAGTATAGATTTTGCCGCCATGGATAACCGCCTCGCTCATGCGTGCACCAGGTTCAATGCGTTTAATATCATTCATATACTCCTCACTTATTTTGTTATGGAAATAAACGGAAGTGCAAATAATGACAATATAAATATATATATTGACATACCCCCAGGGGGTATATATAATATAGATATAACAGGAGATATATATGCAGCATCAACATGCAGAAAACAGCCATTGCCATGTTAATCACGCAGGACAGGAACATGGAATAGGTAAAATCTCAATGCATGCTACGCTGCACTGCCTTACAGGCTGTGTTATCGGGGAAGTTACAGGGTTGGTAATAGGTGTGCATTATGGTCTTGGTATGTGGCCAACAATGATACTCGCAACAGTTCTTGCATATGTTGTGGGTTTTTCACTAGCCATACCGCCAATCATGAAGAAAAAGAACTTGGGTTTTAAGCAGACCTTTCGCGCAATCTGGCTTGGTGAAACTATTTCCATAGGTGTTATGGAAGTTGTGATGAACGCTGTTGATTATGCAGTTGGTGGTGTGCAGGCTGCTTCCCTTGCCAGCCCTATATTTTATATAGGTATTGCATTTGCCATACCCGCAGGTTTTCTAGCAGGGTGGCCAGTTAATTACCTGCTTCTAAAAAATGAAATTAAAGATGATTGTCATTAAAAAAACCCTTCAGAGGGTTTTTTTATGGCGGACAGGGTGAGATTGACAAGATATTCTTAACTTTTTTGGCAAACACAGGTAAAATGGGCAGAATATTCACGCAAGATGCTTTTCTCTAAAAAATTTTCAATAATAAGCGCTGGCTTCATAAGGATCTTAGGCAAAAAGTCTGGGATGAATGTATAATAATTGCAATCTATAACTTTTAAAGCGCTGCAAAGGGTTTTTATTTTTTCTTCATTTAACCATTGCTCAGTTCCATCATCAATACCCCTAAGTTTTGGGAAAATAAAATCCATGTAAATCCGGAAAATAGGATTCTTAACATTGATTTCATGTATAAAAAGCATGCCACCAGGCTTAAGCACCCGCTCTATTTCCTGCATAGCTTTTTTTTGCTGATTATGATCTGCAAGATGATGAAGGGTGTTAATGGTGTATATTACATCAAAAGAATTATTTTCGAATGGTAGGTTAAGTACAGAGCCAAGATTTATATTGTTAGAGCCGGAGTTTCTTTTTGCAGCCTCAAACTGTTTAGAACTGGCATCAATCCCATGTACTTCGAAACCATGTTCTGACATTTTCTTTACATGCCAGCCGGTTCCACACCCAATATCCAAAACTTTCAGGTTTCTGGAAGGAAAATTGGAATCTATATGTTTAAGCTGAAGTGATAATTTCTTTTCTAAAAGATGTTTCCTTATATGTTTTGGAATCTCAGAATCATAACTTTCAATGGTTTCAAAGTGATTAGTCATTCTTGTTTCTTATATTTATCTCAGTAAATTGGGTGATAAGGAAGTTTTTGGTTTCCAAAAAAAACATCATACCAGAAACTAAAATGATTTTCATAAGGAAAAAGATTTTGCCAATATTCATCAAAGAAGTAATTATTAGAATTCATGTTTAAAATTATAACAAATATTCCAAAAGGAATACTGTTCTCTCGAATTAATATTTTCTCATTATTGTTTGCGACAACCTGTGTGCAGACAGTAGTAAAAAGAAATATCAACACAACGCAATAAGTATTCCAGCGATTTAAATCGTAACCAAAGTAATACATTAAAAGTGGTGATATTGATAATACAACAGAAATATAAGTTCTAATTGCATTTATTTTTGGGTTAGTTGAGAAGATTATATAATATGAGAAATACAAAAAGGCGGGGAGGTGTATAATGAAAGATTTTAAAGCAAAGGCTTGTATATGTTCTTTTTCCCAAAATTCTTTCATTCTAGATAATGTTCTTTTGGAGTCGCCAACCAGCCAATCTAGGTAAGCTTCGCGGATTTGGAAATTGGTCAGTTTATGAAGATTATCTCTAATAAGCGATATCTTTGCATCAGTGTCATGTTGATATGAGGAATTAATTATATATAGAATTATAAAAGTAATAGATAAGGTAGAAATAAAATGTATCAAGTTTTTCCGTGTTAAGCTGTAACCTACCAGCTTCAAGAAAAGTACATATGAAAATATTCCGCCCCAAATAATTACCTGACTTTCGTTAGTGAGAAAAAGTATAGCGAAAATAAAAATATAACATATTGAGTAGATTAATTTAGGAAGATAGCGGAATCCAATGATATAGAGAGTGAAGAAAACAAGGCTTATGTATTCGGGATATCCAATTATATGATTTATCAATACGAAAGCTGGGGAAGAAAAGAAAACAAGCAAGGGAATGAAAAATGAATTGCTTCTTCGCAGAAGAAAAAGAGCAAGGCCAACAAGAGAAGCGATGTGCAGAACATAAATTATTAATATAAAGCCATGTAAAAATTCTAATTTATAGATGGTATCCCCAAAAAATACTTTTAATAAACTTCCCCAGAGCCCTCTTTTTGTAAAACCATGATCATAAGTGATTAGGTACTGTGTGACAGACCACATGCTAGGGGTGCGTATGCCCCTAAGTATTGATAATGAAATTACAAGAATTAGAAAGAATCTACACCAAAAAGCGGCCTTTTCTTTAGTGATTTTTATAGGATATAGCTCTTCGTTCATAATTATATTTTTTAGATGGCGGACAGGGTGAGATTAGCGAAACTGCGGGATAAGTCTATAATTTTTGCTTAAATTAGGGTGAGATTGATTCGGGGTTTTCTAACCCCTCACCCTTCGGGCGCTAAAGCGTCCAAAAAGTTTCCTAACTTTTTGTCGAACTACGTTCTCATCTCGACAATTCATCATTTATATAAAGGGATAATTTTATCCCTTTATATAAATGGCGGAAGAGGTGAGATTCGAACTCACGGTGAGCATTAACCCACGACGGTTTTCAAGACCGTTGCCTTAAACCACTCGGCCACTCTTCCACTTGTGTTAAAAACGGAAAGCTTACATACCAGATGCCCTCAAAAAAACCAAGCATAAGTTATCTATATGATTAATAAGGGATATTTTTGGTCATCCTAAATGTTCAAAAAAAGTTCATATTAATTCTGGGTGATTTTTGGTATAATGAAAGCTATGGCAAAAGATTTTGGAAATGCAGGCCCACCTGCAAAAACATGCGGTATGCAAATGGCCCAAGAAGGGGTAAGCAGAGCAGCTTCCGTTGCAGCTTCTGTCTTTGGCCAGATGGCGCCTGGCAGAGGTATGGATCAGGAGCAGGCAAAAGAAGTTGGTGGCCGCGAATAAGCCTTTTAAAAAATCATTGAAAATTAAACGTTTTTTCATTATCCTCGCTTGGTAGATGCGCTACTAATTATTACCAGGGAGGTATTAATGCCAGAAGCAACAAAAAAACCCGCCAGCGGCAAAACAGCCAGTATTTCTGTTAATGGAAAAAAAGCCGAACTGCCGATTATGAACGCAACCATAGGACAAGATGTCATAGATGTAAGCTCGCTTTACAAAGAAACTGGGCTTTTCACATTTGACCCGGGGTTCATGGCTACTGCCTCATGTGAATCAAAAATTACATATATTGATGGCGATAAAGGCATCTTACGCCACCGTGGTTACCCCATTGAGCAACTGGCGGAAAAGAGCACATATCTTGAAGTAACCTACCTACTGCTGAACGGTGAACTGCCAAATAAAAAACAATACGAAGAATTCGAAAAGAACATGAAGCACCATACCCTGGTGCATGAGCAACTGCACTTCCTGCTGCGTGGTTTCCCGCGCCGTTCACACCCTATGGCCATCATGGTTGGCTCGGTTGCCTCGCTTTCAGCTTTCTATCATGACAGCTTAGATATTGCCAACGCGGAAGAAAGGGAGCTGGCCACTTACCGGATGATCGCGAAGATGCCAACGCTTGCCGCCATGGCATATAAATATTCCATTGGCCAGCCGTTCGTTTACCCGCGTAATGATTTAAGCTATGCCGGGAATTTCCTGCGCATGATGTTCTCTGTTCCCGCGGAAGAATATAAACTTTCACCAACGCTAGAAAAAGCAATGGATATGCTGCTCATCCTGCATGCTGACCATGAACAGAATGCTTCTACTTCGACAGTAAGGCTTGCCGGTTCATCTGGGGCTAACCCTTTCGCATGTATAGGCGCAGGTATTGCATCTCTCTGGGGCCCTGCACATGGCGGCGCCAATGAGGCGGTGATTGATATGTTGCAGGAAATTGGTGATAAGAAAAAGATTCCAGAATTCCTGAAAAAAGTGAAGGATAAAACAAGCGGCGTGAAACTTATGGGCTTCGGCCACCGTGTTTATAAGAATTATGATCCGCGTGCCGGCGTGCTCAAAAAATCATGCGATGCTGTGCTTGATGAGCTTGGTATTGAAGATCCGCTATTGGAAATAGCTAAAGAACTTGAGCGGATTGCCCTGCAGGATGATTATTTTGTAAGCCGTAAACTGTTTCCGAACGTGGATTTCTATTCAGGCATTATATATAAGGCCATGGGTATCCCAACCGCTATGTTTACTGTGCTTTTCGCTATAGCAAGAACGGCAGGCTGGGTGGCACAGTGGAAAGAATCCATGGAAGACCCGCGGAACAAGATTGGCCGTCCGCGTCAGCTTTATACGGGGTATACAGAAAGGAAATACGCTCCCATAAAGGATAGAAAGTAGCCTTGCTTTCTCCCCGGTATTTTGCATAATACGCTTGTATTATGCCATCAAGAATCGAAAAGCTTTGTATAGATAAAGGTATGAAGATGACCGAACAACGGCGCGTTATCGCCAGGGTTATCTCTGACGCCAAAGACCACCCTGATGTGGAGGAGGTGTACCATCGTGCCTCTAAGGTAGATTCGCATATAAGCATTGCAACTGTATATAGAACAGTGCGCTTATTTGAAGAAGCAGGCATAATAGAAAAACATGATTTCCGTGATGGCAGGGCGAGATATGAAGAAATGACCGAAAGCCATCATGACCACCTGATAGACCTGAAAAACGGGAAAGTTATAGAATTCGTGAATGATGAGATAGAAAAATTACAGCAGAAAGTTGCAAAAGAACTTGGCTACAAACTTGTTGATCACAGGCTGGAACTATACGCCGTTCCACTAGATTATAAAAAATGACTAAAGCGTTCTTATGGCCAATTTCGTTGTCGTTGTACGTCCTCGAATCCTCATGTACTATTTGGTACACTCCGTTCCTGCGGGCGTCAACTCCTAGAACTTGGCCTATAATAACGCTTTAGATAAAAAAGATTTATGGAAGTTACTTTGTTAAAAAATGTAAGTGAATGGAATATAGAAGGGGTTGCGGCTGGCGATTTACAGGTGGTGCTGGCCGAAAGCGAAGATGAAATAAACTTTGCAAAAGAACTGCGTTACCAGATATTTGTCAATGAAATGGGCGCAAAGCCAACGGAAAAGATGAGGCGTGAGCTGAAAGATTCCGATGAGTTTGATGAATTCTGTGACCATCTGCTGGTAAAAGACAGATCTGTAAGGGTTGGTAATCCCATAGTCGGAACTTACCGCCTGCTAAGGAGAAGCCAGGCAAAGAAACTTGGAAAGTTTTATACCGCCAGTGAATTCGATATAAAAAATATAGAAAAATCAGCAGGGGAAATCCTTGAGCTTGGCCGCTCATGCGTGCATGCCAATTATCGTACCCGTGCGGTCATGCAGCTTCTGTGGCGTGGCATTGCCGTTTATGTATTTCATCATGATATAAAACTCATGTTTGGCTGTGCGAGTTTCCCGGGAACAGATGCCAAAACCCATAAAACCCAGCTTTCATACCTTTATAACTACCATCTGGCGCCAAAAGAAATATGCGCAAAGGCATTGGCCGGACGTTATGTTGATATGAACTTAATACCGAAAGAAGAGATTGATCCTGTGAAAGCTGCTATTTCCCTGCCGCCGCTGATAAAAGGTTACCTAAGGCTTGGTGGATATGTAGGTGATGGTGCGGTTTTTGATAATGAATATAACACCACTGATGTATGCATAATTCTAAAGACCGACCTGGTGACCGATAAATACTATAAGCGATATGCGCCAGATGAAATGAAAGAGCAGAAGGATTAATCAGAATGCAGAGTTCGCTACTCGCTTTTTGCAGGACTATATTAATATTTTTATGCATTGGCTTTTTCATGCCGTTGTTTATTGTGCTGCACCTTAGCAACTCAGCAAGAAAACAGCAGTTTTACAGTATATTTTCAAGCGTAATACTTTTCATAGCCAATGTTAAAATAACGGTACATGGAAGGATTTCGCATGCGGCCCCTGTTCTTTATGCCTCAAACCATACTTCGTACCTTGATATAATGATTTTCGGAAAACTTATCGCAAAGCCATTCATAGCTAAACAGGAGGTGAAGGGCTGGCCTATTGTTGGGGATGTGGCAAAACTTATTGGCACTGTATTTATCGACCGGCTCATGCATAAAACCCCTGATAATATAAAAACAGTAAGGGAGGTAATGCATAAAGAAGGTGGGCTTATACTGTTTGCTGAAGGCACCACTAATAACGGTAACCGGGTATTACCTTTCAAAAGCTCTTTCTTCTCGCTCGCTGAACAGGAATTTTCTGGCAATATACTAAACATTCAGCCAGTGGCCATAACCTATACCCGCATCAATAATATACCAATGGGAACCCTTTACAGGCCATATGTGGCGTGGTATGGAGATATGACTTTATTACCGCATGCTTGGCAAATGCTTAAATTCTGGAGTATTGGTGCAGAAGTTGTCTTTTTTCCTGCCGTTTCCAGCAGCCAGTTTGCATCACGCAAGGAAATAACCCGCTACTGCTATGGAAAAGTAGCTATGGCAGTTGAAAGCATGCTTACGGGCAGAAAAGAAAAACTGATTGCTGAACTTGGAGGATAACTTTTGAGTGGATGCATTTGCGCTAGCAAAACAACACAAAAAAAACGCATTATGAAGAAACTTCACATAAAAACCTACGGCTGCCAGATGAATGTCTATGACTCCACAAAGATGGCGGATCTTTTAAAGCCGCTGGGGTTTGAAGCTTCACCTGATTTTATTGATGCGGATATGGTTATACTTAATACCTGTCATATACGCGAAAAAGCATCGGAAAAGGTTTATTCGGAACTGGGACAGATACGTAAAGAAAAAACCCGCCAGAAAAAAGCCGGCAAAAAAATGGTGCTGGCAGTAGCAGGTTGTGTGGCACAAGCTGAAGGGCACGAAATTTTTGCCCGCGCGCCATATGTTGATATTGTGGTTGGTTCACAAAGCTATCACCGCCTGCCGGAGCTTTTTGCAAAAGCTGAAAAAGGTGAGCGTGGCAACGGGCTTATCGACCTTGATTTCCCGGAAGACTCAAAGTTTGATAAGTTGCCAGTAGAACCTTCAGAAAAAAATGTTTCGGCGTTTCTCTCTGTTCAGGAGGGGTGCGATAAATTCTGCACTTTCTGTGTGGTGCCTTATACACGCGGGGCAGAATATTCACGCAGTGTGACAGAGGTTTACCGCGAAGCACTGGCGCTTGTTTCAGCCGGCGCAAAAGAAATAACCCTATTGGGTCAGAATGTGAATGCCTACCACGGCGAAGGAATAAATGGCGAAATATGGAACCTGGCGAAGCTTATAAAACACATTGCAAAAATTCCGCAGGTTGAACGCATACGCTACATGACCTCCCACCCGCTTGATATGGATGATGAACTGATTACCCTGCATGGAGAAGAAGAAAAACTTATGCCTTTCCTGCACCTGCCTATACAATCAGGCTCAGACAGAATGCTTAAACTCATGAACCGCAAACATACATCTGATTTTTACATGGAGATCATTGAAAAAATGAGGAAGGCAAGGCCAGACATAGCATTCTCTTCTGATTTCATAGTTGGTTTTCCGGGTGAGACAGAAGCGGATTTCGAACAAACCATGAGGATTGTAAGCGAAGTTGGTTATGCCCAGTGTTATTCATTCAAATACAGCCCAAGACCTGGAACTCCGGCTGCGGAAAGAGAAGGGCAGGTGGCTGAAGAAGTAAAGACAGAAAGACTAAAACGCCTGCAGAACCTTATTCAGGTTGAGCAATATAATTTTAATAAAGCAACGGTAGGAAAAACCTTGCCGGTGCTTTTTGACCGCAAAGGAAAATATAAGGGCCAGGTGATAGGGAAAACTCCATATATGCAATCAGTGCATGTGATGGCCGCAGAAAATTATCAGAATAAAATTGTTAATGTGTTAATATCGGAAGTGCACTCTAATAGCCTTAAAGGTGATTTGTTGGTGCAAAACGAAGAACAAAAAGCGGTGGCATAGAAAAACAGGAGAAGAAATAAGGTGAAGGAAAAAACACATCAAAATAAAAAACAGGTGCAGGAGCTGATATCTTTCAGTAATAACAGGCTTCTTACCATGCTGTTTGGGGAATCTGATGCCAACCTCGCAAGGATAGAGGAAAAGCTTGGTGTAAACACATCTTCCCGCGGGAATAAGATATCAATTTCCGGTGATGAGCATAATGTTGAGATTGCAAGGAACATACTGGAAAGCCTTTACCAGAAATTGGAAAAAGGCCTGGATGTTGGGCCAACAGATGTTGATGCGGCGATAAGGCTTTTGTCGCCAAACACATCACCGAACGTGAAAGGCGGCAAGAAAGCAAACGGCAAGCACTACGAAAGCGATATAGTATTAAAAACGCAGCGGAAACATATTTTTCCTTACTCGCGCGCGCAGGAAAATTATATGCGCTCGCTCCTCAAAAATGAGCTTACATTTGCAATCGG
The DNA here is from genome assembly GCA_964450945.1 of uncultured Rickettsiales bacterium. Lineage (GTDB taxonomy): Bacteria > Pseudomonadota > Alphaproteobacteria > Rickettsiales > JABDBP01 > CAYVHI01. The sequence goes on from CAYVHI010000015.1 coordinate 10,205, forward strand.
TCCTGCGGGTACCGGTAAAACATATCTGGCGGTTGCCTGCGCAGTTTCTATGTTCCTCGAAAAGAAAGTTGACCGCATAATCCTTTCCCGCCCTGCTGTCGAAGCTGGTGAAAAGCTAGGCTTCCTGCCAGGTGACCTGAAAGACAAGGTGGACCCATACCTGCGCCCGCTTTATGACGCACTTTATGATATGATGCCTTCAGAAAAAGTGGTGAAAAGCATTGAAAATGCTGAAATTGAGATTGCTCCGCTTGGTTTCATGCGTGGCCGCACACTCAGCCATTCGTTTGTCATCCTTGATGAAGCGCAGAACGCAACACCAACACAGATGAAAATGTTCCTGACCCGCCTGGGACAGGGCTCACGCATGGCAGTATGCGGAGATTTATCACAGACAGACTTGCCTGGTAACATGAAGTCCGGCTTGCGTGATGCCATAGAAAAACTGATTGAAATCGATGAAGTTGAAATGATAAGGTTCCACCATCAGGATATCGTGCGCCATGAGCTTACCATAAAGATTGTTGAGGCATACGAGAAAGCAGATAAAAAGGAAAAACGGAAAAATCAGAGTAAACCAGAAAAAGACTCTAATGCCTAAGTTTGAAATAGATGTCTTTATTGAAGATGATGACTGGACAAAAGCGGTGCCAGATGCAGAAGATTTATGCGTCAGGGTGTGCCAGCACACCATAATCGAAAGCGGTATTGCTGATCATTTTAACGATAAGATGGAAGTTGCCATAAGCCTTGCTTTTGATACATTCATTCAGGATCTTAACAAGCGCTTCCGCAATAAGGATAAACCCACTAATGTTTTATCCTTCCCTAATACAGAAATAAGTCCGAAGAATTATAAAAAAATGGCGGCCGATGAACCTATTATGCTTGGCGATATAGTTGTTGCCTACGGGGTTGTGAAGGAGGAGGCGGAAGAACAGGAAAAATCAATAAAAGACCATCTTACGCACATGATAGTCCATGGCACACTGCACCTTCTTGGTTATGATCATATGACAGAAAAAGAAGCTGAGAACATGGAATCACTTGAAATAAGCCTGCTTAAAAAGTACGGTATTGCCAATCCATATATTCTGGCTGACTAATGAAAGAAAAAATAAAAAAAGGAAAAATAGAAAGTTCAAGTTCCATAGCCCTGCAGGTTAAAACACTGAAGGAGCTTGAACAGAAAGCCTCTATAGTTGGTCGTATGAAGGAAAAGATAAAACATCTGCTTTTCCCGATGCCAGATACACTTAAAGAATCCCTGGAAGAGATCTTAGAGAAATATGAGGCTGAAGGTGAGACGATATATCCCGAAGAAAAGGTGATGTTGCACAAGGTTCTGGCTTTTGGTGACCTTAAAGTCGGCGATGTGATGACTCCACGCATAGATATAATCGCAATAGACCAGGAAACCACGCTGGATATGCTGAAACGGATTATTATAGAAAAGAAACATACCCGTATACCTGTATATAAGAACTCCCTAGATGATATTATTGGGTTCATCCATATAAAAGACCTTGTCTCCAGCTTTGCCGACAATACTCCGTTCAAGCTGGGTGATATAATGCGCAAAATACTTTTTGTCCCGACTTCCATGCAGATTATTGACCTGCTTGCCAGGATGCGCGCCTCCCGCGTGCATATGGCAATAGTGGTGGATGAACACGGTGGAACAACCGGCCTTGTCACCATGGAAGACCTGATGGAAGAAATTGTAGGAGAAATCAGGGATGAGCATGATGAGGCAGAGGCAGAATATACGCTGCAAAAAATTGATAATACAAATTTTGAAGTAAATCCGCGTATGCCAATAGATATCCTGGAAGAAAAATTGAAAATGAAAATCTCTTCACCGGTGGAAAGGGAAGATTATGATACTGTAGGCGGTCTGATATTTTTCAGTGCCGGCAGAGTGCCAGCCAAAGGTGAGGTTATTACACACCATAGTGGTCTTGAATTTGAGATATCGGAATCTGATTCAAGAAGAATAAAGAAAATACTTATTAGAAAACAATCAAAGTCCTGAGCCTAAAGTGCCTGTATCCCTTATCCTTCCGGTAGGAAAAAAACAATATCTACTTTCCTTTCTACTTGGCGCTTCTGCCACATTAGCCCTGCCACCTTTTTATATTTTTCCTTTATTGATACCTGCATTTTGCGGCCTTCTGCTTTTATTGCAAAGAAACAATACCTGGAAAGAAAGTTTTATCACCGGCTGGTGGTTTGGTTTTGGACATTTTGTTTTTGGGCTTTACTGGATTGCCAATTCTTTGCTCGTTGATGCGAAGATGTTTGCCTGGCTTATACCTTTCGCAGTATCTGGGATTCCGGCAGTTCTGGCTATTTATATAGGGATTGTTTGCTCGATCACTTTTTTCTATAAGGAAAAAGGATTCAAGAAGGCATTATTTTTCTCTTCTATATGGGTAACAGCAGAATACTTAAGAGGAATTCTTTTTACTGGTTTTCCATGGAACCTTATAGGATATAGCTTTGGTTTTTCACTGCCGATATTACAACTTACATCAGTAACAGGAATTTATGGATTAAGTTTCCTGGCAGTTCTTTTTGCAACATCTTTCATATGCCTAATCGAAGAAAAAAATAAAAAATTTATCTTAAGCATTAATCATAAAACCTACATCCTTCCTGCTACAATTTTAATTTTTATAATTTTTGCGGGAATATGTGGGTATGTGAGGATTTCAGAACCAATCACAACGGGTGAAAAAGTAAGCGCGTATATAGTTCAGGGAAATATTCCCCAGCAGATAAAATGGGATCCCGAATATACTACCAAAGAGGTGGTTACATATAAAATGCTTACCGAAAAAGCGCTGAAGGAATTACCTCCTGCTGGTACTGCCATTATTGTCTGGCCGGAGAGCGCAATTACTTATTCGCTTGATAAGGAGCCGGCACTGCAACAATTCATTACAGAAAACCTGCCGCCAAAAACTTTCCTTATAACCGGAGCAATACGTTCAGAACGCAATAATGAAAAAATGGATATATGGAATAGTGTATATGTATTAACCGCCGCTCAAAAAATCATATCTTTCTATGACAAATCGCATCTTGTCCCTTTTGGGGAATATGTTCCTTTCAGGAAGTTCATACCTTTCGTAAAAAAAATAACCTATGGCTCACAGGATTTTTCTGAAGGAGTAGGCTTAAAAACAATATCACTTACTAAAAACCTGCGTATAAGCCCTTTGGTTTGTTATGAAATAATCTTTCCCGGAAAAGTTACAGGCAAGGATGCAAACGTAATTGTGAACGTTACCAATGATGCCTGGTTTGGCTATAGCCCGGGCCCATTCCAGCATAGGGATGCTGCTAGGCTTAGGGCTATAGAAGAAGGGGTGACCGTAATAAGGGTAGCAAATACAGGGATTTCAGAGGTGTTTGACCAATACGGACACAGCCTGGCAAGAATTCCCCTTAATCAACAAGGGGTTAAAAGGGTGGATTTTATGCCTGATATAATATATACTACCTACGGTAGATATGAAGACGCTCCTCTTCTACTTTTGATTGGTATCATAGTAATTTTCTTGGTTTTTTTTACCAGAAGAAGAAAAAATACTTGAAAAAATAATAATAACTTATAGAAGAGATGTATCTTTTTGATACAACCCTAAGTAATTTATAAGATTAATAAGATGAAAGCTCATCCAGTAGATATTTATGTAGGTCAGCAACTGCGGCTTCGCAGGAGCGTTCTTGGCATGAGCCAGGATATGCTAGGCAAGGCTATAGGCATTACTTTCCAGCAGGTGCAGAAATATGAAAGGGGCACTAACAGGGTTTCTGCAAGTATGCTCCATGATATTGCAGATGTTCTAAGTGTTCCTATCCCATATTTCTTTGAAGGATATTCGCATAATGGAAAAAACCATGGGTTTGCTGATGAAAGGGCAGAATTTAAGCCTGATATAGGCAGCAAGGAAACAGCGGCGCTTATAAAATGCTATTCCTCGATCAAGGATGAAAAGGTCAGGAAGAAAGTATTGTCGCTGGTAAAATCTATTGCTGCTTCTGAATCCGAAGTATAAAAACTCTTCTTTTAGCTCAGGCCCTGTCGACATTGTCTAGTATTTAATCTATACAGGCGTTAGACACTGTTAAAAAAGGCTATAATGATGCGCTACGCAATTGATTTTTTTGAAGAACAAATAAAAAAGCGAGGGCGATATGTGTATATCGTACAAGATTTTTTATGCAGTTATTCAAAAAAATCAATAGTAGCCTTGCAGGTTGCGGTAAAATTTTTCCCAAGCTGTGTCGCAAGGCTTGCCCGTAGTATCTACTACGCCCTGCGCCTTGCTCCTCTCTTGAATAAAATTTTACTTCGCAACGCATTCTTTATAACCTTTGTTAACAGCGTCTAATGACACGCTCACCATTTTCTTCGCCATATATGGATATGGCCATCAAAAAGGCCAGGGAAGCCGGCGCTTCTGGAGAGGTGCCGATAGCAGCTGTTATTGTTGATGGCAATAGCGGTGAAGTGCTGGCAATTACAAATAACAGCAAGGAAGACCCAACAGCCCATGCGGAAATGCTGGCAATAAGAGCGGCGTGTAAAAAAATAGGCGAAAGCAGGCTTAATGAATGCGACATGTATGTGACGCTTGAGCCCTGCCCAATGTGTGCCCAGGCCATATCATTTGCCCGCATAAGGAGGCTATATTATGGAGCTTCTGACCCTAAAGGCGGCGGCGTGGAAAACGGGCCACGGATTTTTAATTCTCCAACATGCCACAGTAAGCCCGAAGTTTATGGCCACATCCAAGAAGAAGAGTGCGGCAGAATACTGAAAGAATTCTTTAAAAATAGGCGCTAGGCTTTCTTATTACCAAGATTATTGGTTTTTATCTTTTGCTCCATTTTGGCGAGCAGGGAGTTAAAGCCGGAATTGGATATAATTGAACCAAATTCAGAACGCTGGGTTGTTATTAAGCTTACGCCCTCAACAACGATATCAACAATCTTAAAACTATCCTTCTCGATAAGGCGGTAATCCACTTTTACAGGGGCCTGGGCATTGGGACGGATGATTTCGGTGGTAACTATATAGATGCTATCCCTCTCTTTCCTTGCGCCTGTTACCCTGAATTTTTCACCGGTATAATCACGAAAACGTGGAATATAACTGCCCATCACATACTCATTATAGAGTGATTTATATTTTTCCATCTTATCCTGAGGAGCGGTTTTATTATATTTGCCGAGGACGAATTTACCCATCCATTCCGTATCAACATTGCCATTGAAAATATCAATAAGCGACTGTTCTTTATCCTTATTGCTGTTTTTGCTCTTTACGATCTCAAGGACTTTATCTCCAAGGGTTGAGACAAATTTTTTTGCATCATCTTCCGCGGCATATGAAGAATTGATCGATAATGTAATAAAAAGGACAGATATTAATAGACGCAGCATATAAACCATTACTCATTATTAATTAATAATGGCCTAGAAAATACAGACTAGATAGAAAACTGCAACTATCTTTTTTTGCCTTCACTTATGATATTATTGCGGCGCTGAACATAAGCGGCCCTTATGGTTGCATAAGGATCAAGAGAAACGGCATTTATACTATTGATAGTTTCAATGTTCTCAGAGCGCGTATGAACGAGCTGTGTAGCCCTTGCGCCAACGATATAACCTGTTTCAAGATAGTTGAATGGGTTAACCAGAGAATCAAAAATCAGGCCGGCGGCATCACGAATGGTTGAGGGGCCAAAAAGCGGGATCATGAGATATGGGCTGTTCTTTATCCCGTGAACACCTAGGGTCTGGCCAAAATCCCTCTGCTTTGCCTTTATGCCCATTTTGCTGGCAGGATCAAACAAACCACCTATGCCAATAGTGGAGTTTATAATAAAGCGCCAGAATGTATTCATAGCATTCTCAGGCCTTCCCTGTAGCACCGAGTTAACTATTATGGCAGGAGATGCAAGATTAATAAAAAAGTTGCCTACTTTCTGGCGGCCGGCTGGTGGAACCAGATCCCTGTAGAAGCTGGCAAGTGGTTTTATTAAAAGGTTATCAATATACTGGTTTGTGCAATAGACACGCCTGTTTAATATTTCAAGAGGGTCATCGACTTTTACGGTTGAACCTTGTGAGAAATCAGCGAATTCGTCTGCATAAGGGTCAGACAAAGGCTCGTTAGATGCAGTTTGAACAGCAGGAGTTGCTGGAGATTTTTCTGCTTTAGGGGTTTCTTTTAACGCGATTACTTGTTCAGAAGAGGCGGCGGTTTGCTGGGCAACTTGCTGAACTGCTGGAGATTGTGAGGTGGTCTGAGTTTGTTGCGCCGATTCTTCTGCGTTTACGGGGTTTATGCAAAACAAAGCAACAAGCCACATTGCTGGGGCATATATGAAAAATTTCTTAAACATTGAATCCTGCCATTAATTTTTGGATATACCATTTTAGAGTATATAAAACAAATTTTCAAAGTGAAAATAATAGTTTATATATTTTTTTATTATGAGTGAAAAATTAAAATCGGAACTTAAAGATTATCTGCTCCCGCGGCTAAAAGAAGAAATCGGTAAAGCAAAGCCGCTTATCTCGTTTGAATTCTTTCCGCCAAAGACAGATGAGATGGAAGAAAAATTGTGGCAATCGGTAAAAAAACTTGAGCCATTAAAACCGCGGTTTGTTTCCGTTACTTACGGCGCAGGTGGCTCCACCCGCGAGAAAACCCATAAAACAGTTGTTCGGATTTTAAAAGAAACATCGCTAAAACCAGCTGCTCACCTTACCTGCGTTGGTGCAACAAAAGAAGAGATTGATGAAATTGCCAAAGGCTACTGGCAGACCGGAGTGAAACATATTGTGGCTCTGCGCGGTGATCCGCCCAAGGGAGTGGCAAAATATACCCCACACCCGGGCGGCTATGCATATACGGTTGATCTGGTAAAAGGATTAAAAAAGATTGGTGATTTTGAAATAAGTGTGGCCTCATTCCCGGAAAAACACCCGGAAGCTGCAAGTTTTGATTCAGATATTGATTACCTTAAGCAGAAATTAGATAGCGGCGCGACACGGGCAATAACCCAGTATTTCTTTGATGTAGATCTTTACATGAAGTTCTTGGAGAAAGTGAGGGCGAAAGGCATAAACGCGCCAATAGTGCCAGGGATAGTGCCGATTGGAAGCTATAACCAGATTGTGAAATTCAGCGCTATGTGCGGCGCCACCGTGCCGGACTGGATCGGTAAATTGCTAAGCAATCTGGATAATGACCCAAAAACCCATGAAACAATAGCCGCCATGATAGCTGTGGAACAATGCCGCCTGCTTATTAAAGCTGGTGTGAAGGAATTCCATTTCTATACACTAAACCGGGCAGACCTTGCCTATGCCGTTTGCCACGCCCTTGGTATAAGGCCATAAATTTCAAAAAACCTATTATTTGTAATAATAGTTTAATAATTCTTTGTTATTATCCACCCATAAAAACTTGCATTTTTTTAAGGGTAAGGAATTGCTTAAGGCAATGCTTAAAAAATATGCAGTATTCATTTACCGATTTCCCCTGGGAATAGGTAGTCTGAGTCAGAGAAACTGCCCCCAAGGTGAAGCTTACTCCCCAAAAAATCTCATGAAACATAATATCCCGGCAACGTGCCAGGGTATATGCTGTGCCCGGAAGGAAGGGTCTTAAATCGCAAAGGAGGTTAAACCTATGCCGATTGACCCGAAAAAGGTGGGATTTACACTCCTGCCTAGTCCTCCTGCTCCCCGGAAAGAGGGGGAGGTGTCCGTGATCATGGATGATCTCAACGGCGGTGGCCTCATCATCATCAATGCCGACAGCCTACCGCTGACGGCTAAGGTGTATGTTGATGGCGTGCCTTTCCATCAGTACGATCTGGAGCCCAACACCAAGGCGCTGGCGCTGGGGGATGAGTGGATGATACCGAAAGGGGCGTTCATTCTCACCCTCAAGCCAAACCTGCTTGACTGGGTGATCGAACAGAAGAAAGGTATCCGGGTTTACCCGGACCGAGCGGTAGAGATTAAGGCCGAGTTTTTCCATGAATGTAATCTCGTCCTGACGAAAACTGTAAAAGTTAGGTGGGGTAAGTAAAAAGCTTGCCTCACACAAAGGCCCTGGGTTAAAATCCAGGGCCTTTGCCATTTAAGCCATTAGAATATCTTAATAATAAATGGAATTATGAATTATTTTCCTAAAAAGCCTTGCAAGCCCTAAAGCTTTACCTTATATATACAGCCAATTGATGATAAGTTTTTAGAGAGGTGGGTTTTTCCCGCCTTTTTTATTTCCCAAAAGGCAGCTAGAGAAAATGCAGATTGAGCAAAAAATTGAATCACTCATTGCACCATCTTTAACTGACATGGGTTTTGCGATTGTTCGCATACAGATGCAGGGCGGAAAAACTTTGCAGATCATGGCGGAAAGGCTGGATGGCCAGCCCATAACGCTCAATGACTGCTCAAGTATAAGCCGCCGTGTTTCCGCCATACTCGATGTGGAAGACCCCATCTCCAGTGCATATGATCTGGAAGTGAGCTCCCCGGGAACGGAAAGGCCACTGGTTAAGAGAGAGGATTTTGAAAAATTCTCCGGCCGGCAGATAAAACTGACTTCCGCAATACCAGTGGAAGGCAGAAAACGTTTCTTGGGCCAACTGCTCGGGATTGATGGAAGCATTGTAAGGCTTATAACAGATGACCGGCCGGAAGATGCATACAAGATTGAATTTAATAACATCTCTTCTGCAAATTTGGTTTATGACCCAAATGCGCTTAAGGGAAAAAAGAAGAAAAATTAGTAAATTCTATTTTGTTATTACTTCGTTGTACTTCGGGCTCGAAGATGCTCATGTAGGATTTACTACACTGCGCTCTTCTCGCCTTGTACTTCTAGTACTAACGTAAATATAATTTACTAAGTTAATATAAAAAAGTTGGAGAAAAATTATGGTTTCTAGTTTCAGCATTACAGGTAATACAGAAATTCTGCAGATTGCAGATGCAGTTGCGCGTGAAAAGGGGATTCAGAAAGAATCCGTTATCGAAGCAATGGAGCAGGCAATTCAGGTTGCAGGCCGCAGGAAATATGGCCATGAGCAGAATATAAAAGCTGAGATCGATCACAAGACAGGTGAAATAAAACTTTTCCGCCAACTGGAAGTTACTGAGACAGTTGAAAACCCAATGGCGCAGATTTCCTTAAAAGAAGCAAAAAAATATAAAAAAGCCGATGCTGCGCTTGGTGATGTTATCCTTGAACCTTTGCCTCCTATTGAATTCGGCCGCGTTACCGCGCAGACCGCAAAACAGGTTATCGTGCAGAAAGTGCGTGATGCTGAAAGAGAAAGGCAATTTGAGGATTATAAGAACCGTATCGGTGAAATTATTTCAGGTGTAGTCAAGCGTATTGAATACGGCAATGTTACAATCGAGCTGATGAACAAGACTGAAGCGGTACTTCGCCGTGAAGACCTTATCCCGCGGGAAGCATTTAAACAGAATGACCGTGTGCGTGCCTATATATATGATGTGCGCCGCGAGAAAAAAGGCCCGCAGATTTTCCTTTCACGTGCACACCCTGAATTCCTGGCAAAACTTTTTGCCCAGGAAGTTCCAGAAATCTATGATGGAATTATTGAAGTCAAAGCCGTGGCAAGAGATCCGGGCAGCCGTGCTAAGATTGCTGTTTACTCGAAAGATTCAGGTATTGACCCGGTTGGTTCATGCGTTGGTGTTCGTGGTGCCCGCGTGCAGGCAGTGGTTGGTGAATTACAGGGTGAAAAAATCGATATCATCCAATGGTCACCTGATATGGCAACATTTGTAGTAAGCGCACTTGCGCCTGCTGAAGTTTCAAAGATAGTTATCGACGAAGACAGTAACCGTATTGAAGTTGTGGTTCCTGATGAGCAGCTTTCGCTTGCCATCGGCAGACGCGGCCAGAACGTGCGTCTTGCTTCACAGCTGGTTGGATGGAACATCGAAGTGATGACAGAAGATGAAGAATCAAAACGCCGCAGCGAAGAATTCCAGACAGTTTCCAAACTGTTTGTTGATGCGTTGAACGTTGAAGATGTTATCGCGCACCTGCTTGTAACAGAAGGTTTCCGCACTGTTGAAGAGGTTGCTTTCGTTCCTGTTGAGGAACTTGCGGCTATCGAAGGCTTCAACGAGGAAGTTGCCTCTGAACTTAATGAACGAGCCAATAACTATATAGAAAAACAAGCAAACATCTTGGAGGAAAAATGGAAAGGATTAGGTGTTAACGAAGACCTTAAAACCTTGCCAGGCATGACTTCTGAGCTGATGGTAAAGTTTGGTGAGAAAAATATTAAAACCCGCGATGATCTTGGTGAGCTCTCACATGATGAACTGGTTGAACTTATTCCTGATACCGGTCTCAAGTATGAAGAGATTGATAACATGATCATGGCGGCGCGTTCTCATTGGTTTGAAAACCAGCCGGAACAGAAATAGTTAATAATGTAATAATAAGGTATTATCTGGAGCCGATTTTAATTAAATGACAGATAACAAAGAAAAAGAAGGTGTAACTGTGAATCCAAAAAAACTGCAGCTGTCGAAGACGGTAGGGAGTGGTTCGATGCAATCTAGTTTCGGCCATGGCCGTTCCGGAAAAACGGTTACGGTGGAAGTGCGCCGCAATCGCTCCATCAGCCGCCCGGATGCCGCAAAGCAAGAGCAGCAGAAAGCCGAACAAATGGCTCAGCATGAGAGGGAGATTGAGGCATCAGGACAACTTGGTGGACTTACCGGAGAGGAAAGGGCGGCACGCCTTAAGGCATTGCAGGAAGCCGCTTTCAAAAAACCGGAAACCCGCCGCAGCCCTAGCATTACTGATACCCTTAGCGAAGCACAAAAGACAGAAGAGGAAAAAAGAAAAAGCAAGGCCGCTGGTGATTCTTTCAAAAAAGATAAAGCAAAACCTGGGAAGAACCTTAAATCAACAGATAAACTTTCTCTTGGCTTAAGTGATTCTGAAGAAATTGAAATTAAGAAAAACAGAGGCGAAGAAGAAAAGCCTAATAAATGGAATGAAGAACCAAGACGCGGCAAAATTACTCTTGCCAATTTTGATGAGGAAGAGCGTGTAAGGGTAAGAAGCCTTGCTTCAATACGCCGTGCGCGCGAAAAAGCACGTCGCAAGGAAATGGAAAAACTTGGGCCGCGCGAGACAGAAAAAATTGTCCGCGAAGTTATAGTTCCGGAAGTTATTTCTGTGCAGGAACTGGCAAACCGTATGGCTGTACGTGGCGTTGATGTCATAAAATCACTGATGAAACTTGGTGTTATTGCAACAGTGAATCAGACAATTGATGCTGATACCGCAGAACTTATCGTTACCGAATTTGGCCATAAATTAAAACGCGTTGCCGAATCTGATGTTGAAAACATTTTGACAAATGCGGCGGTTGATAAAGGTGAAGAACTGCAAAGCAGGCCACCGGTTGTAACTGTTATGGGTCACGTTGACCACGGAAAAACCTCCCTGCTTGATGCACTAAGGAAAGCAGATGTTGCCGCAGGTGAGGCGGGCGGAATAACCCAGCATATCGGTGCTTACCAGATACAAACACAAAAAGGCGAAAGAATTACTTTCATTGATACACCTGGCCATGAAGCGTTCACAGCAATGCGTGCACGCGGCGCCAAAGTGACAGACATAGTTATTCTTGTTGTTGCTGCTGATGATGGTGTGATGCCGCAGACAGTTGAGGCAATAAACCATGCCCGTGCGGCGCAAGTGCCAATCATAGTAGCTGTTAATAAGATCGATAAGCCGGATGCCAACCCGACCAAAGTGCGTGATGAACTTTTATCGCACAACCTTGTTCCTGAAGAACTTGGCGGTGATGTGCTTATGGTTCCGGTTTCAGCTAAAGCCAAGACTGGGCTTGATAAATTGCAGGAAGCAGTTCTGCTGCAGGCTGAAATGTTAAATCTTAAATCTAACCCTAACCGCGCTGCAACAGGTACAGTAGTTGAAGCTGAAGTTGATAAAGGAAGGGGTGTTATGGCAACTTTCCTTGTTCAGAAGGGAACTTTGAGGGTTGGTGATATAGTTGTTGCGGGTATAGCCTCTGGCCGCGTTCGCGCGTTGATAGATGATAAAGGAAACCAGGTGAAAGAAGCCGGCCCATCAACACCTGTTGCAGTTCTTGGTCTTACCGAACTGCCAAATGCAGGCGATGAATTCGCCAGCGTTGAAAATGATAAACAGGCACGTGAAATTACCGAATACCGCTTGAAGAAAATACGCGATGTTCGCTCTCTGGCAGAAAACAAAACCATGGATCAATTATTCCAGACAGCAGGCAGCGGCAAGAAAGAGCTTAATGTTGTAATCAAGGCGGATGTGCAAGGCTCTGCTGAAGCAATAATCGGCAGCCTTACAAAGCTTGCAACTGATGAAGTCGGCGTGAAAGTTGTTCACTCGGCAGCAGGAGCGATTACTGAATCTGATATATCACTTTCAAAAACACTCAATGCAATGGTTGTAGGTTTCAATGTTCGTGCTAATGCGCAGGCAAAAGAACAGGCAGCACGTGAACATATTGATATACGTTATTACTCTATCATCTATGAATTAGTAGATGATGTTAAAAAGATTCTTTCCGGAATGCTTTCCCCAACCAAGCGCGAAGAAATTATCGGCAACGCCGAAATTCGCGAAGTATTCAATATCACAAAGGCCGGTAAAGTGGCTGGCTGCTACGTGAAGGAAGGTATAGTGAAACGTGGGGCCGGAGTAAGATTGCTGCGTGATAACGTTGTTATCCATGAAGGCAAACTGAAAACGCTTAAGCGCTTTAAAGATGATGTGAAAGAAGTGAAAGAAGGTGCTGAATGCGGTATGGCATTTGAAAATTATGATGATATCAAACAAGGTGATATCATTGAAGCCTTTGAGATTATTGAAGAACAAAGAACTTTATAATCGGAAATAAAATGGCAGCAGGAAACGGTAAAGTAGGGGCGCAACCCAGCAACAGGCAATTAAAGGTAGGCCAGGAAATCAAACAGGCCCTTGCCCAGATCTTCCTGCGTGGGGATTTCTTCTATGGTAAAGAACATAAGGCTTTGCATGGAGCTTCAATAACTGTTTCCGAAGTACGCGTTAGCCCTGACCTTAAAGATGCAAAGGCATATGTAATGCCGCTTGGAGGCGTTAATGCTGAAACAGTAGTAAAAGAACTTAATGATATCTCTCAGCAGATAAGAAGCACAGTGACTGCCATGATCCACATTAAATTCAGCCCAAGGATCAGGTTTTATAAAGATGATACATTCGAATATGCCAACAAGATAAATGAATTGCTGCAAAAGCCGGAAGTTAGAAAAGATATCCTTGCGATTGAAGACAAGGAATAATTAAATATGAAACAAAACATAAATGGCTGGCTTGTCATCGATAAGCCGGAAGGCATGAACTCCACTAAAGTGGTGACGCTGGTGAAAAAACTTTCCAGTGCCAAGAAAGTTGGCCATGGTGGCACACTTGACCCTTTCGCTTCCGGCCTGCTTCCCATTGCACTAGGCGAGGCAACAAAACTGATGGAATATTGCATGAGCGGCGCAAAAACTTATGAATTCACGGCAGTTTTTGGTGAAGCTACTGATACCGATGACCTGACCGGAAAAACCATAAATAAAAACGATGTGATACCTACAGAAGAAGAAATTAAAAAAGCCATACCAGCATTTATTGGAAAGATTACCCAGGTACCACCGAAATATTCTGCAATAAGGATAAATGGTGAAAGAAGTTATGACCTTGCAAGGGAAGGAAAGGAAGTGGAGTTGAAACCGCGTGAGGTGGAGGTGCATTCATTAGAACTTCTAGAATATAAAGATGGAAAAGCTGCCTTTAAGATGGTGTGCGGTAAGGGAACTTATGTGCGTTCTATTGCAAGGGATTTAGCTTATAAATTAGGAACTTATGCACATGTTGCAAAACTCCGCCGTACCAAGGTTGGAAAATTTAACGAGAAAGTTTCGATTTCACTGGAAAAGTTGGAAGAAATGGTGCATAGTGCGCCCCTCGAAACGTTACCGATCGAGTATGTACTGGACGACATCCCGGTACTTGAAATTGCCAAAACTAATCTCGAAAAGATTAGGTATGGACAGAGCGTTAAGCTTGAGTCTCTGGCACCGAACCAAAATGAACGCATATGTGTTACATCATCAGGAAAACTGGTGGCAATAGGCGTCGCAGATGGCGGATACTTGAAACCGGTGCGTGTTTTTAACAACTAATTTAAGGAGTAGGACGATGTCGATAAAAGCAGATAAAAAACAAAAACTTATCACATCATTTGCAACAAAAAATGACGATACAGGCTCACCTGAAGTACAGGTGGCGATTCTTACCGAACGGATCAATAACCTGACAGAACACTTCAAGAAAAACGTGAACGATGTTCACTCTAGAAGGGGTCTGCTTGTTCTTGTTAACCGCAGAAGGACATTACTTGATTATTTGAAACGCAAAGATGAAAGCCGTTATACCGCTTTGATCAAGAAACTAGAATTACGTAAGTAATAAACCCGTAAAACTCTACTATGCTGGGAATTATTATGTGATTTTTGAAAATTACAATGCTCACGTATGTTTTAATACGCTCCGCTTGAAATTCTCAAAAACCACATACTTCTCCCGCAGCCTAGCGAGTTTTACCTATAACTAAACTTTAACTTTGTGACTGCCAGAAAGAGCGGCACAATAAAACATGGAGAAAATATAAATGTTTAATATTACTAAAAAAGAACTGAACTGGGGCGGCAAGCCACTGGTTCTTGAAACAGGAAGAATAGCAAGACAGGCAGATGGTGCCGTGCTTGCGAGTGTTGGCGGTACTTATGTACTTTGTACCGTTGTTGGCGCTAAAAAACCAAAAGAGGGCGTGGATTTCTTCCCGCTTACAGTTAACTACCAGGAAAAAGCATTCGCAGCAGGGAAAATCCCTGGCGGCTTCTTTAAGCGCGAAGGTCGCCCAAGCGAAAAGGAAACTTTAACTTCCCGCCTTATCGATAGGCCAATACGCCCATTATTCGATGAACAATTCAGGAATGAAACACAGGTTGTTGCAACCGTACTCTCTTATGATGCGGTCAATGAACCAGATATAGTTGCTCTGGTTGGCTGTGCGGCAGCACTTGCAATTTCCGGCGTTCCATTCAATGGCCCAATTGCAGCAGCCCGCGTTGGTTACGCAAATGGTGAGTATATTCTTAACCCATCACTTGAAGAACTTAAGACAAGCGAACTTGACCTTGTTGTTGCTGGTACAAAAACCTCAGTTCTCATGGTGGAATCTGAAGCAAAAGAACTTGATGAAGAAGTTATGCTTGGTGCCGTTATGTTCGGCCATAAAGAATTCCAGCCAGTTATAAAACTGATTGAAGAATTAGTTTCTGCAGCTGGTAAACCACGCTGGAAAGTTGAATACCCAGATACTTCTGCGATTGAAGCAAAAGTTAAGGAACTTGGCGAAGCTGGTTACCGTGCAGCTTTCAAAGAAAGACAAAAACAAGTTCGTAGCGAAAAAATCGGCACTACAACTGAAAGCATTAAGAAAGCGGTTATGGAAGCAAACCCTGAGACCGATAAAGTTCTCTTAAGTGATGCAATTTTCAAGCTGCAATCTGATATAGTTCGTAAGGATATTTTAGAAAACCGCATTCGTATAGACGGCAGGGATGAAAAAACTGTTCGTCCTATAATCTGTGAAACAGGCGTATTACCTCGTACCCACGGTTCCGGGCTTTTCACCCGCGGTGAAACACAGGCGCTTGCCGTAACAACACTTGGCGGCGGTGATGATGAGCAGATTTTGGATGCATTAGAAGGTGAAGGAAAACAGCATTTCATGCTGCATTATAACTTCCCTCCATACTCTGTAGGTGAAGCAACACCAATGAGACCACCTGGAAGAAGGGAAATCGGCCACGGCAAACTAGCGTGGAGAGCTCTTCACCCAATCATGCCGACAAAAGAAGAATTCCCATATACAGTGCGTATAGTATCTGAAGTTACCGAATCAAACGGCTCATCTTCAATGGCTACCGTATGCAGCTCTTCAATGGCGCTGATGGATGCGGGTTGCCCGCTACCACGCTCTGTTGCTGGTATTGCGATGGGACTCATTAAAGAAGGGGATAAATTCTCCGTTCTTTCAGACATCATGGGTGATGAAGACCACCTTGGTGATATGGATTTTAAAGTGGCTGGTACCGAAAAAGGTATTACCGCACTTCAGATGGATATAAAGATAAACGGCATCACAGAAGAAATCATGCAGGTTGCGCTGAAGCAGGCTAACGCAGGCAGGCAGCACATTCTGGGTGAGATGGCAAAAGCCATCACCGGCCCACGTGAAAGCATAAATGAAAACGCTCCACGCATGATTTCATTCATGATCAATAAGGAAAAGATACGTGAAGTTATCGGCTCTGGCGGTAAGGTGATTCGCGAAATATGCGAAAAATCTGGTGCTAAAGTTGATATCGATGATTCAGGCAAGATTGTTGTTATGGGAGCAAATACAAGCGTTTGTGAACTGGCAAAAGGTCTTATCATGGATATCGCCGCTGAACCGGAAATTGGTAAGATCTATGATGGTACAGTTGTTCGCATAGTTGATTTCGGTGCATTTGTGAATTTCATGGGCGCAAAAGACGGACTTGTCCACATAAGCGAAATAACAGAAACACGCCTTAACCGTGTTACCGACGCACTGGATGAAGGTGATAAAGTACAAGTTAAAGTTATAGGTGTTGATGAAAAGAGTGGCAAAGTAAAACTCTCCATAAAGGCTATTGCTCCACTTCCTTTAAAACCAGGTGCTGGTGCAAATAATGATAATGGCGATGAAGGGGGCCGTGACCGCTATAATGACAGGAATGAAAAACGTGGCGAGCGTGGTGACCGCAATCGCAGAGGAGGTGGTCGTGATCGTGACCGTGGTGACCGCAACCGTGACAGGGGCCGTGATCGTGGTGAGCGCCGCAGCCGTGATTTCGATGATGATAACCGTGGCAACAGGGCGGAAGAAACTGGTCCGGGAATAACTGTTCCTGAAAGTAGCCCTGTTAAAAAGAAGAAAAGATTCTGGGAGTAGGATATTTCTAATTTTAGCGTTGCCTGCTATGTCGCTCCGGTGCTCAAATTATCATGTAGGTTTAAACTACACTCAAATTTTGCGCCCCGTATGCTCCTTGCATTCAACTGCTAAAATTAGAAATTATGGTTTTTGGCAGCATAGCGAATTCTAATACTTTTCAGTATCTTACGGAAGTTGGAAGCAAAACAGGCTTTTGTGCCAAAAAACACTTTGACTTAGGGCGGAATATGGCTTATACAGGCGTTCCCGTTAATTAATTGGATAAAAAAAACAGGATTTGAATTAACATATGGCAGTAGTAATTAGACTTTCAGTAGGCGGCGCAAAAAATCGCCCTTTTTATAAAATCATGGTGGCTGATAAACGCTATCCTCGTGATGGCAGGTTTATTGAAAAATTAGGCACACTAAACCCTAATTTGCCTAAAGATAGCCCTGAAAGACTGAAGCTTAACACAGATCGCCTTAACTACTGGCTCTCTAAAGGCGCTACACCATCTGAAACACTGGCGAAGCTCTTTTCTAAAAACGGTATCGAAAACAAGAGCATAAAAAATATTCTGGCTAAAAGGCAAGTATCTATAAAAAAGAAACAGGCAAAGCAGAAAATTGAAGCCGAACTTACTGCAAAAAAAGCAGCGAAAGAAGCGGCAAAAGAAGCTAAGAAAGCCGCAGCAGGCGCCGCGGCAGCTGCACCAGCTCCAGCAGCAGAAGCTCCGGCTGCTCAATAATCCTTAAATTTCATGGTAGAGAAAGAATCGCGGATAAAAGTCGGGATTATTTCTTCTGCGCATGGAATCAAAGGTGATGTAAAGGTAAAAACCTTTACCAATCCGCCAGAGAATATAGGAATTTACGAGGTTTTTTTTGAAGATAGTGATGAACCGGTAAAATTGAAAATCAAAAGGCCAAGCGGGGAGAATGCCTTTGTGGTTGCACTACCGGGAATAAAAGACAGGAACAATGCAGAAAAACTTATAGGTAAAGAATTGTATACGGAAAAAAGCAAACTCCCAAAACTCCCTGAGAACCAGTATTACTATAACGATATTATTGGCTTGGAAGCGCGCCTTGGCGATGGCGATACCATAGGCAAAGTGGAAGCCATGTATAATTTCGGCGCCGGTGATTTAATTGAAATCCGCACTTGTTCTGACAAAAAAACCAGGATATTCCCATTCAACAAACAAAACGTGCTGGAAGTAAACATTTCCAAAGGTTTTGTGGTTATAAACCCACCCGAAGAAGTTTAGATTACTCTTTCTTGTTCTCCGCTTTTATTTTATAAATAATTTAAGGAGTTTAAGAGATAATGTTATACAGCCAACACAAAAAATTAACTGTATTCTTTTGCCTTCTTTTTCTTGTTCCGGGGGTGGGGCTGCTTGGAAAATCTGTGCATTTTACCGCTACCAGTATAATCTTTCAATTGCAGGCGGTTCCGGGCCAGGGAATTATCACTGGCTATAAAAAAATAACTACCCACTCTGGCGGCCGCAGAAGAGCAAGAGGAGGATGCAGTACATCATATGCGCCGATTTTAGAGTTCATGGCGGAAGATGGAAAATCATATAGTTTTACGAATAATGTAGCACATCAATGCCGCCGTGAACATCAGTTGGGTACGGCGTTAAATATATTATATGTGCCATCTAATCCGAATAAAGCCCGTGTTAATGATTTTTTCTCCATTTGGGGTGGTAGTTTAATCTCGCTTATACTGGGAGGTGTGTTGACATATATTGGTGTATATATGGTAAGAACAGCCAGAAAAAAGCTGGCTGAAGAAAAATGGCTTTTTGAAAATGGAAAAGAAATAACCGCAAAAGTAACCGGTGTTATTCGTTCGCGCGGCAAGAGTGAAATTAGACAGAAGATAGGTAGGAGGAGAAAGAGATGGGTTATACAGGCAGAATGGCTTTCGCCAACTGATAATAAAAAGTATTTCTTTGAGAGTGATGATCTGCGTTTTGATCCTTCAGAGCAGGTTCTGGGCAAGGAAGTGCCGATAATAATCCACCCCAATCACCCGTATACATATATTTTTGACAGCAGCCTGCTTCCTTTTTTAATAAAATAGGGAATTTAAAACCGAATAAAGAGAAACCTTAATGAAATTCAATGTTTTAACTATATTTCCGGAGATGTTTCCGGGGCCACTTGGGCAGAGCCTTGCCGGTAAGGCTTTGAAGGCAAAGCACTGGGAACTAAAGGTTTTTGATATCCGCAAGTTTGCCGAAGATAAACATTCCACGGTGGATGATAAGCCTTTTGGCGGCGGCACGGGCATGGTTATGAAGCCGGATGTGCTTGGCAAAGCCGTAGAAGCAATTAAAAAGAAGGATAAAAAGACAAAGCTGCTATATCCATCACCCCGCGGGGCGTTGTTCACTCAAGCAAAAGCTATTGAATTATCTAAAGAAAAGAGCATTACCTTCCTGTGCGGCAGGTATGAAGGGGTGGATCACCGCGTGCTGGAAGAATATGATATTGAGGAGATAAGCATAGGTGATTATGTGCTTTCCGGCGGGGAAATTGCAGCTTTAACCATTATTGATGCTTGTCTTCGCCTTGTTCCTGGTGTAATAATAAAGCCTTCCGCATTAGCAGAGGAGAGTTTTGGAAGTGAGGGCAATTACGCCTTTCTTCTTGAATATCCCCACTATACAAGACCGGTTGAATGGAAAGGCAAAAAAGTGCCTGATACACTTCTTTCCGGGCACCATGCGGAAATTGAAAAATGGCGGCTGAAACAGGCAAAAAAGATAACCAAGGAACGCCGCAAGGATTTATGGAAGCAGCATAAGAAAGCTAAATAGCTTTTTTTGTTGCAATTTATTGTAAAACCGTTATTTAAGACAACCTTCTTACTTGAAAGAAATGAGGAATTTATGAATCTGGTACAAAAATTTGAAAAAGAACAAATCGATAAGCTTACCAAAGGCAAGCGCATTGATGATTTTAAACCAGGTGATACCGTTAAGGTAAACGTGAAAATCGTTGAAGGTGACAGTGAGCGCGTTCAGGCTTTCGAAGGCGTTTGCATCGCTAAGAAAAACAGGGGTATCAATTCTTCATTCACAGTAAGAAAGATCAGCCATGGCGAAGGTGTTGAACGTATCTTCCCTACATTTTCACCACGCCTTGAAAGCATTAATCTTGTGCGCACAGGCGAAGTAAGAAGGGCTAAACTTTATTATATCCGTGACCTTTCAGGTAAAGCTGCGCGTATTAAAGAAAAACTTGCATTCTTAGGCGAAGAGTTTGCAAACCAAGTGGCATCAGATGTTGCAAATACAGATACACAGGCTGAATCAGCTGCTGCACCAGCAGCACCAACAAAAGCTGAAAATGCTGAAGCTAAAGCTGCCAGAAAAGCTGCAAAAGCTGAAAGGGCCGCTAAAGCTAAGAAGGAAGCTAAGAAGTAATATCTTTTTTTTTCCGATGGGCAAACCACGCACGCTTTTCGATAAAATATTTGAATCACACCTGGTGGATGAACAGCCGGATGGCACATGTCTGCTTTATATTGACCGCCATTTGATCCACGAAGTAACCAGCCCACAGGCTTTTGAAGGACTTAGAAACACAAAACGTAAAGTAAGAAGGCCGGATGCAACACTTGCTGTTGCTGACCATAACGTTCCGACATCTGACAGGAAAGGCGGCATCAAGGACGAAGAATCACGCATACAAATAGAAACTCTGGCAAAAAATGCAAAAGAATTCGGTGTAACCTACTACGAGATTGATGATAAACGTCAGGGGATTGTACACGTTGTTGGCCCTGAACAAGGTTTCACCCAACCGGGCATGACCATTGTTTGCGGTGATTCACACACATCAACACACGGTGCATTCGGCGCCCTTGCATTTGGTATAGGAACTTCTGAAGTTGAGCACGTGCTTGCCACACAAACACTGATACAGAAACGCGCAAAAAACATGCGTATAAGCGTTGAAGGAGATTTAATTCCCGGCACAACAGCAAAAGACTTGGTGCTTGCGATAATCGGCAAAATCGGCACCGCAGGCGGCACAGGATATGTAATCGAATACGCAGGAAAAGCTATACGTGATCTTTCAATGGAAGGCAGGATGACTGTGTGCAACATGTCTATCGAAGCTGGAGCGCGCGCGGGACTCATTGCCCCTGATGAAAAGACTTTCGCATACATAAAAGGCAGACCACTTGCACCAAAGGGTGCTGATTTTGATAAAGCGGTTGCTTACTGGAAAACACTGCCTTCTGATGAAGGCGCGAAATATGATGTTGAAGTTACCCTTCATACTAAAGATATCATTCCGCAAGTAACATGGGGAACCAGCCCGCAGGATGTGCTGCCGGTTAATGGCATAATCCCTGATCCTCAAGCTGAAAAAGATGAAATCAAACGCAGTTCGCTGCAACGCTCGCTGGAATATATGGGCCTTAAGCCGGGAACAAAAGTTCAGGATATCGCTGTTGATAAAGTATTCATTGGTTCATGCACCAACGGCAGAATTGAAGATTTACGTGAAGTTGCAAAAGTAGTGCAGGGAAAACATGTGGCAAAAACAGTTTACGCCATGATTGTTCCAGGTTCCGGCCTTGTTAAAGAACAGGCGGAAAAAGAGGGGTTGAATAAAATTTTCACTGAAGCAGGATTTGACTGGCGTGAGCCAGGCTGCTCCATGTGCCTTGCCATGAATGCAGATAAACTGGCTCCTGGTGAGCGCTGCGCTTCTACATCCAACAGGAATTTTGAAGGCAGGCAGGGCAGGGGTGGCAGAACCCACCTGATGAGCCCGGCAATGGCAGCAGCGGCGGCCATAACAGGAAAGATTACTGATATACGTGATTTTGTGAAGTAGTTTTATTTCCGGGTTGCTCTGAGCTTAAGGCTCAACCGCTCCCGCGTAATTGCGCACATTAGGGTTGAGGTAGTAAATTTTTAATGATAATTCTTTTAAGATTATGGCTGAAGTGAACAAAGAAAAAACCGAAACACAGATTACTTACCAGCAGGAAATCTACCGCAAGCTGATACATTTCAGTTCGATAATAATTCCTGTGGTTTATACATCAACAGACCATTTGAGGATGCTGGTTGTGCTTTTACCGGTTACCGCGCTGTTCATAGCTCTTGATATGCTTCGCCACTATGACAACAAACTTAAGGCCCTAACCATGAATTTTCTTGGCGATCTTATAAGAGATGGGGAAAAAGATGGAGAGGCAAAAAGACTAAGCGGCGCAAGCTTTACACTGCTTGCTGCCTGTATATGCATTTTTCTTTTTCCAAAGATTGTGGCAATAACTGCGCTTATAGTTGCGGCCGTTGCTGACCCCATAGCCGCATTAATAGGCAGGAAATTCGGGAAGAAGGAATTTTTAGGAAAAACGGTTGAAGGAACCCTCGCATTTATTTTATCAGGCGTAATGGTTGTGTTTGCAGTTTCCGAAGTCGCACATGAGAATGTACTGTTTATTGTTTCAGGCAGTGTAGCTGTTTGCCTTGCGGCGGTGATGGAGGCTGCTTCGAAAGTAATACATATCGATGATAATTTTTCAGTGCCCGTTATAATGGGCTTTTTCATGGGCATACTTATATAAGGATTTTTTATGCAATCATTTAAGGTTTTACAAGGGATAGCGGCGCCGCTCGCCATTGCCAATATCGATACCGATATGATCATCCCTAAACAGTTTCTAAAGACCATCAAACGCACAGGGCTTGGCAAAAACCTGTTTGATGAAATGCGTTATGATATGAATGGTGCTGAGATAAAGACATTTGTCCTGAATAACGAACCTTACCGCAGAGCATCGGTGATTATTGCCGGCCCAAATTTTGGCTGCGGCTCTTCAAGGGAACATGCGCCATGGGCGTTATTAGATTTTGGCATACGTTCAATTATTGCTCCTAGCTTTGCCGATATTTTCTATAATAATTGTTTTAAGAACGGTATATTGCCTATCGTGTTACCTCAAAACCAGGTGGAAGAGCTGATGAAGCTGGCTGAAAAAGAACCTGATGCAGGATTTACGGTTGATCTTCTTAATCAGAAGATTACTGCCGGAAATAAAGTTTATAATTTTGATGTTGACCCTTTCCGCAAGCATTGCCTGATGAACGGTCTTGATGACATCGGGCTTACCATGGAGAAGGCTGCAAAAATAGACGGCTTCGAGAAAAAACAAAAATCAGAGCTTAACTGGCTTTATAATTGACATATGAAATACCATGAGCTGAACTGGATATCGGAAACCGCCCAGGATAAAATAAAAAAGAATCCAAGGTATGCCGGTTTCTGGTCACGGGTGTTTGCATTCACCATAGATATAATAATTCTCTATCTTCTAAATTTCCTGATACAGAATTTTTTACTTTCAAGTTTTGTAATCAAGACGGTTGTTGAAAGTATAATAGAGTTTGCAAAACAAACCCCGATAAATTTCTCTAAAGGTATTCCGCCGGAGTTTGTTTCAGGAATTCCACCAGATGCAGGTATTCTTTTCGCTGTCCTTGGTGGCGTTATGACACATATCGTCATCTCTGTTGTGGTAATGGCTGCTGCAGGTGTTCTATATTTTGTAATACTGCCCGCTACTAATATCCAAGGAACACTAGGCCAGTGGTTCATGGGCATACATATGATTACAAAATACGGTAACAAGCTAAATGTCTTCCATACATTCATGCGCTATATATGTATGGTTGTGTTCAGTTTCCTTATACCGTTTTCCCTTGCTTTTGCCCTTACACCATTTTTATTTCCTTTCTTTGGCCCTTTTTATATTCTTCTGGCATATGCCATTTCACTGAGCGGTGTGTGGTTAATGCTTTTTACAAAAAAGAAAACCATGTTGCATGATATGATGTGCATGACACGTGTGATGCGCGGAAAGGCAGGACTTTATTATTCCGGGTATTATAATAAAAATGAAGGCCTAGACTGATTTACGCGGCAGCATCCTGAAAATAATATCTGTTAGGGCTGGCGGCAGAATCGAAGAAATATAAACAATCAAATAGAAGAACAAAGGGAATGCTATCCTTGCCGGGTTCTTCTCGAGCCTAGTTTTAATTATTTCTGCTGCTTTTTCCGCACTCATCAGAAACGGCATAGGAAATTTGTTAACATCTGTCATGGGTGTTTTTATATAGCCCGGGCAAATTACTGTAACACCAATATTGTCTTCATGAAGGACGCCGCGCATTGCTTCCCCGTAGAAGCGTATTGCTCCCTTGCTTGCTGAATAACTTGGGCAGCTTGGTATACCGCGGAATGAAGCTAAAGAACTCATGATTGCAATCTGGCCATATCGCCGCTTCTGCATCAAGGCAATTACTGGTTCTATGGTGTTTAATGTACCACTTATATTTGTATCAAATACCTTGCGTGCTGAGTTGGCTATCACCTCTTTCCCGCGGGCGGTGGTTTCAGAAATCCCAGCGTTGGCAATTACCAGATCTATAGGATACTGGCTATCTGCACGGTTTATGAATTCAGCAATTTTTTCTTTTTCTGCTATATCAATGATTCCGACAATTACCTTTGATCCGCGTTTCTCGCATTCAATTCTTATATCTTCAATACGTTCGCGATCGCGGCCTGTAAGCATAAGAACTGTTTCAGGAGATGCGTATGCAATTGCCAGAGCCTTGCCCAAACCGCTGCTTGCCCCAGTTATTAAGATATGACTAAATTTTTTCATAGTTCTGTTTTAATTTATATGATTTATCTGCGTTGTCGTTTAAGGATGCTCACATCCTCATGTACCTCATAAGTACACTGCGGTGTTCCGCTCCTTATACTCCTAGCATATGAATCATATAAATTAAAACATGTAAATAAAGCTATAAGCTCTCTTGAAAGCTGCGGTGTTTTATGACATCTTGCAACAGAAACAAACAAATGACAATATGAGTAACGCTGCCTTTATAAAACGAACAGGGTTCATGTTCATTCTTTCTTCTCCATCTGGAGCGGGAAAGACAACTATATCGCGCTACCTACTTGAAAGGGATGATAACCTTGTCATGTCCATCTCTGTTACAACCAGGCCGAAACGCCCTAATGAAAAAGATGGCGTGGATTATTATTTTGTCACAAAGAAAGAATTTCAGGAAAAAGCGAAGAGGGGAGAATTCCTCGAATATGCAGAGGTGTTTGGCAACATGTATGGAACACCAAAGGAAAAAGTAGAAGAGGCGCTTAAGAAGGGAAAAGATGTGCTTTTTGACATAGACTGGCAGGGCACACGCCAACTGGCAGAAAAAGCAAGGGCAGATATGGCAAGTGTTTTCATCCTGCCGCCTTCAATGAAAGAACTGGGGGAAAGGCTAAAAAAACGTGCGCAAGATAGTGATGATGTGCTTAATGAGCGCATGAAAAAAGCCAGTGTGGAAATCAGCCACTGGGACGAATATGATTATGTTCTGATAAACAATAAACTGGAGGAAAGCATAAGTGAGGTTTCTTCCATACTGCGGGCAGAGAGGCTCCGCCGCAAGCGCCAGCAGGGACTTTCAGAATTTGTAAAAACCCTTCTAAAATAAGAACATGTTTGCAAAAAATGTTAAATCTCCGCAGTTTATTCTAATATTAACTGCAATCCTTGCTCCTTTTATTTCTGTTATTGCTGGTCTTGGCATCGCCCCGCTTTTTTCCATTGCTATCGCATGGATAATCATTTTTCACAGCAAAAAAATATATTTCCGAAAATATGTAAAAAATCATAAGTGGATACTGGCTGCTTTGGCGGCATTTATGATTTTTGCAGGTTTTACTGCTGTGTTTAGCATTAATCAGGAATATTCACTAAATGAATGGGCAAGAACTGCCGCGATAATAATTTTTATAACTACAGGTTTGGCATTCGCATCAGAGATAAAGGTAAACAAAAAATTTTCTGAGGCTTTGTACATAGGATTCCTTATAGCGGCGCTGGCACTAGCAGTTGAAATTTTTACCCACGGATTCCTGACTAATACATTAAGAACCATACTTGGATCAAAGGAACTAAACGTGGAAACCATTGAAGGCAGCCTTAACCGCGGTACAAGTTTTGTATCAACTTTCTTCTGGCTGGCACTGGCGGCACTTCAACATAGAAAAAAATGGGTAAAGGGATTATTGTGGATTGCCACGGCATTGCTGATTCTCCAGCTTTCCAGCCTTTCGGCAATCATAGGATTCTTTGCGGCAACACTAAGTTTCATATGGCTTAAGATATTTCCTAAGAAAGGTTATTTTGTTCTGGCTGCAGGAGTTATTTCCGCCATGATAATTTTTCCTTTCACCGCTTATAAAATTGAACCTGTGGAAGTAGTAGAGAGTTATAAGGAAATACCTAAATCTTCTGTGCACCGGCTTCATATATGGAATTATGCCGCCAAGAAGGCGGCCCAGAAACCTTTTGTTGGCTGGGGGTTTTCTGCCACCAGATATATTCCCGGAGCGAGCGACCCTGTTATAATAGATAAAAAAGGAACAAAGAGTACTGAATGGAAATATCTGCCAAACCACCCGCACAATATTTCCATGCAGCTTTTGCTTGAGAACGGAGTAATAGGTTTTGCCTTAATGATCTTAGTTATTACCCTTGTATTCTATTATATGCGTAAATACTCATACAAGCAGCCATGTGCAGCTGCACTGCTTGTTAATTATCTGGTCATAGATTTTTTTGCATTCAATATATGGCAGACATGGTGGCTCGCATCAGCAGGGCTTATAGCGATATTGTTTACTGTTTACGCCAATTCATCTAAAGAGCGTGCCAGGGCAGCAAACTGAGATATTGATAATTCTTCCGGTCTTAGTTCTCCAGAAATTCCGGCATTTTCAAGAATTGCTGAAGGCTCCTTGGTAAGTTGTTTTAAGCTTCCGCGCAGCATTTTGCGGCGCTGCCCAAAAACCGCCTGGCAGAGTTTTTCCATAGTTTTTCTTTCGGCAGCATATAGCGGTTTCGCACGCGGCCTGATATGGACAACTGATGAATATACTTTCGGTGGTGGCACAAATGCGTCTGGTGGAACATCAAAGACTTTATCGGCTTCACATAGCCACTGCACCATAACGCTCAAGCGACCATAGTCCTTGGTGCTGGGAGAGGCTGTTATCCTATCCACCACTTCTTTCTGCAACATCAAGGTAAGAC
>CAYVHI010000016.1:0-34133 GCA_964450945.1 uncultured Rickettsiales bacterium
TGATCACCGGGTTATTGATGGTGCTGTGGGCGCAGAATTCCTTGCCGCGCTAAAGAGCTATATACTTAAGCCAGTGCTACTGGTTGCATAAATTTAATAAAACTAAAAAGAAATTTTATGTCTAATGGCAAACTAGAAAATCTTATTAAAGATGACCTCGTCATCAATGATTTTTCGATGGAGATAGATACTTACATTGAAGATAAACATCTTTATGTTGATCTTTCCTTTTCATGGAAAGGGACAATAATTTCAGGAAAATTAAAAAAATTTTCTCCCAATAACAGTTATGATCCTTACCTTAGCGTTATAAAGCACCACTGGGATAATATATGTGATGAATGTATAGAAATTTATGAACTAATTTCGCTTTACCATAATATAAAAAGCAGAGATGAAAAAATTCTGGATGGCATGATGCTGCATGTATTTATGGACCTTGCAGAATCTTTGCTCGATAATTTTCCACCCAAAGAAGATTTAGAGGGGGGCATCCGTGACCATAGATTTTATCCCCTTACGGGAATATCACACCGCTTGCGCGCAATAAGAGATACAACAGAGGATTTTGATAGAATAAGGTTGGATAGATTCGAGAAATACATCCATGAAGTTCATAAAAAAAGTTTGAGTGCCCTGAAATTATTCGAGAAGGCAACAGGTATTGGTGACGATGAAAGGGATTTGCAGCTTACTGCCGGTGAATCAGAATTTGAAGATGAAGATGATTGGCGTGATAAGGACGAAGATGATGTTTCGGAAAAAGATGGTGATAGAGAAATAGAGCCATGGGAAGATGAAGATTATGATCCAGATGAAGAAAGAGAAGATGAGGTAGATAATCTGCTTGAAAATTATGTAGACAATGTTGCGGATTTTGTAAGAGCGGCAAATTTTATATGGATGGAAGCTGTTGAAAAAATAAGTGAAGGCCAGCCAGTTACAGAAAATACGGAATATATAGAAAAAATGAAAAATGCGAGAGATGCCGTTGATGCTGCCTATGCAAATTTTAAACAGGCAACTGAAGACATGGCAATCGCTGTTTTCGAACTTAAACCGCTATATGAATTACTGGAAGATGAAAAAAGGGGGCCTATGGCAAGAATGGATAAGCTTATCAGCCTTGCAAGCCGACCAGCCCAGCTTGAGAAAGTTATTAAAGAAGGAATGCAAAAAGAAAGAGGTTTGTGATAAGAAAGTTTAAGCATTTATACCCTTGTTTTTGTCCGAATATATGCTCTAATAATGCTATCAATAGGAATAATTATTTTATTTAAACAGTTAATATAAGTAGAAGAATTTATGAAACAGAAAATGAAAAAAATATTTACTTGGAAAAACTTTTTCCTGGCAACTACAGCTAAATTTTTTATTACGTTATGTATTGCTGGAGCATTACACTTCAGCCATGCGCATGCGGCTGTTAAAGTTGGCGCATCTGCCCCTGAATTCAATGTAAAGGATACAAACGGCAAGGAACAGAAACTTTCTGCCTACAAAGGAAAAATAGTGGTGCTTGAATGGAAAAACCATGAATGCCCGTTTGTGAAAAAACATTACGGTAGCGGCAATATGCAAGCATTGCAGAAATATGCTGCTGAAAAAGATGTGGTATGGCTCTCTGTAATTTCCTCTGCCCCTGGAAAACAAGGATTTGTTATAGCGCAGAAAGCTAATGAGATTGTGAAGAACGAAGGCTCTGCGGCAACCGCGGTTATCCTAGATCCAGAAGGGGTTATAGGAAAAAGTTATGGCGCAAAAACTACTCCCCACATGTTCGTCATCGATAAAGAAGGCAGGCTCGCATATATGGGCGCGATTGATGATAACCCAAGCATGAATCCGGAAGATATAGAAGGCGCGAGGAACTATGTGAAGGAAGCGATCGATGCGCTGCTTGATGATAATGAAGTTGAAACAAAAACCTCAACCCAATATGGGTGTAGTATAAAATACTAATTATGACAGAAAATAATTTTGATGTGGTGATTATCGGCGGTGGGCCGGGCGGATATGTGGCGGCTATCAGGGCCGCGCAACTTGGATTAAAGACTGCCGTTGTCGAGCGCGAACATATGGGTGGCATATGTTTAAACTGGGGCTGCATACCGACAAAAGCGCTTCTCCGTTCTTCAGAGATAAATCATCTTCTGCATAATCTTGATCAGTTTGGTTTCTCCGCCAAAGATATAAAATTTGATTTCAAAAAAGTGATTGAGAGAAGCCGAGAAGTTTCCAAAAAACTTTCTAACGGTGTTGCCGGGCTGATGAAGAAAAATAAAATCACTGTGTTCGATGGCGCAGGAAAATTAAACGGCAAAAGCAAAGTGAAAGTTGATGGAAAAACCAAAGCCGAACTGAACGCAAAACATATAATCATCGCAACCGGTGCCCGAGCGCGCCAACTGCCCGGGCTGGAAGCAGACGGGAAATTAATATGGACATATAAGGAAGCGATGCTGCCAGACGCAATGCCAAAATCATTGCTTGTTGTGGGGAGTGGCGCAATAGGAATTGAGTTCGCAAGTTTCTATAAAAACATGGGCGCTGATGTTACTGTGGTTGAGGTTATGGACCGCGTGCTGCCGGTGGAAGATGAAGAGATTTCCAAATTCGCTGAAAAACAATTCACCAAACAGGGAATGAAAATACATACTTCCACAACCGTGAAAGCATTAAAGAAAGGAAAAAATAACGTTACCGTAGTTTTAGAAAAGGCGGGAAAAACAGAAGAGATAACTGTTGATAGAGTAATTCTTGCGGTTGGTATTGTCGGCAATAGCGAGAACCTGGGTTTAGAGGGAACAAAAGTAAAAATTGAGAAAGGCCACATAGTGACCAACCAGTGGATGCAGACAGATGAGCCGGGTGTTTATGCTATAGGTGATGTTACCGGCGCGCCGTGGCTGGCACATAAAGCATCGCACGAAGGTGTTATTTGTGTTGAAAAAATCGCTGGCGTGAAAGATGTTCACCCAATGAAAAAAGAAAATATCCCGGGCTGCACATACTGCATGCCGCAGGTCGCCAGTGTTGGCCTAACCGAGAAAAAGGCCAAAGAAAAAGGGCTTAATGTGAAAGTTGGCAGGTTCCCATTCATCGGCAACGGCAAGGCAATCGCCATGGGTGAAACCGAAGGATTCATCAAAACAATTTTTGATGCCAAGACCGGTGAATTAATTGGTGCGCATATGATTGGTGCTGAAGTTACAGAGATGATTCAAGGTTTTGTTATAGGAAAAACCATGGAAGCAACCGAGCTTGATTTCATGCACACAATATTCCCGCACCCGACAATGAGTGAGATGATGCATGAGTCAGTTCTCGACGCATATGGCAAAGTTCTGCACATATAAACTTATATTGGCTGGTAATTTCTTCGTCGGTTTGATTTTTTATTCCTCACGTATGTTTTTGATACGCTGCGGAATAAAAAATCTTCACCTCCTATAAATTTCTCAGCCACTATAAGTTTTCTTTTTATTTACCTAATATACAACTTCAGCCATAATAATTTTATTTAAAAGAGTATTTGATGATAACCAGAGATCTTGAATGGTTTTTTGATTTCCGTGAACCGAAGGAATTTCTTTTAGAAGTTACCCGAATTATAAACCTATTTGATCCGGAACAGTTCTTCCTCGGTAATCACCACCACAAGCATTTGGAAGCATATGTAATCGGCTATTACGCCGTGCATTTCGTGCGCAACCATGATGAAAAAATAAAAGTCAGACTTTGTTCTGAAGATGAAAGGTTCCCGGACGCGCAAGTAAAAATCGGCCGTGATATTATAAATGTGGAAATTACCGAAGTGATGGAAAAATGGCGCAAACGTGGTGATGAGCTAAAACTTAATCGCCGCGCAAAAGAGCTTTTCCCATATGATTGTGACCGCAACTCAAAATCAGGCAGAAAAAAAGAAGAGATACTTATTGATTTCATAAGCGAAGCGATAAGAAAAAAAATCCGCAAGAATTATGACAAGCGGCAAAAGACACACCTGGTGGTGCTTTGCAATATCTATCTCTGGGGCGAACATAATAGAATTTTTTCCGATTATGATGAAATCTTCCGCCCGCACTTGTCTGATTTTCAGACAATCTCCATCCTCTCTTCTGATGGCAAGCAGGTTGTGATATACAGGAAGCACGGAATGGAGTTCTGGAAATAGATTATGTTTAAGTTTTTATTTTTTATTCTTGTCTTAATTATTCCTGCAGCTTTGCTGGCTGAAGAGCTACCAGTAGTGTTTTTCAATAAGAATACAGAGATTGCCTATAAAAAAAGAAATTTTGAAACAAAAAGGAAAAGAGAATCTCTGACAATGAGTGTTAATGTTGATGATGGAACTGTAGTAAAAACACAAATCTCAGACATAACCCTTGATGATATTAAGGTTAAAAACTGCCGCCAGTATGAAGCTGCTCTTTCAGATGGTTATGCGCCTCTTTACGCAGAAGCGCAACGCATTGCTGGCAAGTATTACGGAATCTGTAATGCCATTAACATCTTAAGAAATGCAAAAAAACCGAAAAAGGATTTTATAGAAGGTGACTTAAGTACATTGATATATGAGCGGCTTGATACCAGCAGTTTCTATAACACATTTTCATTGCGGGAAAAAAAAGCAGTCAAATATTTAAGGACAATAGTGACAAGGAATCCTGATAAGTATGAAACCTTCCTCGACCTTAACCATATAGACATGTACTTCAAAGGCAGGGAAAACTGGAAATATGAATTCGATATTCTGGCAAAGAGCGACTTCAATGATGATGGTATAGCCGACCTGCTCCTTGCTTTTACTGAAGAGAACCAGGTAGAGGGTGGGTTTTATTCATACAATCTCTATATTATTTCCCGTCTTGAGCCAAAAGCCGATCTTGTTGTATTACATGATAAAAAATAACCCCCTGCCATTTACCTTTTTTTAACCTTCCTGTGAGATGATGCTGGTAATAGGATAAATATTATGGCTCATGCACTAGACATACCGTTAGAAGAAAAATTAATTCAGAAATTTCAAGCCCTTAGGGATAACATTCAAGGAAAGTACCTACAAGCTGAACTTGAAGCGATGAAGGGTGACCTTGGTGCTTATTTCCATCCCTATACAGGGGAGGACGGAAAGGAAAGAAGCGGGTATGTAAAGAAATTCAAGCTCTTTCCAGAATTAAAAGCCGGCGCGCTTATTGTTTTACTTCAGAGCCTTGGTGTAGAAGCGGATCAAATAAGGGTGGTTGAATTTCGCCCGCAGCCAAATTATGCGCCAGAAGTTGTTGAGGTAATTATTCCTGATGAAATTTTTAATAAGCTGCAAGGCGTATTAAAGACGGTGGATAGCAAATCTTTAAAGCCACAGAGGGGTGGCAAATAGCAAAATACCTTGCAATACTTGTGTTTTTCCTAAAGTAAGCCTATAAATCCATCATATATGAAAGAACTTGAGTTAGAAAAAGAAAAGGTGCGCCCGCGCCACCCCGAGAAAGTTGGAAGAATTTATCCTAACAGCCCGCCAAAGCCGGACTGGATACGCGTGAAAGCACCGCAAAGCAAGGAATACCACAACACCCGCGAATTGATGCGTACGCATAAACTGGCAACCGTTTGTGAAGAGGCATCCTGCCCGAATATCGGCGAATGCTGGAAAGAAAAACACGCAACCGTGATGATTCTTGGTTCTATCTGCACACGCTCATGCTCTTTCTGCAATGTGGCAACCGGTATGCCTGATAAATTAGACCCGCACGAACCGGAGAACCTTGCCAAAGCCGCAGAAAAACTTGGCCTTAAACATATGGTGATAACCTCAGTGGATAGGGACGACCTGCCAGATGGCGGTGCTGACCATTTCGTGAAATGCATAGAGAATTTAAGGAAAACCACACCACAGACAACTATTGAAATTTTAACGCCGGACTTCCTGAAAAAAGATGGCTCGCTAGAAAAAGTGGTGGCAGCAAAACCAGATGTATTCAACCATAATATAGAGACGGTGCCACGGTTATATCCAGCCGTGCGGCCGGGTGCGCGCTATTATCACTCAATCAATTTACTGCATAAAGTAAAGCAACAAGACCATTCCATATTTACCAAATCCGGCCTGATGGTGGGACTTGGCGAAACAAAAGAGGAAGTGTTCCAGGTGATGGATGATTTACGCTCTGCCGATGTGGATTTCATTACCATCGGCCAATATCTGCAGCCAACGCCAAACCATATAAATGTGGATAGATATGTAACGCCGGAAGAATTTTCTGCTTACGCCGCCATGGCGCGCGCCAAGGGATTCCTGATGGTTTCAGCAACACCCCTTACGCGCTCATCCTACCATGCGGGTGATGATTTCGAGAAGTTAAGGCAGGCAAGACCTGCTTAAACTTACTTTATAAGTATGGCGTGTAGTTTTTTACAATCATCTTCGGTTAGACTTGGATTTACTCCATACATCTCTTTTACCTCATTCCTGTCTTTATCATAAAGAGTGTTATTTTCTCTGGTGAGTTTGACAATACATGTTGGAATAGGAAGACCGCCAGGTGCTGCTCTCCATTCTGCGCTAACCATAGCATAATATAAATGTGCATTTGGAATAACAGGTATTATTTTTGGCATAGCTTCTACAATTTTTGATAGCTGTTCTTCGTATGATGAATAACCTCCAGGTACTTCGACACCTTTTGGCGGAACCATGCCGGGTGGTATTGGGACTGCACCTGATGCGTTAGCATAAGTTGTTGAGAGATAAAAGACACCTGCCGCGCAGGTAATAACAGTAAAAATTTTAGATATCTTCATATGTAATAACCTCATTTAATTAAATAATTATCATTAAAAAACTATAGCATGGATATATTAAGGATTTATTAACATAATCCAGCATTAATATATTGATATTAAAGGAAAATCTAAGCTATTGATTGTTCAATAAATATTAAAAAATCAAGCTTTACCAGAAGCATATTTATTGTTATTTTTTATCTCCATGATCAAGCGTGATATCCCTAAAGTTGCCCAAGCGCCGAAACTGAATGACAAAGCAAAAAAACTCCTTACCGAACTTTGCTTCATGGAGCATCAGGAAGGCTGGGCTGACCTTATTTTTGTCTTCGGTTCACGTTACGGGATAGATGAAAATGCCGAGATTGTTCATGATCTGTTGGAGCGTGGGCTGGCAAAAGAAGTGGTACTTACCGGAGGCAGCCCTGAATTTGATGACCTTGAGCAGATGAGCATTTCTGAAGCAGAACTGCTGCTAAAAAAAATCCGCACCGAAGATTTTCCGCACGTTACTTTTTATTATGAGGATAAATCACACCACACGCTTGCTAATGTTACAGAAGCGATGCAGGTGGTGAATTTCGATTATTTCGACCGGATTATCTATGTGGCGAAATCCTTTGCTTCCCGCCGCTCACATCTTTCACTGGAAAAACATGTGCCGAAGAAAAAACTTATGTCTGTTACCTATGATGCACTATACCCCGATGATACAAGGCGAATAACCAGAAAGAACTGGCACGAATTTGAAACCGGCAAAGGCAGGGTTTGGGGTGAATTCTTAAGACTTAAGAAATATGGTGAACAGGGTGATATAGATATAAGTAAAATAGATAGATTACTTAAAGATATAGATAAATTAACCAATCCTTAAAGCTTGTTAACAAATTTTCTGTTGCATTGTGGCTTATGGCCGTGCTAAATCCCTCACACAGTTTTAAATACCTTTTGAATTTCATTATTTTTCAACCAAGTAGTTAAGAGTTTTTTATGCCTACCATAACTAATACCAATATTGAGCAAATCATTATAGGGTGCAGCGTTCTGGCGCTCCTTTACGGCGTTATCATGATTTTTTCCATCCTAAAAGCACCTGCAGGAAATGAAAGAATGCGGGAAATCGCGGCCGCCATCCAGGAAGGCGCAAGCGCGTATCTTAACCGCCAATATACAACCATTTCTGGAGTGGGAATTCTTGTATTCCTTCTGCTTGGTTCAAAACTTGGCTGGTATGTTGCCGGTGGGTTTGTAATTGGAGCGGTGCTTTCCGGTGTTGCAGGATATATAGGCATGAACATATCTGTAAGGGCAAATGTGCGCACCACTGAAGCGGCACGTAAAGGCCTTGCTGAAGGTTTAAAAATATCATTCAATTCCGGCGCTATCACAGGCATGCTTGTTGTTGGCCTTGGGCTTATCGGCGTTGCCGGATATTACTTTTTCTTAAAGAACGCTGGCATTGAACAACGCGCGATACTTGAATCACTTGTTGCACTCAGCTTCGGTGCATCACTTATTTCCATCTTTGCACGTCTTGGCGGCGGTATCTTCACTAAAGGTGCTGACGTGGGTGCTGACCTGGTTGGTAAAGTTGAAGCAGGAATACCTGAAGATGATCCTAGGAACCCTGCCACCATTGCAGATAATGTTGGCGATAACGTCGGTGACTGTGCTGGTATGGCAGCTGACCTGTTCGAAACATATGCTGTTACCATGGTTGCCACTATGCTGCTAGGCGCGATTCTTTTCGCGGCAGCTTCGCAAGAAGTTATGATGCTTTATCCGCTTGCTATTGGCGCGGTTTGCATCGTCACATCAATAATCGGTACATTCTTCGTGCGTCTTGGCAAATCCAAGAACATCATGGGTGCACTGTATAAAGGCCTTATCGCTTCAGGCATACTTTCTGCTGGTGCGATATATTATGTAACCGATATTATGCTTGGTATGAAAGCAAGCTTCACAACACTCGGTGCATTAAGCTTCACCGGTTGCCAGCTTTACATCTGCGCGATGACCGGCTTGGTTATCACAGGGCTTATTGTATGGATAACTGAATACTATACATCCACACATTACCGTCCGGTAAAGAGCATTGCTAAAGCTTCAACCACCGGCCACGGTACAAACGTTATACAAGGCCTGGCGGTCTCCATGGAAGCTACAGCACTGCCTGTTATCGTTATATCTGCCGGTATCCTCGTTGCATTCATTGCGGCCGGACTTTACGGCATTGCAATCGCTGCAACAACCATGCTTGCACTTGCTGGCATGATCGTGGCTTTGGATGCATATGGGCCAGTTACAGATAACGCCGGCGGTATTGCTGAAATGTCTGAACTGCCTGATAAAGTAAGGAAGGTTACAGATGCGCTTGATGCTGTTGGCAACACCACAAAAGCTGTGACCAAAGGTTACGCTATCGGTTCTGCCGGTCTTGCAGCTCTTGTTCTTTTTGCTGCATATACAGAAGACTTAAGGCACTATTTCCCTAATCTCACAGTGCAGTTCCTGCTTTCTGACCCTTATGTTGTTGTTGGCCTGTTCATAGGTGGCTTGCTGCCATATTTGTTTGGCTCAATGGGTATGATGGCGGTTGGCCGTGCGGCTGGTGCTGTGGTGGTGGAAGTTCGCAGGCAGTTCGCGGAAATAAAAGGCATTATGACCGGAAAAGCAAAACCTGATTACGGTCGCGCAGTTGATATGCTGACCAAAGCGGCAATCAAGGAAATGATTCTTCCTTCTCTGCTTCCGGTTCTGGCACCTATTGCACTTTATTTCATCATCAATGAAATAGCAGGACAGGCTTCCGCGTTTGCTGCACTCGGCGCGATGCTAATGGGCATTATCGTTACCGGTTTATTCGTGGCACTTTCTATGACCTCCGGCGGTGGTGCATGGGATAATGCTAAGAAATATATCGAAGATGGCCACCACGGCGGCAAAGGTTCTGATGCTCACAAGGCAGCAGTTACCGGCGATACAGTTGGTGATCCTTACAAAGATACAGCCGGCCCGGCGGTGAACCCGATGATCAAGATTGCAAATATCGTAGCGCTATTACTACTCGCAATCCTTTCTCATTAATTTACTAAAATTATTGTTGGAAATGAAGGGGCTGCATATGCAGCCCCTTTGTTTTTTATTAATCGAATTTTAAGGTTTTGATACTATAATAAGAGTTAGTTATGAGAGCATATAGTAAATCACCTTTTGATAATATTGAAAGCTTGAGGGCAGTTTCATATTGCTGCAGGAATGCAAATACACCTCAAGAATTTGTAAGGCTTTTTCTTGAAGTGAAAGGTGTTTCTTATGATGTTATCAAAGACGTTATAAAACTTACCCCTGACGGCAATGATTTCGATCTGGCTTCAGATGTATTAAAGGCATTTAGTGTGCAGGTGCCAAAGATAACAATAGATTATTTAAAGTTAATAAAAGAATGGAATGAAAAATCTAGGCCGAAAGTTGAGAACACTGACATTCTTGTAGGCACCAGAGAAGAATTAAGCAAGCTGCAGGAAAAGAAAGAGTATTTAGAAAGATTGGTTTTTACATACCCCCCTGAAAGAGAAATTAAAATTACTGAAGAACCTTTAAGAAACCAGGGAATCATAGATATTCTTACTGACAGAAAAAATGAAGATAGGTTCACCCGTGCTGATAGTTTTTCTGATTTTGCAGGACTCCTGATTAGAATAAAAGGTCTTTTACCTTCGGCTATCGCAAGAGCTGCTAAGGTGGATGTAAGGGAAGTTCAAAAAATATATAAAGGTAATGGGCTGGACTGTGATGGTATTATATTAGGCGGAAAGGTTATGGTGCTGTTTGGGTTTACGGATGACGAAATAGGCCAGGTTTCTGAACGTTATGGCGTTGATAAAAGATTTCTTGCCGGTAAAGATTTATCTTACGGTGAAAGGCTGGAAATAGTTTTTTCTAATGAAAGAATTGCAAAAGCAGGCAAATATAGTGCTATGGAAAATTTAATTATGGTTTCCGATTCTTCAACACCAAGGCTGCACAGAGACATTGGTATTTCGGCAGTCGATGTGAAAAGACTGCGTGGCATGAGTTTTAAAGGCAATTCTGTTGGCGCAGAGGTTCCTAGAAAAGCGGCAAAGTATTTTAAATTATCTGACTATGATGCGCAAACATTTGAGCTAATGGTTATGAATTATGATAAACCTGAGCTTTGGCAGAACCGACACCAGACACGCCCAGCAAAGCAATATCCTACCGATCATGCCTTGCCAGGTAATAGCCTAAGGCGTTAAAAAAACTTCGAATTTAAGCTGCAGGCATGTTATATTCTTAAACCTATGGCTAAAGATAAAACGACAAGTTCAAAAGTTGTAACCAACCTGCTTATCACCGTTATCGTGATGACGGTGCTTATTTCACTGCTGATGTTCCTTGGCCTTACCTATGTAGTGACCATAATTACTATTGCCGTCATGCCATCTATAGTTGCCAACGTTGTCGAGAAGCGCAAAAGGCGCTACGCATCAAAAACCGTTACTGCCTTTAACCTTGCAGGAGTCATCCCCCATATCATAAGCCTGGCGCGCGCCGGTGACCCCAACATGACAGCAAAGGGCATGATGACCGACCCATATATATGGCTGATTATCTATGGCCTTGCCGGGTTCGGCTGGATAATGGTGCAGGTTATCCCCCAGATTACTTTCCTGTTCCTTCTCATCAAGGCAGAAATGACCATAAAACAGCTAAAACATCTGCAGGAAGACCTGGTGAAAGAATGGGGTGAACAGGTTAAAGGCGGATAATTCTTAAATATCAGGATATTAGAAAAATTTAAACAAACCCCTTCCAATTCTTAAAAATTGGCTTATATTCAACCCCGAAAAGGCGCTTGAAAGATTGGGAATTCCTAGAAAAACTAAAAAAATCCAGGTACCCTACTTGAAAGCAAAAAACTGTTACCTATATAGGTTTTAGATAACAAGCTCTCTTAGTTGCCGTTTCCCAAACGGTCAGGAGAGTTAGAATTTCAACTGTTTATAAAGAGGTTAAGTCATGAAAATAAAACCATTACATGATCGCGTGCTGGTTCGCCGCATCGAAGAAGATGAGAGAACACCTGGTGGCATCATTATCCCTGATACCGCTAAGGAAAAGCCAACCCGTGGCGAAATTCTTGCCACCGGCGATGGCGGGCGTGATGAAAACGGCAAACTCGTTCCGCTTTCCGTTAAAGAAGGCGATACCATCCTGTTCGGCAAATGGTCCGGAACAGAAGTGAAGATCGATGGCGAAGAACTCCTTATCATGAAGGAATCTGACATCATCGGCATCATCACTGATGGTAAATCATCAAAAAAAAGTAAAGCCGCTTAAGTAAACAAAAAGGAGAAAAAATATGTCTGCTAAAGAAGTACGTTTTGGCGCTGACGCAAGGGACCAGATACTTTCTGGCGTTAACATCCTTGCCAACGCAGTAAAAGTTACACTTGGCCCAAAGGGTCGTAACGTTGTTCTTGATAAATCTTTCGGCGCTCCGCGCATTACCAAAGACGGCGTTACCGTTGCGAAAGATATCGAACTTGCTAACAAGTTCCAGAACATGGGCGCACAGATGCTCCGTGAAGTTGCTTCACGCACAGCTGATATCGCCGGTGACGGAACAACAACAGCTACAGTCCTTGCACAAGCCATCGTTACAGAAGGCGCAAAAGCAGTTGCTGCTGGCATGAACCCGATGGACCTTAAACGCGGTATTGACCTTGCTGTTAAAGAAGTTGTGGAATCAATCAAGAAGAAAAGCAAACCGGTGAACACCAAAGCTGAATGGGCGCAAGTTGCTACCATTTCCGCAAACGGTGATAAAGAAATCGGTGAAAAAATTGCTGAAGCTATGGAAACAGTTGGTAAAGAAGGTGTTATCACTGTTGAAGAAGCGAAAGGCCTGGAATTTGAAGTTGAAACTGTGAAAGGTATGATGTTCGACCGTGGTTTCCTTTCTCCTTATTTCATCACCAACCCGGAAAAAATGACAACCGAACTGGAAAGCCCTTTCATACTTCTTGTTGAAAAGAAACTTTCCAACTTGCAACAATTGTTACCTGTGCTTGAACAGGTTGTTCAAAGCTCTAGACCACTTCTCATAATCGCTGAAGATGTTGAAGGTGAAGCGCTTGCGACACTGGTGGTGAACAAACTGCGTGGCGGCCTGAAAGTTGCTGCGGTTAAAGCCCCAGGCTTCGGTGATAGAAGGAAATCAATGCTTGAAGATATCGCAATCCTGACCGGTGGCCAGGTTATCAGCGAAGATATCGGCATCAAACTTGAAAGCGTTACTATTGATATGCTTGGTAAAGCCAAGAAAGTTACTATCGATAAAGAAAATACAACCATCGTTGATGGTGCTGGTAATAAGAAAGATGTTGATGGACGCTGCGATTCTATCCGCCGCGAAATCAAAGAAACATCTTCTGACTACGATAAGGAAAAACTGCAAGAACGCTTGGCTAAACTTGCTGGCGGCGTTGCCGTGTTAAAAGTTGGTGGTTCAAGCGAAGTTGAAGTTAAAGAAAGAAAAGACCGCGTTGATGATGCTCTGCACGCAACCCGTGCAGCTGTTGAAGAAGGTATTGTTCCTGGCGGCGGCACAACCCTGCTTTATGCAGCACGTGCCCTTGAAAAGCTGAAAGGTGAAAATCATGATCAGCAGGCTGGCATCAATATTATTCGCCGCGCTTTAGAAGCCCCAGTTCGTCAGATCGCGCAAAACGCAGGTGTTGACGGTGCTGTGGTTGCAGGCAAACTGAAAGATGTTAAAGAGGCTAATAACTATGGTTATGATGCTCAGAATGATACTTACGGCGATATGATTAAAGCCGGTATCATTGACCCGACAAAGGTTGTGCGTTCTGCTCTTGAAGGCGCTGCTTCTGTTGCTGGTCTCCTGATTACTACCGAAGCACTTATTGCTGATAAACCAGAGCCGAAAAATAGCGGTGGCGGTGCAGGTGCTGGCATGCCAGGTGGCATGGGTGGCATGGGCGGTATGGGAGACATGGACTACTAATAATCATACTTTTTTATGATTTCGTCGTCGTAGCCATATCAAGTTTCCTCACGTACTTTTTTAGTACGCTGCGGTACTTGAGTATGGCCACTCCTAGAACTCATTAAAAAACTATGATTATTTGCTGATAATGAATTTCTGGTTTTACCAGAATATGAATTCCCTTACGGGGTTTACTCCCTAGATCCTGTAAGGGACGCTTCTTGAAATAGAAGCAATGTGAATGGTCTCCTTATTGGAGATTAAAACGGAAGGGTCGCTGATGGTTTTTGTTAACCTCCTTAATCATTGGCGGCCCTTTTTTATAGCATTTTCATTTTAAGTCTTTCCTGCGTCGTGCGGCGGTCAAAATGTGCTCACGTAGGTTTTACTACGCTCCGCGCATTTTGCCTTGCACTCCTTATAAATACTTAAAAGCAAAACGCTCTAAGTTTTGTGGTATCAACAAAAATAAGGGGGCTTTAAGCCCCCTTTAACTTTTGGAGAAAGACTTATGCTATTTTCTAAGCAACCGCCATTGCAGGCTGAGCAAAATGCTTTTCTTTACCAGCAAGATGCTTCCTGAGTTTTAAGGTTTCTTCCCAGTTTTTCTTGAAGAAACTTTCAAAATCACAAGTTTTGGTTCTGGCCACAGCTGAATAATCATGCCCGCCGCCGCCCTTACCACTTAACCTGCCTATTGCTTCGGCAATCTCATTTACCTGGAATTTTACATCACTATTTCCAGACCTGAGGCTGACGCGAACGGTATCATGCTGCTTATCTATATACCAGGTTCCGATAACCGCATATGGCAGGTTATTCCTCAGGTAGTCAAAGAAGCTTTCGCCGCCCAGTTCCATCAGGTTTGCATCTGGCACGAGCAGGATTTTTAACCCCTCAAACCAGTTTTCTGGATCACCGGTTTTTATCTCACGCACTTGCGCAAGTTTTGCCATATCGATCTGTCTCAGTTGCATGTGAGATTCGATTCTTTTACCCATCCTTAAGATATCCTCTATTGGCGTTTCCACGAGTGTTTGGAAGGCACAAACTATTTTTTGAGGCGTATCTAAAACCAGGCAATCCAGATAATAAGAAAAATGTGCCAGGTCCTTGCGGCTGTACATTTTATGTATTTTCTTATCATGCGGGATATGTGACTTATCTTGGGGCAGGTCTAATGCCTCAATGAATTGAGCCCACATTGGTTTCGGAGCCCCATCTCTGAAAAACTCCCATGTAAGCCCTGTGCCGGAACGCTGGTTATAAAGCTCAAGGACCAGCTCCAGTTTTGGATCGCCTGGGAATTTTTCCAGTTCTTTGGTGGCTGATGGATGGTGATCCAGAATCGTTATCTTCTGAACCTCATCGCGGTTAAGCATAACCACCAGAGGATATGTTGGATTGGTGCTTTTTGAATCAACCGGCGCAACATCAAAGAAGTAGATGTGGGTTGCCCCTTCCGATTCCTTTAACACCCTATCTGCGAAACCATTGGCATAATCAAGGCCAACAAAATTGACTGTAGCCCCAGGATGCCTTATTGGCAGATACTCGTTTGCTATATATAAGCTGCCAGCACCGTCGCGGCAGGGATGATGATAAAATGCGATTACTCTATCACTCATAAAAGTTACCTCCTTTTAGATAACTTTTTTATTTTTATTGCTGCTTGCTGTGTCGCTTCGGTGCTCGAATGCTCATGTACTTTCTTTGTACACTCCGCTTCTACGCTCCTTGCTTCCAGCATTCAGCTAATAAAAATAAAAAAGATGTATAAATACTAATACACATAATCTAAGCATACCATTTTATTAACTATTTATTAATGATTTTTTAACCATTTATTAACCTTTTATTCAAATTTATTTCTAATTTTTAAGCCCAAAAACCTATTTATCTTGCTGAAATATTTAAGTAACTGTAAAAGAGGGCATGGCTGTTGAAAAAAATAAATATATATTGACGCTCTCCTGCAAGGATGTGATGGGAATTGTTGCTTCAGTTTCCGGTTTCCTGCGTGATAACGGTGGGTTCATAATAGAATCTGCCCAGTTCGGAGACCCATATACCAACAGGTTCTTCATGCGAACCCTTTTCGAAACAGGCGATACTATCCCTGCTTTAAGCAAAAAATTTGCAGTTGTTGCTAACAAATTCCACATGGAATGGAATATCTTTGATACGGCAATAAAACCAAAAGTTCTCCTTATGGTTTCCAAGCAGGGCCACTGCTACAATGATATTCTGCACCGTGCGGCGACAGGGAATCTTGATATAGAAATTACTGCAATTGTTTCCAACCATAAAGATCAGGAAAAAATGGCAAAATGGTATGAGATACCATATCATTATCTTCCCATAACCCCGGAAACAAAAGATAAGCAGGAAAGAAAGCAGCTTGAGCTCATAAAAAAATATAAAATAGATCTTGTTGTGCTTGCGCGCTATATGCAGGTGCTCTCGGAAAATATGTGTAAAGAGTTGCATGGCAAAGCAATAAACATACACCACTCATTCCTGCCTAGCTTCAAGGGCGCAAATCCATATAAGCAAGCATATGACAGGGGCGTTAAAATCATTGGCGCAACCGCGCATTATGTTACCGAAGACCTGGATGAAGGGCCGATTATTGAACAGGAAATCGCACATGTGAACCATGCCCACGCTCCGGAGCACTTAAAGGAAATGGGGCGTGATATTGAAAGTTTGGTTCTATCGCGCGCAATAAAACTGCATAGTGAGCACCGCATAATATTAAACGGCAATAAGACAGTAATATTCAAGTAACCTTAAGGTTAGTTTGCGGGCTTAGATTCTGCCGGGACAGGCGATACTTTTATATCTGTAATTATAGGAGCTTCTACAACAGGAGCAGCCGGTTCTTCCTTAGAAACTTCTGGTTCTTTATCCTTTATTTTTTCCAAAAGCTCCAATTCTATAAGGACAGTTTTATTAGGCAGTTTTGTATCAACAATTTCCGGTGATGGAGATTTATTATCCATGGTTTTCAGCAAGTATGCAGGCACAATCATTGTTCTTTTTCCGCCACGTTTCATAGATCTATTTGTCTTATCGCGGCTGTTAAGTATACCAAGTTCCATTCCATAAGGGGCATCTCCGCCGCCAAGTTTAAATATAACCGGCTGGGAAATGCTCTCTGCAAATTTTTTCTTACTTGGTTCATCTTTTGCTTTTTTAGGATCTTTTGTTTCCGGGTCCTTTACCAGGGTGCTTGCAAGCAGTGCGCCGGTCTCAATATCCCAAATCTTATAATTTACCATTACGGTATCGCCGCAACTTACCCCATCTTCTATGGACATGCCGCCTGCATCATCAAATGATTTCAGCCCGAAGCCAGTTTCTTTTGCCTTAAAAGTAGGGGTAAAGTCAATCAGTTCTATATCAATGCTAACATTGGTTTTTTCTGGAATTTTATCTGAATGAAATTTAGCTTCATCATGGCCAAACCTTGAAGGAAC
The DNA here is from genome assembly GCA_964450945.1 of uncultured Rickettsiales bacterium. Classification (GTDB taxonomy): domain Bacteria; phylum Pseudomonadota; class Alphaproteobacteria; order Rickettsiales; family JABDBP01; genus CAYVHI01. The sequence goes on from CAYVHI010000016.1 coordinate 17,305, forward strand.
CCTTAATTTTCTTATTCCGCCCTTTTTCATGCCTTCTACGCCAAACTCAAGCCCCTTAATAACGGTCCCGTCACCTATGGTGAAGGTAACGGGAGATTTATCCCTGGTTGAAAATGCAGTAGAGCCATCAGGCAGATATTCTGTATAATGCACCGTTACTTTCTGGCCACAATGTGCTTCAGGGCCATTGCCTTCTAGCACCTCTTCCGAAGAAACGCCTGAAATATTCTGTAGGAAATTGGCAATTGAGTTGCCTTGCTTTCTGGCCATTTCATTCATGTGTTGTTCAAATGTTCCCTGCTGGGTTTCTGCAAGCAGTTTTGCAAATTGATTTTCTTCTTTAGGCTGCACAGGTTCAATATTTGCTGGCTGCTGGACAGCTTCAGCCGGAGCGGGTGTAACCGTTCCTTCAGGTGCTCCTGGCGGAGCAACGGGAACAGTATTCTGCCCTGAAAAAATTTGCTGTATGCTGCTTATCTGTGTTCCATCCGGCATTTCATTCTTGTGAAAGAAAAGCACATATATAATGATGCCAATCGCCATCCAGGAAAAAAATTTATTGAGGAAAGGATTTCTATTGTTGCTCATAAAAATGACATTGCTAAAAGAGTCTATAACTCTAGCATATTTTCATTATTAAACACAAGCGAGCAATGTTCGCTAGTTTTTAGAGAAATGAACGGCGGGCTCCAGACTAAGGGCATCTGCAAGTTTCTTAAACCTTTTATCTACAGTTTCGCCTATAAGTTCCGAATAATCACCTGAGCAGGAAATGATAAGTTTGCTTTTATCTCTACTGATAGTCGAATGTTTTATCACATCAGGTGCGCCGCCGGTAATGTTCATACCAAGCCTGACTGTAAGTCCTATTATACGTGCCGCCTTTATCTGCTCTTTTGTCAGGAGCGAATGTATTTTTGCGGTGACATTCTTATCGGCAGTTGACTTATAGCGGTGATAGGCAGCGGTTGCCAGGAACACACGTTCGCTGTGGCTGATACCTGCGATTTCACTATCAAGGATTGTACGGAATGCCATTTCTGCTCGGTATTCTGTGTGTTCATACCAAGCTATACGGCTTAAAATACAGGCGGCAAGGCGCAGGCGGGTTACCTGGATGGGCTCTTTGTTAAACAGGGGAGACATCCACTCAAATAATTCATAGCCGAACTTCGGCCACACTCCACGCGCATCGGTTGAGATATGTTCTATCATATCTGTAGCGCATGCAATAAGAGGATCTTCCATTTTTTCGCTATCGGAAAGAAGATCATGCAGGAATCCTTCACGTATGCCATGCACTGAAAAAACAAAATGGCTTGGCTTCAGGTGAGATATTATCCTGCTTGCTATCAGCGCGGTGTTGGTTAGGGTTTCAATACGGTTTTCCGAAACCACATGAATTGACTTTAACTGGGCAGGCGACATTTTGAGTATGCTGTCTATGGTTGTTTTTAACTCATCCGTTTTTACTTTGTAGTTATGCAATACTCGCAGAGGATAATTATTTTTTGTTATATGAATTTTTGCAAGCGCGCGGAAACCACCGCCTACTGCATAGAACCCGCTTCCCCGGAACTCCTTGAATAAAGGCAGGTCTTCAAGATAGCTGTCTATTGTACGTAACACTTGCTTGCTATTACTGCTCTCCTTATTCTTAAGACGTAAAGGGCCGATAGGAAAACTTTTAAATCCGCCGATATCGAATTTCCTGTGAGGATTTCTGGTGATAAAAGATACTTCCAAGCTGCCGCCGCCAAGATCGCCCACCACACCTTCCGGGTCATATATTGATGAAAGGATTCCAAGTGTTGAAAGACGCGCTTCTTCCTCACCAGAAATAACTTTCACACTAATATCATTGTATTTTTCAAGTTCTTCACGGAATAATTCCCCATCAGATGCATCACGCACGGCGGAAGTGGCAAGTGTATAAATCTTCTTCACATTCATGCTGCGGGAAATGAAGCAGAATCTCCTTACTGCACGTTTTGCCGATTCTATACCTATGGGATTTAATTTTCCCGTTTCACTCATACCCCTCGCAAGACCGCACAGAACTTTTTCGTTAAATAACGGAAGCGGTGTACGCTTCAGACCATCATAAACAACCATACGCACAGAGTTTGAACCGAGATCGATCACTGCAATCTTATCCAGAGTTTTTCTGGGAGATAAAAGTGGGCCTAATGCAGATGCAATAAATGACATAGATTTTTTTGTTTTGCTGGAAAGAGAATTACTCTGAAAAAAATCTTAAGTCTAGCTTAATCATTTCCATGTTTATGGAAATAATTTAAACTTTCTTTGGTTTTCCATGCAGCGCAGTACCGCGACCGGAGAGAGAAGGATTATTTATAAAGAATTCATGTGCTGAAAAGGAATTTTCCTTGAAAGATTGTCTTGTATAGCTGCCATCTGACTGCAGATGCCATGTCTGTTTTTCATCTTTCAGGTTGGCGACCATTATCTGGCCCATTATCTGCTCATGCACTGTTGGGTTCTCAATCGGCACTATAACTTCCACGCGCCAATCCAGGTTACGCGGCATCAGATCAGCCGAAGAGATATAAATCTTTGCTTCCGGCGAAGGCATCCCTTTACCCATGCCAAAACAAAAGATGCGTGAATGCTCTAAGAACCTGCCGACAATGCTTTTTACCCGGATGTTATCTGAAAAACCCTTTATTCCTGGTTTTAAGCAGCATATGCCGCGCACCACCAGGTTTATTGAAACACCAGCCTGTGAAGCATCATAAAGTGCATCTATTATTTCTGCATCTACCAGAGAATTGACCTTAAACCATATCTCTGCCTTGCGGCCAGCGCGTGCGTGATTTTTTTCATCTTCTATGCATTGCAATATAGTAGAACGGAGACTGAGAGGCGCTATGGCAATCTTTTCAAATTTTTCCGGTGGTGAATATCCGGTAAGATAATTAAATAAATGTGCGGCATCACGGCATAGTGCTGCATCAGAAGTAAAGAAAGAAAGGTCACTGTAAACTTTCGCGGTTATGGGGTGGTAATTGCCGGTTCCATAATGCACATATGACTGGAGATTTTCACCAACCCGGCGCACTACCAGGGAAATTTTTGCGTGAGTCTTTAAATTCACGAAACCGAAAATAACCTGCACGCCTGCACGTTCCATGTTCTTTGCCCAATTAATATTTGCTTCTTCATCGAACCGTGCTTTCAGCTCCACCAGCGCGGTAACGGATTTTCCTGCTTCCGCCGCTTCAATAAGCGCCTTTACTATCGGCGAATCATTACTGGTGCGGTAAAGCGTCTGCTTGATTGCTACAACCTCAGGGTCTTTTGCTGCCTGCTTCAAGAACTGGACAACCACATCAAAACTCTCATAAGGGTGATGCACCACAATATCTTTGGCATGAATGGCGGCCAGGCAATCCCCGCCGTAATCAAGTATGCGCTCTGGAAAGCGGATGTTTATTGGTTTGAATTTAAGCTCTGGGCGGGCAACATCATAAAGCTCCATTATATTTGAAAGCCCGAGAGTACCTGAGTTTGCATAAGAAATATCTTTAGTGGAAATGTTGAACTCATCTGAAATGAAATCAAGCAGGTCTTTTGCCATTGACGTGACTTTCAGGCGGATGACATTGCCGCGCTTCCGCCTTTTCAAGGCTGACTCGAATGAACTCACCAGATCTTCGGCATCCTGAATCTTTTCAAGATCGCTATCACGGGTTACCCTTAGCACGCCGGATTCAATTACCTTGCAGCCAGGAAACAGATCACCCTGGAAAATCTCTAAAATATCTTCAAGAGTAATAAAACGTATTTTTTTATTTTCGTCAGTTTCTGGAAGACGGGTGAACCGTTTTATTTTTTGTGGCAGCGGAATTACCGCATGAAAATCTTTTTCGCTCACCCGGATTTTTTTTGCCGTATCCGGGGAGCGTTTAAGTTTAAGTATAACAGCAAGAGCAAGGTTTGGAAGGAAGGGGAATGGATGTGCCGGATCAATGGCTATCGGGGTGAGGGCTGGATAAATATTAGTTGTGAAATGTTCTTTAAGCCATTTCATATCTGATTTGCTGAGTTCATTGCTCTTTACAACTTCTATATTTTCCTTTGCCAACGCTTTTCTTATATTTGTCCATGATTCCTGCTGTAATTTTATTATTTCCGCCGATTTTTTTTCTATCAGTTCAAGCTGCTGTTCGGGGGTAAGACCATCATTACTTAATTTTGTATCTTTCATGCGGACGCTGAATTTAAGGCCCGCCACCCGCACCATATAAAACTCATCCATATTGCTTGCTGAAATGGCCAGGAATTTAAGCCTTTCGAGTAATGGATGACGCTCATTGTTTGATTCTTCCAACACCCTTATATTAAACGACAGAAGCGATAATTCGCGGTTTAAGAAACGTTCCGGCGAATTTGCAAGAGGGTGTTTTTTCTGTTGATTCTCTGAACGCGAAACTTCCACGGTAAAATCTACTGTTGTAAGGATTATAATTAATAATATTATCTATTCTTATTATAACCAACATAAAGGAAATTGTAAAATTGCCAGCATACGAAGAGCAACGCTCCCTGCCATACACGCCAGAACAGCTTTTTGACCTGGTTTCCGATATTGAAAAATATCCTGAATTCCTGCCATGGTGCTCTGCTGCAAGGATAATTTCTAGGGATGGCGAGGAAATTATCGCCGATTTAATCATAAGCTTTAAAATCTGGCGTGAGAAATTCACTTCTAGAGTGAAGCTTACCCCGCCTTCAAAAAATGAAATAGGGAAAGTGGAGGTTGAGCTGGTGGAGGGGCCTTTCACCCACCTTATAAACCGCTGGGAATTCTATCCTGAAAAGAGCGGCCAGACGCTGATAAGTTTTTTCGTTGATTTCAAGTTCAAGTCAGCCTTGCTTGAAAAAATGATAGGTATGATGTTTGAATTTGCCGTCAAGGAAATGGGCGAAGCCTTTGAAAAGAGGGCGCATTCAGTTTATGGTAATAGCTAGGTGCTGTAACTGCCTAAATTCCGTAAAGATGCTGGATTGCCAGCTTATCAAGCGACATAGGGTTTTCGGTAGGATTTCTTCCTCCTGCCTTATAAGACATGACGCTTACGAAAGTGCTGTCATAAGATTTATCGAGCACTGGTCCCTTGTTATTTTTTTCATAATCCCAGTAATTACCTGGATGTTTGAGCCCAAGTGCATGGCCTATTTCATGGAGTATGGTTTCAAAGCCATGTGTTCCGATGGCAAATGATTCTGCATCAGGAAAATTCTTGCTGTTTATGGTAACTATAGCCTGGTAGAAACCTTCAGGCTTCTTCTTGGCAAGCTGCATTATGTTGCTATACCTGATTCCCCTGGTGATACCCCCACAACACTCCATTACATTTCCATCTGCGCCTATCCCGTTCTCAGTAATTTCATCAAAACCGAACTCAATATGGGCCTTGCCGCACCTTTCTTTTCCGGAGAGTTCAACAAATTTCAGGGAAGATATATTTTCCCATTTCCTAAGCCCCGCCCTTATTGCCTGTTTGTAATAATAAGGAATGCCCTTCTTGGCATAAAACCTGTAATGGATAGTTTTATCGACAAATTTATTACCCTCAATAAGTGAGGCCACTTTTTGATCTCTAGGCATATCAACAGCAACCACTTGCGGTAAAAGCTTTTCTATGGTGGTTATTTTATTGAAATTATTTTCAACAAAATTGAATGGAGCGGGGAGGGTGGTTTTTTTACCATCACCAGTTTCTATACGTTCCTTGACCATGCAATCTACTGAATCAAAAGGATCCATACTACGGTCATTTGTAATTATGGGGGCAATTATCGCTGAATCTGTGTTTTCTGGGATTTCTGGCGCCTGTGGATCCAGGTTTGCCAGAGTGTTATCCGTAAAAACATCTTGTTCTACTGATTCTGGTTTTTCTATATTTGTTTTTTCCTCAGCAACAGGGGGAACAACCAACACTGGCGGAATATAATCTTCTGTATATTTTTCTAAAACTTTAGTGGCAGGAGGAGCAGTGTAGCTGGTAAAAGAAGTTGTCTCGGAATAACCTGAATCAACTTTTACCTGGTAATCGGGAGTATATCTATTTTCTGGTATTTCTACACCCCTTGGGACTTCATAACCTGAAGGAATGCTATAGGCATCTTCATATAAAGCCTGGGTCTTTACCGGAACAGATAAAACAAAAGAATCCTTATGACCAAATGCCATAAGGCAAAGAGTAGTAAAAATGATAGATAGTTTAATAACTCTACGCCGCTCCATTCTCCATTTTACAATGGAGATGGTTAATTTTTGGTTAATTTAGTTAAAATTTTATCTATCTTATAAGATGTTATAATAAAAGGATAAAACCATCATATTGTGAGAGTTTCTTCGCTATCTTTTCCGGTTTCGGGAGTTTTTCTCTCCAGATCCTTTTTGGTCAGTACTTTTGCCAGCTTTTTTGCTCTTTTGAGATTTACAGTATAGATAACTGAACGCCCTTCTTTACGCGATTCGATTAACTTTGCCCCGCTTAATTGTGAAAGGTGAAAAGAAAGAGTGGTGGCAGGAATATTTAATGCCTCAGCAATTGATCCTGCAGATACCCCCTCTGGCCACTGCTCCATAAGCAACCTAAATATCTGTAATCTAGACTCTTGTGCTATGGCAGCGAACCCATTTACCGCTTTATTTAGTTTCATAATTCTATAACTCTAGAAACATATAATTTTAAAAATATAAAAATAGTTATTGACATACACTTTAACTAAATATATAAACCACCCAAGATGTTTGGTTGAGCGAATATATAGTTAGATAGATAAACGCAACTACAATATATAGCTCCAAAACATTTTGATTACAATAAAACTATTTTTTAGGAGTTATTTTATGATAGTAGAAGGTATCGGTATGTTAGCCTGGTACATGACTTACTCAGTTGTTCAAGCTGTGGAAGCCGGAGTATCAGTTATCCAATAGTTTGTTTGTCGTCATGCCGTACCCTCTAAATTTAGGGAGGAGTACGGTTAGGTGGCAGATAAACTATTTTGTATTTTAAATATCCCCTAAAAAATATCAAAAAAACAACAAACAAAAGCAGGCCTTATGAAAAAATTATCTTTTCTTTTAATTACTCTCGCTTCCCTAGTTTTTGTTTCACATGCAATGGCAGCCCGTGAACAGATTAGAGTTGTGGGTTCTTCGACCGTTTACCCGCTTACTACAACAGTGGCCGAAAACTTCGGTAAGATAGGCAAGTTTAAAACCCCGGTGGTTGAATCAACCGGCACAGGTGGTGGCTTGAAACTTTTCTGTGCAGGAGTTGGAGAAGATCATCCTGATGTAGCTAATGCCTCCCGTAGGATCAAAGACAGCGAAATTGAAGATTGCAAGAAAAATGGCGTGAAGTCCATAACAGAAATAAAGATTGGATTTGACGGTATCGCTTTTGCTAATTCCATAAATGCAAAGCCGGTTGAGATGAAGAAATCAGACATATTCAATGCACTTGCCCGGAAAATAGAAAAAGACGGCAAACTTGTCGATAACCCTAACCAGACATGGAAAGATGTAAACCCAAGCCTGCCTGATATCAAGATTGAAGTTTACGGGCCTCCGCCAACATCTGGCACCCGCGACTCATTCGTTGAGCTGGTGATGGTTAAGGTTTGTGAAAAACTTCCTGCTTTTGAAGCAGAGTATGCAGATAAAAAAGATAGGGAAAAAGCCTGTGCCCTTATCCGTGAAGATGGTGCATATGTTGAGGCTGGTGAAAATGATAATCTCATAATCCAGAAACTGACCAGTAATGAAAATGCATTTGGTATATTCGGCTATGACTTCCTAGAGCAGAACCGCAGTAAAGTTCGCGGCAACAAGGTTGATGGAATTGAGCCGACATTTGAAACCATTGCCGGTGATAAATATCCTATATCACGCGCCATGTATGTATATGTGAAGAATGATCATGATGGCATAGTTTCTGGCCTGAAGGAGTTTGTTCATGAATATACAAGCGATAAAGCTATGGGACAGGCAGGGTACCTGAAGAAGAAAGGTTTGGTGCCGCTTCCTTCCGGTGAACTGAAAAAAGTTCAGAATGATGCTAAAGAAGGAAAAGCTATTTATTAGGAAAGGGTTTCTTTCCGGGATGCTCTGCGCTTCATGCAACCGCTCCCCCGCGTAAGAGTTCTTCCGGCTCGTTCTTAAGCTCACTCCCGCGTAAGAATTACTCCAAAAGTGATGGAAAAATGCCCTTTTGCTTCCTTAAAAAGGGCATTTTTTCATCTACACTATATAAATATGTAAATAAACGCTTGCAATTCACCTGTTCACCCACTAGACACTGTATTGCAAAGAATTAACAGGCGGATGTGGCGAAATTGGCAGACGCACCAGACTTAGGATCTGGCGCCGCGAGGCGTGTGGGTTCAAGTCCCTCCATCCGCACCATGGTATAGCCATAAAATCTACTAATGTGGCTGCTTATGGTAAAGTTTTGTAACTTCCACTCCTCATGTACCTTTTTGTACATTGCGGTGCGGTTTAAAAAACTTTACCATAATCATCTCACATTAGCGATTTTCTGAACTATACCAGCCTTTAAAATAGTAAGGAAGATTATGCAGATTAACAAAGTGAAGTCAGAACAGTTAAAGCGGGAATATGATATAACCATTGCCGCAGGTGAGATTAATAAGAAAATAGACCAGAAACTTGAAGAGATAGCAGAAAAAGCAAAATTTCCTGGTTTCAGGCAAGGCAAAGCCCCGCTTACCCTTGTGAAAAAGAATTATGGTAAATCAGTTGTAAACGAAGTGCTTGAGCAAGTCATCAACCAGACTTCCGTTCAGGCACTTGAAAAAGAAGGTGTGCGCCCGGCACTCCGCCCGCAATTCGAGATTGTTTCCTTCAAGGAAAATGATGACCTTACCTACAAGATGAAACTGGAGGTTTTTCCCGAAGTTCCGGATGTTGACCTTAAATCTATAAAACTTGAAAAACTTAAAGCGGAAGCAGGTGATGACGAAGTGAATGAAGGACTGAACCGTATTGCCAGGAGCTATAAGGATTTTAGCAAAGCTCCTGATTCATATAAATCGAAGAAAGGCGATGCAGTATTAATTGATTTCATTGGCCGTATGAAAGGAAAAGCTTTTGATGGCGGCACCGCCAATGATTACCAGCTTGAACTTGGCTCAAACACTTTCATTGAAGGCTTTGAAGAGCAGCTTATCGGAAAAAAAGCCGGAGACAAAGTTGATGTTTCAGTGACTTTCCCAAAAAATTACGGCAAGAAAGAATATGCCGGTAAACCAGCGGTGTTTGAGGTAACAGTAAAAGAAGTAAGGACTGCTAAAGACCAGCCGGTGGATGAAGATTTTGCAAAGAAACTTGGTATGGAATCTCTAGATAAACTAAGGGACGCGATAAGAAAGCAGATCGAAAGCGATTTTGAGGCGATTTCCCGCACCCTCTTAAAAAAGAATCTTTTCGACAAGCTGGAAGGAAAATGCAAATTCCCTATCCCGGAAGAGATGACTGAGCTTGAGTTTCAATCTATCTGGCATCAGGTGCAGCAGGCAATCAAGCGCGGTGAGATAAAAAACAAGAAAGAGGCCGACCTTAAAAAAGAATACAGGGAAATGGCAGAACGCCGGGTTAAACTTGGCATATTCCTTTCCGAATATGGAATTAAGAACAATATAAAAGTTGCCAATGAAGATTTAAGCCGCGCCATCATGCAGAAAGCCCAGCAGTTCCCGGGCAGCGAAAGGAAAGTCCTGGAGTTCTATACCAAGAATGCAGCAGCTCTTGATGAGCTGCGTGGCCCACTCTTAGAAGATAAAGTGGTGGATGAAATTCTTGCAAAAGTGGAAACCAAGGAAAAAATAGTTGATGGCAAAAAACTGATCGAGGAAGGTGATAAGCTGCAGGAAGAAGAAACATTTGTAGCCGCCGCCGAAGATGATTCAGATGAACATATGCATGTGCATGGCCCGGATTGTGACCATGAACATCATGACCATGATGATCCTCATCACGTTCACGGCCCCGGCTGCAACCATTAGAGCATTTCCCATTTTGTCGTCTACGTTGTCGCACTTTGGCAAACCGTGCTCACGTAGGTTTTTACTACGCTCCGCGCGCTTTACCTTGTGCTCCTAGTATACGAACAAAAGCGAAAAAGCTCTTTGCATCTATCTCAGCTTAGCGAATTTTCTTATTACGGAGAAAGTTATCTACTTACATCCAAGACGTTTTTTCTCAGCGGATGCTTTCTGCTTTAGAGATGAAGACATGGAAGAGTATTTTTCAGAAAGCTCGGAAAGGGTTGTGCAGGCTTCCTTCTTCTTATCAAGGGCAGCAAGCGACATGGAAAGTTTTAACAATGAATCTGGCGCTTTCTGGTTTTTCGGGTATTTTTTATAAACTTTCAGGAAATTACCCGCCGCCTCATTATAATTCTTCTGAACATATAAAGCCTCCCCAATCCAGTATAGAGCATTGCCAGCCAGTTCATGCTTCGGATTTTTACTTATAAAATCTTCAAAAGTGCTGATCGCTTCGGGCAGTTTCTTATCACGCAGGAGCTGGAAGGCGTTATTATACTGGTCTTTTGGAGAAAGTGGTTTTGGGTTTGGATCAACAATTGGTTTTGCCAAATCTGCCGGCTTTTCATCTTTCCTTATTTTTACCGTACCAAGGATTTTCTGCTCACCCTTGCCGCCGCTGACCATGGAAGGCGGTGCATTATTTGTATTTGCAGGAGGTGTGGTAGGCTCAGGATAAATATTTTCTTCAGGCTGGGCGGCGCTTAGTTCAACACCTGCGGAAGGAACGGTTTTTTCCAGCCTGCCTAAACGGAATTCAATATCTTCCTGTAATTTATTCATGCGCTCTACCAGCTTCTGGTGCTGGAAAACATTTTCCTCCAGCTGGCCGCGCACACGGCGCAACTCTTCTTCAACCTCAACCATTTTTGCATAAGCGCTGGCATCCTGCTGCTGATAGGCATCCTGCGCACTGGCAGCGTTAATAAGAAAAAAATAAAGAGTCAGGAATATTAAAGAATAAATTTTTTTCATCAGCTTACCCATAAAAAAAGCCCCGCCAGAGGACAGGGCTTTTTCATTTTTTTATTCACATTACTGGTTTATAACTGTTACTGCGCGGCGGTTCTTACTCCACGCATCTTCATCAGAACCAAGAACTTCAGGATGTTCCTTCCCATAGCTGATGGTTGAAATGCGGCTGCGGTCAACACCAAGGCTTACCAGATAATTCTTTGCAGCCGTTGCACGGCGTTCACCTAAAGCGAGGTTGTATTCGCGGGTGCCGCGTTCATCACAGTGGCCTTCAACGGCGATAACAAGGTTTGGATTTGCCTGCAGCCATGATGCCTGGCGGGCAAGTGTGCTTTGAGCTTCTGATGAAAGAACAGAACTGTCATAACCAAAAAATACGCGGTCACCAACGTTTGCTACCAGGTCTTCCTGTGTGCCAGGCATGATATCTGAAGAGCTTACGCCGCTTGTTCCAACACCGCCTGTGCCGGAGGTGCCAGAGCTATCAGAATCACCCATAAGGGTTTCGCAACCTGCCAGCAGGAATAAAGAAAAAATAGCCACTAAAAACTTGTTAAACATTAGAATTCTCCATGCAATATAATTTCCATGTGGCTAACAAAGAGCCACAACATCTTGAAACTGTATAACATAATCATTTTCATAAATAAATAGTGTGATTGATATACGGCAAATAATATAGCAAGGGTGCACCCGATTGTGACAATTTTGCCTTTTGGCGCCAATCTTGGTATTGATTTTTAAGGGTTTTTTACTGGAGAAAGATTAATAAAAACTTAACACTTAGATGCTACAATTAAATTATTGATTTATTAGGCAGAAACTTATGGTTTATACACCCGAAGACGCAAAAAAATTTGCCAAGATGCTCACCAAGGATGATATCTACAAAATGGAAGATGCCATCACAGGGGAAACTGGGCATGGAAAAAATACGTCCGCGAAAGAGCCTGACAAATCTTATGAATATTCTGCTGTGTCCGATAAAGACAAAGGAAAGTCAGAAGCGGTTATCAAAGGTGAAAAAATCCAGGAACAGGCAAAGCAGGCAATAGATCAGAAAGAACTTGAAAAACAAGTTTACATACAAAAGCGCATTGAACATGACCAGATAGAAAATGGTATGGGCAAGGCTGGCCTTGATCCTAAAAAAATAGAAAAATACATGAAGGAATACGACACCCTGAAGGAAAAGAATGTTGATCCTATAGAGTACGAAGAAAACAAGCATAAATATGTAGAAAGTGTCAAAGGCAACCGCATGAAAGAAGGCGGTATGAATGCCAAACTTGGTGATAACTTTAATGAAAAAACCCGTGATGAGTTTGATAAGTTAGTTGAGGCAAGCGGAGAAAAAGACCCCAAACAAGCAATGGAATTTGCCCATAAATTTGAAGAAAAGCGGCATGAATATGTAGAAAAAGTAAAAATCAACCGTGGACTTGAAGCCGGTGTTGATATGAAGTTCGATCCGGCAAAAACCGCTGAGGAATTTACTGAGCTGGTGGTAAAAAGCGGAAAGGTAAAAGAGGGCGGCGGGATAGATCTGGATAAGGCCGCAGAATTTGCCGGAAGGTATGAGGATGCAAGGCATAAACATGTAAATAAAGTAATGGCAAATGCACAGGAAGAAGGCCTTAGCATGACGCCGCATGATATCGAAAAAACCCGCGAGGTTTTTGATAAGGAAGTAAAAGGCGCAATCACTAAAGCGGCCGGGAATGAACAAGCTGTTGAAGGTGCCCTAAAGACATCGACCAACGATATAGACAAGATGGAAAACCGGCGTCATAGGGAAGTAAAGGGAGTTATGGATGGCGCAAAGAAATATATGGATGTGAATCCAGACACAGTAAGGAAACTTAGGGAAGGGTTTGATATAAAAGAAGCGAGCGGCGCCAAACTGCAATCGAGTGTTGAGAAGGGAGTGGAGGATAAAAAGCAGGATATAGATAATGATAGGCAGAAGGCTTCACTCCAGCAGGAAGCTTCAACCAAAACAGCTGAATTTGAAGCAAAAACTAATCCTAAGGCTCCTGACCAGGATAGAACGCCACCGAAATTCGATGTGGATGTGAAAGAAAGCCAGTCATTCTCACCAACTGCCAGCCCAACAAACCCAAATACCCGCGGCCCAGAAAAAGAAAAACCATCGCGCTAATCCATAACCAATTGAAAGATAAGTAACTTTATTATATTGAGTTTAATATTACCGTAATAATCATTTGATATAATCAAGGCTTCGCCCAACAGTGTTGGTTGTACAGGTATGATGCCTGTACGAAATGTATCTTCAAGGAAGATTAGTGTCTTAAGTCGAAAGGCGGTGGACAGTGGACGGCGACGATTTCATGTTGGTGTCCGGCTCTTGCAAGAAGAGCCACAGCGTGGGCTTCAGCGGGCGCGTTGAGGCAGCCGAAGAGGGCTGGTGCGAACTGACCGGCGTGACGGACGTCAAGCTCTCGGTCAGCTTCGACGATGGAGCGGCCATCGAAGGTAGCACCACGGCTGACCAGACGACGATCCGCATCACGAACCCGGCCGGCGCGACCAAGAAGGTCAGCTTCAAGATCTTCGCGCTGCAGGGTGGCAAGATGATTCACGAGTGGACCTACACGTTCTGATCAAGTGTAGGCCGCGGCAAAAATCCCCGCACATCCCTAACAGGGTGTGTTCGCTCAGGGGATTTTTGCTTTTTAAAGGCATAGAATTTTTCTAAAAAATTTCTTTTTTATTTTTCACCAACACCAAAGCCACAGTATTCCCATATTTTTTGCCAATTTAAAATTTATGCTTGGCAAGTAAAAAAAATATATCTAGATTGCAGGAATAAAATTTATTCTATATGTAGTGGTAGACCATGCAACATATTATTAAAGAAGGCGAAAAACTGGCAAGAGAAGAAATGGCCCTTGTTCCTATGGTCATTGAACAGACCGGTAGAGGCGAACGGGCATTCGATATTTATTCACGCCTGTTAAAAGAGCGTATTATTTTCGTTACCGGCGAAGTGGAAGACCATATGGCAACACTTATCGTTGCGCAGCTGCTTTTCCTGGAAGCCGAAAATCCTGACAAAGAAATATATATGTATATAAACTCGCCAGGTGGTGTGGTTACATCGGGACTGGCGATATATGATACCATGCAATATATAAAGCCGAAGGTTTCAACACTTTGCATAGGTCAAGCTGCTTCAATGGGTTCATTGCTGCTTAATGCCGGTGAGCCGGGAATGCGCTACGCACTGCCTAATGCGCGTATAATGATACACCAGCCATCTGGCGGTTATAGAGGGCAGGCAACTGACATAGAAATTCATGCAAAAGAGATTCTTGCGTTAAAACATAGGCTTAATCAGATTTATGTAAAACACACCGGCCAGAAGCTCGCCAATGTGGAAAAAAACATGGAGCGTGATAATTTCATGTCTCCTGAACAAGCTAAGGAATTTGGCCTTATTGACCACATTGCAGAAAAAAGGCCTGGAGAAAAAAAGTCAGAAAAAGAATAATAATTAAGGTATAATTAAAGAATGAGCAAAACCACAGACACAAACGATCCTAAGAATACGCTTTACTGCTCCTTCTGCGGTAAAAGCCAGCATGAGGTAAGAAAACTTATCGCCGGCCCTACAGTATTTATATGTAATGAATGCGTGGAACTTTGTGTTGATATCATCCGTGAGGAAACAAAATCCCCACTGCTCGCTGAAGGTGATGGTGAAGTTCCAAAACCACGCGATATATATGATGTGTTGAATGATTATGTGATTGGGCAGGAGAGAGCTAAACGTATTCTTTCCGTTGCCGTCCATAACCACTATAAACGTGTTGCCCAGCTTGATAAAGGCGCACAGGAAATTGAACTTTCAAAATCAAACATCCTTTTAATCGGGCCTACCGGTTCTGGTAAAACATTGCTGGCGCAAACACTTGCAAGAATTCTTGATGTGCCATTCACCATGGCTGATGCCACAACACTTACCGAAGCAGGTTATGTTGGTGAAGACGTTGAAAATATCATTTTAAGATTGTTACAGGCGGCAGATTATAATGTGGAACGTGCGCAGCGCGGTATCGTTTATATCGATGAAGTGGATAAGATTTCAAGGAAATCAGATAACCCATCCATCACCCGTGACGTATCAGGTGAAGGCGTCCAGCAGGCGCTACTCAAGATAATGGAAGGCACCGTTGCATCTGTCCCCCCACAAGGCGGCAGGAAACATCCACAGCAGGAATTCCTGCAGGTTGATACATCAAACATTCTGTTCATCTGTGGCGGAGCGTTTGCCGGTATTGAAAAAATAATTGGTACCCGCCGTAAAGGCACATCAATCGGTTTCTCCGCTGATGTAAAAAGTTCAGAGAACATAAAACAGGGTGAGGCATTAAAACAAATCGAGCCGGAAGATCTTTTAAAATACGGCCTGATTCCAGAGTTCATTGGCCGCTTGCCAATAATTGCAACCCTTGATGATCTTGATGAGGCTGCATTGATACAGATACTTACCGAGCCAAAGAATGCTCTTACCAAACAATATCAGAAGCTTTTCGAGATGGAAAATGCCAACCTCAAGTTCGAGCAGAGCGCCCTTAAGGCTATTGCTCACAAGGCAATAAAACGCAAGACAGGTGCAAGGGGACTCCGCGCGATACTCGAGGAATTGCTGCTAAATATAATGTTTGAATTGCCAAGCATGAAGAATGTTGCTGAAGTGGTTATCAATGACGATGTTGTGGGAGGAAAAACCACCCCGATAATCGTCTACGCCGAAAAAGATTCAAAAGAAAAAGATAAAGACAAGGAAAGCGGCACTACTTCCAGCAAAAAGAAGAGCTCTTCTTAATACATTGTAATTTCAGGCGTTTCTTTTTTAACATCATCCCCTTGAATTAAGCTATTTTTGGTACATATATATATAAAGAGTAAATAAGGTGTTTTTAGTGCCTTCTTTCGCTTCCTTTTTATAATTTTTAGTACTAGACTAATGGCCATATGAACCAGATTCCAACACTACCAGCAGAACCAGAAACTGGAAATTTACTTCCGGTTCTACCGCTTAGGGACATTGTTGTATTTCCCGGCATGGTGGTTCCTTTATTCGTTGGCCGTGAAAAATCCATCAATGCACTGGAAGATGTTGCCAAGGACGATAAAAAAATTCTTCTCGTCACCCAGAGGGATGCTACCCAAGATAACCCGACCGTTGATGATGTGTTTAAAATCGGCGTTGTTGCCAGCATCCTACAACTTCTAAAACTGCCGGATGGTACAGTTAAAGTTTTAATCGAAGGCCACAGCCGTGCGCGCATAATAAATTTCGTAAATAATGAAAAATTCTTCATGGCGAATGCTGAAACATTGCCAGAGCAGGAAGGAACGCCACAGGAAATGGAAGCACTGATACGTTCAGTTACTTCGCATTTCGAGCAATATATAAAGCTGAATAAGAAAATTCCGCCGGAAGTTCTTTCGTCACTTTCACAAATAAAAAGTCCGGGTAAACTGGCTGATGCGGTTATTGCCCACCTTTCCATAAAGATTTCCCAGAAGCAGGAATTGCTGGAGATAACCAACGCTGCTGAAAGGCTGGAAAGGATTTTTGGGATAATCGAAGGCGAGATTGATGTTTTAAATACTGAAAAGAAAATCCGCACACGCGTTAAGAAGCAGATGGAAAAAACCCAGCGCGAGTACTATCTGAATGAGCAGTTAAAGGCCATACAGAAAGAACTTGG
>CAYVHI010000017.1:0-29643 GCA_964450945.1 uncultured Rickettsiales bacterium
GGCAAAACTGATAATACAGTGATTACATTTTCTCTATTAAAATGTTCTTCTCTTGGAACTCTTAGGTTTGGTAGCCTAGGTTCTTTGGGGTTATTAAATCCACCATCAGTCCACTGGCTTCCATCTGGGCTGCCAGCAGGCACACGTGGCTGGCTGGGGTTGAAGCCTGCTTTTTTCAATGTTTCAATTAAATTTACAAAAGCTTCATCAACCGCAAGAACGGCTAAATCATAAGCTTCTTTTGTGCTGTATTCCTTTTTCATACTTTAACGGTATGACAGGAATAAGAAACCCGGAAGTATGTTTTTTTAGTTAGCTTCCTGATCTACCAGTTTGTTCTTGGCTATCCAAGGCATCATGCCGCGAAGCTCAGCACCAACTTCTTCAAGTTTGTGCTTCTTGCTTTCGTTGCGCCATTTTTCCAGGTTGTGTGGGCCTTGAGAACTTCTATCACCAATGAATTCCTTGGCAAATTTTCCAGACTGGATATCTGCAAGAACCTGCTTCATGGTTTTCTTGGTTTCTGCCGTAACAACCTTAGGGCCTGTTATGTAATCACCATATTCCGCGGTGTTTGAAATCGAATAACGCATGTTGGCAAGCCCGCCCTCGTAGATAAGGTCAACAATCAGCTTCATTTCGTGAACACATTCAAAATATGCCATTTCCGGTGGGTAGCCAGCTTCAACAAGGGTTTCAAAACCAGCTTTCATCAGTGCAGTTACACCGCCACAAAGAACTGCTTGCTCACCGAAAAGATCGGTTTCGCATTCATCTTTAAATGTTGTTTCGATAATGCCTGAACGGCCACCGCCGATTGCAGATGCATAAGAAAGGCCAAGCTTCTTAGCATTACCGCTAGCATCCTGATGGATGGCAAGCAGACATGGAACGCCGCCGCCCTTCTGGTATTCACCGCGCACTGTATGGCCAGGGCCTTTTGGTGCAACCATGAATACATCTAAATCTGGGCGTGGCTGGATGAATTTAAAGTGAATGTTAAATCCATGCGCAAAAAGAAGAGCTGCACCTTGCTGAAGGTTATCTTTCAGTTCTTTCGTATAAAGTTCGCCCTGAGATTCATCAGGTGTTAAAACCATAACAACATCCGCCCATTTAGCTGCTTCTGCTGCGGTTACCACTTCGAAACCAGCGTTTTTAGCCTTTTTCATGCTTTCAGAACCAAATCTTAGGCCGATTTTTAAGTTCTTAACGCCGCTATCGCGAAGGTTTGCCGCGTGGGCGTGACCTTGGCTACCATAGCCAATGATGGCAACTTTCTTTGATTTGATCAGATTTACATCTGCGTCCTTATCGTAAAATACTTTCATTTCCTTCTCCTTCTTGATTAATTCGTAGTTGTTATTTGGTTGCAATTAATAATTTTAGCAACAATGTTATTGCTGGTTTTTGAAATTTGCCAAATGCAGTTTTGTACAGAGTTAGCTGTCACATAATTATTATTATCTATAGGTATTTTAATTTTTGTCCTATCTTCCGTGGAAATATTTGCATGCTTTCTATCACTAGAAAAATCAGCACCATTTAATTTTATATTATATTCGTAGGTACCGTTTGCACCATTAGGTATAGAATCAATCGTCGCAGAATACTGATCTTTTGTGAATTTCATCTGTAATGAAACTTTTTGTCCATCCGGTGAAGAGCTGCTTACATCTGTTGTTATGATTAAATCATTTGCATAATGCTGATTAATAAAATTCTTTATTTTTGTGGGATCTGCGGTGTTCATAACATTATTTAATTCGCTAATAAAATTTTTTACTTCTTCATCTGCTATTGACTGAGCTGCTTCCTCCGCTTTAATGCTATATGAGGAAAAAACAAACAACAGAAAAAGTATGATTACTCTCTTTATCATTTTGCTTTCTTTGCCTTCTTTTCCTTGGCAATCGCTGTAACGCCTGTTCGGCTTACTTCAGCAAGACCAAGTGGTTTCATCAAATCAATAAATGAATTCAATTTTTCCGGGGAATCCGTAATCTCGAATATAAAAGAATTCGGTGTTGCATCCAGCACCCGGGCCTTGAATATATCAGCCATTCTCATAGCTTCAACACGTTTTTTGCCAGAATTCACTAATTTTATAAGTGCAAGCTCCCGCTCTATATGGCGGCCTTCTTCTGTAAGATCACGCACTTCATGCACAGGTATAAGCCTGAAAAGCAGGGCTTTTATTTGCTCTATAATCTTTTTTGAGCCGGTTGTAACTATAGTTATGCGTGAAATACTCTGCCCATCCTCAGATTCAACTTCAGCAACCGTAAGGCTATCAATGTTATAGCCACGGCCGGAAAATAGGCCAATAACGCGCGCCAGAACGCCGAACTCGTTATCCACAAGCACGGAAATAGTATGGCGTTCAATATTTTCCTGTTTTTGAGACATAAGGAGGGCAAACCTATACTAACCAAGGCTTTGAGTAAAGAGGAAAAGGAGGTTTATTTTTGCCCCTGAAGTGCCTGAACAACTAATTTAAGAAAATTATAGTTATTCTCTGTTGCGAGTTTATATAATTTTTCGAAACTATCAAAAACCTCTTTTGGCATCTCGCCGCCGATGCTTTCTATTTCCTTTTTCCAATCATGATGGAATGGGTAGTAGCCAACGACATTCATGTTTACAGAAAACGCCTTCATTTCCTTTTTCCCGTCAATGAAATAAGGTATTTCAATGTTTATGAATTTAACCCCACCCTTGCGGCTGAAAAAGCATTTTACTTCTGACATTTTATACCAGAACCATGCCTTCTTCGTTGCCGGAACCTAAACTTTCTTCTGGCCCAAGCTGTATTTCATTATGTGCAGCCCCGGCAGGAATCATTGGGTATACATTTTCATTCTGATCAACCACCACGTCCACTATCACAGGGCCGTTATGCTTGATCATTTCCTTAATACCTTTTTCCAGCTCAGAAGGCTTTGAAATGCGGATTCCCTTCATATTAAATGCTTCAGCAAGGGCAACGAAATCAGGTAATGCATCCATATAGCTTTCAGAATAACGGTTGCCGTGGAAAAGCTCCTGCCATTGGCGCACCATACCCATATATTTATTATTGAGAATAAATATTTTTACCGGCAGACGGTATTGCACAAGGGTAGAGAGCTCCTGAATATTCATGAGAATTGATGCTTCACCAGTTACGCAAACCGTTAAAGAATCTGGATTTGCAACCTGTACGCCCATGGCAGCAGGAAGGCCATAACCCATGGTGCCAAGGCCACCAGATGTCATCCAGTGATTTGGCTTATCAAAAGTTATGTGCTGGGCGGCCCACATCTGATGTTGGCCTACATCTGTGGTTACATAATAGTCTTTTTCCTTCATCAGTTTGTTTAAAACCTGAAGGGCATATTGCGGTTTTATGATTTTATCGCTGTTCTTGAAGCTATATGATTTACGGGCACGCCACTTCTCAATTTGCTTCCACCATGAATCTAAAGCCTTTTTATTTGCCTTTTGCTTCCTAGTTTTCCACAAGGTTATCATGCGTTCTAGAACCTGCACCGCATCACCAATAATTGAAAGGTCTACGTTTATTGTTTTATTAACTGAGGATGGATCTATATCGACGTGTATTTTTTTGGAATGAGGTGAGAAACCACTAAGTTTGCCAGTTACACGATCATCAAAACGGGCGCCTATGTTTATCATTACATCGCACTCATACATGGCCATGTTTGCTTCATATGTTCCATGCATACCAAGCATGCCAAGAAACTGATCATCAGAAGCTGGATAACCACCAAGACCCATAAGGGTATTTGTTATAGGGAAGCCAGTTAGCTTTACAAATTTCTTAAGTAGATCCGAAGCTTTTTTACCTGAATTTATTATGCCGCCACCAGTATAAAAAACCGGTTTTTTAGCAGCAGCAATAATCTTTATGGCTTCTTTGATTTTTTCATCATCGCCCTTTAATTGCAGCTTGTATGATTTACGTATGTTGTGTTTAGCTTTTGGGTCGTATTTACCTTTTGCATTAAGAACATCTTTTGGCAAATCTACTACAACAGGACCAGGACGGCCGGTTTTCGCTATATAAAAAGCTTCATGGATTATGCGGGCAATATCATCAACATTCTTAACAAGGTAATTGTGCTTTGTGCATGGCCTTGTGATACCTATGGTATCAGCTTCCTGAAAGGCATCGTTCCCTATCATGTGGGTTGGAACCTGGCCTGTAAGGCAAACTATAGGAATACTATCCATTAGGGCATCTGTAAGGCCAGTTACTGTGTTTGTAGCTCCTGGGCCGGATGTTACAAGGACTGCACCTACTTTTCCCGTTGAACGTGCATAACCTTCTGCCGCATGAACAGCAGCCTGCTCATGGCGAACCAAAATATGTTTTAGCTGGTTTTGCTGGAACAGAGCATCATATATCGGTAAAACTGCGCCACCAGGATAACCGAAAATTGTATCGACGCCTTGATCCAGCAGTGCTTTTATAACTATTGAAGCACCATTATCTTCCATATAAATTCCTTATTATTTTCTCTTCTTAGGTACTATTACCCCGTCAGGGCCCCAACTTGATGAATCAGGCTTTGTCAAAGGTTTTAATTCGTTGAATACACAAACAACCTCATCACCATTCCTTAATGTAAATTGGCTTGTCACTCTTTCTACCACAACATAATCATCCAACATGCGATAGTTAATAAGTGCCTCTTTACCTTCAGAATTAACTTCAAAAAATGCCGGGATTACCCCATTCTTATCCCGAAATTGAAAAAAAGTAAACTCTCCATCATCAAAAACTTTAACTGGAGATATAACTTCAGAACCAGATAATGTGTAGTTAAAATTATAATTTTCAGGCTTACTAAGGTCAGGTTTAAATGATTCATTGGCTTTTTCGGGTGTTATTTCTGGAGTAAATATCTTTAATGTTTCATTTCCACTGCCATTATTACCGTATATAAAGCGGATTGTAAAAACCAGATTTTCGTCCCTGATATCAGATGCTTCTGCAGCATAAAGCTCAAAGAAATAAGTTCTTTTATCTGTAATAACAGTCATATTAGTCGTAGCGTCTTTCTCAATGGGCTTTAAGAAAATACGAGCACCCTGAGGAGATATCTGCCAGCCGGTAGAATCACCCAAAGATACCGTCCTTATTGCTTCATCTTTTTCAAATTCTATGCTTGTCTGATAGCGGAAATGACCAAGGACAACATATACTTCGTTGGGATTGTATACAAATGTTCTTATCCTATTGTCCGTAGCTATAGGTTTGGCTTTCTGCAGGGCATAGGCAATATCTGCCTGAAACCAAAAACTAAGCGCAAGAAATATTATTAAGCGAAAAAACACCATTATTTTTTACTTTCAGCTACTTGTGATAATTTATAGTTTTGTACAGATATGTCCAGCGGTAAGAAATTTTTGTTCTTTTTATCATAAGTTATGTCAGTCATTGTAAAATCAATTTCAGCAATAAAACTAGCTGTTTTTGTATTAGATGAAGTGCGCTCATTTCGTTGTAAAACTATCTCTGCCCGTCTATTTTTTTTAACTGGCTGTGATTCGGTTGCTGGCTCTGTTAGCTGAAGTTCTCTGAATGAAAGGATTTTTACTGAAACAGTGGCATTTTGTTTATATCTTAATATGGGACTATTTGGATTTCTTATATTCATGAAGTTTGCAAATTTAAGATATTCTGTTTCAGAAGACATATTTTTTATAAATCCAAGGTTTTTTTCTATGTCATCAAACGCATAACTTTCTCTGGCCTTCACATATTCAGATAATAAAAATTTCTTTACTTCAAGATTAGGATCGTTTTTTTCAGGCATTACTTTTATCTCAGCAAAATCATCTGCCAGATTTTCTAGACCCACTGATATAGAAACAGGCCTTATAAGCGGCAAGAAGTTATATAGAGAAATAAATGTAAAAATTATTATAAATACACATATTATTGTTATAAAAATAAAATATGATCTCTGTACAAGAGGGTATACATACTTTAAATTATACCAGTTAAGCGCTTCTTTAAAGTATTCACCAGACTTGATGTTTTTGTATAATTCTATATTTTGTTCGGCCACGGCAAAAAACTTTTGCTAAATAATTATCACTTTGATTTTAACACATATTTTAAAATATATACTATAAAATTATGACTCTTAAAATAGCTTAATTATGAAAAGAATTCATATATCGTTAATAGGATTATTTTTTTTACTGTTTGTAATTTATTCTTTAAATTCCGCTTTAGCAAAAACAGAAATGCAAACTCCAAGATTTGTTTCATTAAAATCGTCGGAGGTTAACGTAAGGACTGGGCCAGGTTTGCGCTATAGAATTAAGTGGATAATAGTGAAAAAGAATCTCCCTGTTGAAGTTGTTGCTGAATTTGAGCAATGGAGAAAAATACGTGATATTGAGGGAGATGAGGGCTGGGTGCATAAAAGCATGCTTTCTGGCAAACGAAGTGCAATTATAATCGGAAATGAAACCAAGCTCCTGTATAAACTTCCAGACACAACATCCAGGGCAGTAGTTTTTATAGAGCCAAGTGTAGTTACAGAGCTGATGTCATGTAAAATGGAGTGGTGCAGGATTAAGTCAGAAGGGAAGAAAGGATGGGTTATGCGTAAATATTTATGGGGAGTGTATCCTGAAGAAGAATTTGACTAAAACTCTTCTTATACTTAATAACCTTCAGCTATTCTGTCTACGAGCTGTTTTACGGTTGGAACAAAACCATTTGCATAGAATGGATCGGTAGCAAACCTGTATGCATTATGTCCAGAAAACATTAATTGATTACTAACTTCACCCTGCTGAATAATATCCTGAAGGGTTTTTTGGATGCAGAAGCTTCTAGGATCAGCTTTCTTTCCTGTTGAATATTCATCGTTCACGGCCCAGTTGCTGAAGCGGCAGGCGCTAAGGCAACCCATGCATTCAATCTGATCCTTAACTATTTCATTGGCCTTTTCTTTTGTTACAAAGATAAGAGTAGAATCAGGAGTTTTCATTGGTTCTATAAACCCTTGATTTACCCAGCTTTCAGCTTTTTCCTTGTCAGCCGGAATCAAATAAACGGGCCTGCCGCGGGCGCCTACAGGAAATGGGGCTTGAAACTCACCTGTTTGTTCAGATGAGTAAGGAATTTGTCTGTAGTTACGCTGTTCTAACTCAATTATATAATCATTATGTACAGCAGATGAATAGAAACCAGTTGGGCTGAACCTATTTAAAAACACATCACCAGGTTTTAATGTAAGGAGTTTTTTCTTCCATTCATCAGATACTGGACTTTCCTTTGTAACAACCGGACGAGTACCAAACTGGAATGCAATAGGTCCGATCTCCGGGTTATCAAGCCAGTGTTCCCACTCCTTGATATGCCATACCCCACCAGCCATTATTATCGGAACTTCATCAAGCCCAACTTCTTTCATAAAAGCACGCAACTCAGAAACACGTGGGTATGGATCTTGAGGTTTTGTAGGGTCTTCAGCATTAGAAAGGCCGTTATGCCCACCAGCAAGCCAAGGATCCTCATATACGACAGCCCCTAATAAGTTTGAAACTTTATGGTATGCGCGCTTCCACAATGCCCTGAATGCACGCATGGAAGAAACAATGGGATAATAGTAGACTTTGTAATGTTCTGATAATTCAGCCAGGCGGTAAGGCATCCCCGCGCCACAGGTTATTCCGTGTATAAGGCCCTTAGCTTTTTCCAGTACCGCATGCAATATACGTTCTGCTGCTGCCATTTCCCACAGGACGTTCATGTGTATCCTGCCATTACCAGAAGCAATCTCATGAGCAAGTTGGGCTTGATAAAGGGCACCTCTTATACTGTATTCAACGAGTTCTTCGTGTCTTTCTCTTCTGGTTTTCCCCTTATATATAATAGGAATTGGTTTTCCGTCTCTGTCTATAGTTTCTGCATTCACACCCGAGAAAGTTCCAACAGCTCCAGCTGCAGCAAATGCCCCGGAAGTTTTTCCGCTTGAAACGCCAATACCTTTACCCCCTTCAATAATAGGAAGTGTTTCAACACCAGATAAAAGAAGCGGTTTTAGGTTTTTTAATAACAACTTTACCTCGTTTAGGAGAGAATATATTGAGAAAGAAATTAGATAATACAGAGAAACAAATAATTTGAAATGAAAATCTTAGTCAGTGGATTTCTCCCCAATTACTGCCAATTCTTATATCAACAGTAATAGGGACGGAGAATTTTACGGCGTTCTCCATTTTTTCTTTCAATATCTTTGCTGCCTGCTCTTTTTCATTTTCAGGAGATTCAATCAAAAGCTCATCGTGAACCTGCATAATCAGCTTTGATTCTAACATCTTATTCTTAAGGCTATCATTAACAGAAATCATGGCTTTTTTGATAATATCTGCTGCGGTTCCCTGGAGTGGAGCATTAATGGCGGCCCGCTCAGCAAAGTTACGTAGAGTTGGGTTCCTATCATTTATATAGGGCAAATAACAGCGCCTTCCCCATACTGTAGTTACGTAACCATGCTTTCTTGCTATATCCTTGGCGTTATCCATATATTCCTTAATGCCGGGATATCTTTCGAAATAAGCTTTTATATATTTATCAGCATCGCTGACGCCTATACCAAGCTGCTTGCTAAGCCCATAAGCCGTCTGGCCATAGATTATGCCGAAATTTATAGTTTTTGCTCTTCTTCTGATTTCCGGGTCAACATTTTCCAAAGGAACACCAAAAACCTGATGAGCTGTGATTGAGTGTATATCATCACCATGTATAAATGCTTTTTTCAGGACATCTATGTTTGCCAGGTGTGCCAGGATACGGAGTTCTATCTGGTTATAATCAGCAGATATCAATACATTTCCCTTTTCAGATATGAAAGCACGCCTTATCTTCTTCCCTTCCTCTGTCCTTATAGGAATATTTTGCAGATTTGGATTATGCGAACTTAAGCGGCCAGTGGAAGTAACAGTAATAGAAAAAGTAGTATGGATCCTGTTTGTTTTTGAATCTATCTCTTTAAGAAGGGCTTCAGTATATGTGCTCTTTAGTTTGCTGAGATGGCGCCATTCTAATATTTTATCGGCAATAGTGTGGCCTTGAGCAGAGATGTTTTCAAGTATATCGACAGAAGTTCCATAAGTTCCGCTTTTTTTAGATTTCTTGCCACCCTCAATGCCCATTTTTTCAAATAAGATGTGCCCTAGCTGCTTTGGTGAGGCGATATTAAATTCTTCGCCAGCGATTTGAAAAATCCCTTTCTCAAGCAAAGAAATTTGCGCAGTAAATTCTGATGACAATTTCTGTAGCTCTGCTTTATCAACTTTAATTCCGGCAAGCTCCATGTCACTCAATACATCAATTATTGGCTTTTCGATCTTTTCATAAATGAAGGTAAGATGTTCAGAGAACAATCTTTTCTTAAGAAGAGAGTGCGCCATGTTAATAATACTTATGCGGTGGGTGAAGAATTCCGATAAATCGACATAATTGGCTTTTTCTTCCAATCTTTCCTGGAAGTAATCATTCCCGATGGCTTCAAGAGTATGTTCCTTAAGCACATTATCAAGAAGGTATGAAATTAGCGAGATATCACTATATGCAACCAGATTGCAGCCATATGACATAAGGAATTTTTGCAGTTTCTTTATATCGTAACCCACCTTAAGTATAGAGTTGTTGTTTAGAAGGCTTTTTAATTCCACTAAGGCATCACTAATTGCAATTCCATGTGCAGAAGGCTCCGCATTACGCTCAAAATCAAAACCAATCTGGGAAGAACCTGAGGATTCTCTTAGAGAAAAATAGCAGCTAATAATTTTTGATGTAATAAACTCCTTGTAAGCTAAGGCAATATAGAGTGAAGTGCTTTCTTCAGAATAGAAGTATATAAAAATTTCTTTCTCAATCTTATTAGTCGTAAGCCATGATTTTAGATCATCAATCGATTTTATCTCAGCAGCTTTGGCAGTAGGTGCGCTCTTTATATTTGTATCTGGCTTTACATGGGTTTCACTAGCAGCTGGTTTCTTTTCAATACGGGAGATTAGTGAATGGAAATCATATTTTCTAAGGAATTCTATAAGTTTATCCTTATCTATTGAGTTAATCAAATAATGCTCAAAGTTTTTATCTGCCGGCACATTGTCGTTTAACTTTAAAAGGGTTCTTGAAAGAATGGCTTTTTCCTTATGTTCCTTTATGAGTTCAGAACGTTTCTTCTGCTTAATTTTATCAGGATTGGCAAGCACGCTGTCTAGATCGCCAAATTCATGAATTAACTCTGCAGCAGTTTTGGGGCCTATACCAGGTATTCCAGGAATATTATCTGAAGAATCCCCTATAAGAGAGAGTACATCCAAGACTTTTTCTGGGTTTACGCCGAATTTTTCTAATACTTCTTTCTCTCCTATGGCTTTATATTTCACTGGATCGAACATCTGGACGCCATCTGATACAAGCTGCATGAGGTCTTTATCAGAAGATACAACAACTACATCTATATCCTTTTCGCGGGCAAGTTTTGTATATGTGGCTATTATATCATCTGCCTCATACCCGGGCAGCTCTACTGATTGAATGTTGAGAGCTTCTGTAACTTCGCGTACGAGAGGGAATTGCACAATCAAATCTGCCGGAGGCTCTGGCCTGTTTGCTTTATATGCGGGATACATTTCATGACGGAATGTTTTTTTGCCTGAATCGAAGGCAACAATTACATAATTCTTATCTCCATCCTTTTTTATCTCATCAAAAAGGCGGATGAGCATATTGGTAAAGCCATATATGGCACCAACAGGCAAGCCTGATTTTGTTGTCAGTGGAGGCATGGAATGATAGGCGCGGAAGACAAACCCGTACCCATCAATTATGTATAGTCTTGGTTTTTTATGTTCTGATGAAGTTTTTAAATGCGCTTGCATGGTTCCTAATTAAAGGAACCATGCAAATATTACAATGTTTTTTGGATAATAAAGAGGGTAGTAGAAATTACATTAAGTCGTTAAGGTGATCACTCTTGCGAATGTTATTATTTATATCAGTACCAAGATTTTCATATGGCCTAGAGCTTATAGGCATTTCACCACCATCACCTTCTTCGTAGCTTGGATAATATCCATTAGGAACATAATACCCGCTAGGAGAAGAAGCCCTTCTGGCTCCACTACCTTTCTTATCGCACTCTAAAATTTCATAAATTCTGTTTAAATATTCAACACGTGAATCAGCTGATTCAACAGCCTCTTCCGCATCTATATAAGTTGATACATAACCAAGCGGCATTAAAATACTTTTTACCCCTGGGCCTTTATTTTTTTCTGCAGTCCTTCTATAGAATTCTGCTTCGTTCATTTCGAGCATTACTTCACTGCAATTAAGATTCTTATCTTTCTTTTGTAAAGCTACCACTTTTGGAGACTTTTCCCCCTGACAGGCAGAGATAAGAAAAGCACATGCAATACATGTTAAGATTTTTGTTTTTGTCATTGTATTACCCTCTTTTTAAGGTTCATAAAATACTTTATGATCACTTAACTGCATCATGGCACCAAAAGGTTTATAAAAGGTTAACAAATAGGGTTTTTTAGGGGGAGTTTTATTACAATTTTATTAAATTATAACTATGCAGCCTTGTCTTCCAGGATGAATTGTCTACCACAATAAGGACAGTCAATTTTGTTTGTTTTTGAGATGGTTAGGTAGATAAGAGGATGCCCAAGGGGACCATTTCCCCCATCGCAACTGACTTCTCTTGTTTTAACCAGTACTGTCTCTACAGGATGCATTGTTTAAAAGTTTAATAAAATTGTTCCAGAAAGCAACTAATATATTATAATCCCGCCTTCGTCTATTGGTAATTTTAATCACTTTTCGTTAGTTTTATATGTTGGGAAATAACCCTATAAGGCCACCAGTTCATTCTGAAGGGCAAGAATTGGATGTAAAGGAAATATATTTCACCCTGCAAGGAGAGGGGCCATTCACTGGGCAACCTGCGGTCTTTATAAGACTGGGTGGGTGTAACCTTGCATGCAGCTTTTGCGACACGGATTTTGAATCATTCAAAACAATGTCTCTAAATTCAATACTAGATGAAGTAAAAACGCTTTCACATAGTGATAATAAAAGGATGTATAATTTTGTTGTTATCACTGGTGGTGAGCCACTTCGTCAACCAATAGAAAGCCTTTGTGAAAGATTGATAAAGGATGGTTATGTCGTGCAGATTGAAACAAACGGTACGCTTTTCAGAAACATTAATTCCGAAGTGAAAATTGTTTGTTCTCCAAAAAACCAGGGACAGGGATATAACAGAATCCGGCCTGATTTATTACCAAGAATTAATGCCCTTAAATTCATAGCCTCTGCCTCAAACCCATCTTATATGGATATCGCAGAGGTTGGACAGTCTGAATATAAAATACCGGTGTATGTTCAACCAATGGATGAACACGATAAAGAGAAAAACAAAAAAAACCTTGATCTGGCAATAAAGATAAGCCGCGATAAAGGTTGCTTACTTTCTATCCAGACTCATAAAATAATCGGAATAAAATGAAGAAGAAAGCAGTTATACTCTTGAGCGGAGGCCTTGATTCTTCAACAGTTGCAGCAATAGCCAGAAAACAGGGATATGAACTGCATGCCCTAAGTTTTGATTATGGGCAGAGACATAAATATGAGTTAATGGCGGCAAAGAAAATATCAAAGTTCCTAAATATAAAAAACCACAAGATTGCAAAAATCGATTTAACTATTTTTCAAGGATCTGCCATAACATCCAGGCTTCCTGTGCCAAAAAACAGGAAAATAAAACAGATAAAAAATGATATTCCAGTTACCTATGTACCAGCCAGGAATACAATATTTCTTTCATTTGCCCTTGCATATGCGGAATCAATAGGTGCTTATGATATTTTTATAGGGGTCAATTCTCTTGATTATAGTGGCTATCCTGACTGTAGGCCCGAATATATAAAGGCATTTGAGAAAATGGCTAACCTTGCAACGGCAGCAGGAGTTAAGAAAAGGGGAAAATTTAGAATTAACACCCCTCTAATAAAAATGTCTAAGGCTGAAATTATAAAAAAAGGAATATCTTTAGGCATGGATTATACCATCACTTTTAGTTGCTATGACCCTGAAAAAGATGGAAAGTCATGCGGGGAATGTGACTCCTGTATTTTAAGAAAAAAAGGCTTCAAAGAAGCAAAAATTAAATGCCAATAAGTGACGATATTCAGCGATTTGACAGAGATAGGTACCTTTGCAGCCTGTTTGCTCCAGAAAAAGAAAGAAAAGCTCTGCACTCCATCTACGCACTAAATCTTGAACTGGCAAAGATTCCTGAAATAACAAATGAGCATATGATAAGACTTATACGCCTGCAATGGTGGCGTGAAGCTATAGAAGAGATATTTGATAATAAGATAAGAAAACATGAAGTTGTAGAGGCGCTTGCAGATGTCATAAAAAACTATCAACTGCAAAAGGATGAATTACTAAAAATTATTGATGGCAGGGAAGATGATATTGAAAATATAAATAATCTGAATGAGATTATAAAATATGTTGATTCAACTGCTGGCGATATTACCGTCATTTCAGCAAAAATATTAAAGAGCAAAAATGAAGAGCTGGCTAGACATATAGGGGTTGTCTGGGGTCTAGTGGGGTTGTTACGTTCTCTAAAATTTAATACAGGGAATAATTTTCCAGAGATAGGGGGGGTTATTAAGGTGGTAGAGGAAAAATTAATAACAGTAAAAAATGATATTAAAAATCTGAGTGGTAAGGAAAAAACTGAACTAATGCCTGTTTTATTACTTATTCCGATTACAGAGATATTTCTAAAAAGGATTAAAAAAGCTGGGTATGATGTTATAAACACAGATATTGAAAGAGGCAGAACATCGATAAATCTTAGGGTCCTTTGTGTGGCTTTATTTAAGAACTTTTAATGCCTGTTCCAAGACTTGTTTTGATGAAGCCGCAACAACATCGCCATTTGAATTAACGTCAATTGGTTTTCCCCTCCAATCAGTAAAGTAACCACCAGCGCCAATGATTATAGGTGCAAGGGGGCAGAAATCATGAACTTTCAGACCAGACTCAGTAATAATATCAACAAAGCCAAGTGCAAGAAGGCCATATGAATAGCAGTCTCCACCATATTCGCAGTGCCTTACCTTCTTTCTTAAATTTTCAAATTTTTTTGACTTTTCATCCTTAAAAAGGTCTTTAGATGTAGTACAGAGTATTGAAGATTTAAGGTCTTTCTTAGGCCTTACCTTAACTATTTTACCATTAAATGTTGTTTTATCATTTGCCCCCACCCATCTTTCTCTAAGTATGGGTTGATCAATAACACCAAGAATCGGTTTTTTATCATAAACTAGAGAGATCATGGTTCCAAACAGCGGGCGCCCTATAACAAATGAAGAGGTGCCATCTATGGGGTCTATAGTCCACTGATATTTGGAATTTACTCCAGAACGTCCTAATTCTTCACCTATTATGCCGTGAGATGGGTATTTATTCCTGATTTCCTTCCTTAATACTTTTTCAACCGCCACATCTGCTATGGTAACAAGGCTTCTATCACTTTTTTGGTTGGTTTTTCCAGCTGCACGGTAATATTTACTTAAAATCTTACCAGCAATGTTGGCTAAATTCTCAGCAAAATCTACATATTCCTTGGGACATCCACTTTTCATCTAAAAAACCTGTTTTAATTTTATAAATTAACTATATAGATATTACATACAATATATCTATAGTTAATATGAAAATAATTATCCTTGGCGCCGGCATCACAGGTGTTACTACAGCCTACCTACTAGCAGAACGTGGACATGAAGTAACTGTCCTAGAAAGGCAGCCGGGAAGCGCAATGGAAACAAGTTTTGCCAATGGTGGACAGTTAAGCTACTCCCATGCTGAACCTTGGGCAAACCCGGCAGTCCTTCCAAAAATCATGAAATGGCTGTTCCAGAAAGATTCGCCGCTAGTTATGACACCGCAGCCAAGTATCTCAATGTGGCTATGGTGCTTCAGGTTTTTATTGAACTGCCGCCCAGATAAAACAAAGTTCAACACTCAGAATACTTTACGGCTAGCGCTTTATTCTAAAAAAATATTAACTGAAATAAGAGAGCGCAATAATATTGATTTTAATTTTCTTTCTACCGGAATTCTCCATATTTTTAAGGATGAAAGAAGTATGGAATCTGCAGTTGAGCAGGCAAGAGCACAGAAACTTATGATGGATTGCCCGTATGAGATACTAAGCTATCAGCAATGTATTCGCAAAGAACCTGCGCTGGTTAATACTTCAGAAAAAATCGCAGGAGGAGTTTATTTTCCTATAGATGAAAGTGGTGATATCCATACTTTTACAAAAAAACTGGCGGCAATATCAGCCAGTAAAGGTTCTGGCGTATCTTTCTATTACAACACGAAAATAGAAAGAATTTTAACTGAAGATGGAAAAATCAGCGGAGTAAAAACCAGTAACGATACATTTAAGGCAGATGCCTATGTTGTTTGTATGGGATCTTACAGCCCTCTTTATCTTAATAAGATTGGCATAAAGGTACCTATATATCCAATGAAGGGATATAGCATTTCCATCCCATGTGAAGGATATAACGGCGCTCCTAAAATGAGCATAACCGATCAGCAAAAGAAAATAGTATATAGCAGGTTAGGTGATATAGTGCGTGTTGCTGGAACTGCTGAGTTCTCCGGCCATAATCAGGTTATAAAGGAAGAGAGGATAGAAAATATAAAGAAAGCTGCAATGGAGCTTTTTCCTCTCGGCGGGGATTACGATAACATAAGCAAATGGGCATGCCTCCGGCCACAGACACCACAAGGCACGCCGTTGCTTGGAAAAACAAAATATAATAATTTATTCCTTAATACTGGGCATGGCACGCTAGGCTGGACATTAGGGCCGGGAAGCAGCCAGATAGTTGCAGATATCATTGAAAACAAGCAGCCTGAAATTGATCTAACTGGCCTTACCTTATCCTAATGAGTGCACCTGATGTAAATTTTTTCACTATACCGCAGGCCGATGCCGAACCAAGAAAGATGGCTTATTTAGAATGGGGGAAGAATAATCCTGAAGTTGTGGTATGTGTTCACGGGCTTACAAGAAATTCAAGGGATTTTGATTTTCTGGCCCAGGAATTGCAGCAAAAATACCGAATAATAGCAATTGACGTAACGGGCAGAGGAAGAAGTGATTGGCTAAAGGATAAAACGCAGTATCATAACCTTACTTATGCCCAAGATATTGCTCAAATGCTTAATGCATTAGGGATGAAGAATATAAACTGGGTTGGTACTTCCATGGGTGGCCTTATCGGGATGTTGATTGCATCTGGCTTTCCTGGGCTGGTAAAAAAGCTTGTTATTAATGATATTGGTCCTTTCATTCCTGCACAGGCTTTACGCAGGATAGCTGAGTATACCGGCAGTAGAATGAACTTTTCTACATATGAGGAAGCAGAAAGATTTTTTCGTGAAATATACCAGCCATGGGGGCTTACAAACGAGAGGCAGTGGCGGCATATGCTTCAAAACAGCCTGATAAAATCACCGGATGGGGGATATAAATTTATTTATGACCCTGAAATTGGTAACGCCTTCCGTGATGAAACCGGAAAAATAAAGGAGATGCAGGATATAGATCTATGGGAGGTATGGGAAAAAATTTCTACTCCACCACTTGTGCTAAGAGGGGCGGATTCTGATATACTTGATAAGTCTACAGCAGAAAAAATGGTAAAATCAAAGCCAGGCGGAAAACTTGTTGAATATAAGGGGGTAGGGCATGCTCCCTCATTAATGGAAGATACCCACATCAGTGAAATAAAAGAATGGTTGGAAAAACCTATTCCTCAATTGTAGCAATAAAAGGAAGTTCTCGATAAAAATTGGCGTAATCCAGGCCATATCCAACGATAAATTTATCTGTCACCTTAAAACCAATAAAATCAGCCTTAATATCTTTCTTCAGTTTTCCGGGTTTTTCTAGAAACACCGCTGTTTTTATTGTTTTTGCTCCACGTTCGTTAAGAATATTTTTTACTGCAAACAACGTATTTCCTGACTCTAATATATCATCAACTAGCAAGATATGCTTACCCTTAATATCCTCTCTTATATCGCTATTTATATTAATTTTTCCTGAACTTTGCTTATTATTGCCATAACTGCTTACCGCCATGAAATCCAGCTGAGGATGAATATTCAATTCGTAAAGCCCCCTGATTAAATCCGCAGTAAAAACAAAACTACCCTTAAGAAGGCAAATAATAAATAAGTCTTTGTTTGATATATTCTGGGATTTTAAATATTCAGCTATTTCACCAGCCAGCATGATTATTCTTTTATCTATCTCAGATTTATTATAGAGGATTGATAGTTTATGCTTAAAACTGTCAGTGATTCTTACTTCCATTATTTATTTTACTACCCCTAAATTTTAACTCCAGCTTATTTCCAACATCAACAAGAATAGTTTCGGCCTCTTCTGGCACATTATTAATTTTAGGGTCAAATGCTATTCTTTCCTTAGGATTTATTATTTTCTTATCAAGCTTATAGTTAAGTGCTGACATTATATTGCCGCTTTTATTAAACAAAGTAATGCGGATATCTGGAGCCTTTAATTTCTTTTCTGAAGTATTTACTACATCACCTTTAATTAGAAAGATATACTTATCGTCTTTCTTAATTTTCCTAAAATCCGCATTTTCTAGAACCAAGCCCTTGGTTTCCTGAAGGCCGTATTTTATATAAAAATTCTTAGCAAATGGAGAGATTTTATAGATGAATGGGTAGTAAGCGAGCAAAGAGGCATATACTGATAGTAAGAATAATAAGATGCATGCGGCCTTAAGTTTGAAACCTATTTTAACCGGCTCCTCAATTGTCTGTAAGGATGAGCCTTTAGGAAGGGCAGACTCTCCAGGTTTCGGGGATTGCTGGGAATTACCATCAGTTATAGGATATTGAGTCCAGGTGTGGCTGCATGATGTGCACTTTACGACCCTTCCCGCAGGCCCTATGGCACTATCAGGCACCATGTACTTGGCATTACATTTCTCACATACAAGGATCATACCGCTCCAATAGAAAGTGATATACTACGTTAAATTTCTGTATTCCTTCAAGGAAATATTTTTTTCTTGCTATGTCATATGTAAATTTGCATAAAAGAAAAGTAAATTCTTATACTTATCAGGCCAATAGTTTTATTCTTTCTTATCAGACTAGCGGGAGCAAAATGACCAAAAGAAACTTTTTCATTAGAAATATAACATATGGCGCTATGTTTTTAGTAAGGTTGTCATTTGTATTGGCCTTTGCAGCTGTTGTAGCATGGTTGGTAGGTCTTAGCTGGTTTTATAATAAAATACCCAAAGACATAAAAGGAAATGTATACCAGACTACTGATGCTGTAGTTGTTCTTACAGGAGGAAGCGCAAGAATTGACTCAGGAATATTATTACTTAAAAAAGGGCTGGGGAAAAAACTTTTTATATCAGGGGTTGGAAAAGGGGTGAAATTTCGAGATCTCCTTGTTAATTCAGGTTATACAGAAGACCAAATCAGTGACGTCATGAATTATGGCCAGGATATTATACTTGGCAGGAAGGCAACAAATACAAGGGAGAATGCTGAAGAAGCGGGTGAATGGATAAAAAAGAACGGTATAAAGTCAATATATCTGGTTACGGCTAATTATCACATGCCTAGGGCAGAATTTGAATTTAATAGAAAAATAAGAAATACTGAAATTCTTATATATCCTGCGTTTCCAGAAGATTTTAAAGTTAATAAGTGGCTTGTAGACCTTAATTCAACATTATTGATACTGTCTGAGTATAATAAATTTGTGGCAGCGTTGCTTAGAATTAAAGTTACCGGCTCTTAAAATTTGTGATTATATTCCGTTCAACAGTTTATTACGTATTTGCTATTATATGGTGCATTTTTATAGGTGTTGCCTGCCTGCCCCTATTGTTACTTACACAAAAATTTGTATTTCTTTCTTCAAGAACTTGGGCAGCAGGACTAATTTTATTACTAAGAGTTATATGCAATCTTGATTATGAAGTTAGGGGTAAATCAAACATTCCTAGGAGCGGCAATTTCTTAATTGCCTCAAAACACCAGTCTGCATGGGATACATTTATTTTCTTCCTGCTAATCGACCGGCCGGTTTATATACTTAAACGCGAATTGATTTATACCCTTCCGATACTTTCATTTTATATGATCAGGATGGGGTGTGTGCCTGTTAATAGAAAGGGCGGTGCAAATGCACTTAGAAAAATGGTGAAGGATGCGGTTAAAGCTTTAAAAAAAGGAAGGAGGGTGGTTATATTTCCTGAAGGGACAAGAACTATGCCAAATACCAACAAATCATACCAACCTGGTATTGTGGCAATATATAAGCAGGCCGATGTTGATGTATTGCCGGTAGCGCTTAATTCCGGCGTTTATTGGAAAAGAAACTCATTTCTAAAATATCCAGGAAAAATAATACTGGAATTTTTACCTGTAATTAAACCTGGTCTCGGTAAAACCGAATTCACACGTAAGCTTGAAAATACGATAGAAACAAAAAGCAAAGAACTTTACGAAGAAGCTGTTTCTTCTTAGATATCCAGATTTATTACTTTCAAAGCATTCTGCTGAATGAAATCCTTTCGCGGTTCAACAACTTCACCCATTAATGTTGAAAATATGGTGTCAGCTTCCTCAGCATGATTAACTTTAACCTGCAGGAGCGTTCTTGAGTCTGGATCAAGTGTTGTTTCCCAGAGTTGCTCGGCGTTCATTTCACCTAGACCTTTGAAGCGTTGTGTGCTTAACCCAGTACGGCCAACTGTATTAATTGTTTCAAGTAACTCAAGTGGTGATGCCACAGAACTTTCTAAGTTCTTTCTGAGAAGTGTAGCTGGTTTTGCAAAGGTTTCATTAAACTCTGCGGAAATCTCATTAATAATTTCTGCATCATTACCTTTGAACAGATTTTCTTCAATGATATGTTTTTCCTGTACACCTCTGACTGTACGGGAGATGATTATTTTTCCTGCTTCAACAGCCTTAGTCCATTTATCTAATGCGCTTGAATTCAGCCTAGTTACAATCTTTTCAGCCTTCTGCTCAACGCTTAATTTGTTATTAAAGGCTCCTGATATAGCGACTTCTTGAATTATATTTTTTGGAACCTTACGGGTGATTGAGGCTGTTAATGATTCAAATTTCTGGACTTTCTCAACGAGTCTCTTTAAGTCTGCTCCAGCAATCTGGCTCTTATTAGATAGTTTTAATGTTGCACCATCAAGGGCATTATCAACAACGAATTTTTCTAATGATTCCTCATCTTTAAGATAAACTTCAGCACCGCCTTTTTTGACTTTATAAAGAGGAGGCTGGGCTATGTATAGGTATCCTTTCTCAATTATTTGAGGCATATGACGATAGAAGAACGTTAACAGAAGGGTGCGGATGTGGGCACCGTCTACGTCAGCGTCGGTCATTATCACGATTTTATGATAACGAGTTTTCTCAATATTGAATTCTTCCTTACCTATGCTTGTTCCTATAGCAGTAATAAGAGTGCCGATTTCCTGGGAGCTTAGCATTTTATCAAAGCGTGCACGTTCAACGTTAAGGATTTTACCGCGCAGAGGTAGGATAGCTTGAAAAGCACGGCTTCTTGCTTGTTTTGCGGAACCACCTGCTGAATCACCCTCTACAATGAACAGCTCGCTAAGTGCTGGGTCACGCTCCTGGCAATCAGCCAATTTTCCTGGGAGACTTGATATATCAAGAGCACCTTTACGGCGGGTTAATTCCCTTGCTTTTCTTGCTGCTTCTCTTGCAGCCGCTGCCTCAAAAGCCTTACCAACAATCATCCTTGCTTCTGCAGGATGTTCTTCAAACCATTGGCCGAGTTTCTCAGCTACACTATGCTCCACAACAGCGCGAACTTCGGAGCTTACAAGCTTATCTTTTGTCTGAGATGAGAATTTTGGATCAGGAACTTTTACTGAAAGAACGCATGTTAAGCCTTCACGTGTATCCTCGCCGGTAAGGACTATTTTTTCTTTCTTTGTAAAGCCTTCCTGAGTTGCATATGCGTTTATAAGGCGGGTGAGGGCAGCGCGTAATCCCATTAAGTGGGTTCCGCCATCTTTTTGTCTTATGTTGTTTGTAAAGCAGAGAACATTCTCGTGATAGCTATCATTCCATTGCAGGGCAACATCTGTGGCTATTCCATCCTGCTCACTTTTTAAGCTTATTGTTGGGTGGATAGCTTTTTTGCTTCTATCAAGGAAGCGGACAAATTCTTCAATACCACCTTCATAAAATAATTCAGCGCTTACTTCTTCTGGCTGCCTAAGATCCTTTAAAACTATGCGGACACCGGAGTTTAAGAAGGCAAGCTCCCTGAAACGGTGTTCAAGAGTTGCGAAATCAAATTCGGTTTTAGTAAAAGTTTCTTTTGAAGGCAGGAAGGTTATTTTTGTTCCACGCTTGCCGTTTGCATCTCCGACTACTCTTAATGGAGCTTCGGCAACGCCATCATTAAACCTGATAAAATGCTCTTTACCTCCACGCCATATAGTAAGGTCAAGCCACTTAGAAAGACCGTTTACTACAGAAACACCCACGCCGTGCAAACCACCGGAAACTTTATAAGTGTTTTGGTCAAACTTACCACCAGCGTGAAGTTGCGTCATGATTACTTCGGCGGCTGATACACCTTCGCTCTCATGTATATCAACAGGGATACCACGACCGTTATCTTCTACGGTTACGGAACCATCAGGATTAATCAGAACTTCAATTTTATTGCAGTGTCCCGCAAGAGATTCATCCACTGCGTTATCAATAACTTCATAAACCATGTGGTGAAGGCCGGAACCATCATCCGTATCACCGATATACATTCCCGGTCTTTTTCTTACCGCATCAAGACCCTTAAGAACCTTAATGGAATCGGCGTTATAGGCCGCCTCTGCGCCTGGTAT
The DNA here is from genome assembly GCA_964450945.1 of uncultured Rickettsiales bacterium. Taxonomy (GTDB): domain Bacteria; phylum Pseudomonadota; class Alphaproteobacteria; order Rickettsiales; family JABDBP01; genus CAYVHI01. Next base: position 22,069 of record CAYVHI010000017.1, read on the forward strand.
ATCTCTTTCAATTTCTTGCACTTTTGAACTCATTTTGTGTGGATCTTTGATGGTTAAAAATTTGTCTGCTGTATTAATAGCAAATTGTAGAGTTTTTTACAGTAAAAAATTGCATTTTCTGACGAAAATTTTCAAAAAATGAAGGGTCTGTGGCAGTCATCCATGCTTGAAGTCCTAACCTCATGATTTCTAAGAGCAAATACTCTCTAACTTTTTCATCGAAATGAGCTATTATTTCATCAAGCAATAATACCGGAGCTACCCCCGTCCAAATTGCCCTTGCGGAAGCCGCCCCAAGCACAACGGATAATAGCAATGATTTTTGTTCACCAGTTGAGCAGAAATCTGCTGATTTAAGGTTTTCTGAATGAAGAACCCTAAGGTCACTTCTGTGCGGTCCATAAGTTGTTTTGCCAGAAAGCAAATCAATCTCTCTAGAAGCTTCTAACTTTTCTCTGAATAAATTTTCTACAGTAAGCGCAGAAGAATCTTCAAGCCTATCTTCAAGGAATCCTTTTATTTGGCATGATGCCTTAATAAATGGTGAATTCGATTCTGTTATGGATTTTTGTATGGCATTTAAGGCATTCTTTCTTGCTGCAGCGATTATCACCCCATTTTCTGCAATAGTATGTTCAACAGCTGATAGCCATTTATTATCGAATTTTCTTGTCTTCAGCAGTTTTTTTCTTTCACGTAGATACTTCTGGTAAGCTGTGAGGTGCTTTGTATGTTCAGGATCAAATAAAGAAGTAAGCTGATCAAGGAAGTCCCTTCTCGAAGCGCTGCCACTGGAAAATACATGATCCATCTGAGGTATCAGGTATATAACAGAAAAAATGGAATCCAGTTCTGATAGATTCCTAACCAGTTCATGGTCTACCTTAGCTATTCTCTTTACTCTCTGCTCACTATCAGTGAATTTTGTTGTGCCGATAATTTTTGTTTCACTGCCGTTTTCTACTGAAGCATTAATTGTCCATGGAAAATCTTTTGTGTTGATATTATCAAGCTCTTCAAGGTTTGCCCCTCTTAAACCTTTTCCGGAAGTTAGTAGTGATATTGCCTCTAGAATATTTGTTTTCCCGGCGCCGTTATGGCCTGTCAAAACCACGGACCGGCTATCAGTCTGTAATTTTAACTCTCTGTAGCTTCTGAAGTTATATAGATTTATCGATGAAATAGAGTAAGAACTCCACGCTTTATTTTCCGCGTGTTTTATATGTTCTTTCAATAATTCCATTTAGGAGGTTATACCCTCATCGGCATGATGACGTATAAAGCACTAACGTCTGAAGGATCCCTGACAAGAACAGGAGATGAAGAATCAGATAGCTGGAATTGTGCGGTATCTCCTTCAAGCTCTGTCATCATTTCAAGTACATAACGGTAATTGAAACCTATTTCTACTGGCTCAGCAGAATATTTTGCTGAGATTTCCTCACTTGCTGTACCATTTTCAGGGTTATTTGCCGATAGGTTTAATTTTCCAGCCTTAATAGAAAATTTTACAGCTTTATTTTCGCTAGCAATGGTGGAAACACGGTCAACCGCTGAGGTTAAAAGTTTTGCATCCACTTCCAGTATTCTGTTGTTATCTTTCGGGATAACTTTTGTGTAATCAGGGAATGTGCCATCAATTAACTTTGAAATAATTGTCGTATCATTAAGGGTGAATTTAATTTTTGTTTTTGATACCTGAACAGTTACATTCTCATTCTTTCCTTCAATGATTTTTCTAAGCTCATTCACAGTTTTGCGAGGGATTATTATTCCTGGCATTCCTGAAGCACCAGAAGGCATGTTAATCTCAATCTGGGCAAGCCTATGACCATCGGTTGCTACAGAACGCAGAACTTGTTTCTGGCTGTTTTCTGTAACATGGAAATAGATACCGTTTAGATAATATCTTGTTTCTTCGGTTGAGATGGCAAATTTTGTTTTATCAATAAGCCTTAATAAATCAGCTACAGAAACGCTGAAGTTATGATGCATCTGCCCCTCACTGATTGCAGGGAATTCAGAAGCGGGTAGGCATGGCAGGTTGAATTTTGAAGAACCTGCTTTCAAGGTAAGCTGGCTGCTTTTTGCCGGATCAAGGACTAATTCGATTTGTGAACCATCAGGTAGTTTCCTTATGATGTCATAAGTTGTGTGGGCTGAAACAGTTATTGAGCCTTCCTGCTCAACCTGAGCCGGGATAGTTTCTGATGCAGAAATATCCATATCTGTGGCTGTAAGGGTTATGTTTCCCTGTTTTGCCTCAAATTTTATATTTGATAGAACCGGTATGGTATTACGCCTTTCAACAATTGATTGCAGACGACCAAGTGAGCGAAGTAAGTTAGCTTTCTCAACAGTAATTTTTATATTATCAAAGTTAACAGTTGTTGCTTTTGCTGTAGATGTTTTTGCCACGACAATATTCCCTTATAAAAGTTACTTAAATTTATATTACTTCTATAAGAAAATTAATATGTTTTAAAGAAATTTTTATATGGAAAAGATCAATTTTGGATAATCTTTGATATTAATTCAACTTCGCTAGAAAATTCAGCATCTTGCTTGCATAATTCTTCTATCTTTTTTATGGCATGGAGTATGGTTGTATGGTCTTTCCCACCAAATCTCCTGCCAATTTCAGGTAGGCTGTGTGAAGTATGTCTTTTTGCTAGATACATAGCAACCTGACGGGGTCTTGCAACGCTCCTGGAGCGACGTGCCGAATTCATATCTGAAAGACGTACATTAAAACGTTCGCATACAGCCTTTTTAATATCATCTATAGTAATGATATTTGAATGAGCTCTTAAAAGATCTTGAAGAATGTGTTGGGTATTTTCGAGGTTTATATCTCTACCAAAAAGATTTGAGTGGGCCACTACCTTATTCAGTGCACCCTCAAGCTCCCTTACATTTGAAGTAATCTTCATTGCCAAGAATTCTAAAACCTGAACAGGAACATTAACTTTCATCAGTTCTACTTTTGACTGTAATATGCCAAGCCTCAATTCATAGGTTGTTGCATTAATATCAGCAACCATACCCCAGCCAAGTCTTGAGCGGATTCTTTCCTCAATTCCTTCCAGGTCCGAAGGCGATCTATCTGCTGAAATAACTAACTGCTTGTTTTGATCAATAAGAGCATTGAATGTATGGAAGAATTCTTCTTGAGTACTATCTTTACCACTAATAAACTGCACATCATCAATCATAAGGACATCTACAGCCCTTAGTTGTTCCTTGAATGTCATTATTTCCTTATGACGAAGAGCCCTGATAAACTGGTACATGAATTTTTCAGCCGAAAGGTATATTACATTTCTTAATGGATTGCTGCGTTTTATGTGCCAGGCAATCGCATGCATTAAGTGTGTTTTTCCCAAGCCAACACCGCCATATATGAATAACGGGTTACTGCCCATGGATGTATTGCTTGATTCGGCAACGCTTAAAGCAGCTGCATGTGCAAGCTCATTAGATTTTCCGACTATGAAATTTTCAAATGTAAAGCGAGGATCTACAGGAGAACCAAGATTTTCCGGGCTAACCCTTATACTAAAATCAATAACCTTATTTTTTTCTTCTGATGATGCGTTTTCCTGAACCTGATTATTAACTGGAAGTTGAATTTCAGATTCAATGGAAATTTCAATAGAAACAACGGAGCTATCCTCTTGTTGCCAGAAATAGTATATTTCATCGGCATAGTGGGTTGTAATCCAGTCTTTTAAGAATCTTGTGGGAGTAGCAAGTTTTATTACATTGTTTTCAACGGAAACAAACTTCAGATACTTAAACCAGCTTTTGAAAGTAGCTTCCCCAAAATGTATCTTCAGCTTTTCCAAGACCCTACCAAAAGCCTGTTCGGGAGGTAATTTATAAATAGGGGAAAGATTACTTGTTGACATATTAGGATTGTTTCCAGGGTAAATTAGCTGCCTTCCAGCCATCAATAGAACAGCGATGTCCTTTTGTATCTATTGGGCCTTCAAAACCATCAGAAATATTAAAACAATTTTTATAACCTTTACTTGTCATGGCCGCAGCAGCATCAAGAGATCTTCCACCACTTCTGCATATGAATAATATAGGTGTATCCTTATCTGAAATGATCTTGCTTAACTTATTTTCAAAATCAGAATTTATTTCCATGCCTGGATAAATACGCCAGGAAAGAATTATAGTTTCCTTTCCTAAGCTTGATAAATCAGGAATTCCAACAAAGGTCCACTCTGGTAAGGTGCGAACATCAACTAATATAGTATCTTCATTGCTTTTTAGGAATTGCCAAGCATCCTTAGAACTTATGTTGCCGGCACAAACTTCGCTTGGACTAATATGTGCGGAATAATCTTGCACTTTTTCGGCTAACATTTTTTTTCCGTTTTTTAAATTAAAATAGGAAGACAACAAATAAGGGAAATTTTTTTCAGGTAAACAACTTTTATCAAAAAAAATGAAAAATAATTTGTTGACATATTTTTTGTTTTGATTCTCGGGTATTTAAAAAAACAAATAGATAAAAAAATAAATTTAGTATAAAAATTTATAATGCCTAAGGGGTTAGTAAAAATATTGGGAATTGGTGTAGTTTTTTTAATACTACTGTGCTTGTGGTTGTTGTTTTCCGGTGTTTTTGAAACATACATGGTAGTGATTGCACTACTGTCTTGCGCCTTTGCAACATACTTATCATATAAGATGCTAATATTACCAACAGATAGATGGTTACCTATATACTTGAAGATAAATTCCTATAAGTATTTTTTGTGGCTTGCCGGAGAGGTTTTTAAGTCAGGCCTTGGAGTATCAAAAAGAATATGGCAGTTAAAACCAGATATTTCGCCAGTATTATCGTGGATAAAAATTTCGCAGCCAGATGAAACAAGGGTAGCCCTGCATGCAAATTCTATTACCCTTACCCCGGGGACGGTTTGTGTAAATGCTGAAGATAATGCGCTGGAGGTCCATGTATTAACTGAGAAATGGTTGCAAGATCTGGAAAAAGGCGAAATAGGCAGGAAAATAAAACACACATGCTAATATTTATATTAATACTTACATTATTATGTATGGGCCTTGTTCTCTTAAGAGTCATTTTGGGGCCTACTACATATGATAGGGTTCTTGCTACAAATGTTTTTGGAACATTAACGGTTATATTTGTGGTGGCTTTGTCATATTGGCAGGATAACCTAGAGTTTATCGATATAGCCATTATCTATGGCCTAATTAATTTTATTACTACAATAGCTTTCTTAAAATATATAAAACAGAATTCTTTTAAGGATTAAAGATGGACCAAGTAATTTCATTTGTGGGATTATTAGTAAGTTATTTTGGATACATACTTATTGTTGTAGGTGGAATATTCATGCTAACTGGAGTTATTGGCATACTAAGATTTCCTGATTTCTTTACGCGCCTTCACCCAGCCGGGGTCATAGACAGTTTAGGAGCCTCCCTAATTATTCTTGGGCTTATTCTCTCTGGAAAGATTGATTTTATATCAATAAAAGTAGTGCTTCTTATTATTTTTATACTTGTTACTGCTCCTACAGCCTGCCACGCACTTGCAAAAGCAGCTTTGTTAGATGGCCTCAAGCCACTTGATAAGGTAATAAACAAAAGAAAAAGGTAAGAATGAACGAGTTTTTTATCATAAATACTATCCTGCTTGTATTTCTGGTTGTAATTGCGGTTGCAGCCGTCCTGGTAAGAAATTTGCTTGTTTCAACTATAATGCTTTCTGTATTTAGCTTTTTAATGGCGGTAATATATCTTGTATTAGGTGCGCCTGATGTAGCAATCACTGAGGCTGCGGTTGGAGCCGGGTTTACCACAATACTTTTTCTTTCTGCACTGATTTTTACTGGAGAGCAGGAAAAGAAATATGGTAATAAATTTGGCATTATTGCGGTAGTGATTGTTCTTGGGGCATTGTTTTATTCAGTTGTTGATATGCCAGCAGTGGGCGACAAGCAGGCTCCAGCTAACCTTCATATAGCAAAATATTATATGGATAATACTGAAAAGGATATAGGTATTCCGGCGGTAGTTACAGCAGTTCTTGCAAGCTACAGGGGCTACGATACATTAGGTGAAACTGTAGTTATTTATACAGCAGGCATAAGTATTTTATTGATTCTTGGAGCTGGATTATACTCAACAAAAAACAGAAAAGACTAATTTTCTATTTTTTTGCCTTTTCGATAACTTTAGTAACTACTTTTTGTATTCCCTCAGCAATTTTAGCAAGGGAATCATCCCGCATATAGGCAGAGCAACTTATAATGTTATTTGCAGGATCTTCTGCAAAATCAGATGTTGCGCATTTTTGGTGTTCTCCCCCTAACGATACGATAAAGTTATCGTTATCATCACCAATGGTAACTTTTGCTTTTACCTGACCACGAACAGAGGCAACAACAACCGCAGGAGCAATACATATTGCGCCAACAGGTTTCTTTTGCTTAATAAAATCAGAAATCAGGTTTCTTAATTCAGGGATTACCTCCCCGTCTTTGCCTTTTACAGCAAGATTAGAGAGGTTTTTTGCAGCTCCCCAGCCACCAGGCATTATAAGGCCATCAAAATCAGAAGCCTTTGCATGCTTTAGATCTTGGATTTTGCCACGTGCAAGTCTTGCAGATTCAACCAATACATTCCTTTTCTCATTTGTTTTTTCACCGGTAAGATGATTTATAACCTCCATCTGCTCAATATTAGGGGCGAAAATAGAAACTTTTGCTCCAGCCCTATCAAGCTCCAATAGTGAAATTATAGCTTCTCTTGTCTCAGCGCCATCCAAATGCCCACAACCTGATAAAACAACAGCTATTTTAACCATTTTTTAGCTCCTTTTTTACTCCAGTTAACACCCATAAGCATATTAATCAAGTGAGCAATTAATAAAACAAATATACCAGAAAATACTACATCGCTTATAAAGTGCTTTCCCTGCAAAACTCTGCCCATGCCGAACAAAACCCCAAGAAATATACCTGCCGAATAGGATAAGTATTTTCTCCTGTTAAGTAAAAGGCCAAATGCTGCAAACATAAATCCTGCCGCCGCATGGCCAGAAGTGAATGAGCAGTTTTTAGAGCACTGATCAGTAATTATTAATGCGGGAGAAAATTTTTTATTCCCACCAAACTCTGCTACATCTATAGGTCTTGCTCTGCCCCAGTTGTCTTTTAAAACAGTATGCACAAATAAACCTGGACCAATTATTATAAAGATAAGTAGGAATATTAAGTTCTTTCTGGGGAAGATATTTAGAAATGTAAGAATTAATATAGTTATTATCGATATTGTAACTATGTATTTAGCTGATTTATATAAAAACAGAACAAGAAAATTATCAGCCAGAAAGAAGCTCTTTTCCTTACTATAAAACAAGCCAGAAAAAGCTATATCGATATTGGGAAAACCAATAAAAACTATACCTGAAGCCACGGCTATAATAATTAATATTATAACTGCATTAATATTCATTATTTATAACCCCTAAAATCTGATAGGTAATAAATTATAAACCTTTCAGTTTCCTTATTTCTTTTAACCACA
>CAYVHI010000017.1:29653-32476 GCA_964450945.1 uncultured Rickettsiales bacterium
ATCCTTTTTGCTTCCCTGAAATTCCTTGTAACCTTTGAAAGATCTTCTGTATTTTTAGTTACATAAAGAAAATTCCCGCGGGTAGCTTTTTCAAGCGCTCTAGTTAAATCATAATGATCTGAAATTTTATTATTGTTTCTAATTTTTAATACATTACCTGGCTTACCGTTTTCATCTCTTAGGTAATACATGAGTGAAGATATGGTTTTTCTTTCATCAGTGAGTATGGCTTCCACCTTATACTTACTATTAATATTATCAACTTCTCTGGCTAGGTGATGCCATCCTGTAATGCGATCAAATGGATTCCTGAATTTAATTTCTGTATCAGCTGATATTTTATCAAAATTATAAAATACTCCAGCGAGGCATAGGTGCAAAAGTATAGATAAAGATATAAGTTTTTCCTGTTTTATTTCAGCTAGATACATGACAACCATTATTGTAGCCGCAATATAAAGTGGTGCTCCCCAGTTACCATGAGCCCTGGAAAAAAAACTTACCGTAAGGACTATTATAAGAAAAGGAACGGCAAAATAAGTTAGTATGCGCGTTTTATTAAGGCAAAACCTCTTAAATTTAAATAAGAGAAGGTAAATAAGCACAAAGAATAAGATAGGGCCAAAAACGCCAATCTGCATCAAAATGAAGTTAATAAGCTCCATTATGTTGAAATAATTGCCTTCGCCTTTAAGGTTATCTTCTGTGTGCAAGTAACTGACGAAGTTATTTTGAAAATTCCAGATTATATTTGGCACTAATATCAAAAAAGCAAAAAATATGGCAATCCAGAAACCTTTGAGCTTAAATTTGTGGGGTGATGTAGTTGTTAGGTAAAATATAGACGAAAGCAAAAATACTATGGTGCTATATTTGCTCAACATACCTAAGCCTGCGAAAATACCAGCAAAGCACCACCATTTAATACTATCACTCTTTGTTGCCTTTATAAAAAATAATAGTGAAATCGCCCAAAATAATAGGAGGGGAGCATCAGTTGTAATTAGATATGAGGCAACAGTTACTCCAGGAATTGTAAGAAAAACAAGAGCTGATAGGAACCCAACCTTCTTTGATGATATTTCTATGGCAATGAAATATATAACCACTGATGTAAGCAGATATATAATAGGAGAGGGGAGCTTGACGCATAATTGATTATCTCCGCACAAGTTTGTAGATAATGATATTATCCAGGCTATAAGAGGTGGCTTTGAATAATAGCCAAATGCAAGGTCTTTAGACCATGTCCAGTACTGGGCTTCATCTGGATATAAATCATAAGGAAGCCAGTAAATATAAAATATCCTTACCAATGTTAAAAGAATTCCAAATAACAGGAAGTTCCGGAAATTATATAACTTTTGAAGTGGCATTAGGTTATAATTCCCTTGTCTGAAGTTGAAGGATCTGCATTTTGGCGTTTTTTCATTCTTCCGGCAAGGTATGCTGCCCTTCCTGCCTCAACTGCTAATTTCATAGCCTTTGCCATCAGAACAGGATCTTCTGCCTCAGCTATAGCTGTATTTAACAGAACAGCATCACAGCCAAGTTCCATTGCAATGGCAGCATCAGATGCTGTACCAATCCCTGCATCAACAAGAACAGGAACTTTGGATTGTTCTGCAATAATCTTTAAATTCAATGGGTTCTGTATACCAAGGCCGGAACCAATAGGGGCGGCAAGAGGCATTATGGCGGCGCAACCTATCTCCTCCAGTTTTTTTGCAACAATAGGATCATCATTTGTATAGGCCATAACATCAAACCCATCCTTAACAAGGATTTCAGCTGCCTTTAATGTTTCAACTGTATTTGGAAAGAGATTTTTCTTATCCCCAATAACTTCAAGCTTTATTAAACTTCCAGCACCAGCTTCTCTTGCCAGCCTAAGCGTTCTAACAGCTTCTTCTGCAGTGTAACAGCCAGCACTATTTGGAAGGAATGTATATTCATTGCGGTCCAAGAAATCTTCAAGTTTTTCACCCTCAACCAGATTAGCCCTTCTAATGGCAACGGTTATTATCTCAGCGCCTGATGATTTGATTGCTGCGGCAGCAAGCTCCAGACTCTTATATTTACCTGTGCCGACAAGAAGCCTTGATTTATAAGCTTTATTAGCCAGGATGAATGGATCATCATTAGTAACTTCAGCCACCGGCGATAAACTGTACGATTTCAATTTTATCTCCATCTTTCAAGAATTGAGACGAATAATCCGATTTAGGAATAATGTTTAAATTTACTTCTACCGCTATTTTTCTTGGATCCAAACGCAATCCTTCAATTAAGTCTGAAACAGATGACCCTTCGTCTAGAATTTTTATTTCCCCGTTTAATAATGCTTTCATTTGTAATGATTCTTCAAAAGCTTGAAAAAATAGTATAATATATGGCTTTCGGTTAAATGCAACGAGAGTAGAACTTAAATGTCTAAGAAAGTAATGATTATCAATGGCCCCAACCTTAACACTCTGGGAAAAAGGCAAGTTCAGATTTATGGCAAGAATACCCTGGCTGATATAAAATCACTATGCGTTAAAGAGGGAAAAAGCCTTAGTATTGTAGTGGATTTCAGGCAAAGCAACGTTGAGGGCGAGATAGTGAATTGGATTCAGGAAGCAGCGAAGAAATGTGATGGTATCATTATTAATGCTGCCGCATACACACATACTTCTGTTGCTATAATGGATGCCCTTTTGGCTCTTGAGATTCCGGTTGTTGAAGTGCACCTATCTAACTTGTTTAAGAGGGAAAAAGTGCGCCATCATTCATATATATCACAGGCTGCCAAGGGGATGATTTGTGGCTTTGGTAGTAAGG
>CAYVHI010000018.1:0-31428 GCA_964450945.1 uncultured Rickettsiales bacterium
GGTTAAAATCAAACCCCACAACTTTCATTAACGCAACACCTAGCTGCCTTTGCTTATCAATAGGAAATTTTCCTTTGAGCGGGATGATTTTCTTTTGTTTTCTTAAAACTTCATCAACAAAACCAGGAAGAAATTTTTTAAGATCTGAAAAAATCTTATCTATTTCTTTGGTTTTCCTTCCTTCATCATACTGGTCAAGCAGCGCATCATATTTACTGCATTTTAATTTTTCTGCTTTTGCTTTTGCAACTTTCCTTACAAGCTCAAGAACTTTCTGCTGGGCTTTTTCATATGTTTTAAAATCATTTTTTCCCTTTGCTTCCCGCCAGATCATTTCACATTCTGAACCGGCTCTCGAAAGCGCTACAACCATATCCTCACTTACCGCATTAGCATGAAACCATGATTTTTCCATCAGATGCAGGTTTGTTTTTTCCCAGTTGTTTAATTTTCTGGCATTAGTGTTTGCGTCAGAAAGCAGGTCAGGTAATTTTTTATCTTTAAGCATCGAGTGAGAGATACTTGAAAGTGTTGCCATCTGCTCACTTCTGCCGGCAGCACCACCTTTTGGCATCATCACGGCAAAATCCCAGTGCAGAACAGACATGGCCCCATGAATATCGGAAAGTTTCTTGAAGTGGTTTTCCAGTTTTTTATAACTAGACGGTTTTTCTGTCATTTTCTCTTTTTTGTTGGCTCAGCAGTAAAAAGTGCGTAGATGACAATAAGGGCTATCGCCAGTGAATACCATATTATTGCATATTGCAGGTGGTCGTTGCGTAGCTCAATCTTCTCAGGCACTTTTATTGGTAATGGCAGTTTCTGCCCACCCGTTTCCTGTATTATCATTGGAAGAAGTTTCAAGCCCGTATAGTTCTGGACTTCGGATATAGGAAATGAGAACCATAAATTATCTTTCGGGTTATTCTTTGGTGTAAACCAGAAATTTTTATACGGCTCCACCAGTACGCCCTCTATTACCGTATTACCTTTTATAATACTCTCAGCACGCTTTGATGCTTGCTTCTTATCAACAGGTATCCAGCCGCGATTCACCAGAATTACCTTACCGTTACTAAGAACAAATGGCGTTATAATATGATATCCCATTTTACCCTGGCTGTAGCGCCCAACCAGGTGCATTTCATATTTGTTCAAGTAACGCCCAAAAGAAATTACTTTCCTGAACTGCATATTTTTAAGTGTTTCCTCGTTACGCGGAATATTAGCTGGTGGCTGCTTTGATTTTTCTTCTATCTGTTTTAATAGATCAAGCTTCCATTGCAGCCGATAAACCTGCCATGAACCAAGCCCTATAAGTGAAATAAAAACCATCAGTGAAAAAAATGACAGCCAGGGATATGCCTTCAGTGTTCTTTTATTAAAAGCCAAACTCAACTGAAACTCCCTAAAAAATAATGTGATTAAGCGCCGAACCAGTAAACGCACACAAACAGGAACAACCACACCACGTCAACAAAATGCCAGTACCATGCAGCAAATTCAAAGCCAAGGTGATTTTCCTTTGTGAATTGGCCTTTCCTTGCCCTGAAATAACAGACTGTAAGAAATATGGTCCCAACGATAACGTGGAAACCGTGGAAGCCTGTGGCCATAAAGAAGTTTGAAGGATAAATACCGTCTTTGAAATTAAAAGGAGCGTGTGAGTATTCAAAAGCCTGTAAAGCCGTGAAGCTAATGCCAAGAAGTATTGTATAGCCCAGACCTTTCACCAACCCCTTCCTATCTCCTTCTAAAAGGGCATGGTGAGCCCAGGTGACTGTAGTGCCTGAAAGCAGGAGTATAAGTGTGTTCATGAAAGGCAGGTGCCATGGATCAAAAGTCTTTGTGCCTTCTGGCGGCCATATCCCTTCCTTTATAGGCCACACACCTTCCAGAATGGCAACCGGGTCAAACCGGAAATTGAAGAAAGACCAAAAAAATGCAAAGAAGAACATCACTTCAGAAAGTATGAAAAGCCCCATGCCAATCCTTAAGCCATGCCTTACGATAGAATTATGCACTTTTTCATATAAACCTTCTTTTACAACATCCCTCCACCATAAATACATTGTAGTTAAAACGCCTAGAAAGCCCAGAGGCTGGAGAATATATCCTATAGCTTTGCTGTGAAGCATGAATGCAGTCCCGAGCGCAAGGCAGAAAGCTGAAACCGCACCAATGATAGGCCACGGGCTTGGGTTTACCAGATGGTATTTGTGTTCTTTATAATCAACTATTTCATGCTGCATTGCTTCCGACATAAATTTACTCCGTTACTAAGCTATGGAAGGCTATAGTTGATTTTATACTAGGAGTACAAGGCGAGGTAGCGGAGTGTACTTATAAAGGTACATGAGCACACCGAGCCCGAAGTACTACGAAGTAGAAAGTCAACTATAGCCTTCCATCACTCTTTTACCTTAAAAAACGTATACGATAAAGTAATAGTTTTAATATCACGTGCAATTTTGTCATTTACTATTTCCGGGTCAATAAAAAAAGATACTGGCATGTGAACTTTTTGTTTTGGTTGCAGTATTTGCTCCTCAAAGCAGAAACATTGAATCTTATTAAAATATTTTCCGGCAGCCTCAGGAATGACGTTAAACGTGGACATGCCTTTTATAGGCTTGTCTGTAAGGTTCTCCGCGTAATATGATATAAGTTTCTGCTCACCGATTTTTACGCTTACTTTGTGCTGATCTGGCACAAATTTCCAGGGAAGATCCCTATCAACATCAGCATTGAATGTAATTGTTAATTTTTTATTTAGTTTTTTTTTCGGTAATTGTTTTGCTTCCTGTGTGGTTCCACCATAACCTGTAACCTTACAAAACACGCGGTAAAGCGGCACAGATGCATAAGCCAGCATGAACATTCCTGCCACTATGGCTAGCATATTTATTGCTAGTTTTCTGTTCTTTCCACTCTTCTTCACACTGAATATTTTACAATAGTGGCAATAAAAAATATCAGCACCAGACCAACCAGTACTGCAAGCATTGTATAGTTTTTTACTTTTTGTTTTTCGTGTTCTTTACTGAGCGGCATGGTCAATAATCAGGAAAACAAAAATCATAAACATATATAATACTGAATATTTAAATGCCTTAAACGCCGTCTTGTTTGCAGAATTCTCGCGGTTATCCATAAAAACCGATACCATATAATATAAAAATACAGCACCAAGAACAGCGGCACCCGCTATGTAGATAAAACCCGTCATCCCCAGAAAATAAGGCGCAAATGTCGCGGGAATAAGCATTGCGGTATAAATCAGCATCTGCTTTTTTGTTTCATTTATGCCTGAAACAACCGGCAGCATCGGAATACCAGCCTTCTTATAATCATCTGATCGGTAAAGTGCTATTGCCCAGAAATGCGGTGGCGTCCATAAAAAAATTATCAAGCAAAGAATTATTGGCTCAAGTGAAATATTTCCAGTTACCGCCGCCCAACCGATAACAGGCGGTAGAGCGCCGGAAAGGCCACCAATCACTATATTCTGCGGTGTGCGAGGTTTCAGCCATAAAGTATATACAAAAACATAAAAAAGAATGGCAAACAATAACAGAGAGGCCGCTATGTAATTTACAAAGGTAGCCATTATTATCACTGATACAACGGCCATAATAACCGCAAATTCAATTGCATCCTGTGGCAAGATCCTTCCGGAAGGTATGGCACGGTTTTCTGTGCGCCGCATAAGCGCATCTGTATCTCTTTCAATCCACATATTTATCGCGCCTGATGCTCCCGCCCCAAGAGCTATGCAAAATATGGCAACAGTCGCTATAAACGGGTGTATGTACCCTGGAGCCAGGTAAATCCCAGCAAATCCAGTAAATACAACCAAAGCCATCACACGTGGTTTCAGCAACGAGAAATAATCCCTAACGCGAGAGGTATTGTAGGAGTATGATAATTGAGCAGTGTTGCTATTCATTGTTTTTCTTTATTAAAAATTCGCTAGGCTGAGGCGGAAAGCGAAGAAGTTAAAAAAGCCGGAGCGGAGCATACAACCTTAGTACTTGAGCACCGGAAGTTTTAAAGTTCGAGCTTAACGCCAAGTCTAGTAGAATTTTCATTTAATTACTGGAATTTTTTCATAGCTATGGAACTCAGGAGGTGAAGGCAATGTCCATTCCAGAGTTGTTGCACCTTCGCCCCACTGGTTCTTTGGCGCTTTCTTGCCAAATTTCAGCGTATAGAAAATTATCAGCACAAAAAACAGAGCCCCTGCAAAAGATATATAAGAACCGATGGAAGAAATATAGTTCCACCCTGCATATGCATCAGGATAGTCGGGAATCCTGCGCGGCATTCCGGCAAGACCTAAAAAGTGCTGAGGGAAGAAGGTTAGGTTAACACCAATGAATGTTATCCAGAATTGCAACTTGCCCATCCATTCAGGATACAGGCGGCCAGACATTTTGCCAAACCAGTAAAAAAACGCCCCATATGCAGCAAACAGCGCACCGAGAGACATAACATAATGGAAGTGGGCAACAACATAATATGTATCATGAAAGACTGTATCAATCGAGCCATTTGACAGAACAACACCTGTTACTCCGCCAACAGTGAATAGAAAAATAAAACCTATTGCATAAAGCATCGGCGTTTCAAAAGTTATTGAACCTCCCCACATGGTTGCAATCCAGCTGAAGATCTTTATACCGGTAGGCACAGCTATAATCATTGTTGCAAGAGTGAAGTATGTTTTTGCATCAGCACTCATCCCTACTGTGAACATATGGTGAGCCCAGACAACAAAACCCACAACCCCGATGCTTGCCATGGCATAAGCCATACCAAGATAACCAAACACCGGCTTCCTGGAGAAAGTTGAAATTATATGGCTTATTATACCAAAAGCCGGAATTATGATGATGTAAACTTCCGGGTGACCAAAAAACCAGAACAGGTGCTGGTATAGAATCGGGTCACCACCACCGGCGGGATCAAAGAATGTAGTACCGAAGTTCCTATCTGTAAGCAGCATTGTTATGGCGCCGGCAAGAACCGGAAGCGCAAGGACAAGAAGGAAAGCGGTAACCAACGCTGCCCATACATAAAGTGGCATCTTGTGCATTGTCATTCCAGGTGCACGCATATTGAAAATAGTAACAATGAAATTTATTGCACCAAGTATTGAAGAAGCCCCGGCAAGGTGCAGGCTGAATATAGCCATATCAACCGCCATACCAGCTTGGAATGTGGCGTTGCTGAGAGGTGGGTAAACTGTCCATCCCGTTCCAGCACCACCATCAACAAAAGCTGATAATGTTAAAAGCACAAGTGCAACTGCAAGCAGCCAGAAGCTTATGTTGTTCATTCTCGGGAATGCCATGTCAGGGGCACCAATCATTATAGGGATAAACCAGTTACCAAAACCGCCCATCAAAACCGGCATTATCATGAAGAACACCATGATGAATGCATGCGCGGTAAGTATAACGTTATAAAGTTGGTGGTCGCCGTTTAATATCTGGTTTCCTGGTTCGGCAAGCTCCATCCTCATTATTACTGAGAACAGGCCACCCACCAATCCCCCTATTATTGAAAGAACTATATATAGCGTCCCTATATCCTTATGGTTGGTTGAAAGTAGCCAGCGTCTCCAACCGGTTGGGTTGTGGTGACCATGATCCGAATGTGAATGATTTCCTGCCATTTTTTTCTCTCTAGTTTATATTTTTGTTTTTAGATAATGAAGCGGTCTTTTTCTTTTTGCTTTCCACCCATTTATTGAATTCTTCTTTTGAAACCGCCTCAACAACAATAGGCATAAAACCATGGCCCACACCACACAGTTCTGAGCATTGGCCATAATAAACACCTGGTTTTGTAATCCTCACCCATGTCTCATTTAACCTACCCGGAACTGCATCTTTCTTAACTCCAAAAGCAGGAACCGCCCAGGCATGAAGAACATCCGCAGCCGTGGTAGCAATCCTTATTGTGGTATCAACAGGCAGGAAAACCCGGTTATCAACTTCTAAAAGCCTGTGCTGGCCAGGTTTAATTTCTTCATCCTTTATTATATTGCTCTCAAACTTTATATTTCCGTGATCAGGATATTCATAAGACCAATACCACTGGTGGCCAACAACCTTCAATGTCATTTCCGGATCCCTCACCTTTTCCGCATAGTAAAGTATTTTTACCGAAGGTATAGCAATGGCAATCAGTATAACAACCGGTATTATAGTCCATATTATCTCAAGAGTTGTGTTATGTGCAGTGGTGCTTGGCTTTGGATTTACTGATCTCCTGAACCTTATGCATATATAGGTTAAAAGACCTAAGACAAAAATAGTAATCAATGTTATTATGACAAGCAGGAAGTCATGCAGATGTTCAAACTTCTCCATTATAGGAGAGGCTGCTTCTTGAAAGCCAAGCTGCCAAGGCCTTGCTACCCCCAATCCTTCAGCAGATATTGCTGGAGGGGCAAATATAGCTATAAATAAACTGGAAAAGAAGAAATTGAGTTTTATCATTTTTAACCTACAGTAGGATTATTGATTGCGTCGAAGTTTAATTTTATTTTTATTTATATTCAAGTATTTTAGCATAAAATACTTCTCTCTAACGAGGTAATTATGTCGGCTGTGTTATTAGATGAAATATTTTTCACGCGCAATGATTTAAATCAAGATAAGGTAAAAGCTATTGTAGCAAACGCCTTAAAAGGCACAGATGATGGAGAATTATTTCTTGAATTCACCCAGTCGGAAACTCTTGTGTTTGATGATGGCCACCTGCGCACGGCCAATTTTGATACATCGCACGGTTTTGGTTTGCGCTCTGTCCTTGGCGAGGTAAGTGCGTATGCCCATTCATCTGATATAAGCCTTGCTTCAATAAAGCGTGCAGCCACCACTGTTCAGGCAGTAAAATCCGGTTATATGGGTAAGAAAAATTTAGGTTCAGCAATATCTGGCAAAAAAAGAAATTTATATAGAGATGTAAATCCTTTGGATGAAATAAGTTTTGCCAAAAAAATAAAGCTTCTCTCAGATATTGATTCATATTTGCGAAAAAAAGATAGAAGGGTAAGGCAGGTTTCAGTATCTATGGCCGGGGAATGGCAGGCAGTAAAAATCATCCGCGGCAATGGCGCTACCTACCAAGATATAAGACCGCTTGTCAGGCTCAATATTTCAGTTATCGTTGAAGAAAAGGGAAGGATGGAACGCGGCTCTTATGGAGCAGGCGGCAGGGAACCTTATAAAATATATGCATCTCCTGAACACTGGAAAATGCAAGCTGATGAATCTCTTCGTCAGGCTTTGGTAAACCTTAAATCAATTCCGGCGCCAGCAGGCGAGATGGATGTTGTGCTTGGGCCAGGCTGGCCCGGGGTTATGCTGCATGAAGCGGTTGGCCACGGCCTGGAGGGAGATTTTAACCGCAAGAAAGTATCTGTGTTTTCTAATCTTATAGGTAAAAAAGTCGCAGCAAAAGGTGTAACGGTGGTTGATGATGGCACTATTCCCAACCGGCGCGGCTCATTAAATATTGATGATGAGGGAACGCCAACAAACAGAACTGTCCTTATTGAGGATGGAATACTTGTCGGCTATATGCAGGATAGAATGAATGCAAGGTTGATGAAAACAAAACCAACCGGCAATGGCCGCCGTGAGAGTTATGAGCATCAGCCAATGCCTCGTATGACAAATACTTATATGTTAGGCGGCAAGGAAGACCCGCGCGATATAATAAAATCAGTTAAGAAAGGCCTGTATGCGGTGAATTTCGGCGGCGGGCAGGTAGATATAACTTCAGGAAAATTTGTTTTCTCTGCATCAGAGGCTTATAAGATTGAAAACGGCAAAGTGACAAAGCCTGTTAAGGGCGCAACATTGATAGGTAACGGGCCGGAAGCCATGAAGCGCGTTAAGGCAATCGGTAATGATATGATGCTTGATCCTGGAATTGGCACTTGCGGCAAAGATGCCCAGGATGTTCCTGTTGGTGTTGGTCAGCCCACCCTGTTGATTTCAAATTTTACCGTAGGCGGCACGGAAGTTTAAACTGATGAAAGTAGCATTCCTTAAAGAAAGCCTGAAATCCATTGAACGCAGCAAAAAGAAGTTTGATGATAAGATAGATAGCCTTCTTCTCATGTATGAAGCATTCGTCCGCAAGTATGAGGTCTATCATTTCACACCTGAGCAGCTAATGCTTGATGGCGATGGCGTTTACGCAAGGGCCCAGAAACTAAACCATATCGACATGATGGACCGAACCATAAGATTCGGCAAAAAAACCATCCTTAACCTTGAAGATGTAGATGCGGTAATCATCAGGCTTGATCCACCCTTTAACATGAACTACATAACCGCAACTTATATATTAGATAGGATTAAGGATAAAACCCTTGTGGTAAATTCACCTTCCGGGATAAGAAATTTTGCTGAGAAATTATTTCCTTTTCCGGCCGGAGATCTTTCACCCCCTACCGTCATAACCTCCTATGAGCCCGCAATCGTAAAATTCCGTGAACGTCACGGCGATATAATAATAAAGCCGCTATATGCCTATGGTGGCCAGGGCGTGCTTTTCATAAAGAAAGATGATAAGAATTTTGCCTCCTCGCTCGAGCTCCTACAGGAACGTTATAAGCTCCCTATGGTAGTACAGAAATTTATTCCCGAAGTTGAGAAAGAAGGGGATAAAAGGATTTTTATAATGAATGGTGAGCCCCTGGCAGCCTATATAAGAACGCCTGATAAGGGAAGTGTAAGAAGCAATCTTTCCGCCGGCGGTACCGTAAAGGAAGCGAAGCTTGATAAGCATGATTATAAAATCTGCGAAAAGATAATCCCTGAGCTTAAGAAAAGGGATATACTTGTTGCCGGTGTTGACACTATCGGCGGGCTTGTTACTGAGATAAACGTAACTTCTCCTGCCGGTTTCTATTACATGGAAATTTTCTCCGGCACAAACCTGAAAGCAAAATTCTGGGATATTGTTAAAAAGAAATGCTAAGTTAGAAAACCTAGCCAGCCTTGAGCTTGCGAAGCAACGTTTCATTGCAAAGTTAGTAAACTTTGCAGAAAACATTTCTAACTTAAAGTAACTTTTGTTTTATAAGCTCTTCAGCAATCTGCACGGTGTTTAGAGCTGCGCCTTTCCTTATATTATCAGAAACAACCCACAGACAGATTGTATTCTTCCTTGTCGGGTCTTTACGTATGCGCGAAACATACACGGCGTCTTTTCCTGCCGCTTCTATGGGTGTTGCATATCCCCCGGCTTTCCTTTCATCTATTATCTTAATGCCTTTTGCTTTTGAAAGTATTTTTCTTACCTCTTTTTCACTAATAGGTTTTTTGAATTCAAGATTTAGTGATTCAGCGTGGCCAAGAAAAACCGGAACACGCACACAGGTAGCAACCACCTTTATTTTGGGGTCAAGTATCTTTGCGGTGTCATGTGCTATTTTCCATTCTTCCACCGTCCTTCCGTCATCCATGAACTTATCAATCTGTGGTATAACGTTAAAACCTATCTGGCGTGGCAATATTTTTACTTTTGCTTTTTTCTTGGATATTATTTCTTTCGTCTGCTTATCAAGTTCCTGCATGGCATCCCATCCCCATCCGGAGACAGATTGATAGGTGGCTACCACAATCCTTTTTATTTTTACTTTTTCATGCAGCGGTTTAATGGCAACCAGCATTGCAATCGCGGCGCAGTTTGAATTGGCTACTATCTTTTTCTTCCTAACTAGCTTTGCCGCTTCCGGGTTTACTTCCGGTATAAGCACCGGAACTTTCGGTTCGGTTCGGTAATGGGTAGAATTATCAATAACAATGCAACCGGCTTTTGTTGCTTTTTCTGCGTATTTCTTTGCAATTGATGTTGGTATGCAGAAAAGCGCCAGGTCAAAACCTTTGAAATCAAATTTTTCCAGGTCTTTAATTTTTAATTTTATTTTTCCAAAAGAAACTGTTTTTCCAACAGATTTTTTTGAAGCAAGCGCCACTACCCCTGAATAAGGGAATTTGCGTTCGGCAAGTATTTTAAGCACTTCCCTGCCAACCACGCCGGTTGCCCCTGCCACCACTACCTTATATGTTTTCATCCCAGTCACCCAAATGTTCCTGCCAAATGGTCAGTGCGGCCAAAGCCGCAGTATCAGCCCTCATTATGCGCGGGCCAAGCGTAACAGGATATACATTTTCTTTTTCATGCAGCATATTACATTCCCTTTCAGTGAAGCCTCCTTCCGGGCCAATGCAGATTGCCCATTTTCCTTTTGGCGCCTGGGCCAGCACGTCTTTCACCGGCCTGCCTTTTCCTGATTCATCACAGAATAAAATATATCTATCCTTAGGCCACTCTGAAAGCAGTTTTGAAAATTTCTGTGCAGGGTTAATGTTTGGAATACTAAGCCTTTCTGCTAGCTCTGCTGCTTCTATTGCATTGCTTTTAAACTTTTCTTCATTGACTCTTGTTGCAATTGTGCGCTCTGTAAAAACCGGAAATAAATCTGAAACCCCAAGTTCTGTTGCTTTTTCTATTATGAAATCTGTATGCACATGTTTAACTGGTGCAAATACCAGCCAGATATCTGGCTCTTGCTTTTGTTTTCTTGTCTGCTCCAGAACCTCCACTGCCGCATGTTTTTTCTCGGCTGAACATATTTCAGCCAGCCATTCACCATCTTGGCCGTTGAATAACAATATGCGGTCTGATACTTTCTTACGCATAACGTTTATAAGGTAGTTCACATGTGCGGGTGAGAGTGTAAGCTGCTCATGTGCACGGAGCGAAACATCAACATATAACCTGATACCTTTGAATGAGTTCATGGCTTAAAAAACTATCTCCTTATGCGCGCCTGATGCGGCTTCACCAGCCCACCGGCATCTTTCTTCTTTTATGGCCGTGCTGGTGGGCGATAGGCTTTGCGACATCCAAAAATTTTGATCTTTATGTGCTGGCATTATATTTTGTTTTTGGCCTCGGCTCCATAATAATGCGGAGCGCCGGTTGTGTCATCAACGATATAATCGACCGTGATATTGATGCCAAGGTAGAGCGTACAAAAAACCGTCCGCTTGCTAGCGGCGAACTTAAACTTCACCATGCATTGATATTGCTTGCTATACTTTCCGCTGTTGGCCTTTCTTTACTTCTTACACTTAATCCCCTAACCATAATGATTGGCTGCGCTTCCATGATATTGGTAATTGCCTATCCTTTCATGAAGCGTTTTACATACTGGCCACAGCTTTTCCTGGCGCTCACCTTTAACATCGGCGCCATAATGGGGTGGACAGCCTGGCATGAAGAAATATCAACTTCTGCTGTAATGCTTTACATTGCCGGCATTTTCTGGACTCTCGGCTATGATACCATTTATGCGCATCAGGATAAGGCAGATGATGAGAAAGCTGGTGTGAAATCCACGGCACTTCGTTTCGGCAAGGATACAAAAACCTATGTAAGCATTTTTTATATGCTCGTCATATTTTTTCTTTATACGGTTGGCAGATACCAGAATATGGGGAATTTTTATTATCTGATGCTCATGTTTGGCATGTTTTTGTTGTTCCGCCAGGTAACAAACCTTAATATAGATAACGCTGAAGACTGCATGAAGAAATTCAAGTCAAACCGTCTGTTTGGTGCTATTATTTTTGCGGGTATAGTTTTTGAGAATCTGTTTGCATTTATTTTTAATTACCTGAAAGTATGACAAAATATAAAAATAGAGCTGAGCTGGCGCTTGCAGCGATTGATGATTCAAATGCCTATGTAATTAAAACCGTTCTTACCGGTAATATTACGGCACTTAAGAAAGCCGAGGAAGAACTTAAGAAAAAAACCGAGGGGCTTGCCATATATCACGGCGAGGTGAAAGGGAAAACCGGCCTGGCAATCTCTTATGATTACAGCGCCGCCAAAATAAGAACCGACTATATAGTGGTTTTTAATACCCTCTATGCCATTTTCAAGATAACCGGCTGCAACTTAGGTGTAGAGATAATGATGAATGAGCCGGTTTTACAGGATAAGAAATACTGGCCATGCATTACAGTCTCATTCGTAGATGATAGTCGCGTGCAGGATAAATTGCTTGTAGATAATTGCCTGTCGATGGCAGTAACAATCATTGAAAAAGCCAGGGGAACACCTTTTCATTCAACCCAGTCTGGTGGCACCAATAATAATCCTGCCACCATATTATATTCCAGCCAGGTTAAAACACATGCACAGGCAATGAGGGTTGTAGAGACCATGTATAATGATGCCACACGCGCGCTTGGCATGTATCCCGGCCCGTTGATCGGCCCATATGATGATAATGCCCGCCCTGGAAGAGGTTAAATAATTGCCATTCCTGCCAAATTTGCTATATTCGCGCCCTTAAGGTAAAATATGCCAATGACAAAAGATAAAAAAGAAGAGCGCATAATAATAAAGAAATATCCAAATCGCCGGTTATACCGCACGGATATTTCCACCTATATCACCCTTGATGATCTTCGCCAGATGGTGAAGGATAATCACGATTTCATCGTGCAGGATGCCAAAACGGGTGAGGATCTTACCCAACAAACCCTTGTACAGGTTATATTTGAGCAGGAAACAGGCGGCGGCGGGAAAGTTCTGCCGATAAATTTCCTGCGTAAACTGATTCCTTTTTATGATGATAGTTTGAAGCCGATGCTGCCGCCTTACCTTGAAGCAAGTATGGATGCTTTTCACCAGAACCAGCAGAAAATGCGTGATTTTATGCAGCAGACACCTCTCGGCCAGATGTTTTCGCCGGTGCAGATGATGGAAGAGATGCAGAAACGCAATGTGGAATTCTTCCAGAATTATATGAACATGTTCACCTCCATGAACCCCATGGCCACCATGTTCAAGAAGGATGAGAAGAAGTAGTTATTCAACTTCTATTTTTGCAGTTCTTGCCTTCCCAATCAAGTAACTGACAAACGCCGCACACGCACCTAACATAAATTGCGCGTCCGTTGAATCAGATTTACTAAAATCAACTTCTGCATGCCTAATACCTTGCTCATCATTTGTAAATGCATACATTTTTTCTAAAGACGCTTTAAAAGCTGGATGAATCACAATATTGTTTTCTTCTAGCTCACCTAAAGCTTTACGTAAATCTGTAGATTCACTACCAACAATCTTCTTAGCTACAGACTCAACTGCAGAAATACTTTCTCTCATACTCAATCCAAAACGACCTTCCTTGAATTCTTCGGCCGCTTTTATTAAATGTTTTTTTGCACCTGCAAAGTCATTTGCAGCCAAATCCTTAAATGCTTTTTCAATTGTCCCTTCCTCAAATTCATTAGAGGTAGGATAAAAAGCAGTTTCCTTCCCTTCACCAACTATAATCCAAGGTGATTTACACATTTTGAGGCAAGTATTTATACTTTTATAAAATCCAGGATGACACTCTGGCCGCCTCATCACAAAAGTAAGATATTCAAAAATATCCTCCATTTTTTCACTAAAAAATAAATTTTTAATTTCATTAACAATCCTAAAAAATTTACTATCAAATTCATCCACAGGCTTGTGCAACATCAATATGTGCCTAGTTTGCAAAATTGAGTGCCATCTATCACTTATATGGCCATTAAATTCATCTTTCTTTAAATATTCATGTTGGATTGCCCACAATACCGCCCTTAGTTCAGTAGAAATTTCATTTCTTTTAAGAGGCTGAGGAATTTGTTCAATACCTTCAGCCTGTTTAAATGTAAGTTTTTTTCTATCCAATTCTTTTGCTTCCATAAATTAATACCTTCTAATATATAAAATTAATTTTGGCAGTATTTTCTCACATTTTTCCTGTTACCGGAAGCCCCTAAAATTGTTCCACGTAGAACTTTTGTAAAAAATCTTTTTATTCAAAATATTGGCTGATAACTTTCTTCAATTTTTCCTGGATATCCTTAACTTTCTTGCCTTCTTTGGCGAGAGAGGTAACGCCGAATTCTTTTATGCCGCAAGGCACGATTGTGTTGAAGTGTGAAAGGTCAGGGTTGATGTTTATGGCAAGCCCGTGCATCGTCACCCACCTTCTCACCCGCACACCTATTGCCGCGATTTTATTTTCGCTGCCGCCGTTTTTCACCCATATGCCAATCCTGCCCTTCCTCCGCTCCCCCGTTATTCCATATTCGGCGAGTGTTTTTATTATTATCTCTTCTAACGTTGATACATATTTGTGCAGGTCTGCCATGCCACGTTTTTTCAGGTCCAGCATCAAATAGCAAACCTGCTGGCCGGGGCCGTGATATGTATATTCGCCGCCCCTGCCCGTTTTGAACACGGGGAATTTTTTCTCGTCTAGCAGGTCGCCATCTTTTGCGGAGGTTCCGGCGGTTATGGTTGGCGGGTGTTCGAGGAACCACACAAGTTCATTCTTAGCGCCCGCGATAATTCCGTTCGCGCGTTTTTCCATTTCGAAGAGCGCTTTTTCATATGGCACTTTCGCCTTGCTGATTTTAAATTCAATTGTCATGGAAGATAAGCATATAAGCTCTGCTTTAAAACACAACAACCCCCGTAAACGGAGGTTGTCATGTACCTGTATACCTCAGGCTAGGTTTTTTGCGTCACTTGCGGGTGAGGATCTTGGTTTCCGTACCGGTCCTCGTCGTCATCGTGATCTCGACCTTCTTGCCGGGTTCGATGACTCTGAAGTTCACGGTCACCGTCTCCTTCTCAGAATTCCTTCCGTCCCTGCGTTCCAGCGGCAGTTCCTCCGTCTCCTCGTGAATGTTGAGGCCATCGCTGCAGTTGAATTCCCGTTGGCCGCTGGGCGTTGTGGCCATCCACGATCCGTAACTCGCCTTGATGGTGATAATTGAATCCCCATCATCCAGCCACCGGAAATATATCGGGCCGATGCGCATTTTTGCCTCCTGTTAGGGGCGTACCATATCTCCTGCTCACTTCCATGAGGCTACGGATAGGGGGAGAGCAAAATCCTTTTGCTCTTTTCAAAAAAACACTGGGGAATTATATATCAGAATTATTACAATTATATGAATTTTGGCCATTTTTTGCTCTTTAAAACGCAAACAACCCCCGTCCTTGGGGGTTGTGCGGCCTGATTTAGTGGTTGCGACCTCAGGCAGGTCTCATTTTTAGCAGATCGTGGCCTCGAAGGTGTCGATGACGAGGATACCCTCGAACAACTGCGCCGTGACCTTCACATCTTCGATCCGGATCAGAATCCGGAACTCGTCTCCGCTGACGTCGGTCAGCTCGACCGGAACGCCAGCACCGATGCAGTCGCGCCGGTCGAAGACACCCTTCGGCAGAAAGAATTCCATGTGCCGCCCACAGCGGACGCACTGCCCGAAACCCATCCTACACCAGCACTCCAGACCGCACCATTCGATCTGTCCGCCAGTGTTGTCCAGCACCACGCCGCATTGCTCTATGCGGAATGTGATGCCACGCAGCCACGAAGGGAACACCCTCTCCATGGCTCCACCTCCCTTGTTGGAGGACTTGTGTGCATAACCCCTATCCTTATGAGTTTTGCACACTTCTTGTAATAAGGAGCATCCTGCCCCTACGCACTTAGGCGAAATTCGAGCCCGGATTATAGCAGAAATACAAGGGGTTTTATTTTAAGATTTTATGAAACTTTTATAGGAAATCAGGCCTTTAAAACGGTGAAGACCCCGCCCATTCAAGGGTAAGGGGTCTTCGTTTACGTGCCTTTTAGGCACCTATTGCATCAGTCGTCCTTCGGCGGGGTCCACTCGAAGTTGGGCTTGCCGGCCTCGACCTTGAGCGTTATGCTCTCGGTCTGGCCGGGCTGGCCCCACTCCACGGTGGTGCTGTCACCATCGGGGAGATACGCCGCGTCACCACAGTTGTGCCGCAGTTTCTCTCCGCTGGCGAGGGTCACGGTCGCCTCGATCGCCGTGATGCGGAACACCAGCTTGCTACCGGCGTTCGCCACCTTGACCACCTGGATCGGACCGATGCGCATTTCGTTCTCCTGTGTAAGGAGGACACACCATAACCCCTGCGCACTTCCGTGGGGGTAATGGATTGGGTAGAGAACATCCGTTCTCTCTATAAACTAATCTTGATTATAATCCTGAAAGTGGCGGCTTTCTGTGAATTTTTTATGACAAAATGACAGAAAGACAAGAAAAACCGCAAAAAAACAATATACTACTGTGACCAAGTAATTGAATACGATGTGCCACCAGTTCCTGCATCTTTAGGTTCCCTAGCATAAACCAATCCATTCTCTTTCTCATATATTTTCCAAATATGTGATCCCTTATCCACATCTCCCATATTCCTTAAATCAGGGATTGTTTTTATATGCTTCAGGCTAACGCGATTTATTACATCTTCCGGCTTTTCGTTATCTTTTTGAATAGTGTTTCCGTTTATAGTAAAAGTAAATTCTTTACCGCTTTCGTGAGTTCCTTTCCATTGAGAATCTGAGACTTTTAAAAACCTGAAATATAGCTTTCCGTCTTGAGCAATTTCAGCAGTCTTTATATTTGCAGGTGCAAAAGCAATTATTAGAGCTAATAAAAGATAAATCATTATAATCTCCAAATATTTAAGTTATGGTGCGGCCGAGAAGACTCGAACTTCCATGCCTCGCGGCGCTACCACCTCAAGGTAGTGCGTCTACCAATTTCGCCACGGCCGCACAGTAAAATAGGGCGTTTTGCTTTAGCTGCAATACAAGAAGCACAAGGTGAAATGCGCGGAGCGTAGTAACACCTACGTAAGCACATTGAGTCCGTAGTGCGACGCAGTAGGCAGCTAAATGAAAATGCTCCAAGGGAAATACAAATTTACTGGCCTTTTAGCAAGAATTTTTTATTATACAGGCATGAAAAAGCTCGAAGCCATAATCAAACCCTTCAAACTTGATGATGTTAAAGAAGCCCTGCAGGAAATAGGCATCCACGGCATGACTGTCACGGAAGTCAAAGGTTTTGGCCGCCAGAAGGGCCGTACGGAACTCCATAAAGGCGCTGAATATATCATTGATTTCCTGCCCAAGGTTAAGGTAGAGATTATTGTTGATGATAAATCAGTGGATAAAGCCGTTGAAGCAATACGCAACGCCGCCAATACTGGCCGCATAGGTGATGGAAAGATATTCATATCCACAATTGACCAGGTAGTGCGCATCCGCACCGGCGAAACCGGCAACGAAGCTTTATAATTATTTATATTTGTTATGCGAAGGCAGTAGCCTGAGCCAGCCATGAGCTGCGAAGCACGCCGCATGGAAAATTTAGGAAAATTTTCCGGCGGCATACCGAATGGGTATAACCTAAGCCACAAAAAACTAAAGGGCTGCAACTTGCGTTGCAACCCCTTAGAACTTCTCCCTTTACCACTGGGAGCCTGTTTTTAATTTTCGTTTCAGGCCAGAATGTCGATGATCTGGCCGATATCGCCGTCGGTCAGCTCCTTCTTCGTCCCGTCTTCGCTCAGCATGAAGTACTTGCCTCCACTCGCCGGCGGGCTGTACAGGATGCCGTACCATTGCACGATCTGCAAGTCGCTGCCGTCTTCGCCGAGGATGCGGTGTTTGCCGGGATTCCCCGGCCGACCTCGCAGATACGGGAACAGTTCCTTGTCCCCCACGATTCCCTCGATGCGAACCCACCACCGCGGCTTCACCCAGAGGAGCGGAAGCAGCAGCAGGGGCAGCGAGAGGGCCATCTGCCAGAGGTACCACGAGACGTAGAGCTTCGTGAACTTCGGCTCCTTCTTCGCCTTCGACACGGTCCACCATCCCTTCTTATTGAGACTTCCGAACCCTACCCTGTGCTGTGTGTTTTGTCATATAGACTTACTTTAACACGCACAGGGAAATGTGTGGGGAGCACCCAATGCATCCCCAAAAAAAATCACTCCCGATTATACCCTTTGAATATTAAGGATTTATGAAAGACTTAAAGATTTATCTTGTTGTATTATAAGGATTTTTATCGCCTATCGCAGCCGTATTCACATACCGTTCTGGAGTTTATGTTGCCGCCACAGGTAGCAAAGCAGTTATGGTATTGCCCATCACAATCATCACATTCTTCATAGCAGCCATAATAGAATGAACTGCGGCTGCGTTTTATCTCCTTACCCTGGCTGCGGCGTTCACGCACATAATCATCATATTCCCTGTCACCACGCACTCTGGCATCCGCCTCACACCTTTCCTGTTTCAGACGGCAATTGTCATTACAATATTTCTGTGTCTGCTGGCACTGGCTAACACACAGCCTTCCCTCTGCGCTTGCAGGCATTGTATAATCATAGTGGGTTTTATAAACTGGGCCACAGCCAAGAAGAGTAACAAGTGCAAGAAGAGATAATACCGCAGAAAACCTAAACATATGGCAAGTTTCTTTTTTCAAGAGTAAAATCTGAAAGTACACCTTCTAAAATTTAAATGCAAAAAAAATTTTGTCTATTTTTATAAAAATTTTTTAAATGAATTTTTTTTAAATTTCCTCTTTACAGCATAAAAAATTTTCCTCATAAACAAATCCCGACCAACTATTTTTTTCAATGCTTCAAATCGGGAAAGGCACCTATGGCATCAGATGTTAAAAAAGTGTTTGAGCTCATCAAACAGCATGACATAAAATTCATTGATTTCCGCTTCACAGATACTAAGGGAAAATGGCAACACACAGCCTATGCCCACCATAAAGTGAATGAGGATTCATTTACCGATGGTATCATGTTTGACGGCTCATCTATTGCCGGTTGGAAAGATATTAATGAATCAGACATGATATTGATGCCAGACCCATCAACTGCTTTTGTTGACCCTTTCACCGCCCAACCAACTCTTATAATTTTCTGCGATGTTATAGAGCCAGCAACAGGCCGTGGTTATACGCGTGATCCTCGCTCCACCGCGCAACGCGCTGAAGCATATCTCGCCTATACCGGCATTGGTGATAAAGCATACTTTGGTCCCGAACTTGAATTCTTTATTTTCTCTGATGCACGCTTCTCTGTCAGCATGAATGGTTCATATGCCCATGTTGATTCTGAAGAATCTCCTATTAACTCAGGCAAAAGATATGAAATGGGTAATTCTGGTCACCGCCCAGGTATTAAGGGCGGTTATTTCCCGGTACAGCCAGTTGATTCATTAAGCGATATCCGCGCTGAAATGATAACAACGCTCGAGCAGGTTGGCCTTGACCCAGTCCTCCACCATCATGAAGTTGCTCCTGCTCAATGCGAGCTTGGCTTTAACTTCAGCACACTTCTGAGCACTGCTGATAACGTTCAGAAATATAAATATGTGGTCCATAACGTTGCCCATTCTTACGGCAAATCTGCTACCTTCATGCCAAAACCTATTTATGGTGATAATGGCTCCGGCATGCACTGCCACCAGTCAATCTGGAAAGATGGTAAACCATTATTTGCCGGCAGTGGCTATGCGGATCTTTCTGAAACCTGCCTTTATTATATCGGCGGCATAATTAAACATGCAAAAGCCATTAATGCTTTCACAAATCCTAGCACAAACAGCTATAAGCGTTTGATCCCTGGGTTTGAAGCACCTGTTATGCTTGCTTATTCTGCACGTAACCGCTCTGCTTCAATCCGTATCCCATATGTTGCTTCTCCAAAAGGCAAGCGTATAGAGGTGCGCTTCCCTGACCCATCTTCAAACCCTTACTTTGCATTTTCTGCAATGTTAATGGCCGGGCTTGATGGCATTGAGAACAAAATTCACCCAGGCGAAGCTATGGATAAGAACCTTTACGATCTTGAGCCAGAAGAGCGCGGCGATATAACGCAAGTTTGCGGTTCTCTGCGCGAAGCACTTGAACATCTTGATAAAGACCGTGCCTTCCTCAAGAAAGGTGATGTATTCAGTGATGACCTGATCGATGCTTATATAAACCTTAAGATGAAAGAGGTTTATGATACTGAGCACACACCTCACCCAATGGAATTTTTGAATTACTATAGCGTTTAGTAATTTTACTGTTTCACTTAAAAAAACCCGGGGGTATTATTCTCCCGGGTTTTTTTATGCAAGATATAATAAATAAGATCGCAAGCTTCCCTGGAACCATAAAGAGCGTGAACTTCAAATATAACACGCCTAGGGTTCTCTTCGCCTATTATCAGAGCAAAGTTATTTTCCGGGAGAAGGAGAAGGGAATATTTGGATACGGCTCTTTAAATGTGGCGCGTGATGTTGAAGGATACAACGATAACACCGAAAACCTATATGCCATAGAGGTGGGGAATTACTGTGAAATTGCCAATTCAAAAATTCTGCTGGGCGGTGAGCATGATAATTCTAAATGCATAAACAACAGTTTTGCCAATTTTCCTGATATGGAGTTTCTGGCCAGCCAGTCCGGCATAAACCTTGGGCAGACATATTCGCATGGCCAAGTAAAAATTGGCCATAATGTAACTATTTCTAAGAACTCTCTAATCCTTTCTGGCGTTAAGATTGGTAATGGGGCAGTTATAGCCGCAGGTGCAGTGGTAACTAATGACGTCCCTGATTTTGCTATTGTGGCTGGTGTTCCCGCAAAAGTTATAAAATACAGGTTTGATGAGAAAACAATTGAGGCGATAAATAAAATCCGCTGGTGGGATCTTAAGCCACAAAGTCTATTGGATAATTATGGGCTTATACAATCAATACCTGATAATAAATCTATAGATAAGCTCCTAGCTATAGATGGTTCTAACTACCGCAAGAAAGACGATAATTACCTAGTATTCCAACAGATAAAGGCAAATGAAGGGCAAATAACATTTCGTTTCCTTG
Organism: uncultured Rickettsiales bacterium; assembly: GCA_964450945.1. Lineage (GTDB taxonomy): Bacteria > Pseudomonadota > Alphaproteobacteria > Rickettsiales > JABDBP01 > CAYVHI01. Next base: position 20,825 of record CAYVHI010000018.1, read on the forward strand.
GCGCCGAAATCGCAGGAAAGCACATAAAACCAGAAAGCTTGCCGGCTGAATTCATGTATTATATTGAGCAGCCAAAGCTTCCTCAGGGCTCGACTTTCTATATAACGCGAGATATATTCAAGATTTCAGGGCTTGTATGATTATGCAGGATGATGTTTTAAATAAATATAATGATATAAAAGAAAAATTTGATGCAATTCCAAATATGATCAAATGTCCGTTATACCGGAACATTGAGATATCATTACTCGCTCCATATAAGTGCAAGATTGCCTTTAATAATAATGAGGTTGGCTTGTTTGGTTATGGCTCCCTCAATATTGCGAAAGATGTCCATTCATTTGGTGATTCTGAAACTTCAGGCTATTCAGTTAATATAGGAAATTATTGCGAAGATGCTGCTCAGGTTGCAATCCTATTAGGTGGAGAACATAAAAATAACCGGATAATAAACTATACTTTCTCCGTACACCCTGACCTCGTAAAAATGGCGCGTGATACAGGTGTAAACATTGATAAGAATTTTTCTGAAAGCCGGGGTCCGGTTGTTATAGGCTCAAATGTCACCTTGTCATCAAAATCTTTGATTCTTTCCGGCGTTACAATAGGCAATGGCGCTGTAATTGGCGCTAATTCCGTTGTAACAAAAGATATTCCGGCTTTTGCCATTGCGGCGGGCTCTCCTGCCAAAGTCATCCGTATGCGCTTTGATGATAAAACTATTGAGGCTCTTGAGAAAATTCGCTGGTGGGATATGCAGCCACAGGCGATACTCAAATACTTTGATACTATAAACAAAATTCCTGACCCTGCTGCACTTGAAACTCTCCAGGAAATTGCTGAAAAAGCCTATATCAAACCAAACAATAACCTTATGGTATTAAGCTGCGTACGCGATGCTGCTACAGGCAATGCCATACCACAATTTATAGGCGTGGAAATAGATGGTAAATTCATAAAGCACTCTGATCTTCCTGATACCTTCAAGTTTTTTATCGAGCAAATAAAGAATAATAAGCCAGGAGATATATTTTATATGGTGAAAGATATATTTAAACTTTCCGGCCTTACCTCATAAAAAAAGCCCCACATTTTGCGGGGCTTCTTTAAATCCAAATAAAACTAAAAACTAGCTGGCTGCTTTCTCTTTTTTAGCTTTTGGTTCTTTTGTTTCCTTTACTTCTGCTGTTGTATTTGCAGTTGCTGTCCTTTCACGGTCATTTTTACCTTTTGCCGCAGCATCACGGTCAACAAATTCAATAACAGCCATAGGTGCATTGTCACCGTGTCTGAAACCTGCCTTCATAATACGTGTATAGCCGCCTTTGCGTGATTTATAACGTTCAGCAAGTTTGAATAATTTTTCAACAGCTTTCTTATTGTTTCTGAGTGAAGAAAGAGCCTGACGCCTTGCAGCGAGATCACCCTTCTTGCCAACAGTTATCAGTCTTTCAACAATTGGGCGAAGCTGTTTTGCTTTTGGCAGAGTAGTAGTGATCTGCTCATGCTCAATCAGGGAAATAGCCTGATTAGCAAATAAAGCAAGCCTATGCCCGGTTGGGCGGTTAAGTCTTGTACCTTTTACTCCATGACGCATAAAAAATCCTCCTCTCTAGAGGCCAGTTAATCAATAAGGGTCTTCAAATTTCTTAGCAAGTTCTTCAATGTTTTCTGGCGGCCAACCTTGAATTTCCATACCGAAGCGGAGATTCATGCTACCAAGAACTTCCTTAATTTCGTTCAGTGATTTACGGCCGAAGTTTGGTGTGCGGAGCATTTCGCTTTCTGTTTTGCGCACCAGGTCACCAATATAAACGATGTTATCGTTCTTCAGGCAGTTTGCTGAACGAACTGAAAGTTCAAGTTCATCAACCTTCTTAAGAAGGTTTGGATCAAACTGTAATGTTGGTTCTTCTGCTTTCTTAACTTCTTCAACTTCAACAAAGTTGATGAAGAGCTGCATCTGGTCCTGCAGGATGCGCGCAGCAAATGCCACTGCATCCTCAGGTTTTACAGATCCGTTTGTTTCAACTGTCATAATTAATTTATCATAGTCGGTAACTTGGCCAACGCGGCTGTTTTCCACGCGGTAGTTAACCTTTTTAACCGGGCTGTATAGAGCATCGATAGGGATAACGCCGATTGCAGCATCCTGTGGTTTGTTTTGTGCGGCAGGAATATAACCTTTGCCGGTTTCTATTATAAGTTCCATATTGATTTTGTGGCCCTTATCAAGGGTGCAGATCAAGATATCTTTATCAATGATTTCAACATCAGCATCAGCTTCAATCATGCCGGAAGTAACTTCACATGGACCGGTAGCAACAAGCCTTGCTCTTTTCTTTTCAGGAGAATGAACTTTTATGTTCAGCGATTTTATATTGAGGATGATATCTGTAACATCTTCTTTCACACCTTGGATTGAAGAGAATTCATGCAGAACACCTTCAATCTTTACAGAGGTAATTGCGGCACCTTGCAGGGAAGAAAGAAGCACGCGGCGAAGCGCATTGCCAAGTGTTATGCCAAAACCACGCTCAAGCGGTTCAGCAGTAACGGTGGCTGCCCTTTCATTTTCTGCGCTTATATCTAATTTAGATGGTTTAATAAGATCTTGCCAATTTTTATAGATCACGAGCTTTTTCCCCTATTTTATAATTTAAAACTAAATTCTAATTAAAAAAAATCACACTCTTCTGCGTTTAGGCGGGCGGCACCCATTGTGTGGAATAGGTGTTACATCCTTGATTGTAGTGATTGTAAGTCCAACGATCTGAAGTGCGCGAAGGGCTGATTCCCTGCCTGCACCCGGACCTTTAACTTCAATCTCTACAACTTTCACGCCATGCTCTTGCGCTTTCCTGCCAGCATTTTCTGCTGCCATCTGAGCTGCATATGGAGTGGATTTACGAGAACCTTTGAACCCCTGCATACCTGAAGAAGACCAGGAAAGAACATTTCCCTGATGATCGGTTATGCATATAATAGTATTATTGAATGTAGCGTTGATATGCGCCACTGCATTGGTTACATTCTTTTTAACTTTTTTCTTGGCGCCGGTTGTCTTTTTTACCGTAGGTGCTCCTGCTTCCTTTGGTGAAACCCCTTCCATAACTTTTGTTTTGCCACCTGTTTTTGTCATACTGATCCTACTTGGTTACCATTTTCTTGCCAGCAATAGGACGAGAACGGCCTTTTCTGGTTTTTGCGTTTGTGCGTGTTCTTTGGCCGTGAACAGGAAGTCTTTTTCTATGGCGGATGCCACGGTAGGTTCCAAGGTCAACCAGCCTTTTGATGTTCATGGCAACTTCACGGCGAAGATCGCCCTCAACTGTGAAATCCTTATCGATAGCTTCACGGATTTTGATAACTTCAGCTTCGGTAAGCTGGCTAACCCTCTTGCTATCAGGAAGTTTAAGATCTTTGCAGATTTTCTTTGCGGTTGTGCGGCCAATGCCATAAATATAGGTCAGTGCCACTTCCACGCGCTTGTTTGTTGGTATATTTACACCGGCAATACGTGCCACAGTTTATCTCCTAAATATAGTGTTTTCCTGAGTTTTCTTTAAAAACTCTTATGCAGAAAGAGGGGGAATAATAATAAAATTTACCTCTAAGTCAACATGATTTCTGTAAGTTATGGTATTATTTTTGGGACACAGGCTTTTTATTGATGCCAACCTATTGAAATCTAAGCAGCAAGTATGTTTTTTATCTGGTCAGTAACTATATTTATATCGGCCATACCGTCTATATCAAAAAGCAGGTTCTTGTTGCGGTAATAAGGCAGCAGTGGAGCTGTCTGTGCATGATAGGTCTTAAGGCGTTCTGAAACAGTTTCCGGCTTATCATCATCCCTGAATTTGAACTCAAGGGAGCCGCAATTATCGCAAACTCCTTCTATGCGTGTAGGTTTGAATTTCTTGTTATAATTTGCTTCACATTTTGCGCAGCTGAAACGGTTTGAGATCCTGTCAATTATAATACTGTCATCCACTTTTACCGAGATTACCTTATCAATTTTTTTGCCAAGCCTTGGTAGAACAGCATCAAGGAAAGTGGCCTGCACTACAGTCCTAGGGAAGCCATCCAGGATAAAGCCTCTGGCGCAGTCCGGCTTCTTAATCCTGTCAGCAACCATCTGTACTATCAGCTCATCCGGGATAAGTTTGCCTTCTTTCATTATCTGCTCGGCATACTGGCCAATTTCTGAACCTTCCTTAACCGCTGAGCGCAACATATCCCCCGTTGATAACTTAGGAATCTTTTTAATATCCTGCAGTATTTGCGCCTGAGTTCCTTTTCCTGCCCCTGGCGGGCCAAGCAATATTATATTCACTTTTAGAATCTTCCCTTTAGTTTTGCCTTTTTAATCAACCCTTCATATTGATGGGCAAGCAAATGTGATTGCATTTGGGCAACTGTGTCCATTGTCACATTCACCACGATCAATAAGCTGGTTCCACCAAGGTAGAATGGAACGGAATATTCTGCAATCAAAAGTTCAGGAATCACGCAAACTATTGATAAATAAGCAGCTCCAACAACTGTTATACGTGTAAGTATGTAATTAATATATTCGGCTGTGCTTGCACCAGGGCGAATACCTGGGATAAAACCACCATACTTCTTAAGGTTATCGGCAGTGTCATTGGGGTTGAATACATGCTTTGTGTAGAAGAAACAGAAGAATGTAATCAGCGATACATAAAGGAGTATGTAAAGCGGTTTGCCATGGCCGAGATATATAGCCATATCCTGCAGCCAGCCAGGGCTGTCGGTTGAAACAAAACCAGTCAGGAACGCCGGGAATGAAAGAAGTGATCCGGCAAAGATAGGCGGAATAACGTTTGCAGTATTAAGTTTTAGAGGCAGGTGCGAAGAATCTCCGCCATACATTTTATTACCAACCTGGCGTTTTGGATATTGTACAATCAGCCTGCGCTGTGCTTTTTCCATGAATACAATGAATGCCGTAAGTGCAAATGCAAGAGCAAGTATTATCAAGATTATGGATGTTGAAAGTGCACCGCGTCGGCCAAGTTCGAATGTTGTGGATATGGCTCCCGGCAATCCAGCAACAATACCAACAAATATTATGAGTGATATGCCATTGCCGATACCACGGGCAGTAATCTGCTCGCCCAACCACATCAAGAACATTGTTCCTCCAACCAGCGTTATAATTGTGGTTGCCCGGAAGAACAGCCCAGGATCAGTTACAGCACTGCCGGTTTGTGTATGCATGCCTTCCAAAAAGACAGATATTCCGTATCCCTGGAAAGCCGCAAGGATAACTGTGAAATAGCGAGTGTATTGATTTATTTTTCTTCTGCCCATCTCGCCTTCTTTCTTAAGTGCAGCAAGCTGGGAAGAAATAACCGTCATAAGCTGCATGATTATTGATGCGGTGATATAAGGCATGATGCTCAACGCAAAAATACTCATGCGCTTGAACGAACCACCTGAAAACATATTGAAATAATCTAAAAGACCACCTGCATTATTTGCAAACATTTCAGCAAGTATTCTTGAATCAACCCCGGGAAGCGGGATATGCGCTCCAATTCGGTAAACTATTAAAGCACCAACAGCAAACCAGATCCTTTTCTTAAGATCAGAAGCCTTAGCAAGCACCCCGATATTGATATTAGATGCCAGTTTTTCTGATGGTGATGCCATTTTTTATAAAACTAGGAAGCCCTTGGCTTTTTTTGCAGTTTAAGAGCTTTCGCAGCTTGGGCAGCGGCAGCTGTAACGGTTACTTTGCCACCAGCTTTTTCAACAGCTTTGATTGCCGAAGGAGAAGCATAATCTATCTCAATCTGCACTGCGGTTTTGATTTCGCCTTTTGAAAGCAGCTTTATACCATCGCGAGGATTACTGATTATTCCTGAAGAAACCAGAACTTCACTGGTGATTGTCTTCTTATCGCTTAAACGCCCGGCTTCAATCCATTTCTGGATGGTACCAACATTAATAGCTTGTAATTCACGACGGGTAGGGTTGTTGAAACCGCGCTTAGGTAAACGACGGTGAATAGGTGTCTGGCCACCTTCAAAACCATTGATGGCAACACCGGTACGCGCTGTCTGGCCTTTACCGCCACGGCCGGAAGTTTTACCTTTACCGGAACCAATACCACGTCCCAAAAGTTTTGCTCTTTTTCTTGAGCCTTTATTATCTCTTAATGTATTAAGTGTTGTTGCCATATAACTATCCTACAATTTTTACCAAATGCTTAACTTTTTCAATCATTCCACGCACTGCAGGTGTATCTTGCAATACTTTTTCCTTGTTAGGCCTGCCAAGGCCAAGGCCGATCAATGTCGCCTGTTGGCTTTTTATCCTGCCGGCACCCGAAGCATGTTGTTTTACTTTTATTGTTTTAGCCATAAAATTATCCTTGTTGTTCAGCACCAGCTTCACGACGGCCTACTATATCGCTGATTTTTTTGCTCCTTCTTGCTGCAGTGATTTTTGGAGACTGCAGTTTTGTAAGTGCATCAAAAGTTGCGCGCACCATGTTGTGCGGGTTGGAAGAACCAACCGATTTAGCCACTATATCATGAATACCAAGCATTTCAAAAATAGCACGCATAGGACCACCAGCGATGATACCTGTACCTTGAGGTGCAGAGCGTAAGACAACACGGCCAGAACCATATCTGCCTTTCACATCATGGTGAAGTGTCCTGCCTTCACGCAGAGGAACACGAATTAACTTTTTCTTAGCAGAATCCGTAGCTTTTTGCTTAGATTCCATAACTTCTTTTGCTTTGCCTGTACCAAAACCAACACGGCCCTTTCCATCACCAACAATAACCAGAGATGCAAAACCAAATCGCTTACCACCTTTTACGGTTTTTGAAACACGGTTTATGGCAACCAGTTTATCAGAAAGTTCTGATCTTTCTTCTTGTTGATTATTCTTTGCTTCACGTTCACGAGCCATTAGATTCCTCACTAAATTATTAAAATACCAGTCCGCCTTCACGGGCACCTTCAGCAACCGCTTTCACACGGCCATGATAAAGGTAACCGCCACGGTCAAATACAACGTTCTTAACTTTCTGTTCAAGGGCGCGTTTTGCAATCAGAGCACCAACCTGCTTTGCAGCTTCAGTACTTGCTGTGCTTTTAACTTTGCCCTTTAATTCTGTATCAAGCGTAGATGCAGAAGCAAGAGTTGTGCTTTTAACATCATCGATAAGCTGAGCATAGATGTGCTTACCTGAACGGAAAACAGAAAGGCGAACTTTGCCTTTTGCATTTTGCTTCAGCTGGTTACGAACCCTGCGTTTACGTCTTAAAAAAACATCTTCTACTATTGGCATAAATTACCTACTTCTTTTTACCTTCTTTTCTACGGATGCGTTCGGTTGAGTACTTGATACCTTTCGCTTTATATGGTTCAGGTGGTTTTAAGCCCCTGATTTCTGCAGCAACCTGGCCAACCTTCTGCTTATCAGCACCGGTGATGGTCAGAACTGTCTGCTTGTCTACTTTTATTGTTATCCCTTGAGGAATCTTGTAAATAACATCATGGCTAAAACCAAGGTTCAGCTTAAGATCCTGGCCTTGCAGCGCAGCACGGAAACCTACGCCGTTAATTTCAAGAACTTTTGTATATCCTTCAGTTGTCCCAACAACCATGTTTTTAACCTGGCTTCTAACCATGCCCCACATTGCGCGTGCACGTTTAGAATCATTCACCGGCTTGAATACAAGCGCGTTTGCTTCCTGTTTCACAGTTACTTCCTGAGGTGATGTAAACTTCAGGGTACCTTTTGAGCCGGTAATAGTAATCTCCTGGCCGGCAATATTTGCTTTTGCGCCATTTACTATTTCAACCGGTAATTTTCCAAGCCTAGACATAATTTTATCCTAAAAACCTATTAAAACACGTTGCAAAGCACTTCACCGCCAACATTTGCGATTTGTGCTTCATAATCAGACATAACACCTTTTGATGTTGAAACTATAGAGATACCAAGGCCGTTATAAAACTTAGGCAGGTCCTTTATTGACTTATAAACCCTTCTGCCTGGCTTTGAAACACGCCTGATAACTTTTATAACCGGTTTGCCTTCGAAGTATTTCAGTTCTATTTTGATTACTGCAAAACCAGCTTCATTTTTTTCTTCGCTGAATTCATTGATATAACCTTCACGCTTTAACACTTCCAGCACGTTCTTGCGTTGTGAAGAAGATTTGCAAGATACTGTTGCAAGCCCAGCTTGCTGCCCGTTACGTATAACGGCTAACATTTCTGCTAAAGAATCACTAAATGCCATAACTTACCTTTCTACCAGCTAGATTTTATTACACCAGGAAGCTGACCAATTGATGCAAGGTCGCGCAGCTTGATGCGTGAAATTTTAAATTTTCTGTAGTAGCCGCGTGAACGTCCAGTAAGTTCACAACGGTTACGAATTCTTATCTTTGCGCCATTCTTTGGCAGTTCAGAAATCTTGATCTGGGCCGCAAAACGCTCTTCGATAGGCAGCTCTTTATTCATGATAATAGCTTTGAGTTCAGCACGCTTTTTTGCATACTTTCTGCTCATTCTCTGCCTTCTTAAATTCTTTTCTACTGAACTTGTTTTAGCCATATTTCCTCTGTTAAAAAAATTAATTTGTGAACGGCATGTTGAAAGCTTTAAGCAGCGCTTTTGCTTCCGCATCCGTCTTTGCTGTTGTTACTATTGTTACATCCATACCACGGATTTTATCAATCTTGTCATAGTTGATTTCCGGGAACACGATCTGCTCTTTAAGGCCAATTGAATAGTTGCCTTTGCCGTCAAAACTTTTCGGTGAAAGACCGCGGAAGTCTCTAACGCGCGGCAGCGCAATATTTACCAGCCTGTCTAAGAATTCATACATACGGCCCTTACGTAAGGTTACAGAGCAACCGATAGGAAGGCCTTTCCTCAACTTAAAGCTTGCGATAGCTTTTTTTGCATTACGGATAACTGGTTTCTGGCCAGAGATCAGCGTAAGCTCATTAACTGCAGAGTTGATGAGTTTGTTATCATTGGCAGCTGCACCAACACCCATGTTGATCACAATTTTCTTGAGCTTTGGAACTTCCATAGAGCTCTTGTAGTTGAATTGCTTCTGCATTTCTGGAATTATCTTCTCCAGATATACCTGCTGCAGTCTTGCCAGATTTTCTTGTTTCGCCTTAGCCATAAAATTACCCTATAGTTTCACCTGACTTCTTTGAATATCTTGTCTTTTCACCATCTTTCAGAACTTTTACTCCAACGCGAACAGGCTTTCCTGTCTTAGGATCAGCATGCATTACGTTGGAAATATGTATTGGAGCTTCTTTGCTAATAATACCGCCAGCCTGCATTCCTGAAGGCTTCTGGTGTTTCTTAACAACATTAACACCCGAAACAATCACTCTTGCTTCATCGGCGATAAGTTTAATAACTTCACCTTTCTTTCCTTTGTCTTTACCGGTGATAACAATCACCTGGTCGCCTTTTTTAATTTTGAATTTCTGTTTCATAAATTACCTATAACACTTCTGGTGCAAGCGATACTATTTTCATAAATTGTTTTGCACGCAGTTCCCTTGTAACGGGCCCGAATATACGTGTACCAATCGGTTCAAGCTGTTTATTAATAAGAACTGCTGCATTCTTATCAAAACGAATTGCGCTGCCATCATTACGGTAAACTTCTTTCTTGGTGCGCACGATAACTGCAGAGTGAACTTCACCCTTTTTTACTTTGCCGCGTGGGATCGCATCTTTAACAGAAACGATTATCACATCGCCGACAGATGCATACCTTCTGCGTGTACCACCGATAACTTTGATACACTGCACGGAACGGGCACCAGAATTATCTGCAACATCTAATATTGTTTCAACCTGTATCATAACTACGCCTTCTTCTTTTTAGCTTTTGGTTCTGCTGGCTCAGCTTTCTTTGCTGCACCTTCAGGGTAAATCACTTCCCAGCTCTTGTTTTTAGAGATTGGGCGGGTTTCAATAATTTGCACCTTATCACCTGTCTTGAAGCGGTTTTCTTCATCATGTGCAGAATATTTTTTGCTGCGGGTAATAATTTTTCCGTATTTAGCATGCGTAACCCTGCGGTCAACACTAACCACAACGGTTTTTTGCATCTTATCGCTAACTACTACACCTTCAAGTATACGTCTTGGCATTTTCTATTCCCCTTTTTTCGCTTTCTTTTTAGCGGGCTTTTCTTCTGCTTGTTTTACAACTACTTTCTTGCCCTGCTTTTCTTCGTTAAGAAGTGTTCTGATGCGCGCAATGGTTTTACGCACTTCGTTCACACGATGTGTTTTTTCCAGTTCACCACTCACCTTCTGGAAGCGCATGTTGAAAGCTTCCTTGTGCAGGTCTTTCAGCATGGTTTCAAGCTGGTCAGGTGTTTTTGTGCGAAGCTCAGAAGTTTTCATAAATTACCCACCAATTCTTTTTATAAATTTTGTTTTCACGCCAAGTTTTGCGCCGGCAAGTGCAAAGGCTTCCCTTGCTATATTTTCAGGAATACCATCAAGTTCAAACATGATGCGGCCTGGCTGAACTTTTGCTACCCAGAATTCAGGACTTCCTT
>CAYVHI010000019.1:0-30515 GCA_964450945.1 uncultured Rickettsiales bacterium
GAGCTATGGCCCCACATTAGTTGCAGTTTTAATATCCCCTTAAATAAAGGTTGTCAATAAAATCATATACTTAGCTCCACTCTTAAAGATTAATAATAAATTAGGAAATTGCTTTTATAATGAATGAGTTATGGCGAATTTTATTATACCAACTAATGAACAGGAAAATGAACTGGCACAAGAAGCTTTGTGGCTGGTGGTGAATGCTTTATTAAAAAGAAATAAAAAAATAATCGCTGGTACTGAAATTGAGCACTACATCCTTGGTGTGAATCCGGATGATGATATGCCGGTTACACCAGAAGGAATAAGATGGGAGTTAAAAAGAGCAAGAAAACTTTCTCCCAATCTTGAAAGAGAAAATACAAGGCTTGGTTTTCAAAAGTACAGAGTATTAGATTCTATTGCAGATATATATAAGGAAACAAGAGCAAATAAATATGAGCTTGTTCTTAACCCTCATGAATTAAGAAGAATTGTTGCAAGAACAAAAGCTGCAAAAAAAGTAATAGGAAAAACAGTTTTGGATAATTATGACGGCATTGCAAAATCTGTGCATTTTAGTGCAGTTGGAAATCATACAACACCATCTTTGCATATAACTTCAAGCATATTAGATGCTTTAACTGGGGCAGCAATACTTGATGTGGACAGATCAAGATTCAAAACAAACAAAGATTATGAAGCATATTTGGGAAGTATGGAAAGTTTAGCGTTTCTTGTAGCTAATCTTATGAAACCGCTTCTTCATGAAACTATGGCGCTACAAGCACCAAATCCTTCTTCTTATGATAGATACAACTTAAGAAAAGATGAATCCTCTAGGCCAGGTATTATAGGGGTTGCAGTTCAAAAAAAAACTTCTGAAGGAATTTCTATAAGATATGATGAAGAACATTATAAAGTTAAAGTTGAAAACCGCTTACCCGGAGATGCAGACCCGCTTTTTGCAGTATTAGTTACTGCCATGGCAATCTATATTGCACTTGAGAAAAATAATTTCATGGATATTCCTGATAAAAAAATAATTCTACCTGAAGACTTACCTATTCCATCAAGGCTTTCTGAAGCGGCTGACATTTTTGGAAAAGGTAATTTATTCAGAGAAACTCTTAATAAATTATCAGAAGGTGATCTTGGTGATAGGCTGCATAACGCCATTACAATGAAATATAAACTTTATATGAAAGATATACTGGCAATAGAATCTGGTTATAAATTCCACCAGTAAACTAAAAGAAAATCAAAAAAACTGTGGTATTATCAGCCCTTCTTGACTATAAAAAGCAGGAAATAATTATTTTTTAATAGTGTAAAAAAATGAAAGATATAATTGAGCAAGCTTGGGAAGGAAGAGATTCCATAAATAATTCCACACAAGGTGAAACAAGAACCATAGTCAATGAGGTGCTTAATCTTCTTGATCAGGGAAAGCTGCGAGTTGCAGAAAAAAAAGGCAGTGAATGGCAGGTTAACCAGTGGGTGAAGAAGGCAATTTTGCTTTCATTCCGCCTTAACGATAATGAAATTATAAAAAATTCACCTGGTGAATCGGTTTGGTTCGATAAAGTACAGCCGAAATTTTCAGGCTGGAAAGCCGATAGATTTAAGGAAGCAGGTGTGCGGGCTGTACCAGGGTGTTTCGTGCGCTATTCGGCTTTCATAGATAAGAATGTTGTGCTCATGCCATCCTTCGTGAATGTGGGTGCATTTGTGGGTGAGGGGACAATGGTCGATACCTGGGCAACGGTTGGCTCATGCGCGCAGATAGGCAAACACTGCCATATCTCAGGAGGAACAGGAATAGGCGGCGTGCTGGAGCCATTACAAGCTAACCCAGTTATTATAGAAGATAATTGCTTCATAGGCGCAAGAAGTGAAGTGGCTGAAGGTGTTATTGTGGGTGAGGGAAGTGTTATCTCCATGGGAGTTTTTCTTGGCGCCTCAACCAAAATTGTGGACAGAGAAACAGGTAATATAACATACGGAAAAATTCCGCCTTATTCAGTGGTGGTGCCGGGAACTCTGCCGGGAAAAACACCTGATTCGCCATCACTTGCAGCAGCTATTATTGTTAAAAAAGTTGATGAAAAAACCAGAAGCAAAACTGGCATCAATGAAATTTTAAGAGGCGTATGATAATTGACGCGGTAAAACTTTCGCAAGATTTGATTCGTTGTGCCAGCGTTACCCCGGAAGATGAGGGCGCCCTTTCTGTTTTAGAAAAGGCTTTGGATTCGTTGGGATTTGCTTGCCACCGGCTGCCTTTCACCAGCAATGAAGACCCAAACCTTGTTGATAACCTTTATGCACGCTTTGGCAAAAAAGAGCCAAATTTGTGCTATGCCGGACATACAGATGTTGTTCCGGTAGGCGGCAAGTGGAAGCATGACCCTTTCGAAGCAAAGATTGTGAACGGCGTTCTTTATGGGCGCGGTGCGGTTGATATGAAGCCAGCCATTGCTGCATGGGTGGCCGCCACTTCTGAATTCTTAAGAGAGCGCAAAGGGAAGTTTAACGGCTCTATTAGTTTATTAATAACCGGTGATGAAGAAGGGCTCGCACGTAACGGCACAAGAAAAGTACTGGAATGGATGAAGAAGAAAAAAGAAAATATAAATGATTGCATTGTGGGCGAACCAACTAATGTGAAAAAGATTGGCGATACAATAAAAATTGGCCGCAGGGGTAGCATGATTATAAGCCTCACCGTTGATGGAATACAGGGGCACGCGGCATATCCCCAGCTTGCAGACAACCCGGTTACACCGCTTATAAAAATACTGAACGAACTGAAAAACCATAAGCTTGATAATGGAAATAAATATTTCCAGGCCTCTAACCTTGAAGTTACTTCCGTTGATGTTGGGAACTCCGCATGGAATGTTATTCCTGCCGCTGCGCATGCAAAAATAAATATCAGGTTTAATGATGTTCATACATCAAAACAGCTTGCTGCCTTGGTTGATAAAGTATGCAGCAAATACACAAAAAAATATAAACTTGATGTTAGGGTTACCGGCGAAGCATTTATAAATAAATCAGGCACACTTGCAAAACTTGTAGAAAAATCCGTAAAAAAAATTACAAAAATTACACCTGGACTCAGCACTTCTGGTGGAACCTCAGATGCAAGATTTATAAAGGATGTTTGCCCTGTGGTGGAATTCGGCCTGATTAATAAAACCGCCCACAAGGTTGATGAACATGTGGCAGTTGCTGATATTATAAAGCTGAAAAAAGTTTATAAGGAAGTCTTAGATAGTTATTTCTGAGCGGTTTTTGGTGTTTCTTCGCCGCCTTCATCCTTACCGTATTCTTTTAATTTATTCCTGAGTGTGCGGATTGAGATGCCAAGAATGTTTGCCGCGTGGGTGCGGTTGCCAAGGCAGTGATCCAGCGTGCTGATGATAAGCTCGCGCTCAACACTTTCCATAGTTCTTCCAACCAAGCCTTGGGTATTTGCCCCGGATGAAGAAGGCGCAGAAGAAGAACCATTCGTCATTATTGAATTTTCATCAATCTCATTTCCTGTGGCTAGCAATACAGCGCGGTGCATGGTGTTTTCAAGCTCGCGTACGTTGCCCTGCCAGTTATTATTCTCAAGCGCCCGCATTGCAGAAACACTAATAGGTTTTTCAGCAATGCCATTATTTTCAGAATATTTTTTCACGAAATGTTTTACGAACAAGGCTATATCTTCCTTGCGCTCACGTAGAGGCGGAATGTGTATATGAATTATGTTAAGGCGGAAGAAAAGGTCTTCCCGAAATTTTCCATCAGCTACCGCTTTCTTGAGATCAACGTTACTAGTGGCAATGAAGCGTACATTAAGCCTTACCGGATCTGAACCGCCAACCCGGTCTATGACCTTTTCCTGCACGGCACGCAGCAGCTTTGCCTGAAGTTTTATATCCATCTCGCTTATCTCATCAAGAAGAAGAGTGCCGTTATCAGCCTCTTCAAATTTACCGACACGGCGGGCAACAGCGCCGGTGAATGCACCTTTTTCATGACCGAACATTTCAGACTCAAGCAGATTATCAGGGATTGCCGCGCAGTTTACAGAGATAAGCGGCCTATCTGCACGCTTACTCTTCTTATGTATATAGCGGGCTATAACTTCCTTACCCGTTCCTGATTCTCCGGTTATAAGGACATTCGCATCTGAAGGGGCAATCTGGTCAGCCATTGCAAGAATCTTCTTCATGGCTTCTGATTTATAAATTACTGAATTATTCTCTTCGGTTATTGCCTCAAACACAGCGGAAATGAGCGCTTCATCAGGCGGCAGCGGGATATATTCCTTTGCTCCGGATTTTATTGCATTTGCAGCATCAGAACTTTTTGCGTTTATGCCATATGCAACGACAGGAACACTTATATGCTCTTCATCAATACTGGTTATGAACTGTTTGATGTTTTCTGCCACATCTATCATCACCAGGTCTGCCCCCTGGCCGGAACGAAGCGCATTTAATGCTGATTCTATGGAAGGAACCTGAAATACCTTTGCCCCACGCTTCTTTGCTATGTGGCTGGCTGCCACAACCTGTTCATGCATATTTCCGATAATCAGGAGTCTCATAAAACATACACAGGTTTATAGGTGGAAAAAGAAAGTTTCATGCTCTGAATATTAATCAGGGCGCTTTTTCAACTTTTATAATTTCAGTCATGGTGATGCCGATCTTATCTTCAACAATTACAACTTCACCTTTTGCAACCAGGCGATCATTAACGTATATATCAATCGCTTCACCAACCTTACGCTCCAGTTCTATAACTGCACCGCGGCCAAGTTTTAAGAGATTGCTTATAGGCATGGAGGTTTTGCCAAGCACAGCAGAAACTTGTACCGGAATTTCGTAAACAGCCTGAAGGTTTAGATTTTCTGCATCTAATCCTGGGGCGGCTTCTGCTGCTGGTGTTGTTGTATCATCTGCCATGTATTAACCTCTTAATGCTTATAAACATAAACTATTTTTGTATTCATGGTAACAATAAAATATAACAAAGATTTATAAATTATTTACAATTTTATCAATTTCTTGCCAAATTGCACCAGTATTTAATTCTGCTCCCCCATCTGTCCACTCTATACGGCAATCAAATGGTTTTAATGATTCTTCCGGCTTAAGAGTTATTTTATCTTTTATATCACCTTCAATAGTTGCAAGTTTTTCCTGTAGGCGCGGGAGTGTGGCAGGATTTACAAATACGGTAAAAGAATCTTCTTTTTCAGCAAGCATGCTTACACAGCTTCTTATTGTATTTTCTATACTTTGTATATGTGTTTGCTCCAGTGCTTTTCCAGAAACTTTGCGGGCGATCTCAGTAGCAAGGCGAATGAACTGTGTTTCTATACTCTGATTGCGCTTCTGCATTATGGATAATAATTCCTTGAACTGGGAAGTAAGTTTTTCAACAAGCGAAATTATTTGTTTATCTATCTCAAGCTGTTGCTTCTGAATCTGCTCATTTGCTTGTTTCAGGCCTTCTTTTATTCCTTCATCAAAAGATTCCTTCTTTGCCTTTTCCAAATCAGCATCTGTGAATTTTTTTTCGGGTTCTGGCTGGTCATGATCGGCGGAAAGATGGGCAACAAATGCCGGGCGTGCACCACCAAATGACTTGAAATCAAAACGTTTAAGAGGGGAATCTTTGTTATCAGTAGACAAGCTGATCTTCCTCCTCACCTTCAGAAATCGTTACTTCACCTTTATCTGCCAGATCTTTAGTTATATTAACTATATACATCTGAGCTTCATCCACATCCTTCATGCGGACAGGGCCTTTGCTTTCCATATCTTCTTTCAATATCTTGCTGGCGCGCTCAGACATATTGGTAAAGAACAGGGTGCGTATTTCTTCCGATGCACCCTTCAGTGCAATTGCAAGCTTATCCTTATCAAGGCCGCGCAGTATCGTTTGTATGCCTTTAGCATCAATATGAACGATATCATCAAAGGTGAACATGAGCTCTTTAACTTTTTCTGCTGACTCAGGCTCCCTGGTTTCAAGCAAGCCCATGAATTTACCTTCTGAAGTACGGTCAAAGTTGTTGAATATATCTGCGATCATTTCATAGCTGTCATACTTCTTGGTTTTTGCCAGGTTGCTCATAAACTCAGCCTGTAATGTTTTTTCCAGGCCAGCCAGAACCTCTTTCTTTACGGGCTCAATCGCTATCATCCGCATTATGACATCGATGGCAAAATCCTCAGGCATTACGCTTAATACCTTAGCTGCCTGAGAGGCTTTTATTTTTGTTAGCACAAGAGCGGCTGTCTGTGGATATTCATTTTTTAGATAACTGGCCAGAACTTCTTCATTTACGTTGTTGAGTTTATCCCAGGTGGTGCGTCCGCTTGGGCCGCTTATATCTTCAAGGATGGAAGAAACTTTCTCCTTTCCTAAGGCCTTTTCAAGTAATTTTTCGGTATTCTCAAGGCTTCCGGTAAATGGCCCAATTTCTGATATCTGGTCTACGAATTCAGCAAGAATTCCTTCAACAGTTTCAGATTTTATTGAACCAAGAGAAGACATGGCAAAGGAAATTTCCTTTATTTCATCTTCTGTCATCATTGCAAACATCTTCCCGGCATTCTCTTCGCCGATAGACATCATTATGATGGCCGCTTTCTGGGCGCCGTTTAATTTTCCTTCAGATTTCTGTTTTACCGCCAAATTAAAAACTCCCTACTTCTGATTCAGCCATGTTCTTATAACAGCTAAGGTTTCTTCAGGATTTGTTCCTACAACCGTGCCAATCTTTCTTATTGAACTGCTGACGCCACGATTCTGTAATTTCTCAATATCAATTCCATCCATTGCTTCAGTTATGTCAGGAACTCTATGAGTTTCAACAGGTCCGGCAATGGCAGGTGGAGTTGCTTCATCGCCGGTTTCACCTTCCCCGATCTCAAACGCCCTGTTTACAAGCGGTTTTATGACAAGGAGTATTACAAGCACGGCAACGATGCCGATAACCATTGTTTTTAAGATACTGTCGAAATCACGCTTCAACCAATCATAAGAGGCTTCCTGCGGCCCAAAATCAAGATCACGCGAGAACTGCATGTTTACAACTTCTATAGTATCGCCTCTTTTTTCATCAAAGCCTATGGATGATTTAACCAGCGACTTGAGTTTATCAAGCTCTTCCTGCGAACGAGGATTATATGTGCTTGTTTCAGTGCCATCTTCAGCTTTTGTAGTTGTATAGTTTCCATCTACGAGAACGGCTACAGTTATACGTTTTATAGTGCCTGACTCCTTTATGTGGTTGGTTACTGTTTTTGAAATTTCATAGTTTGTAGTTTCATTAACGCGTTCTGCGTTGCTGCCACTTCCTCCTGTAGCTGAATTCTGAGGGGCATCAGGAAGGTTATTGGCAACACTTACATCCTGAGCTGCCTTATCTACAGAAGATTCTTTTTCTTCGGAGGTTTGTATGGAACGAGCAACCTGGCTGTTTGGATCAAAAGTTTCTGAGTTGGTGATTATGCGGTCAAAATCAATATCTGCCGAAACCTGTGCTTCAACTTTTCCTATACCCACTGATCTTTCTACAATCTCAACAATTGTGCTCTTAAGGCGATTTTCGTAACTGGCCTTATATTCCTGAGAAGTGGCAATAGCAGCTCCCATCTCGTTATCATCTCCACCGCGGCTGAGCAGTAGCCCAGAATCGCTGACAATCGTGATACGCGAAGGTTTTAAATTCGGGACTGCACTGGAAACAAAGTGTGAGACAGCGCCAACTTCAGATTTTGACATACTTCTGTTGCCGCGAGTTTTTAAAATTACTGAAGCTGAAGGCTCGGTTTTATCTTTTACAAATAATTCACGTTTTGGCATCACAAGGTGAACGCGGGCAGATTCAATAGAAGAAAATGAAGCCAGGGTACGGGAGATTTCTCCTTCAAGGGCGCGCAGTAAATTCACATTATAAACAAAGCTTGATGTACCAAGGGCATCAGATTTATCAAAAATTTCATATCCGACTATAGAGCCACGGGAAGGAAGCCCTGAGCCAGCCATAGCCATCCTGAGGCGTGCTACCTGATCGTTTGGAACAAGAACCTGGGTACCGTTTGCGCGGAGCTCATAAGGGACATTCATAGAATCAAGCTGGGCGACGACTTTTGCCCCATCTTCAATAGACATATCGCTGTATAAAGGGCTCATTACCGGAGTGGTAATACGCATGGAAAGGAAAATGAAAATTACGAGAAGGGCAATGCCCGCCATTATTATAGCGGTAATTCTGAAGGCACCAAGATTGCGCAGTGACTCAACAACAGTGTTCATCTGCAATACCTCTTGCCGCTAAAATTTGCATTAGCTCTGCCTGAGCCTGCTGTAATTTTCATTCAGGCAATCATTACTCCAAAAACGCCCCCCAGCGAACTGGATTAATACATATAGTCTATAAATATTTTATAATAACAATATGTTGTGATGTAAAGGTTTTTTATTTGGCTGTGGATAATTATATTACAAGCTAGGAAAGCTTTAAACTTCCTGTAACCAAACAATAAAAATTAAGAGAAAACAGAGCTTTTAAACGCTGCTGACAGAAAATTTCAGCCTTTGCCGCGTGCTTTGGTTTTATTTGGTTTAGCATTTTTTTCAATGAATTCGATAATTTTTCCTGCAATATCCTGGCCGGTTACATTTTCTATACCCTCAAGCCCTGGTGAAGAATTTACTTCGATTATCATTGAGCCATGCCTTGAGCGGAGAAGGTCAACACCCGCAACATTCAAGCCAAGAATCTTAGTAGCACGCACCGCCATCGAACGTTCTTCCGGTGTGATTTTTGCCAGAACAGCTTTACCGCCGCGGTGAATGTTTGCGCGGAATTCACCTTCCTTTGCCTGGCGCATCATGGCGGCAACGCATTTATCACCAATCACTAAACAGCGTATATCAGAACCTGCAGCTTCTTTTATATATTCCTGTACAAGGATGTTTGCCTTTAAACCTTTAAATGCACTTATAACGCTTTCTGCCGCTTGTTTTGTTTCAGCGAGTACGACACCAATGCCTTGTGTGCCTTCAAGTAGCTTTATAACCAGTGGGGCACCGCCTAGCATTTTAATAAGATCTTCCGTCTCGTGAGGAGAATGTGCAAAACCGGTGGTTGGCATGTTTATGCCCTTCCTTGCCAGAAGCTGAAGAGAACGGAGCTTATCACGCGAGCGTGTTATGGCAACTGATTCATTTACAGGGTAAACACCCATCATCTCAAACTGGCGCAATACGGCAGTTCCATAGAATGTAACAGAAGCACCGATGCGTGGAATGATTGCATCTATATCTTTTATAATTTCTCCGCCGCGGTAGTGAATTTCCGGTTTATGTGCGGAAATATTCATATAGCAGTGGAGAGGGTTTATGATACGTATTTCATGCCCACGGTTTTTAGCAGCCTCTACAAGCCGCTTGTGAGAATATAAGTGTGGGTTGCGTGCAAGGATTGCAATTTTCATGACAGTTGTTCCTTATTTTCTTCCCTGTACATCTGCACTACATCTTTCTTTTTCATTCTTCCAGTTAAAAATGATTCATGAGGTATTACTATAAGGTTTTCCATGGCAGTTCTGCCTATAAGCATACGAAAATCCATTTTTCCACGATTGGTTATGGAAATTTCGATTTCTCTTTCAATACTACCAATTTTTACAGGTGTTTTTATTACATAACGGAGTTCCCTGTGACCACCTGAATCTTTTATGAACCGGCGATCAACAACGGGAGCAACACACTGTTTGATAATTGTCTTTCTGCGTTGCAAAGGGTGTATGCTGAAGCGAACGAATTTTTGGCCTTTTTCTTTAAAAGGTTTTATCTTTACTGCGTGCAGAGATGAAGTCCTGGCTCCAGTATCTATTTTAGCTTTTATTGCCGGAAGACCAAGCCATGGCAAGGAAACCCATTCCCGCCAGCCTACTGAAAGTTTTTTATCCACAAAATTTCCGTTTTAACCTAGCTTTGCATCTAGCTCGTGCTGCTCGACATTCCGGTGCTCACGTACCTTTAATGTACGCTGCGCTCCGGCTTCTCGCACCACTTCGCTATATGCTAAAGCCATGTTAAAACACCTGTTTAATAGAGATTATAAGTTGCTATTTAAGCTTTTCTTCCTTGAATTCCACGTGTTTACGTACAACGGGATCAAACTTGCGGAAAGATAGCTTTTCCGTAAGCTTCTTAGGATTACGAGATCTTACAATGTAATAACCGGTATCAGCGGTGCTAACCAGCTTTACCAACATGCCATTTTTCTTAGCCATAAATATACCGTACTTAAGGTAGTTACCAGAGGGCAGGAAACTACACTTTATATGCAAGATGTCAAGTTATTAACAATATTACCATTGCCAGTGGCGTACTATTTTGCTATTCAGTTAAAGTTATTGTCTTGTTTTCTAATGATTTATTTATAAAATAACAAAGAAAGCATGCAGTGCTGGTGCAACAAAAAAATAGAGTTAATACAAGCGGTTATATGAATCTTTTTACCAGAGATACGGAAGCAAAATTACTTGAAATGGCCAATAACCTTAAAGGTGATTCAACAAATCACTATGGGCTTCACTTTGGATTTTCGAGGTTGCAGGATCATTATAAAAGCGAATATCAGATGAAAATAGTTTTGAATATACTAAGCGATATATTCAAAGACAGTGAAGGCAGCATCTTTTTTTGCCGGGACCTGGATATATTCATCATTTATAAAGGTGAAGACAGGATACTTCTTGAGAAAGCCATATTCCAGTTGAGATATCTGTTCGTTGATGACCCGCTTGCATATAATGCAGATGGAGATGAGAATCCTGAGTTCTGCGGGGTATATGATCTTGGGTTCCAGTGGCGGGTTTTTTACCAGATATGTAAAGAAAAAGTCGGAATTAGATCCAAGAAAGAAGAGGAAGGCCAGGATACATTTTCTGGCAGTGCAGCGCAACCAATGCGTCCTCAGTTCACAGCGGGCAATACTGATGTTGGACCCAAAATATTAACTCCCGGCAAACTCGCCATAATAGAAAATGAACTGATAAGGGCGGATTTACGACTTGCGCTTAGAAGGCAGCCGATATGCGCTATGGTTAGGGGAATGGAATTCCGGCCTGTTTATGATGAGATTTATATTAACATTCAGCATTTGAAGCGCCTTATAGGTACAGACATTGATATAGCCAGTGAAAAATGGCTGTTCAAATATCTTACAAAAATACTTGATGGCTTTGTTCTTGATACCCTGGCGAAACGTGCGGCAATTTATCTTACATCGCCAATAAGTTTAAATCTTAACGTTGAAACCCTGCTGTCTGATAAGTTTTTAAGATTCAATTCAAAAATCGATCAAGGATTTAAAAGCTCTATAATAATAGAGATAAATGTAGCTGATGTATTTGTTGATATGGCGGCATTCATGGCAGCAAAAGATCTTGCGCATGAACTTGGCTACAGAGTTTGCCTTGATGGTCTTTCTGCACTTACCTTTACTCAGATAGACAGAGCAAGTTTAGGTTTCGACC
The DNA here is from genome assembly GCA_964450945.1 of uncultured Rickettsiales bacterium. Classification (GTDB taxonomy): domain Bacteria; phylum Pseudomonadota; class Alphaproteobacteria; order Rickettsiales; family JABDBP01; genus CAYVHI01. The sequence continues at coordinate 11,553 of CAYVHI010000019.1, forward strand.
TAGCAAAGCTGCAATGGAACATGGATATGCGGAGTGACTTGGCGACAGACCAGAACGCAAGCCTGCGTGATGCTGTAACCCGTTGTGGTTCAAACCGCATTATTCTTTGCCGCTGTGATAGCAGGAACGCCATAGATTACGGCCAAGCTCTAGGGATTTCACTGTTTCAAGGCAGATATACAGATAGTGTATTAAACCCAGATGCTAAAATCATTAACTGAAAAAACTTTAGGTTTAGCTAAATCTTTTTTTGGTGGAACAAAAAAGGATGATGGTTCTGCTAAGCGTAAAGGTGATTTTATAATGATAGTTTGTCAGCGTAATGATCAGAAGAGGCTGGAGATTCAGGCTGTGGATTCAGAAATGGAATCCGTTACCGGTTTTGGTGGAGAATACCTTACACGCCGTACCCTCAATGAAATTTTACCTGCAGCCATTAATGAAACCATAAATAATTATCTGGAGTTTGATGACTATGGAAATGATCTTGCCGCTGTATTAAGTAAGGTAAGGGATTTCGCAATACTTAGTAAAGAAGGCAAGGAAATTCCGGTAAGCCTTAAAATAATGCACACCACCGCACTGGATAAAAACCCACGCTTCTGTTTAGTAATGCGCGAGGTGGGCTTGCTTAAAGCTCTGGGCGCAAGCCGTGACCAGATATTCAAGGATCTAAGCGAAAACCAGATTATTGATGATGCAGTAGGCCTGATTTCGATAAACTCATTCATGAAAAACCTGGAACTCATAAGTTTTTTTATCGAAAGAACATCTGCCAAAGCAAGCTTTGCAATTATTAGTGTTGATAATTTTCGTGATATTGACCTTAGCTATGGTAGTGCCGTAGGCAATAAAATCATTCATGATGTTGGCATGGGCTGCAAAAGCACCCTGCGTGATGAGGATATAGTTGGATATCTGGGAGCAAATAAAGTTGGCGCAATTCTGTTTGATTCTGATGCCGATACATCAAACATCCCACTTAACCGCATAAGATGGATGCTGAATTCAAGAACCTTGAAATATGATAATACAAAGCCAATTAAAATTACGGTAACCATAAGTTACACTACTATTAAAAAAGGAGAGAAGCCTGAAGAAATAGTTGAGAGATGTGAAGAAGGCTTGCGCTCTGTCGGAAATCAAGAAGCAAAAGATTTAATCCAGGTTTAGTTATGCGGCCAGCAGTATTATTCCCGCTATTTGCCGATGTTGCAGCTTTGCCGGGAATAGGCAAGGCTTCCGCCGCGCAGCTTGCCAATCTAAACATAAATAAAATTTCCGACTGTTTATGGCATCTTCCTACAGGCATAATTGACAGAAGCCACATGCCACCGCTTGATCAGCTTAAAGAAGGAGATATATTTACAACCATAATACATGTTGATAAGCACATACCTTCACCGAAACATGCGAAAGCAAAAATACCTTATAAAGTTTTATGCTCGAATGAAACGGGCACAGTTACGCTTGTGTTCTTCAGTGTGCATGGTGACTACCTAAGAAAAAGTTTACCTGAAGGTGAAATGAGAGTTATAAGCGGCCGGGCAGAATTCTTTTCAGGCAACCTCCAGGTATCACACCCGGATTACATATTGCCAGTTTCTGATCTAGAAAAAGTAAAAAAGGTTGAGCCAGTTTATCCATTGACGCAAGGTTTTACCTTAAAAAAAATGCACAAGCTTATTAGTGCGGCAATCAGCCAGATGCCTGACCTTCCTGAGTGGATTGAACCGAACTACATTAAAAAACAGAAATGGGAAAACTGGAAAAATTCTGTTGTACAAATTCATAATCCTCAGAAAGCTGAAGATTTATTACCAATCAGCAATGCAAGGCAGAGGCTGGCATTTGATGAGTTGCTTGCCAATCAACTGACACATGCGGTTGTGCGCTCTAGAGTGCATAAGAAACCCGCAGAGAAAATTGATGGAAAAGGGGAACTAAGAAAAAAGCTTATAGAAAACTTACCTTTCAAACTTACCGAAGGCCAGAAAGATTCATTACAAGAGATATATAAAGATATGGCTTCTGGCAAAAGGATGCTCCGGCTGCTTCAAGGTGATGTAGGAAGCGGAAAAACAGTTGTAAGCCTTCTTTCCATGTTGAATGCGGTGGAGTGTGGCAAGCAGGGAGCAATCATGGCGCCAACAGAAATTCTATGCAGGCAGCATTATAACTGGATAAAGAAAGTTACCAGTCCTCTTGGAATCAGTATTGAAATAATAACCGGAAAGACAAAGGGGGCAGAACGTTCGCGCCTGCAAAAAGCAATGAAGGATGGCAGCGTTGATATTGTTGTTGGCACTCATGCAGTTTTTCAAGAAGGTATAGCATTCAAGAATCTGGGAATGGCGGTTATTGATGAGCAGCACAGATTTGGTGTGGAGCAACGCCTAAGCCTTGCCGCCAAGGGTGATAACATTCATATCCTGCTTATGTCTGCCACCCCGATTCCACGAACGCTTACAATGACTTTCTATGGCGATATGGATGTATCACTACTAAAAGAAAAGCCAAAGGGGCGAATGGGAATTGATACAAGAGCAATACCGATTTCACGAATGGATGAAGTTATAGCCGCCATTCAAAGGGCAATAGATCAAGATGAAAAAATATACTGGATATGCCCACTGGTTGAACTTTCAGAAAAAACAGATCTTGCAGCAGCAGAAGAGCGCTTTGAAACTTTTAAGAAAATTTTTGGTGATAAGGTTGGGCTTATACATGGGCGTATGAAACAGGATAGCCGAGAAGCAGAAATGCAGGCATTTGCATCGGGTAATAAGCAGCTGCTTGTGGCAACTACCGTTATAGAGGTCGGGGTTGATGTTCCTGATGCAACAATAATGATTATTGAACATGCAGAGCGTTTTGGCCTTTCGCAGCTGCATCAGCTGCGTGGCCGTGTGGGCAGAGGCAGTAAAGCATCTTCGTGCTTACTTCTATATGGAGAGCCGCTTGGAGAAATCGCAAAGCAAAGACTGAAAGTAATAAAACATACGGAAGACGGATTTGTTATTGCTGAAGAAGATTTAAAACTGAGAGGAGGGGGGGACTTGCTGGGGACAAAGCAAAGTGGATTCCCTGATTTCAAAGTTGCAAGCATTGCTGACCATATTGATCTTCTGGTTGCTGCGCGTGATTATACAAAGATGATTATGGAGAAAGATCCTGATCTAAAAACCGAAGCAGGCAGCGCCTTGAGGACATTGCTCTATTTATTTGAGTATGACCAGCAGGTAAAATATATACAAGCAGCTTAGAATATTTTCATTTTAAGTCTTTCCGGCGTCGTGCTGCGATCAAAATGTGCTCACGTAGATTTTACTACTCTGCGCGCATTTTGTCTTACACTCCTTGTAAATACTTAAAAGCAAAACATTCTAGTTTATCATCTCAAGAATTATTTTTGCTGCCTTTTCACTAGGAGTATTTTTATCGCCTAGACCAAGTTGTTCAAGAACAGGCCCACATTCTTTAATCTGCTTATCCCTGGTGCGTGGGTTGGTGAGAAGTTTTGTAAGTTCAGAAGTTATCAATTCAGGGGTGCAGCGTTCCTGCAATAACTCAGGTATTACTTCCCTATCAAGAATTATATTTATCAGGTTTGCATATTTTATCTTAAGCATGCGGCGAGCAAGATATGCCGAGATCGGGTTTACCTTATAAGTTATTACCATTGGTGTTTTTGCAATAGCCACTTCCATGGTGCTGGTTCCTGACTTTACAAGAGCCACATCTGCACCGGCCATCGCAGATTTCTTATCATTCCTATCAGTAATGACAGAATATCTGACCTGCCAGTGCTTAACATTTTCATTTATTGTTTTCTCGAACTGTGGAGTAGCAAGCATTGCAACATGAAGATTACGGAACTTGCGGGCCAGCAGGATGATTGCCTCCCTAAATATTGGAAGAAGAGGTTTTATCTCGCTGCTACGGCTTCCAGGCATTACGGCAAGTATCGGCGCTTCTGAAGCGATGTTATATTTATTCTTAAGCTCTGCTTTCTTTTTCTTATCGAATTCTTCTTCGGTAACAGGGTGGCCAATATACGTACAGGCTAGCCCTTCCTTTATGAAATATGGCGGCTCAAACGGAAGGAAAGCCAGGAGGTGATCATATAATTTTGCGATCTTTGCCGCGCGGTGCGGCTTCCATGCCCATACACTAGGCGCAACAATGTGCAGTTTCTTGAAAGCCGTTTGTCTTAATTTTTCTGCAACACGGAATGTAAATCCAGGAGAATCTATGGTTACTAATATATCAGGATTTATTTCCCTAATCTTTTCCACAGTCTGGTTAATACGATAGAGGATGTTCGGTATATGTGGTATAAGTTCAGCCATTCCCATGATTGAAAGTTCCTGCATGGGGAAAAGACTGCTAAGACCTTCGCCAGCCATTTCGTGGCCACCAATGCCCGAAAATTCTAGAGATTCTCCAGACTGCTTTTTCAAAGCGCGCATTAGCTTTGCGCCTATAGCATCGCCGGAATTCTCACCAGCAATAATAAAAATCTTTTTTGTCATGGTAAAATTATACGCCTATTAAAAACACTCCAAGCGCATCGGCCTTCTTAATGACATTTTCCCGGTCAATAATCAAGGAACCTTTTGCTTCAACAGCAATTCCGCGGAGACCAGCCTCACTTATATTTTGAATTGTCCTTACACCTATGGAAGGCAGATCCACACGTGGATCCTGATCTGGCTTCTTCATTTTTACCAGTATGCCGCCGGGGGCATTAAGATCATGTAATACACGTGAACGGCGGATAAGTTCATCTGTACCCTCAGCTCCTTCCACTGCAAGTATACGGCCATTCTGGGTAATGACAGCCTGCCCGATATCCAGCCGGCCAATCTCAAGAGCTACTCTCTTGCCAAGCTCTATATCTTTCTCGCCAATCCTGTCAGGCTTTACGCTACCTATTATTCCTTCAGGAGTGAGCAGATCAGGAAGAACCTTATCAGCGCCAACTACCTCAAACCCCGCATCTTCAAAAAATTTTATTATTGTAGAAAATATTACGTCGTCACCCTGTAATTTTAACTGGCGTAACTTAAGAAGAAGGCGCAAGCCGGAAACATCGAGTTTAAGGGAAGAAATCTCAGGCCTACCAACGCGGCCAGCCATAACTATCTTTCTTGCACCTTCTGATTTTAAAGATTTTATTGCAGCACCAATCTTTCCCATGGGAACCCATACGTGAGGCGCATAAGCAACGTTTTCATGCTCTGTGCAGTTTTCTATGGCGATAACGAAAACCTTTATATTCCTATCAAGTAAAGATGAAATTATAAAGCGCGGCAGGTCACCGCTGCCGGCAATAATACCTATGGTTTCTTCAGAGTGGTTTTTCATTTTTAGGTGTGCAGATTGCCCTGGCGCTATCTTTCTTAATGAAGTTTACTATATCCATTACAACATCATTTCCTTTAAAACGCTCTGCCACATCCGTCATACGTTCAGCTAAAGTTCCTTCAGAAGAGAAGAGCAGGCGGTAGGCGCTACGGAGTGTATGTATGTTATCCCGTTCAAAGCCGCGACGCTTCAACCCAACAATATTTAAACCGGCAAGGCTTGCACGTTCACCAATAGCTGACCCATAAGGAATAATATCACTCTCAATACCAGACATTCCGCCAACTATGGCATGTTTGCCAATACGGACAAACTGATGGATCGCAGAAAGCCCGCCAATGATTGCAAAATCCCCTACCTCCACATGCCCGGCAAGCGTTGCATTATTTGCAAGTATTACGTTATTACCAACCTTGCAATCGTGAGCCACATGGGAAGCAACCATGAACAGACAATTATTGCCTATGCTTGTAAGCATACCGCCACCTTCGGTACCAGGATTTATGGTTACATGCTCGCGTATGATATTATTTTTTCCAATTACCAGTTTTGAATTCTCACCCTTAAATTTAAGATCCTGAGGAGTGGTTCCAATACAGGCAAAAGGATAGATGTGAGTGTTGCTGCCAATTACAGTTTTACCTTCAATAACAACATGAGAATGGAGTATGACATTCTTTTCCAGCACTACATCATGGCCAATATGGCAATATGGGCCAATTTGAACAGATTGGTCAATCTTTGCGCCAACTTCAATGATTGCAGTTGGATGTATAAGCGACTTCTTTGACAATTTTATTGTTCCTTTATTCATTTACAATCATTGCTGAAATAGTTGCCTCTGCAACTTTTGCTCCCGCAACTTCCGCATGGCAATCAAATTTCCATACATTGCCACGGCTGCGGTCTTTCTTTACATGAATATGCATGGTATCGCCAGGAGTTACAGGTTTCCTGAATTTTGCTTCTTCAATCGACATAAAATAAACAAGTTTTCCTTCTGATTCTTTTCCTAAAGTTTCAACCACAAGCACTGCAGAAGTTTGAGCCATTGACTCTATTATTAAGACGCCAGGCATCACAGGTTTTCCTGGAAAATGGCCAATAAAATGCAGCTCATTGAAGGTTACATTCTTTATGCCAACTGCACTTTGATCCTTAACCACATCAATAACCTTATCCACAAGCAGGAAAGGATAGCGGTGTGGAATCATCTGCATTATGCGTTCAATATTAATTGTCGTCATCATTATTACCTTGTGTCTTATTGGTTATATTCTTAACGGTTACGTTCTGCCTGTGCCACTGTTTTATAGGAACAGCAGGATAACCGCCATAGTTTTTTCCCGGAGGAATATCATGCATAACGCCGCTTTGCGCCGCAATACGCGCTCCGGCTCCAATCTTTAAGTGCCCGGCAAGACCGACCTGACCAGCAAGGACCACATAATCACCAAGCTTTGTGCTGCCGGAAATACCAACCTGAGAAACAATAATACAGCCTTTACCTATCTGCACGTTATGCCCAATCTGTACAAGGTTATCAATCTTTGTGCCTTCACCAATTACTGAATCTGGCCCACTTCCCCTATCTATGCAGCTATTGGCGCCTATCTCAACATCATTATTAATTATAACGCGGCCAACCTGAGGAACTTTCACGTGTTTTCCATCAGGAGATGTGGCAAAGCCGAACCCATCCTGGCCTATCCTGACACCATTGTGAAGTATGACATTATCGCCAACATCGCAGAAAGCAAGGCTAACCAGGTTACCTATATAACATTTCTTTCCTATGGTTACGCCGCGGCTTATAACGCTATTAGGGCCTATATATGTATCATTACCGATTTTTACATCAGGCCCTATATAAGACCCGGGTTCAATAGTGCAATTCTTACCAATCTTTGCCGTAGTATCTATATTTGCCTTAGGAGAAACGCCTGTTTCAGTAGTTTTTACTGGATGAAAGGCATCTGTCACCATGGCGAAGGAAAGATATGGATTATTAGAGATAAGTAATGCCACATCTGCAGGTGCGTGATGCTGATGTTTTTCATGAATTATACACGCACCAGCCTTTGTAAGCTTGAAAGTTTCCAGATATTTTGGGTTATCAAGAAAACTTATCTCCTCGCTTCCTGCTGTATTAAGAGGAGCAACCCCATTGATTTTCCTGTTGCCAATAGATTTATCCTTGCCACTTAATGAACAGCCGCCTATCTCACACAATTTTACAAGTGTGAAAGGTCCACGATTTTCATAAAAGCGAGGATCTATCATGGTTTATTGTTTCTTCTTTCCTTCCACCTTTTCAATTACAAGAGAAACTTTCGGAAGTTTTTTATCAAGTTGTGAAAGCACCTCATCCGAAATGTTCAGTGATGAATCTGAATATAAAATCTGCGAACTTGGAACTACAATAGAGAGACCTTTTTGTTTGGCGATATCAGCGATTATAGATACAGCATTCTCCTGAATCTGAGCAAGGGCCTTGTTGCCAGCATGCTCAATTTCTGAGCGACGTGTTTGTACCTTGCGCTGAACTTCAGCAACCTTTTGTTTAAATTCTGTGACCTTTTTCTCGAAGGCTTCCTTTGCAAGAACATTACGCTGTTCGCCAAGTTTCTTATCTTCCTTCTGTAAATCCTCTTCCTGCTTCTTTATTTCATTCTGGAAATCATTTTTTTTGCTTTCCAGCTGGTCTTGCAGGCTTTTCGCGGAAAGGGATTTTGCCATTATTTTCTGGATATCTACTACCCCTATTTTTACAGGGGCTTCCGCACTGGCTGCCGAAGCTATAAAACTTACCGCAACTATTGTTAATAATTTTTTCATACTATCTCCTTGTTTATTGTTAAAATTTTGTACCAAAACTTATACGGAAGGTTTGTGGTTCATCAAAGTCATTCTTTACAATCGCTTCAGCAATATCTACCCTTACCGGACCTAAAGGTGAGCTCCACGAAATACCAATACCTGAAGAAACACGTAAACTGCTATCATCTTCAATCTCCGAACCAACCTCATCGATATCAAACAGGCTACCTGCATCAACAAATACAGAACCTGCAAAACCAAGTTCTTCAGGAAGCCCGAGAGGGAAAGAAAACTCTGTAGAACCGGTATAATATGTATTACCACCCAAAGCATCACCCGTGGTTTTATCGTGTGGTCCGACACCATCAGATTTAAAACCACGCAAATCAACTCCCCCAAGGAAAAAACGGTTGTTTATATCAACATCTTTTCCAGCGGTGCCGAATACATAACCACCTTTTAAGGATAACTTCAATACCCATTTATTATTGATTGTTGGCATGAAGTATCCAGTTCTTAGTTCGTGCCTCACAAAACTGGTATCACCACCTAAACCACCGAAATCCTGGTTGAATTTTATAAAATGCCCTTCGGTTGGATCAAACTTGTTATCGGTCTTATCAAGAAGGAATGAGTGCCCTATCATGGAAGTTACAGTTTTTCCCTCGAGTTTTTTGATAAAGCGTGAAGCATCTTCCCTTATACCCTGTATATCATCTGAGCGAAGGGTGTATTTTAATGAATGTGTAAGGTGTTCTGTTACAGGATATGATGTCCGAAGGTTAAAACCGTTTGTCTGGCTATCAAAAGAACTTTGTGATCTTCTATCGCGACGCAAGCTGAAAAGATCAAACCCTGCAGCTATTTCTTTATCAAGGAAATAAGGATCGGTGAAGCCAATATCCACCTCTTGCCGGCGTTGTGCTGCCCGTAAACTTAAACGAGTATTATAACCAGCACCAAGTAAATTTCGCTCAGCCAGGCCTATATCTGCCAAAGCACCATCTGTTGTTGAGAATCCTGCTCCAAGGGTTAACTCGCCAGTGGATTTTTCCTGCACATCAACATTTATGTTTACACGGTCTGCACCACTACCTTTAGTATTTTTGATCTCTGCTCTGTCAAAAAAGCCAAGATTACGGATGCGCTGCTGCGAGCGTTTTATTTTATCCGTGTTGTATGGATCGCCTTCGGCAATCCGGAATTCACGCCTTATAACCTTATCCAAAGTTCTTACATTACCGGTAATATTAATATTCTCCACATATACCCTTGGCCCCTCTTTTATATGGTAGGTAAGGTCAATAACGCCGTTCTCTGTATCACGGCGGAATTCAGGGGTTATATCGACAAATGCATAGCCATAGTTGCCTATTTTCTTGATAAGCTCTGAAATGGTATCTTCAATAAGTTCGGAGTTGTATTCCTGGTTTTCTTTTGTTTTAAGGTTTTGCTGGAGTTTTGGTATCTCAAGATCAGAGAAATCGCTGGTTATATTCATTTTTCCGAATTTATACTTTCTTCCTTCTTCCAGCGCATAGGTGATAAAAAACGTATCTGATTCAGGGATAAGTTCAACATTTACGGCATTTACCCTGAAATCAGCAAATCCATGTGATGTGTAAAAGCGGCGCAGCAACTCCTGATCGAACTGGACACGGTCAGTATCATAATTATCATCGCTGGTAAGGAAGCGCCACCAGCGGGACTCTTTTGTCTGTATTATGGTTTTTAACTTGCGTTCACTGAAATTGTTGTTGCCAATAAAAAATATCCGACCGATTTCTGTTTGCTTACCTTCATCAATCTCAAACACAAGATTTATACGGTTTTGTTCAAGTTTGATTATCTTTGGTTCTACAACAACAGAGAACCTGCCACTTTTACTATATACATCAGTAATTCTCCTTACATCATTTTGAAGATCGGTTTTTGTATATACTGAACGTGGCCTTAGGCTGATTTCTTTAAGCAGATCTTCATCATTTATCCTTTTATTTCCTTCAAAGGCGATTTCATTAACAATAGGATTTTCCTGAACAGTAAGAATAAGCGTACTGCCTTCTGCATCGAATGAAACATCACTAAAAAGGCCTGTGGAGAAAAGGTTTTGCAGGGAGCTGTCTATAAGATCGGAATTAAAATTGTCACCAACCTTTACCCTTAAATATGAGTTTATAGTTTCTGTTTCAACCCGCTCATTACCGTTTATGACTATTTTTCTTATAACATCGGCGGCAAAAGCTGCCTTATGCCAGAAAAGGCAGAGGATAAAAATCAGAAAAAATAATTTTAATCTAGGCATTAAAATAGATTGAAATATCTAAGATCATTAATAGTTGCAAAAATCATAAGTGTAATAAGCAAGGCAAAGCCAATCCTAAAACTAAAATTCTGTACACGTTCTGCCAGAGGCCGTCCCTTTGCTGCCTCTATTGCATAAAACATAAGGTGTCCGCCATCAAGAAGCGGTACAGGAAACAGGTTAATTAACCCAAGGTTTATGGAAAGAACCGCCATGAACCAGATTACGGTGCTGAACCCTTTTTCGGTGGCTTGACCGGAATATTTACCTATACGTAAAATCCCGCTTATCTCACTACTACTGCGCTTTCCGGTTATAATCTGCCCTATGGCAACAAGAGTATTCTTAGAAATGCTGTAAGTCTGTTTTATGGCTTCGATAATTGCACCTGAAGGGCCAACTTTTTCATAAAACACACCAGAAGAGGTTATGCCTATTAATCCAACACGCACCTTGTTTCCAAATATATCTTTTGTTTCGGATAATTTTGGCGTTATAACTTCCTTTATTTTCCTTCCATCTCTTACAAAGATTATATCTATGGGAGTACCGGGATTCATTGTTGCAATTTCCCTTATATCTTCAAAACGCTTAATCTCTTTTCCATCTAGGTTTGTTATATAATCGCCGGAGCGAAGACCAAGAGTGGCCGCAGCACTTCCCTTCATAACATCCCCAACTTCAGCGGATGATTGGGGTTTGCCGTAATACATGATAAAGAATGTAAGGATGAATATGGCCAATATGAAATTGGCTGCAGGGCCAGCCGCAACTATTGCTGCCTTGTTTGAAAGCGGCTTGCAGTGAAAAGCCATTTTCTGTTCGGATTTGGAAAGTTTTTCCAGTTTCTTTTTATCAGGTGTGCTTGCCGCACTTATATCCCCAAACATTTTGACATACCCACCCAATGGGAAAGCTGCAACCTGCCAGCGGCAGCCATGTTTATCAGTCCAGCCGAAAAGTTCTGGACCAAAGCCAATTGAGAATGCATCTATTTTTACACCGCATTTACGCGCCACCCAGAAGTGCCCGTATTCATGAATAAATACAATTACTGAAATTATAAGTATGAATGAAGCAAAGTAATGTAGATAGTAACTAGCGTTCTCTATTAATGTTTCCATATTTACCTTTTGTTTTTAATTATATTTCTTGCCCGCTCGCGCGCTTCCCTATCTGCAGATATTATATCATCAATTGATCTAATTACAGTTGAAGAAATTTTTTCCAGACATTCCTTTACCAGATTAGTTATATCAAGGAAGCCTATTTCTCCTGAGAGGAAGCTCTTTACCGCTTCTTCGTTTGCAGCGTTAAGTATTGTTGGGGAAGTGCCGCCTTTTTCAAGGGCATAATGAGCTAACCTTAAAGCAGGAAATTGATTTTCATCAGGCTTGAAGAAAGATAACTTGCCGGTTTCCGCCAGGTTAAGTTTTTTGCTGTTATTATTTATCCTTTCCGGCCAACCGAGCGCATAAGAAATAGGAACCCTCATATCAGGGTAACTCATACCCGCCATTACTGAACCATCCTTATAAGAGATAAGGCCGTGTATAACTGATTCGGGATGGATGAGAATATCAATCTGGCTCCTCTCAAGCGGGAATAAATTATATGCCTCGATATATTCAAGGCCTTTATTCATCATGGTTGCAGAATCAACAGAAATTTTTGCACCCATTGTCCAGTTAGGATGCTTCATCGCTTCTTTCGGGGTTATATCCTTTAATGTATTGCGAGGGTGGTTAAGGAATGGGCCGCCAGAAGCAGTAAGAGTTATTTTTTCAATTTTATCGACATTCTTATAATCAAAAATCTGGAATATTGAGTTATGTTCAGAATCAACAGGTATAAGGGTTGCTTGATTTTTTTTCACATATTTGTTTATCAAATCACCTGCACATACAAGACACTCTTTGTTTGCCATGCCGATGGTTGCGCCTTGTTCTATAGCTTTTATTGTTGGGTTCAGGCCGGCAGCCCCGATTATTGCAGACATGACAAAATCTGCCTTCCTGCTTGCCGCCTGTTCGGTGGCTTTCTCTCCTGCCGCGACTTCTATATCTGTGCCAGCCAGTCTTTCCTTTAGCTCTCTATATAAAAGTTCATTAGTTATAACTGCGGATTTTGCATTAAGGTTTTTTGCCTGTTCCGCCAGCAACTCGACATTATTATTGGCTGTTAATGCCTCAACCTCGAATGACTCAGGATGCTGCCTTATAAGGTCTATCGTATTTTTTCCGATAGAACCGGTAGAGCCAAGAATAGTTACTTTCTTTGGCTTCTTAAGGCTTATCTTTTGTTTTAAAGCGGTTACCTTCATTTTAAAATCCCGCTTCCCTGTGTGATAAGCAAAATTATTGCAATGAAAGGGCAGGTGAGAATAAAACCATCAACCCTATCAAGCAAACCGCCATGGCCGGGTATTAAACCGCTGCTATCCTTTACCTTGCATACGCGCTTGATTTTTGATTCAAGAAGATCACTAACCTGCTCAACCATTGCAAGCATTAATGAGATGAATGTAAATGTGAGTTTGTTAGGGGTATTTATTATTATAGATATTATGAAACCAGCAAGCATAGCGGCAATAACTCCACCGGCAAAACCTGACCAAGTCTTGCTTGGACTTATTTTGCTTGCAAGCTTTGGCCCGCCGACTTTTACACCGACGAAATAGGCAAATATATCTGTTACAAAGATTATGCTTACAATCCAGAAAACGATGGTTGCCCCATCTGCGCCATATGAATCAAGATCAAGGCTGCGTAGCCACAAAAGCGACAGTGCAGGCAGAGCAATATATAATGCTCCGTAAATTTCCCAACGCTGGATTTTTTTCTCATTATTTAGCTTATCATTTGCCGCCATTAAATTTTTCCACTCGAAACTCATTATGACAACAGCAAGAGTAATAAGCGCAGCAAAAAGCGCGCCACCAACATATATTGCAAGTATAACCACAGGTATTAATACCAAGGCTGAAATGAGCCTTTTCTTAAGATCAGGATATGATTCCTTATCCAGCAGCTTGTTCAAGATCTCTTCTTCCATAACGCCTTTCTCTTTTTTGAAATTCAGATATAGCTTTCTTCAAATCCTTATGACCAAAATCCGGCCACAGAACAGGAGTAAAATAAAATTCAGTGTAAGCCGATTGCCAAAGCAGGAAGTTACTCAATCTCTGATCGCCACCTGTTCGTATAAGCAAGTCCGGGTCAGGAGTTCCTGCTGTATGCAAGTATCCTGCAAAAAGTTTTTCATCTAGGTTTCCTTTTCTTCCTGATTTGTAGTCTTCAGCAAAATTTTTTGCCGCCTCTATTATTTCCTGCCGGCTGCCATAGCTTAATGCAATATGTAGATGCAGCTTATTATTGTTCTTTGTGATTGTCTCAGCTTGCTGCATTTGCTCCAGTATATCTTTCTCCAGCTTGCTGCGATCTCCAATAAAACTTATGCGGACTTTATTCTTGTTAAGTTCATTAATCTCACGGCTTAAATAGAAACGTAAGAGTTGCATCAATCCTTGAATTTCATATTTCGGACGGTTCCAGTTTTCAGAAGAAAATGCATAAACTGTCAGATAACTGATATCAGATTCTATGCATCCCTTTATTGTATTGCGCAATGCTTCCGCCCCCTGCCTGTGCCCATCAAGGCGAGACAGGCCGCGTGCTTCCGCCCACCGGCTATTACCATCCATTATTATTGCAATATGACTTAGCATTCTCAAACTTGTAAAATTTCTTTTTCCTTTATTGCCAATGCATCATCAATTTTCTTGATGAACTCATCTGTAATTTTTTGAATAGAGCTTTCCTTTCCAGCAATCTCATCCTTTGAAATGCCGCCGTCTTTCTCAGCTTTCTTAAGTGTATCCATACCATCACGGCGGACGTTACGAACCGCTATGCGTTGCTGCTCAGCATATTTATGGGCAACCTTCACAAGCTCCTTACGGCGCTCTTCACTAAGTTCGGGAGTTGGAATACGTATGAGAGAGCCATCTACCTGTGGGTTAAGGCCGAGACCTGCATCACGTATTGCCTTCTCAACGGCTTTTACCTGTGTGCCATCCCATACCTGAACGGTTATCAAACGTGCTTCAGGAACGCTTACGCTGCCCAACTGGTTTATGGGCATGGCATTGCCATATGCTTCAACCGCAATATTATCAAGCATGTTTGGCGAAGCGCGGCCTGTTCTTAAGCCCTTTAGTTCGTTGTGGAAAGCATTGAACGCGCCTTCCATACGTTTTTTTATGTCATTCATATCAACAGCCATAAAACCTCTTTATTCAATTATAGTGAAACGGCCCTTGCCGGAAATAACATCGGCAAATGCCCCAGGTGTGTGGATTGAAAATACAAGAATTGGAATATTATTTTCTCTAGAAAGCGATATTGCCGAAGCATCCATCACTGCAAGATCGCGCGCCAACACATCCTTATATGAAAGCCTTTCATAACGTTTGGCATTCTTAACTTTATTAGGATCGGCTGAATATACACCATCAACTTGTGTGGCTTTGAGTATTGCATCACAGCCCATTTCAACAGCGCGGAGAGCCGCAGCCGTATCAGTTGTAAAGAACGGGTTGCCGGTTCCTGCCGCAAATATCACCACGCGGTCCTTCTGCATGTGGCGAACGGCACGGCGGCGGATATAAGGTTCGCAAATAGTCATCATCGGGATTGCTGAAAGAACACGGGTCTGCACGCCAACCTTTTCCATCTCATTCTGTAAGGTGAGGGCGTTAATAACGGTTGCAAGCATACCGATATAATCTGCGCTGGCACGTTCTATCCCTGCTGAAGCCGCGCCGGCAACTCCGCGATAGATATTGCCACCGCCAACAACGATGCATACCTGTACTCCCAGACTATGAACTGATTTAACTTCCTTGCATATGCGGTTGATTACGGTTTGATCATGCCCATATTTTTGCAGGCCCATCAAAGCCTCACCGGAAATCTTTAAAAGTACACGTTTATATTTTGCCGAAGATTTTCGTTTTGCAGCCGCCATAACATCCTACACTTTAAAAAGAATAAACTGCTCTAAAATAGCAATATTTTTCTCACTTGGAAGGAAAAAATTATAAATGCCAAATTTCCTAAAAAAAACAACCTTCCGGGCTTCTGGTTTAAGAGGTAACGTGACTATATATCGGAATAATAACTAATGGTAACTAAAGAAGAAATAGAAACTATATCAGCTCAGATAAACTGGATTGCAAAAGATTCTGAGGAGTTTTTCAGGGAATTCAATGAAAGGCTAACTCTGCTAGAGATAAGGTATGGGATAAAAGCTGGTTTTGACCCTAACCAGCCAAGGGTTCCTGCCGGAAACCCAAATGGTGGGCAATGGACTAGCACTGGTGGCGGTGCAGGTGGTGGGAGTGGAAGCGGAGATTCATCTGATGGCGGGCTTTTCGGAGACCTGTTTGATTTATTTGATGGTGGCGGCACATCAACCGAAACCCCAAAACACCCTGATGCCATTGAGGAAGTACCAACCGAGGCTATAACATTAGGTATTTATGGTATAGGAGGTGGTTTGCGCTCTATTGTTGGAGCAATATTTGGAGAATTTGGTACTAACATTCTTAACTCAGCAACAGAAGGTAGTATTGAAAATTTAAGTTTAACTCAAGCAGGTAATTTAACGAGATTTGAAAAGAATTTACCAAAAAATGCAAACTCAACTAAAATCTTTAATCTTTCTGATGGAAGTAAAGTGTTTCAGGCGGATGTTCCAGCTAATAATATTCCAGGTTCATTTGCAAGATATGAAAAGATTGTAGATTCATTTGGCAATACGGTAAAGTATACTAAAACTACTTATGCGCCTGATGGTAGCATTGTTCACATAAAGGTAAAATTTTAAGGTATTTATTATGTTAGAGCGTAGAAAATTACTGAAAAAGTTATTGAAGTATGATGGCAACTTAAAAGAGATAACTACCTCACTAGAAAAACTTGGTTGGGATAGTAACGTAAGTTTGATTACGTTACAGCGTCAGGAAATCATAGAAATTCTAAATAGATATATAAAATCCGAATTTACTACATCAGATATCGAAGAGTGGGCAAATGCAATTGAAGGACGTGAGGATATTGATTACGAAAATGGGTATGATGAATTAATTAGCACGATAATTTTTAAACTTGCCAACCCACTTCTTACTCAAGGTCTAGACCCACAAGTTGCAAGTGAGATTATTAATAGTTTAACAAAAAAGCCTGTAATTCCTTAAGAATCACAGGCTTTTTTAATTAGTTAATAATATCTATTGATTAGCCGTTTGCAGCTTTGGCAACTTCAGATGCAAAATCAGCCTGTTCTTTTTCAATTCCTTCACCAAGCTGGAAGCGGATGAAAGATTTGATTGCAACAGGTGCACCAGCTTCCTTGGAAATCTGTTCGACAACTTGAGAAACCTTGGTTTTACCATCAATCACATAAAGCTGGTCTAAAAGTGCTGCTTCTTCGAAATAGCGAGCCATTTTCATATCAACAAGTTTCTGTATCGCAGCAGCCTTATCGCCATAAGAGGTTACTTTCTTAATTAGGAAAGCAGCTTCCTGATAGAAAACATCAATCAGCTTCTTTGTGCGCTCACCTTCCTGTTTTTCCTTACGGTCTTCACTGGCAGATTTCTTTTCAAAATCGGCTTTTAGCTCAGCAAGGCTTTCAGAGAACTGATTAAGTTCATCAAGCTTAGCTTCAATCTGCTTTTCAGAGAAATTACGCTCGCCTTTGAATTCACCTTTATATGGTGTAACACGAGCATCAAATGCAGCAAATTTTTGCATGAAAGTTTCTGCCTGCTCAGCAAATACCTTTCTCTGACGTTCCTTCATTTCTTCGGTAACTTCAGCAGCTGTAATGAATTCCGGACGGCTTGCAGCAATATGCATTGCAAGTTTCTTGCCGAAATCTTCAAGTTTTTCTTTAGCAGCTGTTGATTCAAGTGCAACTATAACGCCAATCTTTCCAAGATTTGGTGCGATTGAGCTGTGAACATAGGTTGAAACAACACCCTGGCCCACAGAAAGAGATGCTGTGCGGCGGAAATTGATGTTTTCACCAATGGTAGCAATAGTACTTGTTATTTCTTCTTCAACAGTCTTGCCGGTAGGATATTTTTGTGACTTCATGTTTTCCACGCTGCCATTCTGGTTTGCAGCAATCTCTGCAATGCCTTTGGCAAGTGCCTGGAACTGATCGTTACGGGCAACGAAGTCTGTTTCAGAGTTTAGCTCGATGATAGCAGCTTTATTGCCGTTTGCAGCAATCGCAACCAGACCTTCAGCAGCTGTACGGCCAGATTTTTTGCCAGCTGCGGCAAGACCCTTCTTGCGCAGCCAATCTACCGCTTCTTCGTAATTTCCCTTAGCTTCGGTGAGGGCTTTTTTACAATCCATCATGCCTGCACCTGTTGATTCACGCAGTTGTTTAATGACTGCAGCGCTGATTTCAGACATCACTATTCTCCTTTAGTTTTATTCTTGGATGAAACAGATTTTTTCTTAACTACTTCCGGTGCTTTCTTAGCAGGAGCTTCTTTCTTAGCTTTGCCGGCAGCAGGTTTTCTTGCTGCTGCACCTCTCTTTTTGCTTTCAGCCGCTTCTTTACCTTCGGATTCAGTTTTGGCTACAGCTTCTGCTTGTCCTGCAGATTGATTTGCATTAGCAGCGCGGGCTGTTTCAAGGTCAGCAACTTTTTCACCAGGAAGTTTTGCTGAAGCGCCGATATCAGCACCAGAAGAAGCAAGAGCTTTTTCCATACCTTTCAGAACGGCATCAGCAGCCAGTTCGCAGTATAATTTAATTGCGCGTGTGGCATCATCATTTCCTGGAATCATATAATCAATATTGTCAGGGCAAGAATTGCTATCAACAACCGCAACAATAGGAATACCAAGTTTTTGAGCTTCCTTTACAGCGATTTCCTCTTTGTTGGTATCAATTATGAAAAGAATATCCGGCAGACCGCCCATATCCTTAATACCACCAAGTGATTTTTCAAGTTTGCTTTTTTCGCGTTCAACTTGAAGCTTTTCCTTCTTGGTTAACGGAGAATTTTCATCTTTCAGCTGCTCTTCATATTTTGTAAGAGTCTTTATCGAAGCGGAAACAGTATTCCAGTTGGTGAGCAAACCGCCCAGCCAGCGGGAATTGATATAATACTGGCCGCAACGTTTAGCCTGTTCAGATATAATATCTGAAGCCTGGCGTTTTGTGCCAACGAACAGCACACGGCCGTTTTTAGAAGCAACTTCATGAAGTGCCTTAAGCGCATTATAAAGCATTGGCATGGTGAGCTGTAGGTTTATGATATGGATATCATTACGAACGCCAAATAAAAATGGTGCCATGCGTGGGTTCCAGCGCAGTGTTTTGTGGCCAAAGTGTACGCCCGCATCAAGCAGGTCTTTCATAGAAAAAGTAGGCAGAGCTGAC
>CAYVHI010000020.1:0-15319 GCA_964450945.1 uncultured Rickettsiales bacterium
GTTCGCAGAAGCAGAGGAGGATTGATAAATTTCTCCGTAAAGGCATGCGTAATTTATGATTTATATATGGGCTGCTATGGGTTATAATTAAGAACCCATAAGGCTTTTATATGAACATAAAAGAGATTGATAATTTTTTAGCAGGCTTGCCAAAAATAAAATTTGATGATGCTGATGTTGATAAAGCAAAGGCAGTTCACATATATCAATCTACATACGGCATAACTTCAGCAAGAAGTAAATATCCCATAATAGGGGTGTCGGGAGTGCTTACCTGTATTGGTGGTATAGGATTCTGTGATGATGTAACCTTCAGCTTTCATGCTGATGCTGCAAATATAAGGAGCTCTAAAAAAACAGGTAATCTATTTATACCTATACTTGAGGATATTGACCCAAAGGGTGATAAGTTATTTGAAATTGCCTTATTTGGCGGTCTTCTGGACCCCAGGCTTACAGCAACGGGAAGCAAAATGCCAACATTCATATATCCGGTTGTTGGAGAACTTCTTAGTTATAGGAATATAAAAATTACTTCTGCAACATTTATGGATTTAATAACAACATCTGCGTTTTGTGATTCAAGGAGCAGGAAATTCATGAGAGGAAAAAATATAATAAATCCAGATATAGAAATTTTTACTCCTGACTTACCTGATAGTGAAGAGTATGAAAAATCAGCACTTCCAAAAAGCTTTGATGGCAGGCAGGAACAATATCTCTTAAGTACCGAAAGATATGCAAGGGATAGAAGTACAATCAAAAGAACCTGATTTATTCAGGTTAATCTAACAATCAATAAAAAGGATAAATAATGGCAACGTTGGTATTAACAGCGGCGGCTGGTGCTGCGGCCGGCAGCTTTGGCGGCGGTGTAGTTGGAGCGCTTGCTGGCTCAGTTATTAAGGCTGGTGCAGGCTATGTTGGAAGAACTATTGATAATAATATCTTTGGTGGAGGTAGGCTGCCAGCAGCGCGCGGGCTTCGCTTGGCTGATCTTTCCGTGCAGACTTCCACCTACGGCAAAATGATCCCTATAGTTTATGGGCAGGCAAGAATTGCAGGTAATGTCATCTGGTCACGTCCTATCAAGGAAACGGCAACCACATCAAACGCAAGTGTTGGCGGTAAGGGCGGTGCGACCAAGGTAAGCCAGAGCCAGACTACATACAGCTACTCCGTAACGCTTGCAATAGCCATATGCGAAGGCGAGATAGATTCTGTGCTCCGTGTGTGGGCGGATGCCTCGGTTATAGATATAACCCAAGGCATATACCGTCTCTATAAGGGGGATGAGGCACAGCTGCCAGACCCATACATAGAAGGCATAGAAGGTATTGGCAAAACACCCGCATATCGTGGGCTTTCATACGTTGTAATAGAGGATTTTCCCCTTGCAAATTATGGCAACCGCATCCCTAACTTTACATTTGAGGTTAAGCGACGTGTACTAGTTCAGGATGAAAGCGGAGATGTGCTTGAAGAGATGATAAAGGGCATGGTGTTGATTCCAGGCTCTGGTGAATTCGTATATGATACGGTGGTGCAGACAAAAGTTCCAGGTGAGCTGGTGGGTAGCAACTGGGTGCAGAAAGGGCCAAAGGTACGCATAAACCAGAATAACACCAGTAATAAGGCAGATGCACTGGTTGGGCTTGATCAGCTACTTGATACCTGCCGCAACCTTGAATGGGTAGCCGTTGTATGCACTTGGTTTGGCACCAGCCTAGATGCAGGTGATTGCATAATCCAGCCTGGCGTTGAATATCAGGAAAGCGCAACCACCGAGCCTGATATATGGAGTTCTGCCACATTCACGCGTGATACCGCGCACCAGATAACCCTGGATGGGCTTGGTAACCCAATCTATGGCGGCACGCCGAGTGACCAATCAATCCTCCGCTACCTTGATGAACTGAAATCACGCGGGTTGAAAATAATGTTCTATCCAATGTTCTTCATGGATATTGAAAACAAGCCTTGGCGCGGAAGGGTAACAGGAACAGCAACCGAAGTTGCAAATTTCTTTACAAAAACAGATGGCTATAACGCATTCATCACGCACTACGCGAATCTTGTAAAAACAAAAGTTGATGCATTTGTTATTGGTTCAGAATTGATAGGGCTTACCAAAGTTTATACAGGCACAACCACACGTTCTTATCCTGCTGTTGATGCGCTAGTTTCTCTGGCTGCAACTGTTAAAGGAATTGTTGGTTCTGGCGTAAAGGTTACCTATGCAGCAGATTGGTCAGAATATCACCATACTGATGATGGCTGGTATAATATGGACCCACTATGGGCATCTACAAACATAGATTTCATTGGTATTGATGCTTATTTTCCGCTCACTAATGAGCCCCAATCAGGGTATGACGTTCAGAAAGTTATAGACGGCTGGACTGAAGGTGAGGGATATGACTGGTATTACACAGATCCGGAAAGAACAAACCAAGCAAGCTTAGCTGCGCCTTATGCATGGAAAAATATAAACTGGTGGTGGACAAATACGCACACAAATCCAAATAGTGTTCAGACTTCATGGGTGCCGCAATCAAAAAAGATATGGTTCACGGAATATGGATTTCCAAGCCTTGATGGCGCAACCAACCAACCGAATGTTTTTTATGATCCTAATTCCATCGAAAGTTATTTTCCATACCATTCAAGAGGCCGCATAGACTTTAGAGCTCAGCGGCAAGGCTTACTCGCCACAGAGAAAAAATGGAAAAGTTCCACCATGATTGAACGTATGTTCATCTGGACGTGGGATGCAAGGCCATTTCCGTTCTGGCCCGATTTAGTTCGTGTCTGGACGGATGGGCCTTTGTGGAAATACGGCCATTGGGTGAACGGCAAACTTGGACTTTCATCTCTGGCTGCAATCGTTCGTGATAACTGCATAAGAGCAGGGCTGACTGATAGTGACATAGATGTTTCAAGACTTACAGACCTTGTCGATGGCTATGTTATTGCAGATATTATTCCAGCGCGCGGTTCTATAGAAACATTGCAAGCTGCATATTTTTTTGATGCAGTTGAATCAGATGGGGTGATTAAGTTTGTTCCGCGCGGAGGAAGTATTGCAGTATCAATTCCTGAAAACGATTTGATACCTGCTCAGAAGAGAGAAGCAAAAGAATTATTACTTACCAGCCGTGAGCAAGAAATAGTTCTGCCACAGCGCGTGAATGTAAATTATATAAACGGTATTGTTGATTATCAGCCAGGAAACCAGCACTCACAGCGGCTTACCAGCTCAAGCCTTGAATCACTTACAATGAGTTTGCCAATAGTTATGACAGACCAGCAGGCAAAAAACATTGCAGATATAACATTATTCAACGCATGGATGGAAAGGACAATTTTCAGTTTTGCTTTTCCACATAAATACATGGCACTTGAGCCAACAGATATAATTGAAATAACAACTGGCAATATCACGCATAAGATTCGCCTGGTTAATGCCCAATATTCATCTGGTGTAATCGAGGCTGAAGGCGTTGCTGAAGATATAACTGTTTATGATTTCTACAGTAAGCCGGGCGAAGTAACATCTTTAATTGATCCCGTAATTGATCCGGGTGATACACGGCTTGATATTTTAGACCTTCCTGCATTTCCTTCCGATAATCCACAGCAGGCATATATAAGGCTTGCTGGTACAGGTTATGAGGATGCATGGCAGGGTGCACAAGTATCCCGTTCTGATGATGGTGGAACGAGCTACCAGCCAATAACAAATATTGATCAGGCAGCAGTTATTGGCTCTACAATAACTGCGCTCGCAAACGGGCCAACAGCAGTATCAGATCAGGTAAATAAGGTTACAGTATCCTTGATATCCGGGTCGCTTGAAAGTGTTTCAGAACTTGCATTGCTTAATGGAAAGAATCTTGCACTTCTCGGGAATGAAATCATCCAATTCAAGAATGCAACACTCCTATCGGAGCTAAAATATGAGCTGAGTTATATGCTTAGAGGCAGGTTGGGGAGTGAAGATACAACTTCTTTACATGTTGCTGGCGAAATATTTGTCTTGCTTGATGACAGAGTTTTAAGAACAGCAAACGCTATAAGTATGATTGGCCTGTTGAGGAAATATAAGCCAGTCAGTTATGGCCACACCTTAACCCAAACTGATTCACAGGACTTTATTTTTAGCGGTGTTGGCCTTAAACCATATTCCCCTGTGCATATAATAGGAAGTCGTGATGGTAGCGGCAATCTTACTATTACTTGGGTAAGGAGAACCAGAATAAGTGGTGATTTAAGAGACTTTGCAGATGTTCCACTCAATGAAGAAAAGGAGCTTTATGAAATTGAAATAATGAATGGAAGTAATGTGGTAAGGTATATAAAAAACATTTTATCACCTCAGGCAGGCTACACGGCAGCTGATCAAATTATAGATTTTGGCAGTACACAAAGCAGTATAAGTATTAAAGTATATCAGGTTTCAGGAGTAGTCGGGAAAGGCAAGGCAGGTATTGCAGTGGTATAAAAAAGGGCCCAGATTTATGGGCCCTTTTGGGAAACAACTAAAATTCATTATGGTTCTGAGCCGCCACCATCTTCATTGCCACCACCGCCATCTTCGTTGCCGCCACCGCCGCTTGTGCCGCCATCTCCAGCTTCAGGTACACTATCTCCACCATCATAGAAGCTGCTCTCGTCAGGTAGTTCGCCTACTTCTTTTTCGGAATCTATTTTTTCAAATACATCTTCTACAGAGGCTTTGGCATCACCTTCCATATTATGTTTTTCATAATCATATAGATTTGATTTAGAGAATGGACCACCGGCAACACCTGCTGCTCCACCACTGGTGCCACCAGAACCTCCTGATCCACCAGAACCACCGCCGGCGTCTTCACAACCTGAAACAACAGGAACGCCATCTATAATAACACCCGTGCTGCCAGAACCACCGCCAGAACCACCACCGGAAGTACCACCAGAACCACCGGTACTTTGGGTGTGTTCAGCTACTTCCATACCACAATCTGCTAACTTAATTGGAGCTATATAATTCCATTTAGAAGCCCTGCCTGATATTTCGGTTTTACCTTGTATATCATCTGCATCTGCATTAAGCACTTCATCAGTTATTTTCTTTAATACAGGAGTAGCTTCCTCTCTGGCTTTGTCATTGTTTTTACCTTCTTTTTCTGCTTTATCGATGTTTTTCTGCCTGTTTTCGGCTTGTTCAGTAGCGTCTTTACCTTTGCCTCTTATTTTTGAAAAATCAGGAAGTCTTGTTTCTCTATTGTAGACTGATTTATCGCCAGCTTTATATTGGCCCCATAAGCTATCCGCAGGATTATCGTGATTGGATGGGGGGTCATAGTGATTTAATATACTTTCAAGATATTTTTCAGTTACTCCAACAAGGCTGTCTTCCCACGTATCTTTGCGATCTTCCGCAAATTTATTTGTAAGGTTGCTGTGATCATAACTTTTTCCTTGGTCTCCACCAGAACGGTTATCTACGCAAACTTGCGTACCTCCTACATCCATTATAACTACATTTTTATCACCTCTTCCTGCGGCAGCAATGCAGCCTTCATCGCGCATAGGTGTTACTCCGGCATTAGCTAGGAAAGATAATAGAGACGTGCTGGCAAGCAGCAGAAACACTAATTTTTTCATATTAGGGACCTCCCCCTAAAAGCAGAATTCATCAATTAAATAATAACATATTTTAATAAAATTTTAAACATTTTTTAACAACTAAGGATAAGGATATGACACAAACTAACAATCTAAAAATAACCTTGCTTGAGCAAAGTCAGGCACAGAAGGAAATCACTATAAATGAAGGGGTTAGCATAATAGATGCTATATTAAACAGGGGAGTCATAGATAAAGATTTATCTACCCCGCCGGGCTCTCCTTCATCTGGCGATCTATATATAGTAGGTTCATCCCCAACAGGGAGCTGGGCAGGGCAAGCCAAAAAAATAGCTTGGTTTAACCAGGTTTGGAACTTTATTTCCCCAAATGAGGGGATGCATATATGGGTAAATGATGAGAATAAGATATATGTTTATGATAGTTCAAATTGGGTTATTTTGATACCTGATCTAAATGCTGTTGGTGGAGTTAATATCTCTGGTACTCCGGCGGACAACAGTTTTTTTACATATGATAATGCTAGTAGTAAGTGGGTTGATGAAACCCCAGCTAATGCCAGGACATCAATGGGGCTTGGTACTATAGCAACACAAAGTGCTGCTTCTGTAGCCATAACCGGAGGTTCGATAAATGGCGCAGCAATTGGTGCATCTACTGCCGCAGCTGGTACTTTCACTAATCTTACAGGCACAGTTTTTACAAGTGCAGGGATTGATGATAATGCAACATCTATAGTTGTAGAGGTTGAAAGTAACAACA
Organism: uncultured Rickettsiales bacterium; assembly: GCA_964450945.1. Taxonomy (GTDB): domain Bacteria; phylum Pseudomonadota; class Alphaproteobacteria; order Rickettsiales; family JABDBP01; genus CAYVHI01. The sequence continues at coordinate 6,397 of CAYVHI010000020.1, forward strand.
ATACATTAAGTTTTACCGGGCAGGTTGCTACTACACTAAAGTCAAAACGGCACACAACTTCTGACACGGCAGGCAATAATTTATCTGTAGTTGCTGGAGGAGCTACTGCTTCTGCTACTAATAAAAATGGTGGCACATTAGTATTAAGTGGTGGTGCTTCAACAGGCACAGGGACATCTTCTGTAGAAATCAAAACATGTTCTGCAGGCTCTTCAGGAACATCTGATAACACAGCTGCAACAAGAGTTACAGTCGCTGGTGATACAATCACTTTTAATGGAACAGTGACGGGCGGAAATATAAGTGTAAATGCGCAAACTGGCACCAGTTATACAGTTACTGCTTCTGATAACGGCAAAATTATTACCCTAAATAATTCAGGTGCTACCACAATAACATTACCCCAAACATCAACGGAAAGCCTACCTAAAGGATTTAATATAGCTGTTGTTCAGCTTGGTACTGGTGAAGTAACCATAGCTAAGCAAGGCAGTGATAATCTTTATACAGAAGGAAATAAGCTTAAGCTTAACGGTCAATATGCTCAAGTTTCAATTGTAAAAATTGTTGAAGGATCTCCAAATACTTGGGTTGCTTCAGGGAGTTTAAAAGTATGAATAATATCATTCATATTGGACCTAGAAGTTCAGCAGGAAGCGGGGCATCTGGTTCACCTCCGAATCGGTCTCTCTCTCTTTTGTAAGTTCTTCAAGCCAGACACTTAGTATGACAAAAGCGAATTTTGGTGGCTTTGACAGAGAAAAATTCGCTTTTAGTGTTTGGGTAAAAAGATCTACTACAGGAACTCAGGCATTGTTTGATATTGAAGATTCCGGGTTTTCAAACAGAGTTCTAAATATCCAGTTTAATGCTAGTGGGCAGATTATATATAGAGTTAGCAATAATGGTTCAAACTATCTTTCTGGTCAATTAACCACTACTCCAACTTATACATCTACAACAAATTGGTATCATTTTTTATTCCATTATGACTCAGCAAATTCAACCAGCACAGACAGGATGCGTATGTGGGTTGATGGAACTGAAGTAACCAGTTTTGATACTGATACTGAGCCATCCAGCTCCGTTTATAATGCTGCAGGTACTGCAAATGTGATTTTAGGATCAAGAGCCGGGAATGATTATTTTAATGGGCTTATGTATCAAGCTGCATTTTTTTCAGGAAATTTACCAACAATTTCTCAAGTCTATAATGTTGGTGCAGCTTTAGATGTAAAAGGAATATCAGGATTATGGTCACTTCTTCATACAATGGATACCGGAAATCTTGAAGATGACCATGTAATAACAACTGACTGGACAAATAATAATACAGTAACAAAAAGCACTACAATCCCATAGGTATAGAAATGATAGATAGTGAAAATGAAGTAAAAAAAATAGTAAAAGAATCAGTGCTGGAAACTCTTCTTGGGCTTGGGTTTGATGTTAGTGAAATTCACGAACATCAGGCTGATATGATTTATTTGAGACGCCTTAGAAAAGGTAGTGAAAGTATGTCCGAAAGGATCAGGGGCGCTATTATTGCTGTTTCAATACCTACTTTGTTATTTCTTATTTGGCAGTCAGTAAAAAATATAATCAGGCAGGATTAGTTATGGTTACATTACTTGGTTCTCTATTAGGTTTTTTTGGAGCATTGTTTCCAGAAATATTAAGAATGTTTAGGGAAGGGGCTGATAGAAAGCATGAGATTGCAATTCTTTCAATGCAGATGGAACAAGAAAGAATGGGATATAATAACAAATTAGAAGAAATAAGGATTTTATCTGACACTCTTGAATCTCAGGCCATATACAAAACTTATAATACAGGTATAAAGTGGGTTGATTCATTAAATGGTTCTGTAAGGCCAGTTCTTGCTTATAGTTTTTTTATACTATATGCGTTTGTAAAGATAGTGCAGGCTTCATATTTTATTCCTTTCTCCCTTGAAGCCATAGCAATTATGTGGAGTAGTGAAGATCAGGCAATATTTTCTGGGATAATTAGTTTTTATTTTGGCCAAAGGGCTGTTCAAAAAATGAGAAAGTAATACATGCGACAGATAAGCAAGAATGCTATTGAACATATAAAAAAATTTGAAGGATTTTCTGCATCGCCATATATATGCCCTGCCGGATATAAAACAGTTGGTTATGGGCATGTTATTGTAAGTGGAGAAGAATTTTCTACATATATAAGTAAGGCTTATGCTGAAGAAATATTGTTAAATGATTTAAGAAAATCAATTTTTTCCGTATTACGTCTTATAAAAACTACCTTATCTGATGGAGAGTTTGATAGCCTAGTAAGTTTTACATTTAATGTTGGGGGTGCCGCCTTGCAGCGCTCTACACTCAGGAGAAAAATAAATTGTCAAGTTTCAAAACATGAAGTCACAAAAGAGTTAATGAAATGGGTTTATATTAAAGGCCGGCCATCAAATGGCCTGATTATCAGGAGAAAAGCTGAAGTTAATATGTTCTTATCGTAAGTATATGTGTTACATAAAGAATACTCATTTTATGAATTCTTAAAATGAGTAATATATTTTGTGGATAATAAAGATAAAATTAAGTAAATATGTATTGAATTGAGAAACGGGTTCTAAAAACCTGTTTCTTATTTAGTTCATATTAACAACGGGAGAATATATGAAAACTAAATCTACAGAGAAGGGTTTTACACTGGTAGAACTTTCGATAGTGCTGATTATCATAGGTTTGATAGTCGGTGGCGTACTTGCGGGCCAGTCATTAATTGCATCAGCGAGAGTTCAGGCTGATATAAACAATTTCAACAAGGTTGATGCCGGGGTTGGTACATTCAGCCTTAAGTACGGCGGCCTTCCGGGCGATATAGCTGCAACTTATACAACAGCTATTCCTGATGCGAACGCCACACCTGCAGCCAGGGGTGGTGATGCTAATGGCCAGATTGGTACTCCGACAGGGAACTTTGTAAACGGTGAAATAGGTTTTGCTTCCCAGCATCTTGCTGCGGCATCCCTAATCAACATTGCAAATTTTGATACCCAGGCGAACGCCAGTAATGCGATAGGTGTTGGCATCCTTCCTGCCAGGATTGGTGGCGGTATACTTCTATATGGTAACGGCTCTGCGAATTTTGCTATATTCGGTGCTGCTTCCAATACCGGTGCTGCTGTTCCTCTTCTGGGCGGTAACTATTCACCTGAACAGGCCTCATTCATCGACAACAAGGTAGATGATAATATTGCTATAACAGGTATTGTTACCTCTGGTGCGGTTTCCGGTAACGATCTTGGTGCTGTTGGTGCAACTGGTACAGGTGCAACCCAATGCAACAGTGCTGCTGGAGTTTATACACTGGCTAACGCTGCTAAAAACTGCAGTGTAAGGATTCGTCTGAGCAGCTAGTTTATATAAAATCTAAGTGGGGAAAAATTTAATTTTTCCCCACTATTTTTAGCATAATAAAACAACGGGAGAATATATGAAAACTAAATCTACAGAGAAGGGTTTTACACTGGTAGAACTTTCGATAGTGCTGATTATCATAGGTTTGATAGTCGGTGGCGTACTTGCGGGCCAGTCATTAATTGCATCAGCGAGAGTTCAGGCTGATATAAACAATTTCAACAAGGTTGATGCCGGGGTTGGTACATTCAGCCTTAAGTACGGCGGCCTTCCGGGCGATATAGCTGCAACTTATACAACAGCTATTCCTGATGCGAACGCCACACCTGCAGCCAGGGGTGGTGATGCTAATGGCCAGATTGGTACTCCGACAGGGAACTTTGTAAACGGTGAAATAGGTTTTGCTTCCCAGCATCTTGCTGCGGCATCCCTAATCAACATTGCAAATTTTGATACCCAGGCGAACGCCAGTAATGCGATAGGTGTTGGCATCCTTCCTGCCAGGATTGGTGGCGGTATACTTCTATATGGTAACGGCTCTGCGAATTTTGCTATATTCGGTGCTGCTTCCAATACCGGTGCTGCTGTTCCTCTTCTGGGCGGTAACTATTCACCTGAACAGGCCTCATTCATCGACAACAAGGTAGATGATAATATTGCTATAACAGGTATTGTTACCTCTGGTGCGGTTTCCGGTAACGATCTTGGTGCTGTTGGTGCAACTGGTACAGGTGCAACCCAATGCAACAGTGCTGCTGGAGTTTATACACTGGCTAACGCTGGCAAAAACTGCAGTGTAAGGATTCGTCTGAGCAGCTAATTTATAAAACATATATCTAAAACAAACCCCTGTAATTATTTTACAGGGGTTTTTTTATGTCATTAAAATTTCTTGAGTGCAGATTTTTTATATTAGCACAGATGACGCTTAGCTAAAACTTAAAGTAGATTAGAAAATAAATCGGTATTTAAATTTATAAAGATTATATACATTTATATTTTTAGTCATACTATAATTTCTTGAGAAATATAGATAAAGAATTTAATTCAACTACTGATTGATTATAAAGTAAAATCAACTAGTTAAGGTTGACATGCAAATAAAAACCTAGCATCCTAGTAAGATATTATTTTTTTAAAAAACTTATATTTTATTAAATTTTTTATGGCAGGCTCTACTAAAGCATTTAGCTATGATGCTAGACTAAGTAAAATCCAAATACTTATTATAGACAGTAGTGAGACAATACTGGATATGTTTAAGGAGATGCTAAAAAATCTTGGATTTAACAGTGTTTATACGGTGTCGAATGGGTCGAAGGGCGTTACCATAATGAAAAAGATAAAAATTAATCTGGTTATTACTGATAGAGAGATAAAAGTAAATGAAGCTGCAAATAGCAACATTCTTCCGATTAATGCCAGTATGTTTGTTAAGAGAATAAGAAATTCTGAGGCCTCGCCCAACCCATTTGTTCCTGTTCTTATGCTTATGGAGGATATAAATAAGCAAGGTTTACAAGAAGCAAGGGATGCTGGAGTAAATGAAATTGTGCCAAAGCCAATTGAGGCGGAGCAGTTATGCAGCCGGCTTTTGAATGTAATCGATCATCCAAGGGTTTTTATAACTTCTGAACTATATAAAGGCCCGTGCAGGAGATTTAAGAATCAAGGTCTCCCCGCAGGAAAAGAACGAAGAAAAAGGGAGTTGCGGGTTGTAAGATATGATGAATTTAGGAGAAAATGAATGACGCAAAAAAACTCAACTGATGATGTAGTGGCGGTAGAAGCTCACAGTGAGATAAAGGAGATTTTGGGTAAAGAAGTTGAATTATCAAAGGTGTTTTCGAAGGAAAAAATAATTGCCTGTCAGAAAATAATAAACTCTGCAAAAAATAACTTTTTTGATACCGCAAAGAAGGAGTTATCAGAACTTAAAAAGCTCTTGAAGTCAAATATAGATAGCCAGAATGATGATGAGGATATAATCAAGCCTTTAGCAAGTATAAGAAGTCAGGCAGAAACGCTGGGTTTTATACTAATAACACAGGTGTGCGATTATATAATAAAATATTATGAATCTGAAACAATGGATAATAAAAAAAGAATAAGAATTATTGATAAACTTGTTGATACACTTAAACTTGCCTTTGATCAGAAAATTAAGGATGATGGTGGGCCGCTTGGCAAAGAACTGTTGTTAAATTTAAGAAAAATAAAATAAAAACAGGGATTATTTAGCTTTTTAGATTATCTAAATATTTTTCAGCTTCCAGGGCAGCCATACAGCCTGTTCCTGCAGCGGTAACTGCTTGCCTGAATATCTTATCTTGCACATCTCCGGCCGCAAATACTCCCTCAACAGAAGTTTTGGTGCTTCCAGGTTTTGTTAATATATAACCGCCATCATCAAGATCGATTTGACCTTTAAACAGGCTTGTATTAGGGCTATGGCCTATAGCAATAAACACCCCATCAACTTTCAAATCACTAATTACAGATGTTTTTACATTTTTTACTTTTATACCAGTAACACTTAATGGATTGTCGGTTCCAACCACCTCCTCAAGAGCACTATCCCATAAAACTGATATTTTAGGATTCTTGAAGAGTCTTTCTTGTAAAATTTTTTCCGCCTTAAAGGCATTACGCCTGTGCACCACTGTTACTTTACTAGCGTGATGGGTAAGATATAAAGCTTCCTCTACCGCGCTATTTCCTCCACCAATTACTGCTACTTCCTTATTCTTAAAGAAAAATCCATCACAAGTTGCACATCCAGAAACTCCATACCCCTGAAATTTTTTCTCAGTAGGCAATCCCAGCCATTTTGCTGATGCTCCGGTAGATATGATTAGTACATCTGCTGTATACATATCCCCTGATTCAGCAACAGCTAAAAAAGGCCTTTTGGATAAATCAACAGATTTTATATGGTCATTTACAAAATTGGTTCCCACGTTTTTAGCCTGGGCTTCCATTTGCTGCATTAACCATGGCCCTTGTATTACTTCACCAAACCCTGGATAATTCTCAACATCAGTAGTTATTGTAAGTTGGCCGCCAGGCTGCATGCCGCTTATAAGCGTAGGCTTCCTATTTGCCCGCGCTGAATAGATTGCTGCTGAACAACCTGCCGGCCCTGAACCAATGATAAGTACTTGTGAATGGTGAGTTTTCACCATATTCCAATCCTAAATAATCAAGTTAGAGTTACAGTTTTTTAGAGTTTGCTGCCAGATATTTTGCTACACCTTCTGATGTTGCTTCCATACCTTTATTTCCTCTGTTCCATCCCGCAGGGCAAACTTCACCATTTTCCTCGTGGAAGTTGAGGGCATCAACCATACGAATTGCCTCATCAACGTTTCTACCGAGCGGTAAATCGTTAATTACCTGGTGCCTGACTATGCCATCTTTATCAATCAGGAATGTGCCACGTAGCGCAACTGCTTCATTTATTAAAACATCATATTGTCTTGCAATGGATTTTGTTAAATCAGCCACCATAGGAAATTGAACATTCCCAATACCACCTTTTTCTATAGGAGTATTTTTCCATGCAAGGTGGGTAAAGTGAGAATCAACACTAACAGCAATAACCTCTGCTTTGCGTGATTTGAACTCATTTAATCTATTGTTAAAGGCAATTATCTCAGATGGGCATACAAAGGTAAAATCAAGTGGATAAAAGAAAATAACACCCATTTTACCGTTAAGGTGTTTTTTAAGGTTAAAATTTTCATTTATTGAATTATCCGGCATTACGGCTTTTGCAGTAAAATCCGGGGCATGCTTCCCAACTAATACACTCATATTGTTCTCCTATAAAATTTATGAATCATGAAAAATAACGTAAACATGTTTATCTTCAAGTAAAAAAACTTGCATATGTAAGTTTTTATATGGTACTTGAATAACTCATATTCAAGGGGGGAGAGGTTGAAAGATCAGATAGTATTAAGGGTAGTTTCCAGATTACTCATACCTTTTATTTTACTTTTTGGCTTCTACATTCAGTTTCATGGCGAGCTAACGCCTGGGGGGGGATTCCAGGCGGGAACTATAATAGCCTCTGCCTTTATCCTGTATTCTTTGGTATTTGGCCTTAACCAGGCTATGAGCATAATCCCATTAAAATTACTAAGAATATTAAGCTCTATAGGTATTTTATTATATATAGGGGTTGGAATACTGACATGGCTTATGGGAGAAAAATTTCTAAATTATTCAATTCTTTCGATAAATCAGGTTAAAGGGCAGGGTATAGGCATATTTTTGGTTGAAATTGGGATAGGTATAACCGTTTTCTCTGTTCTTGTTATGATTTTCTTTGCATTTTCAGGTAGGTCTAAGTAGTCATGGCGTTTGTACTTACTCACTTGAATTATTTTGTTGCGTTCCTTCTTATGGTAATTGGCTTGTGGGCGATAATAAGCAGCAGTAATTTGATTAAAAAACTCATTGGTCTTTCTATTTTTCAAGTTTCGGTTTTGCTTATGTATATATCTATAGGAAAGGTTGAGGGGGGAGCAATACCTTTGCTTACCGAAAAAGCTGTCCTATATAGCAATCCAGTTCCGCATGTACTTATGCTTACTGCCATAGTGGTTGGTGTATCCACCCTTGCTGTAGGACTGGCCTTGGTTGTATCCATAAAAAAGACATACGGAACCATAGAAGAAAAGGAAATTTTAGAGATAAATGAGGCAGAAGAAATAAGAAGCGAGAATTTTGCCAGGAAGCATGAGTAATGCAAATCAGTGAATTGATTCCTTTTATTGTTATTTTGCCGCTACTTAGTTCCCCAATTTGTGCCATTATAAATTCGGGTAAAGTTTCCTGGTCAATATCTTTGTTAGCTGTTTTTGTAACTTTTATTCTTTCAATCCTTTTTATCCTGCATATATCTGGTGTTGAGGCAATTTCTTATCCTATAGGAGGATGGAAGCCGCCTATAGGCATAGAATACAGATTGGATCAGTTAAATGGATTCTTTCTGTTCATAATATCTTTTTTAACCCTAATAAGCATAATATACGCAAAAACTCTAACAAATGCAGAAATAGAGGGTGAAAAGCATGGGATGTTTTATTCCGTATTCCTATTATGTTTTGCGGGCTTTCTTGGCATAACAATAACAAACGATCTCTTTAACATTTATGTTTTTACAGAGATATCCTCCTTAGCGGCCTATACGCTGATCTCTCACGGAACTTCAAAGAGAAGCCTTATATCATCTTTTGAATACCTAATTCTTGGAACTATTGGGGCTACTTTCATTTTGATAGGTATAGGTTTCTTATATCTTTCTACTGGCTCACTTAACATAAGTGATATTGCTGAGCGTATAAAATCTATAGAAAACGCAATAACTATAAAGACTTCATTGGCATTTATAACTTTGGGGCTTATTTTAAAAATTGGTGTTTTTCCAGTCTATGCATGGGTTATCAGGGCATATACCTATGCTCCTTCATTTATAACCGCGTTTTTATCCTCAGTGGGGGGAAGTATCTGGG
>CAYVHI010000020.1:15329-19765 GCA_964450945.1 uncultured Rickettsiales bacterium
GTATCTGGGTATATTTATTCATAAAACTCACTTTTATTATGTATGGCTGGTCCTATGTTTTTGATGTCTTACCTTTAAAAATTGTACTGGAAATACTTGGAGTAGGTGGAATTATAGTTGGATCATTTGGTGTTCTTTATCAGCAAAATATGAAATCTCTTTTTGCCTATTCTGGTTTATTAAATATAAGTTATATAATTATTGCAATTGCAATTGCCTCTGAAAGTAGCACCTCTGCTGCCATGCTGCACACTTTCAATCATGCGATTATAAAAATCGGATTATTTATTGCTGTTGGCTATTTTATCATTTCTACAGGAAAATACAGATTGTTTGAAATGGCGGGCATATCAAGGGTTATGCCATACACGACACTTATGTTTACCATATGCTTAATGAGTCTTATGGGATTTCCTGGCACTGCCGGCTTTCTAAGTAAATTGTTTTTGTTAAAGGCGGCTCTTCAGGAATCAGAATGGGTGATAGTCTTTTTTATGTTAACAGGCTTTCTGATTTCAATATTTTATACATGGAGAATATTTCATACATTTTATATTAAGCAGCCTTTTATTTTAACAAGCTCTAAGAATGTAAAAGGGAAATACTATGCACTAACTGCATTATTTATAGCAGCTGTTATGAATATTGTTTTTGGTCTTAACACTGATTTTTCATATAGCCTTGCAAGCCAGGCAGCGGCATACATTCTGGAATAAAAAATATGTTTGATAGTTTGTTTTCAGATTTAAGATTTATTGTATTCTTCTCGCTTTTTATTCCTGTGTCGTCAGCAGTATGCTCGTACATTATTAATGATGATAGATTTAGAAATGTACTCAACATTTTCTTTTCCAGTATTCTATTTCTATTATTGACTGGGCTTTTCTTGTTTTTATTCAAGCTGCTTTTTTTAAAAAAACTTATAGTTGAGGCGGTTTTCTGGCAGGTTATTCCGGCTGTTCAGATAAAATTTTCTATTGAACCTCTTGGTATAGTATTCATTTTACTGGTTTCTTTTTTATGGCTGCTTACAAATATTTATTCTTATGGGTATTTGCGTGCAAATGAAGAGAAGAATCAAAAAAGGTTTAGTGTATTCTTTTCTTTGTCTATTACCTGCGTAATTGCTGCAGGGCTATCAGGTAATTTATTTACACTCTTTGCTTTTTATGAGCTTCTTACTATATGTACATACCCCCTGGTATCACATTATGGTGATGCGGAATCTAAGAAGGCTGGAAAATTTTATCTTTATACTCTCTTTATTACATCATTATTATTTCTTGCCGCTATTGCCATGACACTACAATACGCAGATACTCTGGATTTCGTTCTTGGTGGGGTGATGCAGGGTAAGATATCCGCAACAATGACCGGCGTTATTCTATTCTGTTTCGTATTTGGAGTAGGAAAAGCTGCATTGATGCCTATCCACAGGTGGCTTCCTGCCGCCATGGTTGCCCCGATTCCAGTAAGCGCCCTTCTACATGCTGTTGCTGTAGTAAAAGTTGGCGTGTTTATAATATTGAAAGTTGTTATATATATATTTGGGGTAGATTTTCTTGCAAACATCGCTAGAGGTAATTTTCTGGCCGGAGAGTGGCTTGTATATGTATCAGGAGTTACAATTATCTTAGCCTCAATAGCGGCCTTAAAGCAAAAGAATCTAAAACGAATGCTTGCTTATTCAACTATAGGGCAACTTGCGTATATAACACTAAGTGCGGCCATATTTTCGCCACTTGCCGTTATTGGTGGGATTATTCAATTAATTGCCCATTCATTTGCAAAAATTACGCTATTTTTCATAGCCGGATATATAAATACTTCAACAGGTGTTGTTGATATAGATGGACTAAGGGGTATAGGAAGAAAAATGCCTTTAATTATGTTTGCATTTACTATAGCAGCCCTCTCTATTATCGGGATTCCGCCTACAATTGGATTTATAGGCAAATTCTTCATAATTTCTGGCGCGGTGGATATGAAGAATTATTTTGTACTTGCAGTGTTAATAATAAGCACATTATTAACGGCAACATATTATATACCAATTATATATAATGCTTTTTTTGGGGACTCTGAAATAAGAAGCATAAAAAATAATATAAACACATCTTATATGGCGACAGCAATATACATATCGGCACTAGGAGTAATTGTTCTGTTCTTTTATTCTGATGGTATAGTTAATTTCTTATCAAGCTCGATGAGCAAATAATATGAGAATTGATAAAAGAAAAATAATTAATTTTATTAAGAAACACTACATAATTAATAGCTGTATTTCTATAATATTAATAACAGCCATACTGGATTTGATTTTTGGTGAAGAGAAGGAAATCATTAAACCATTCAATTTTCTTTTTTATGGGATATATGGTTTTATATCATGTGCAGCAATGGTTTTTGCTGCAAAATTAATGGGACTTATTCTCCTAAGAAAAGAAAGCTACTACAAAGAAAAATCTGATAATATATGAGCGCACTATATTTTAATCCAGGATTCTTAATCCTTATATCCGGAATATTACTGTTGTTTTTTCCGATTAGAATAAGGCGGCATATATGCTTATTTATGCCACTTATTTTCATTATACATGTTTGGATAATTCCTGGAACTGCATCTATAGCATTTAAGTTTATGGGCATACAGCTGATGCCTCTTTATATACATCCATACACAAAAATATTTGCCAGCGCCTTTATAATTGCACTTTTTGCTGGCTCTCTATTTGGCCTTTTACAGGCCAATATAAAAGAGTTATCAGCTGCTTTTGTTTCGGCAGGGTGTGCTGTAGGCATAACGTTTTCCGGAGACTTGGTAACTTTTGCTTTATTCTGGGAAATAATGATGCTTTCTTCAGTAATACTGATTTGGAGCGCCGGAACAAGAGCTTCAGGTGCAGCTGGAATAAGATATTTGTATCTGCATCTTATAAGCGGAGCAATATTGATAACTGGAGCTGTTCTTTATATTTACATGAATAGTAACTATGGAATAACACAGGTAAATCTTGAATTTTTAATCAACGAAAAAAACATAGGGTTATGGATGGTACTTGTAGGGGTGCTTGTTAATGCTGCTGCCCCGCCTTTTTCTGCGTGGTTGCCGGATTCATATCCTTCGGCTTCGCCTTTTGCTTCGGTATTTCTTTCTGCTTTCACCACAAAAACGGCTGTATTTATTTTGATTACTGTTTTTGCTGGAGCAGAAGTGCTGATTTATGTTGGTTTGGTGATGGTTATATACGGCATAATATATGCCTTAATGGAAAACGATATAAGGCGCATCCTTTCTTATAGTGTAATCAATCAGGTTGGATTTATGGTTTGTGGTGCTGGTATTGGTGGCACTCTTGCGCTAAACGGAGCCGCTACACATGCATTTTGCCACATAATGTATAAAGCACTTCTATTCATGTCGGCAGGGGCAGTTATTCATATGACTGATAAAAACAAATGCACTCAGCTGGGAGGCATATATCGCAGTATGAAGTTTACAACTATATTTGCCTTGATTGGTGCGGCAGCAATTTCATCCTTTCCTTTTACTTCTGGTTATGTAAGTAAGGCTTTAATTACAAATGCAGCAGCAGCCGCCGACCTAACATTTGTGTGGTATATACTTCTTGCTGGAGCCGCAGGTGTATTTTTGCATGCCGGCATAAAATATCCATGGTTTGTGTTTTTTAATAGGGATTCAGGATTGCGCCCTAAGGATCCGCCAATGAATATGCTAGCCAGCATGGGGTTTTTGGCTGCACTTTGTATAATTCCGGGTTTGTTCCCAAGTACTATATATTTTATGCTTCCTGATGGATTTTCTTACCAGCCGTATAGTATAGCTGGTGTAGCACAGCAGATTCAGCTTCTTATATTTTCTGGAATAGCATTCTTTGTATTGTTGCCTTTTATGAAGCGTACAGAAACAGTATCTCTGGACTTTGACTGGGTTTATCGAATTGTTCTAAAAAAATTAATATTAGTACTAAGCTCATTTTATGATTACATACTTGAATTAGAAGAAATTCTGCTAAATAAGGTAGAAAAAGTTTCTGAAAGTAAGATTTTAGATGTTTTTTCTCCAGGAGGCTTTTTTACAAAAACATATTCAGTTGGCAGCACTGTTATTCTGCTTATACTCTCGCTCGCTGTGGTGCTTGTGCTTTATTATATTAGCAGTGGTATCTAGATTATTCACTTCCGGCTGTACGAATAGAATAGTTTGATGCGCACAATGAAATAGGGCAGTAGAGTAACAGCAGGGCAAATAAGCCAGCTATATTTTTTATAAATAACTCAGGACTTGTGCTTGCTCCAACGCCAAAAATAAGCACGGGTATTAGTAAAGGTATCATTATAAGTGATGTTATAACCGATGCATTCCTTAGGCCTACTGTTAATGACGAGATCAGTGTGCAGATTAGGCTGAT
>CAYVHI010000020.1:19775-27897 GCA_964450945.1 uncultured Rickettsiales bacterium
GCTTAAAGAACCTAATGAAAGTGAGATTATGAGGGGAGTATAAGTGTCTATCTTAAAAGCAAAAGTGCACACGGCAACTAATGGTAGGAGTGGCAGAAAACAGCACACAAAGTGAGAAATCCATTTTGATACTACAATTTGTAAAGGAGGAGATTTTGTAAGCATTACTTCCAGGCTTCCATCCCTGAAGTCATCCTCAAAAATAAAACGTGATGTAAGGGTGCTGTATAGCAGGGTGATGATCCAAATTATTCCAGGCCCAAATATTTGTATTATTGCTGATTCTGGGCTAATAGCAAAAGGGAACAAGGAAAGAATAATGATAAAAAAGGAAAACATTTGAAAGAATTCAGACTTCTTTCTGAAGTATAATTTCATCTCTCTCTTTATAAGTGTAAGCAACATTATTTTTCAGGAATAAAATCTGTTAGTTTTATCGTTCTTGCGTTTGGGATATTGAGATCTGCATGTGTTGTTATAATTACTATCCCACCTTGCTCAGCGCGTGTTATTATTATATTCCTAAGCATATTTTTACCATCCTCATCAAGGTTAACTGTTGGCTCATCAAGTAACCAGATCATGGATGGACAGCACAATAGGCGTGCAAGTGAAACTCTTCTTTTTTGACCTTCTGATAGTTTTGCGACTGGTACATCAAATATTTCCGCTAGACCAAAATACATTATCGCAGGGACTACAGCCTCCTTTGTATTATGAATTTCAGCCCAGAAATCTAGGTTTTCCTCAACAGTTAATTCATTCTTTAAGCCAGTTTTATGTCCAACATACTCAAGGTTTTCTGAATATTCCTTATAACAATCCTTAATATTTATATTTTCCCAGGTTATTGCCCCTTTTTGGGGCGGTATGAGGCCGGCAATTGTTTTTAATAATGTGGTTTTTCCGGAGCCGTTTGATCCAGTAAATATCAGAGGTTTTCCTGATTCAATATCAAGATTTATATTATCGAGTAATACATCTTGCCCACGTGAGCATGAAATATTTTTGCAACTTAGTAACATCAAATTATGGCCGCTTTTATTATGTTATTGTATTCATAGAATATTTATGAGATATATAAAAGGGTTAATTGCTTTTAGGGAGAGAGCATATGATAGCAAAAGGCAAGGATAGCCTGAAGACCTGTAAAACACTTACGGCTGGCGGAAAATCATACGATTATTATTCGCTTAAAGAAGCTGCCACAAAACTTGGTGCAGATTTATCAAAACTTCCATATTCATTAAAAGTTGTTCTGGAAAACCTTCTTCGTTTTGAAGATGGGGTTATTGTTAAGACAGATGATGCAAAAGCCATTGTTGATTGGTTAAAAACAAAGAAATCTACGCATGAAATAGCTTACCGCCCTGCGCGCGTACTGATGCAGGATTTTACTGGTGTTCCGGCTGTTGTTGACCTTGCTGCCATGCGAGATGCCGTAAAAAGTTTAGGTGGCGATATTGGCAAGATTAACCCTCTTGTTCCTGTTGATCTTGTAATTGATCACTCCGTTCAGGTGGATGTTTACGCAACAGCAGATTCATTTAAAAAGAACGTTGAACTTGAAATGGAGCGTAACAGTGAGCGCTATGAATTCTTAAAGTGGGCGCAAGAAGCATTTAATAATTTCCGCGCTGTTCCTCCGGGAACCGGTATATGCCACCAAGTTAATCTTGAATATCTTGCAAAAGTAGTATGGACTCGCGAAGAAGATGGAAAAACCATAGCATATCCTGATACACTTGTTGGTACAGACAGCCACACCACAATGGTAAATGGCCTTGCAGTTCTTGGCTGGGGTGTGGGCGGCATTGAAGCAGAAGCGGCAATGCTTGGCCAGCCGATTTCCATGATTATTCCTGAAGTAATCGGCTTTAAACTCACTGGCTCAATGAAAGAAGGCACAACGGCAACCGATCTTGTATTAACTGTTACACAGATGCTCCGCGCTAAGGGCGTGGTAAATAAATTCGTTGAATTCTATGGACCCGGCCTTGATAATTTGGCGCTTGCAGACAGAGCAACAATTGCAAACATGGCGCCTGAATACGGCGCTACATGCGGTTTTTTCCCGATTGATGTGGAAACAATTAAGTATTTAAAGCTTTCTGCGCGTGATGAGCAGACTATTGCTCTTGTTGAAGCTTACGCAAAAGAGCAGGGTATGTGGCGTGATAAAGGTAGCCCTGACCCTGTATTTACAGATACTTTAGAGCTTGATCTTGGCAGCATACAGCCAAGCTTAGCTGGGCCGAAACGCCCGCAGGATAGGGTTGTTCTTGGTGATGTTTCTAAATCATTCAAGGAAGCGTTTGTTGGTTTTAAGAAGCCGGAAGGTGAATTAACTAAGCGTGTAGCAGTTAAGGGAAAGAGTTTTGATGTTGGTAACGGTGATGTCGTAATTGCAGCTATAACAAGTTGCACAAACACTTCCAATCCAAGTGTGATGCTTGGTGCTGGGCTTGTTGCCCGTAACGCCGCCAAGAAAGGTTTAAAAGCAAAACCGTGGGTCAAAACATCTTTAGCGCCTGGTTCAAAAGTTGTTACAGAATACCTGGAAAAATCAG
The DNA here is from genome assembly GCA_964450945.1 of uncultured Rickettsiales bacterium. GTDB lineage: Bacteria > Pseudomonadota > Alphaproteobacteria > Rickettsiales > JABDBP01 > CAYVHI01. The sequence continues at coordinate 22,346 of CAYVHI010000020.1, forward strand.
GTTTACAGAAAGACCTGGATGCTGTTGGGTTTAATCTTGTTGGTTATGGCTGTACAACCTGTATTGGGAACTCTGGCCCACTATTAAAAGAAATTGAGGAAACTATTTCGGGTAATGACCTGGTTGTTTCTTCGGTTCTCTCAGGAAACAGGAATTTTGAAGGCCGGGTGCATCCTTTAGTTAAAACCAACTATCTTGCATCTCCGCCGCTTGTGGTGGCGTATGCGCTTGCTGGTTCAATGAATATAAATATTGCAACTGATCCAATTGGTACGGGAAGTGATGGAAAGCCGGTTTATCTGAAGGATATCTGGCCTACAAGTAAGGAAGTTGCTGATGTTGTAGCAAAAACCGTTACACCGGAAATGTTCAAAGCAAAATATGCTGATGTGTTTAAAGGTGATGAATACTGGCAAAAAATCAAGGTTGGCAAAGGTCAAACCTATAACTGGAATTCAAAGAGCACATATATCCAAAACCCACCTTACTTTGAAAGTTTAATTGCAGGGAAGGGAAGCGCTATTGAAGATATTAAGGGGGCAAAGATCCTTGCCCTGTTTGCGGATTCAATCACAACTGACCATATTTCACCAGCAGGCAACATTTCAAAGACAAGCCCGGCAGCGAATTACCTTAAAGAAAATGGTGTGGAACAAAAAGACTTCAATTCTTATGGCGCACGCCGTGGCAACCACGAAGTAATGATGCGCGGCACATTTGCCAATATTCGTATTAAGAATGAAGTGGCGCCTGGTACTGAAGGTGGGGTTACAAAATATCTTCCTACCGGCGAAACCATGCCTATTTATGATGCTGCAATGAAATATAAAGCAGATAAAACGCCGTTGGTAATATTTGCTGGCAAAGAATATGGCACAGGCTCATCGCGTGACTGGGCTGCCAAAGGAACATTCCTACTTGGCGTTAAAGCCGTGATTGCTGAGAGTTTTGAGCGTATTCACCGTTCAAACCTAGTTGGCATGGGTGTATTTCCGCTTGTGTTCAAGGAAGGCGATAGCCGCAAATCTTTAGGTCTTGATGGCTCTGAAACTATAGAAATTAAAGGTATTTCAGGCGGCATTAAACCTAAGATGGATGTAGAATGCATAATCACCAAGGCTGATGGCAGTAAAAAATCTATTAAGCTGCTTTGCCGCATTGATACCGCTGATGAAGTTGCTTACTTCAAGAACGGCGGCATCCTGCAGAACGTGATTTTAAGCATCAAGGCTGCTTAGAAAGTTTTTTACCAATATTAACTACTTTGCCGATGATAATAAGGGTAGGTGGCTCTAGCTTTGCTTGCTGTATCTTTTTTGCAATAGTATCAATTCTACCGAATAATATACGTTCATTTTCTGTAGTTCCAGACTGAATCGCCGCGACAGGCATTGATTTTGCCATGCCGTGTTTTACCAAACTTACACAAATATTATGTAAATTAGCCAGCCCCATGTAAACAACCAAGGTGGTTTCGGGGTCAATCAAACCCTTCCAATCCAGCTTCACTGGTTTTCCTTTTTGCATATGACCAGTGATAAACCTTACACTTGTGGCAATTCCGCGATGGGTAAGGGGTATATTTGCAACAGAGCTGCATCCAGAGGCTGAAGTTATTCCTGGAACCACTTCAAAATCAACATTATTTTTTGCCAAAAATTCTGTCTCTTCTCCGCCCCGCCCAAAAATAAATGGATCGCCACCTTTTAACCTTACAACCTTTTTTCCTTTCTTTGCTTGCCTTACCAACTCTATATTTATTTCCTTCTGAGTCATGTAATGGGTGCGGCAACTCTTGCCTGCGTAGACTTTTTCTGCGTTCTTAGGAATAAGTGCTAATATCTCTTCTGGCACCAGTCGATCATAAACTATCACGTCAGCATATTCCCTTATAAGACGAAAAGCTTTTAGGGTGAGTAGCTCCGGGTTTCCTGGTCCAGCACCTACAATATACACAATATTTTGTTTTTTCTTCTTACTTTTCATAGGTTAGTCTATAGATCTCTATGCGTAATTGAGGATTTGAATTTTTTAGCCTTAAGTAAGGCCGATATTTTCTCTGCTGTAAATACCGATCTATGCCTTCCACCCGTGCATCCTATGGCCAAAGTAAGGTAACTTTTACCTTCTTCTTTATACAGCGGAAGTGTTAATAGAAGTATTTCAGATAATTTTTTGAAAAACATATTAAATGCCTTATCTTTCTCTATATACTTTTTAACCTTAGCACTCTTACCAGTTAGCGATCTTAGCGCATCAACATAATGTGGGTTTTTCAAGAACCTAACATCAAATACTAAGTCAGCATCTCGGGGTATGCCTTTCTTATATGAGAAAGAGATAATGTTAATGTGAAAATTCTGCCTACTCTTGATAGAAAAATTATTTTTAATCCACTTTCTTAAATCGCTTAAAGAAAAGTCGGATGTATCAAGGACTAAGTCAGAATATTCGTGTAATGGTTCAATTATCTGCTTCTCTAGGCTTATGGCGTCAATTACAGGCATATCATCAGAAATCGGGTGTTTCCTCCTGGTCTCTGTAAAACGCCTTAAAAGAACATCATCGTTTGCATCCAGAAAAAGTATTTTTGAAGAAAAGTTACTCAGGAGTGGTAATACTTCCTTTACAAAAAGGTCTGTATCATAATCGCGGTTTCTTATATCAATACCTATGGCAAGTGACTTTTTTACCTTTACTTTATTGTCAATAAGCAGAAAAAGTATTGAGAGAGGGATATTATCAATGGCTTCAAAGCCAATATCCTCTAAAGTTTTTAAGGCAGTTGATTTTCCGGCACCAGACATGCCGGTAACTAATATGACTTGATTAGGCACTGTTCCCTGTTAAGGAGTTATTTTTTACTTTTTACCCTTTGTGGGTCAATCCAAGAGATGTTACCATCTTTTCTATGGTATACAACGTTAAAAGAATCGTTGGCCTTATTGATGAACATATAAGCCGGAAGATTCTCTAGATTCATCTTCATTACCGCTTCACTTACAGTAAGCTTTTCGATTTTTACAGGTTTTTCAGCAATTATGAGAGGTGATTCTTCCTCTTTCTCTTCTTTAATACTGCCGTTTTCAGCAAGAACATATTTTTTTGCTTCAAGAAGTTTTACCTCTTCTCTACCAAGATCTGCAAATTTCTTTTTGTGATGATTTTTTATTTTTCTTTTATATCTGCGAAGTTGCTTTTCGATTCTATCTGCAGCTTGATCAAAGGAGGCATAAATATCGTTGTCATAGCCGTTTCCCTTAATAATGATGCCACTACCGGTTCCTTCATTTACGATTACATCAACCCTATAAAGGTGAGATTCTTTTGAAAAAACTACGTTTGCATCAATTGCTTTATCAAAATATTTACTTATACCTTGTTCTAGGCGGCCTTCTACATGACTTTTTAGTGAATCGCCGATTTTAATGCTTTTACCGGAAACTTGTATTTGCACAGAATACCTCTCTTTGACTGTGGAAAATGTTTATATACAATTTATGTCTGAAATCAAGAGCAATTAGGGATTATCTTGATCTTATGGCTTTTGATATTTGAGGGAGCTTACCTAGAGAATTTGCTCCACCAGCATCTCTTATCATTTCCTTTAGCCCACCTAAAACTTCATTTAGATCAACATTTTTAACATCGCCATACTTTGTTTGTGTTTGACCTTTTTCCTGCCCTATATTTGTAAGACCCCTTAAATATCCTGAAACCTTATCTGTAAACTCTTTAGGTACCTCAGCTGCAAGCATAAAATTTTTAACTTCTGTATCTGTTACTACCCCATCAGCAAGGATAGTATCTACTAAATGTTTGAAGGACTTTACTAATTCCCCCATTTCTTGATTGTCAAGGCCGTCACTATAATCTGGTCTATATACCATATTTATTTTTCCTCTCTGTGGAGCTGGATATTTTTAATTCTTCTCTATATTTTGCCACAGTTCTACGGGCTATATCAACACCTTTGTTTTTCAGTATTTCAACTATTTTGTCATCTGAATAAGGCTTACTTTTCTCTTCGGAATCAATAGCTTGTTTTATAAGGTGTTTTATAGATTCGCTGGAGAAGCTTTGCTCCTGATATGAAGATTTTATCGCAGAAGTAAAAAAATACTTAAGTTCAAAGGTTCCTCTAGGGCTTGTCATATATTTATTATTAACAACGCGGCTAATGGTGCTCTCATGCAATTTAAGTTCTTCCGCTATATCCTTGAGGATTAAAGGGCGGAGATAGAGAATTCCCTTATTAAAAAAATCACTCTGTTTATTTACTATTTCTGTAGCTACTTTGAGAATAGTTTCTGCCCTCTGGTTTAGTGTCTTAACCCACCAGTTTGCCTGGTTTATCTGCTCTGAAAGAAATTTCTTTTCATTCTGGTCTTTGGTTTTTTCTAGAACTTCAGAATAATATTTCTTATTTACCAGAACTCTAGGCAACACCTCATTATTAAGTTCAATACTCCAGCCGCCTTTTGCATTCCTTTTTACAAAGATATCAGGCTGATTGATGATTATGTTTTCATTTTGAAAGTTGCTTCCAGGTTTTGGATCAAGTTTTTTTATCTCCTGAATCATTTCCAGTAAATCTTCTTTTGATACTTGGCATAACTTAAGCAACTCATCGTTCTGGTGTTTAGCAAGAAGATCTAGATTATCAAGAAGAACCTGCATGGCAGGGTCTAGATGATTCTTTTCCCTAAGTTGTATACTTAGACATTCTTTTAGGTTTCTCGCAAATATGCCCGGAGGATCAAATTTTTGTAATATATTTAGAACATTATCTATCAAAGAAATTTCACAACCCAGTGTATCTTTTAGCGTTACATACTCAGCACTTATATAACCAGCATCATCAAGCTGTTCTAGCAGGTGGAGCGCTATCAGACGTTGGGCCGGCTCAGTTATATCGGTATTTATTTGGGCAAGTATATACTCTTTAAGGCTCTTTTCTTTTTCTGCTATGTTTTCAAAGCTATAGCCTTCTTCACCTGAGCCTCCATGATGATTGGGGACATAAAAACCTGCTTCCTCAGTATATATTTCACTATTACTAGTTTCCCACTCATTATTGTTTACTTCCTGCTCAGTCTCAAAAGTTTTTGGAGCATCAACAATATCCTTTATTTCTTCAGAATCAGAATATTTTTCTTGTGAACTTTCTTCCTGATCTAGCGATGTTTCCTGGCCTTGTTCATCCCTAGATAGAAAGGGGTTTTTTTCCAATTCTTGTGCCAGTTTCTGGCCAAGCTCAATAGATGGCATCTGAAGCATCTCAAGGGATTGTTTCATCTGCGCAGTCATCACTAGTGTCTGTGATTGCCTTAGCTCTAATCTCTGATTATTTGCCATGTGCAGGCTATATTCCTGTATTATTTAACCATTACGTTGTTAACAAAAAAGCTTTTTCCACTAGGAGTAAGGCGCAAAGCATAGTTCATGCTATGGTTAAGCTTTACGACAAAGTGGCAAAGCTTTTTTGCACAACCCAAAGGGAAAGATGCTTTTTTATGAATAAAAACAAAAAATTCTCGCATGTATATCCT
>CAYVHI010000021.1:0-26605 GCA_964450945.1 uncultured Rickettsiales bacterium
AAAATAAAGCAGATGTGCAGGCAGGCGGGCATTGAAAAACTAGAGGCGGGACCAAAAGGAGCGCTACTTACATTTAGGAATAATTCATTTGCAAAACCTGATGCGTTGATAAAATTTATTTCTGAAAACATTGATACCATAAAACTACGTCCTGACCATAAACTTGTTTTAGGACAACAGGATTGGGATAATGCAAGGGAGAGGATTGAAGGACTAAAAAAGTCTGTTTCTGAAATTATAAGACTGGCGGCATAAAAAAGGGCCACTAGAAGTAGCCCTTTGTTTGTTATGTTAAACAGAAAACCAGTAACTAGCTCTCATCATCTTGCTTAGCCTTTAGGGCTGCAATCTTTTGCTTTATACTAAGTTTTCTCTTCTTCAGTTCAGTCACATTACTATCAGGAGCAAAGTGATTATATGCTTGTTGAATTTGCATCTCTAATTTTTGATGCTCTTCAACCAGGTTATTCATATGTGCTGAAACTGTCATTAGGTCTTCTCCTGTTTTGAGGTTATTAAGAGAACTTGGGTTACAACCCACTTATTAATATACTCCCATTTTTCTTTTATGACCAAGCTCCAAAATAAAAATTTTAAAATTTAAGATATTGAAAAATAGTAATATATTTAACCTTTTGAATATGCACAATTTTCATAAAATGCTATGTAATTCAAAGATATATTTTCTTATCTTTTTTCTTGATTTTATAAAATGAAGTATTTTTTAGTAATAGTGGGGCGAGTGACGGGGGTCGAACCCGCGGCCTCAAGAGCCACAATCTTGCGCTCTAACCAACTGAGCTACACCCGCCATAAGTGAATTGTGCCTTAAAAAGGAAAAGAAAAGTAATGCTAATAAACAAAGATTGCAACTTAAAAAATAATCTTAATAATCAAATCTGTAATAAAAGGAACAAAATTGTGCCTAAAGTAACAGTTTATACAACAGATTATTGCCCATACTGCGTAAAAGCAAAAGACCTTCTAAAAGAAAAAGGGATTGATTTCTCTGAGATTGATGTGACAGGTGATGATAAGGCAAGAGATAAGCTTGTAAAGATGGCAAATGGCATGAAAACGGTTCCGCAGATATTCATCAATGATACTCACATTGGCGGATATGATACTATTTCAGCACTTAACAGAGATGGAAAATTAGATGCATTACTTGAAGATTAGCTTAGTTTCTTTTTTATTCATATTAGCTGCATGTTCGTCCGAACTTGATTTAGGGCCAGAAAGCAGCGTTGCAAAAGATTTGCTTGCTCAGGCAAAGCAAGCGCATGAAAAAGCGGATTTTAAGAGAGAAGTAGAGCTATATACAAAGATAGTTGAGCTTGATAAGCGAGAAGAGACAATTCTTGAATACGCTGAAGCGCTGCGTGCTTCAGGTAATTATACAAAATCCAATGAGATTTATCAGGATATACTATCAAAAAATCCAGCATCTATAGGAGCAATGGAAGGAAAGGCTCTCTCACTGCTCTCAGAAGGCGATTTTAATGATGCAACTACGCTGCTTAATGAGGTTGTAAAAAGGGATGCAACACGCTGGAAATCAATAAATGCCATGGGAATAATTGTTGCACTCTCAGGCTATCCTGACCAGGCAAGGGATTATTTCAACACGGCGCTTATGATTACGGATAATAACCCGGTTATACTTAATAATCTGGCATTAGCACTTGCTTTCAATGGCAAGTATGAAGAAGCATCCGATAAGCTGAAGCAGGCAATAGCAGTTATTTCACCAGAAAACCCTAATTATAAAAGGGCAGAAATGAACCTTTCGCTGATTTATGGAGTTATGGGTAGAACCACTGATTCAAAAGACATTCTTGAGAAATATCTGCCTGCAGAAATTGCTGATAAAAACCTTACATTTTATAAAATGCTTGCTGTAAATGAAAAAGAAGCTAAGGAATACCTAAGAAAAATGCTTTCTGGAGAAAAAAATGCAGATAAACAGAAAGCAGAAGAAAAACCTTCTGCCAAGAAAAAATCATCTAAGAAAGCTAAGAAAAAGAAAGTTCCAGCCAGTATAGAGTATAAATTAAAGCACGAGCAGCAGATAAAGCAACCACCCTCAGAGCCGTTTAATACTAATTAGAACGGGATTTCATCATCCAGGGCATCATTAACGAACTCATCCTTACCAGCACCTGCAGCAGCCTTAGCTGGAGCAGAACCCCTTGATTCTCCAGAATATTCATTATTCTGGTTGCTTGCTCCGCCGCTATTACGTGGATCAAGCATTGTAAGGGTTGAGTTGTAACCTTGCAGAACCACTTCGGTTGAATATTTTTCTACACCCGATTGATCAACCCACTTTCTGGTTTGCAAAGAGCCTTCAATGAATACTTTGGAACCTTTATGGAGATAGCTTTTTGCTATATTAACAAGGTTTTCGTTAAATATTACAACACGATGCCATTCTGTGCGCTCCCTTCTTTCGCCGGTATTCTTATCTCTCCATGAATCTGATGTGGCAACGACAAGATTTGCAATTTCCCTGCCATCCTGTGTGCTTCTTACTTCCGGATCTTTTCCTAAATTTCCTACCAATATAACCTTATTAATACTACCAGCCATAATCACCTCTCTTTCTTGATACGGGATATTTAACTTAATGGGTTTGAATTGTATTTGCAAATCCTAATTGTTGTATATATAATCCCCGCCTCACTTTTTTTGCAAAAGCAAGGACATAGATGGAAGAATATATAAGCGTAAGGGGTGCAAAAGAGCACAATCTGAGGAATATTAACGTAGACATACCGCGTAACCAGTTTGTGGTGATCACCGGGCTTTCCGGCTCAGGAAAATCATCTTTAGCATTTGATACTATCTATGCAGAAGGGCAGAGGAGATATGTGGAGAGTCTTTCTACATATGCACGCCAATTCCTTGAAATGCAGAACAAGCCAGATGTTGAATCAATAACAGGATTATCTCCCGCTATTGCTATAGACCAAAAAACAACATCAAGAAACCCGCGTTCAACAGTTTCAACCGTTACAGAGATTTATGACTACCTACGCCTGCTTTTTGCACGTATAGGTGTCCCTTATTCTCCGGCTACAGGCCTGCCAATAGTAAGCCAAACAGTTACACAAATGGTGGATAAAATCCTCGAGCTGCCGGAAGGTACAAAATTCTATATCCTTGCGCCGATAGTAAGGGGAACAAAGGGCGAACATCGCAAAGAAATTGAAGATTTGCAGAAAAAAGGATTCACCCGTCTGAAAATTGATGGTGAGATATATGAGATTGGGCAGCTTCCAGAAATTGATAAAAACAAGAAGCATGAGATTGAAGTAGTTATAGACAGGCTGGTTATATCCAAGGAGCTTGGTCACCGCCTTCCTGACAGCATTGAAACGGCATTAAGGATGAGTAATGGGCTGCTTTATATAGATGTTGTTTCCCTGCCTGAAGGTAATAAGAAAAAAATTCCTTCAAAACTGGTGTTTTCAGAAAGGTTTGCCTGCCCGGTTTCCGGCTTTACCATTCAGGAAATTGAACCGCGCACATTTTCATTCAACAGCCCATATGGTTCTTGCAAGGAATGTGATGGGCTGGGAAGCAAAATGTTTTTTGACCCCGAACTTGTAATCCCTGATGACAATCTTTCGTTAGGAAACGGTGCTATAGCGCCTTGGGCCAGCTATCAATCAAGATTCTACCAGCAAACTCTTGAAAGCCTTGCGGCACACTATAAATTCAAACTTGAAACACCTTTCAGACAGCTTTCTGAAGAAGTAAAAAAAGTAATTCTATATGGTTCAGAAGACGAAGAAATTAAAATGCATTACAGCGAAGGCTTTAGGAACTATGTAGTTAAAAAGCCATTTGAAGGAGTTTTAAATTATCTCAGTCGGCGCTGGCATGATACAGAAAGCTCATGGGTGCGTGAAGAATTGGAAAAATTCCAGAACAAGACAAAATGCCCTAAATGCAATGGTTATAGGCTTTCTCAGGAAGGCTTATGTATAAAAATAAATGACCTTCATATCGGGCAGGTTTGTGATATGACAATAAGTGAGTCGCTTAAATGGTTTGGAGAATTAAAAAAGAAACTCTCCAAGAAAGATGCGCAGATTTCTGAAAGAATATTGCAGGAAATATCTCGGCGTCTTGGATTTTTGAACAACGTTGGTCTTGAATATCTTGCACTTTCACGCGAATCAGGAACTCTTTCAGGTGGGGAGTCGCAGCGTATAAGGCTTGCATCACAGATTGGTTCTGGGTTAAGCGGAGTTCTTTATGTGCTTGATGAACCCTCAATCGGCCTTCATCAATGTGATAATGAAAGGCTTATTAGTACATTAAAAAATCTTCGCGACCTAAAAAATACCGTAATAGTAGTAGAGCATGACGAAGAGACTATGCGCGCGGCTGATTATTTAATAGATATGGGCCTTGGGGCAGGTGTTCATGGGGGAGAAGTTATTGCTTCAGGAACCACAAAAGAAGTAATGAAAGACAAGAGAAGTATTACTGCAAAATATCTTACGGGTGAAAAATTCATAGCAGTACCTGCAAGACGCCGTGAAGCAAAGCATGGAAAAAATATTTCCATATTTGGGGCAAAAGGCAATAATCTAAGAAATGTTAATACATCAATACCTCTAGGGACATTCAGCTGTATAACCGGAGTTTCCGGCAGTGGTAAATCAACACTTGTAATAGAAACTTTATATAAGGCTGTAACAAAACGGCTCAATGGGACTAAAGTTGTCCCAGCGCCACATGAAAGGATTGTAGGGTTAGAATTCATAGACAAGGTTATTGAAATTGATCAATCTCCAATTGGCCGCACGCCACGCTCAAACCCTGCAACATATACAGGAGCTTTTGCCCCGATACGTGACTGGTTTACAGGTTTACCGGAAGCAAAAGCCAGGGGATATAAAGCTGGAAGATTCTCATTTAACGTTAAGGGAGGAAGGTGTGAAGCATGCGAAGGTGATGGTGTCATAAAGATAGAAATGCACTTCCTACCAGATGTTTATGTAAAGTGTGATGAATGCCACGGCGCACGTTATAACCGCGAAACTTTACAGATAAAATATAAAGATAAATCAATATCTGATGTTCTTAACATGAATGTGGATGAAGCTTTAACGTTTTTTGATAAAGTTCCGGTTATCCGCGAAAAACTTGCAGCAATGCAAGAAGTAGGGCTTGGCTATATACAGGTCGGACAATCAGCCACTACCCTCTCTGGTGGTGAAGCTCAAAGAGTTAAACTTGCAAAAGAGTTATCCAAAAGATCAACTGGTAGAACATTATATATTCTTGATGAACCGACAACCGGACTGCATACGGATGACGTTAGCAAACTTCTTAAAGTGCTCCATAAACTTGTTGATAGCGGTAATACAGTTGTAGTTATAGAACATAATATGGATGTAATTAAAACATCGGACTGGATAATTGATGTTGGCCCTGGTGGTGGAGATAAAGGTGGAGAAATAGTTGCTGAAGGAACGCCGGAGCAGGTAGCAAAAAATTCCAGGAGTATTACTGGTAAATACTTGAAATCTTTACTGGAAAGGCGTAAAGCTGCGTGAGATGTCACGCAATAACATATACAATATTTCTGCTACTGAATCTTTCCTTGATGTTTTAGCTGAAGGGATAATAAGGCGTTATGCCGCACAAGACCTCAACGAGTTATCAAAAATTCTTGTCCTTTTACCAAATAAAAGATCATGCACAGGATTGCGTGAAGCCTTTTTGAGGCAGACAAAAGGAAAGCCTGTCTTACTACCAAAAATAAGGCCGGTTGGTGATATTGACTCAGAAGAAATTTTTATTACCTCAGAAATATTTGATATTCCAGAGCCAGTGCCTGCAATAAAAGAAAAATTCATTTTAGCTAAACTAATAATGGAGTGGCAAAAAGAGAATCAAGGCGGTGATATAAAAAATTATACTGAAGACCAAGCACTATTTCTTGCTGGCGAATTGAGGTCATTTTTACATGATCTACAGCGAGAAAATATTCCCTTCACAAGTCTTGGTAATATTGTTCCAGATGAGCTTGCAAAACACTGGCAGATTACAATGGATTTTTTGTATTCATTAGTAGAAAAGTGGGGCTATGTACAAAAGAAAGAAGGGTTCATAAGTTCAGTAGAATTTCAAAAGAAACTTACAAAAAAGCAAATTGAATTATGGAGGGATAACCCGCCTGAATATCCAGTTATTATTGCCGGCTCAACAGGAAGTATACCAGCAACCTCCGAACTTATAAAAGAGGTATTATCCCTTAAAAAGGGAGCAGTAATTCTGCCAGCACTTGATACTTTTTGTAGCAGTGATTATTGGAAGAGTATCGATAAATCACATCCACAGTACGCAATAAAAAATCTGCTTTCATTTTTATCGGTGAGTAGAGAGGATGTTGCAAACTGGTCTGATGGTTGCGATGATAATGAAAGGCTAAGGGTTGCATCTGAAGTCTTAAGCCCACCAGAGGTAATAAAGGAGTGGTTTGATTTATCAGATAAGAAGGGATTTGAAGGGATTTCTATTTTAGAAGCATCAGATATACAGGAAGAGGCTGAAGTTATAAGCCTTGCAATAAGAGAAAAACTTGAAAATAAAGACTGTAACATTGCAGTAATTACACATAGCAGGGATATATCAAGAAGAATAATATCAATAATGGAGAAGTGGGGAATAAAAGCAAATGATTCTGCCGGCATTCCAATATCTGAAACTTCAATAGGAATCTTTTTGAGGCTAATTGCTGATGTTCCTGCTGGCAAATATGACCCAATTACACTGTTATCATTATTGAAAAATCCTTTTACAGAGATAGGGGAATCAAAATTCCAATGTAGAAAATACGCAAGGGAGCTGGAAAAAAAATTTCTTCGGGGTATAAGGAAATATGACAATATAGATTCTTTATGTGAGGTGATTTTATCAAAGAATGAAACCGACCTTTATAAATGGTTGATGGAATTAAGGAATATAATTAACAAGTTTGAACTCCTTCTATCAAAAGAAAAAGTATCCCTGAGGGAACTTATAGAAAATCACATCAAATGCTGTGAAAATATTTCTGTTGGAGATAATAAAAATAATCTCCTGTGGTCAGGGCATGAAGGCAAGTTCATTTATGAATTCTTAAATGATGTTATAAGTTATTCTGATGATTTTGGAGTTATAGACCCAAAATTCTACCCTGCTTTCTTTAGTAACCTACTATCTAGCATACTTTATAGGCCAGCTTACGGCTTCCACCCAAGAGTATCCATACTAAGCCCTATAGAAGCTAGGTTACATAGATTTGACTTCACTATATTTGCTGATTTAAATGAGCATAGCTGGCCAAAGAAGTATGCATTTTCATGGATGGGTGACTCTATGAGAGAAAAGATTGGCCTCACTACTTCTGAAGAAAAGCAAGGGTTATCAGCCCACGATTTTTACAGCCATTTTTGCTCGCCAGAAATTCTACTATGCAGATCTAAAAAGAAGATGAGTGAAACCACTGTCTCATCACGCTGGCTATTACGGCTTCAGGCCCTTGCAGAAAAGTTAAATATAAAAAACATAAAGGAGGATTGTTTTTTAGCTAAAGCTGCAAAAATTATAAAGATCCCTAGCAATTTTGAATATCTAAAGCCGCCATCACCTTCGCCTGATATTGCCTTTAGACCCTTTAGCGTTTCTGTTACACAAGTTGGAAAATTGGTAGAAAACCCATATGAAGTATATACAAAACTCATATTAAAACTAACCAATCTTAGGGAAATAAATGAAGATCCGGAATCTGCTGAATTTGGTAGTCTTGTTCACAAAGCGATAGAAATATATTTAAGAGAATATAAAGATGGAACAAGAGAAGAATTCTTGAATGCTGGAAGAAAAGCTTTTTCAGAATACAAAAATAATCATAGTATCCTTAATATATGGCAATCGCGATTTGAAGAAATTGCTGATTATTTTGTTTTTTACGAGAAAGAAAGAAGAAAAAATGCCAACAAGGTATTTGCTGAACAAGAGGGAAAACATGAGTTTTCATTTAATGATGGAAAACTATCTATCAAAACAAGGGTAGACAGGATAGAGGTTTCTCCATCTGGTAATGTTTGCATCGCTGATTATAAAACGGGGTCCTTGCCATCTATAAGCGATGTAAAAGTGGGGATTGCACCTCAGCTTTCCTTGGAATCTTTGATTTTTGAGAAAGGTGGATTTGCCTCTATAATAAACTTGGATAAGGAACAACCAAAGGTAGATAATCTTGTTTATATAAAGCTATTTGGAAACAAAAAAATCGAGGAAAAGAATATAAAAAATGAAACAGTTATAAAAATCGCAGAAAATGGCATTTTAAAACTAATTAATTATTTTTATAATAAGCAAAATCCTTATTATTCATATCCTTATGGAAGAGGTAATTATTTTTATGATGAATATGATCACTTTTCCAGATATGATGAATGGGCTTATAACTCGCAGTAATTTAGTAACAAGTAGCACTATATTCTTGACAACATATAAAACAAATACTATTTAGGCCGTTACGCACAATAATTGCATATTAAAACATCAATCATAGGTAGTAACATAGGGGTAAGCAAAATGGCACAACAACCACAACCACAAAGAAAAGCATCAGCACCTCAAAATGCAAATAATAAAAATATTCAGAACAAGCAAAGCCAGCAACAGGCTCAAGCTAGACTTCTTTCAGCAATTTCTGGAGGAACCCAAAATAACAAACAACAGCAAAAGCAAATTAATGATTTTCTAGCGGAAAGCACACGCGCTGTAGAGGAAGCTATTTCAGCTGGTACTGAAGAAGCTAGAAAAGTTCAGGAAAGAGTTCTTGAATTTAGCCGTGAAAGCGCAGAGAATCTTGCAAAATCAGCTGATTCTGCTGTAAAAGGTTTTAATGAAGCAGTTGAGTTAGGTAAGGAAAACTTTGAAGCTGTTGTTGAATCTGCAAATATCGCATCAAAAATATCGAAAACAATAGCTGCTGAAGTTTCTGAATTTACAAATGATTCTATCGCTGAAAATATGAAGGGAATTGAAGAGTTTCTTTCTTGTAAAACCGCAAGCGACTTCTTTAACCTTCAAAGCAATCTAGTAAAAAGCAACTTGGATTCTTGCTTTAATGAAGCTTTAAAGCTTTCAGAGCTTTTCATGCAATATGCGAAAGCAGCAGAACCTGTAAGCGAAAGGGTTACAATTACTACAGAAAAACTAGCAAAAGCAGTATCTGAGTAGTAACTTATAATTGAATCTGAAAAGGGCGGCTTTTAGCTGCCCTTTTTTATTGCTTTTTGTATCAAAAAAACTTGCTATGACACTTGTATTGTTGTAATAAAACAGTACTAGATTTTTTATTGAATTTTTAGCGAATTTTCAGAGGCCATTTTGACTACAGAAACAACCCCGACAAAACCAATAAATCTGCCACAAATTGCAATAGAAGAGGAAATGCAGCGCTCATACCTTGATTACGCCATGAGCGTAATAGTAAGCCGTGCTATTCCTGATGTAAATGATGGTCTGAAGCCAGTACAGCGCCGTATTCTTTATGCTATGTACGAATCCGGCTGTGATTTTAATAAACCATACAGAAAATCTGCGCGTATCGTCGGCGAAGTAATGGGTAAATACCACCCACATGGTGACTCTGCAATTTATGATGCTTTAGTAAGGATGGCTCAAGATTTTTCATTACGTCTTCCTTTGATTGACGGACAGGGTAACTTTGGCTCCATGGATGGTGACCCCCCTGCAGCGATGCGTTATACCGAATCACGACTTGATGAATCCGCCCATTCATTACTGGGTGATCTTGATAAAGATACAGTAGATTTTCAACCAAATTACGATGGATCTGAAAAAGAACCTATAGTTATACCTGCACAATTTCCTAACCTGCTTGTTAACGGAGCTGGCGGTATCGCAGTTGGTATGGCGACCAACATTCCAACCCATAACCTTGGTGAAGTTATTGATGCATGCTGCCTGTATATAAATAATCCTGATGTTACAATTGATGAAATAGGAGAAGTTATGCCTGGCCCTGATTTTCCAACGGGTGGAACCATCCTTGGCAGGCTTGGTGTAAAATCGGCCCTTCATACCGGCCGTGGTTCAATAATAATACGTGGTAAGGCAGAAATTGAAGAGATAAGCAAAGGCCGTAGCGCAATTATCATTACCGAAATACCATACCAGGTTAACAAGGCAAAAATGGTTGAAAGAATTGCTGAACTGGTGCGCGAAAAGAAAATTGAGGGCATTTCCGACCTAAGAGATGAATCCGATAAGTCTGGTGTTCGTGTTGTTGTAGAAGTAAAGAGGGATGCTTATCCAGATGTGGTTCTAAACCAGCTATACACATATACACCATTACAAACAAGTTTTGGCGTTAACATGTTGGCACTCAGGAATGGCCGCCCGGAACTGATGAATGTGAAAGACGTGATTTCTTCTTTCATACAGTTCAGGGAAAATGTTATCACTCGCCGTACTAACTTCCTTCTCAATAAATCGCGCGATAGGGCGCATGTTTTGATCGGTCTTGCCATTGCAGTTGCAAATATTGATGAGGTTATTGCCATCATCCGTGGCGCTGCTGACCCTTCACAGGCAAGAGATAAACTCCTTGAAAAAGACTGGAAAGCTGAAGACATTGGTGCGCTTATTGAGCTGGTTGATGATAGAAATAACCGTGTTGTTGACGGTAAATGTAAACTTACAGATGCTCAGGCACGCGCAATCTTAGAAATGAAACTTTCTCGCCTCACTGGCTTAGAGAGAGAAAAAATTGATGGAGAACTCAAAGAGTTAAGCGTAGAAATTAAAGATCATCTTGAAACTCTTGGTTCAAGAGAAAAACTGATGGGAATCCTTCGTAAGGAGCTTATTGAGATTAAAGAAAAATTTGCTACTCCACGCATGACTTCAATTGAAGATTCTGAATTCGAGCAGGATATAGAAAATCTTATCCAGAAAGAAGATATGGTGGTGACTGTTACTATGGGTGGCTATATCAAACGCGCGCCATTATCTACCTACCGCGCTCAGCGGCGAGGTGGCAAAGGCCGTTCAGCCCTTTCCATGAATGATGAGGATTTAACTACAGATGTATTTATTGCAAATACGCACACTCCGGTTCTTTTCTTTTCTACCGCAGGCAAAGTATATAAATTAAAGGTTTATAAGCTACCACTGGGTAACCCGCAGTCTAAGGGCAGGGCGCTTGTGAACACATTCCCTCTGGCACCTGGGGAAACTATCAACGTGGTTATGCCATTGCCTGAAGATGAGTCACTTTGGGATAAACTACACATAATGTTTGCTACAGCAAAAGGAAATGTACGACGTAATGATCTTTCAGACTTCAAGAATGTTATGTCTAACGGCAAAATTGCCATAAAGCTTGAAGATAATGATAAACTGATTGGTGTAACCGCATGTTCTGATGCAGACCACATATTGCTTGCTGCAAAAGGCGGAAAAAGTCTACGCTTCCCTGTAACAGCAGTGCGTGTGTTTAAGAGCCGCACTTCTGATGGTGTACGCGGCATGAGGCTGGAGGAAAAAGATAAAGTTATTTCAATGTCAGTAATCAAATCTGCTGAAATCGATATGGAAAAGCGTGATGCTTTCTTAAAAATTCCAGTTGAACTGAGAATGCAGATTGCAATAGCTGAAAATGAAGCAATTGCCTCAGAAAAATTGAAAGAAGTTGAAAAAGAAAGGTTAACTGAAATTCAGGCAAAACTATCTGTTGCTGAAATATTAACACTTGCGCAGAGAGAAGAGTTTATATTGACCGTGACAGAAAATGGTTACGGCAAACGAAGCTCGGCATATGAATACAGGATAACCAACCGTGGTGGCCAGGGTGTTGTGAACATCATAACATCTGAAAGAAACGGAAGCGTAGTCGCCAGCTTCCCTGTACTTGAAACTGACCAGATAATGCTGATTACCAATAAAGGAAAACTCATACGCTGCCCTATAAGGGATATACGTATCGCCGGAAGGAATACCCAGGGTGTTACCGTATTCCGTACAAATGATAATGAGCATGTAGTTTCTGCAGCACGTATAACAGGTGCAGACCTGAATGATGAAACAGATATAGAAGGTGAAATAGCAGAAAACCCTGCTCCTACGCCAGAAAATCAGGGAAATCCAGAAGGCAATGAGCAATAAACGCATCGGAATATACCCAGGTACGTTTGACCCCATAACAAATGGCCATATCGATATAATCCAGCGCGCACTTGTTGTTGTTGATAAGCTGGTTATCGCTATAGCTGCCGATATACCTAAAACTCCGATATTCACCCTTGAAAAAAGGGCTGAGATGGTAAAGACTCATATCACCCAGCTTAACAAAGAAAAAAAGAAATTCTTTGAGGATCTTTCACGTATTGAAATTATTCCTTTTCAGGGGCTGCTTGTAGATTTTGCTGCAAAGAATGGAGCGAGTATTATAATCAGGGGACTTCGCGCCGTATCTGATTTTGAATATGAGTTTATGATGTCGTGTATGAACTCAAGGCTTAATAATGATATTGAAACAGTCTTCCTTCCTGCTTCCGAGGATACTCAATTCATTTCATCGCGATTTGTAAAAGAAATCGCGCGACTCAACGGTGATATTTCACACTTTGTATGTAAGGATGTTGAGGCAAACCTGAAGCAGTATTACTCTAAGAAATCCTAGACTTATTGATTAATCCAGGGTTCATTCCTTCCAGATACCCAATAACTTTTGCAACTATTGCCTTTGAATCAAGCCCAGCTTCAGAGTACATGGCTGCCGGACTATTATGATCTATAAAATAATCTGGCAAGAACATAGGAATTATTTTTGTTTTTCCATCTAAAAGGTTCTTTTCAGCAAGGAATTGCATTACATGTGCAGCAAATCCGCCTATTGAGCCTTCTTCAAGCGTGATAAGAATTTCATGCTCCTTAACAAGGCGCAGTATTAAATCTTGATCTATAGGTTTTGCAAAGCGTGCATCAGCAACTGTTGTGGAAAGACCCATAGTTTTCAGCTCATCTGCTGCCTTTAATGCATCTGTAAGCCTACCTCCAAGCGATAATATGGCCACTTTAGAACCTTCCCTCACGATTCGGCCCTTTCCGATTTCTAGAGGAGCAGCATTTTCTGGAACTTCTGCACCGACACCTTCCCCTCTTGGATAACGGAAAGCAGATGGTCTATCATCTATTGTTCTTGCTGTTGCAATCATTCTTGCGAGTTCGGCTTCATCACTTGCTGCCATAATTACAAAATTTGGAAGAGTTCCAAGATAAGTTATATCAAAAGAACCAGCATGAGTTGGCCCATCTGCCCCAACCAAACCTGCCCTGTCTATGGCAAAACGTACAGGAAGTTTCTGAATAGCAACATCATGCACAACCTGATCATAAGCGCGTTGCAGGAATGTTGAATATATAGCGCAAAATGGTTTATACCCTTCAGTTGCAAGGCCGGCGGCAAAAGTTACTGCGTGCTGCTCGGCAATGCCGACATCAAACATTCTATCAGGAAATTTCTTGGCAAATAAATCAAGGCCGGTACCTGAAGGCATTGCTGCGGTGATAGCAATTATTTTATCATCTTTCTCCGCTTCCTTTATAAGGCTCTCGGCAAAAACTTTTGTATAGGAAGGGGCAGAAGGCTTTGGCTTCTGCTGGACTTTTGTAACCAAATCAAACTTATTTACGGCATGGAATTTTTCTTCTGAAGCCTCAGGGGAATCAAATCCTTTACCCTTTTCAGTAACAATATGTATAAGTACTGGGTGCCTTATATCTTTATCATCACGCACATTTTTTAGAACAGGCAATAGATGGTCAAGGTTATGCCCATCAATTGGCCCTACATAGTAAAAGCCCATTTCTTCAAATATATTCCCGCCGTGGAACTGCCCGCCTGTGGCAATATTTTTTGCATATTGTTCTGCTTTCTTGGCAGCACGCTCAAACCCTTGAGGGAGATGTTTTGCAACCTGCTTTGCCATATTTCTGAATGTTATATATGGGCGGGAAGAAATAAGGCGTGAAAGATAAGCACTCATACCACCTACAGGGGGGGCAATAGACATATCATTGTCATTAAGTATTACGATTATACGGGTATTTAGATGGGCGGCATTATTTAATGCTTCATACGCCATGCCAGCGCTCATAGCACCATCTCCTATAACCGCGATTACCTCATTATCCTTTTTTGCCATATCTCGCGCTACAGCTATGCCTAAGGCAGCTGATATCGATGTGGAGCTATGCCCAGCACCAAAGACATCAAATTCACTTTCGCTACGTTTTGTAAAGCCAGATAAGCCGCCGCCTGTTCTTAAGGTGCGCATTTTATCTCTTCTGCCGGTAAGGATTTTATGAGGGTAGGTCTGATGTCCAACATCCCAAATGATTTTATCTTCAGGAGTATTAAATATGTGATGGAGTGCAACAGTAAGCTCAACAACACCAAGCCCAGCTCCCAGATGGCCACCGGTAAATGAAACGCTGTCTATGGTTTCATGGCGCAGCTCATCACTAAGCTGTTTTAGTTGCTTTTTGTTAAATTTTCTTATATCAGCAGGGAGTTTTACCTGATCTAATAATGGTGTTTTGCTCATAATATTCCGTATAAGATAGTTTAATGAACTTGTTAAGTAAAAATGTACAAAAAAACGATATTTCTTCCCATATAGAGCCAATCCCCCCCAATGAGGTGGTAGATGCACTTAGAAGAATAGCTCCATATATTCATAGGACTCCGGTTTTAACCTCAAATCTACTCAATGAATGGCTGGGGCATGAAATACACTTCAAGGCGGAAATGTTCCAGAAAACAGGAGCTTTCAAAGCGAGAGGCGCCCTTAATGCTTTGTTAAAGCTAAAGGAAGAAAATGCTTTACCTAAAAAGGTGG
The DNA here is from genome assembly GCA_964450945.1 of uncultured Rickettsiales bacterium. Taxonomy (GTDB): domain Bacteria; phylum Pseudomonadota; class Alphaproteobacteria; order Rickettsiales; family JABDBP01; genus CAYVHI01. The sequence goes on from CAYVHI010000021.1 coordinate 14,949, forward strand.
CTGCCTTTAGCTCTGGAAACCATTCTCAAGGAGTTGCATGGGCGTGCAAGACATTAGGGGTAGAAGCAAAAATATTCCTTCCAAAAACAGTTTCTGACCTAAAAAAGCAGGCTACAAAATCATACGGTGCTGAAGTTGTAGAAGTTGCAACAAGGCAGGAAGCTGAAGCACTCTCGATAAAAGCTATGAATGAGGGACTGGCGCTTATACCACCATTTGATAATGATAATGTTATAGCAGGGCAGGGAACAGCATGTCTTGAGGCCTTAGAAGATGGAGTAGAACCTGATGCCATATTTGTTCCATGTGGTGGCGGTGGGCTTACATCAGGAACACTCCTTGCTTCTCAATATAAAAACCTACAAACAAAAGTTTTTGCCGTTGAGCCTGAAATTGCAAATGATGCTGCACGTTCTTATAAATCTGGCACTATATTCAGGTGGCCTGAACAGCCAGCTACCATTTGTGATGGCGCCAGAACGTTAGGGATTGCCGAGAGAACATTTTATTATCTAAAACAAACATCTGGTGTTCTGGAGGCAAATGAAGAAGAAATAATTTACTGGACGCAGTGGATAGCGCATTTACTTAAGGTTACCTGCGAGCCGACCTCGGCGATGGCGATGGCCGGGGCATATAAATGGCTAAAAGAACAAAAAGAAAAGAAAAAAATACTTGTAATTCTTTCAGGAGGAAATATTTCTGAAGATACACAAAGAAAAATATGGGAAAAAAATCACTTACTATCAAAACCTGTAATTGGAGATAAAAAGTGAAAAAATTTATAATTGCCATAGCTGTTATTATAGGAATTCCTTTTGTATTCATGTTTTTTTACCTGAACATACTTGCAAAAGGATTTATAGAATCCAGAGGGTCAAGAATCCTTGGAACAGAGGTAAATGTTGGTTTAGTAAGCATTTCACCATTTTCTGGAAGCATAACCCTTCATGGTATTGAAGTAAAAAGCCCAAAAGGTTTTAGTGCCGAGAATGTATTCAAACTATCAGGCGTTTATGTAAAAATGAAATTATTTTCTATTTATGATGACACAATAATTATTGATAGGCTTGATATAGAAAATCCTGAAATTACTTATGAGTTTGGTGCCCTTGGGCATAATGTTAATGTTTTAAGCCAAAACGCAGCCAATCGCGGGGAAGAAAATACATACAACAATGACCCATATAAAAAAGTTATTATAAAAGAGACTAATATTATTGGTGGAAAAGTAAATCTTAAGACTAATTTGGTAAATATTAACAATAAGCAAACTTTGCCCCTTCCTGATATTCACTTGCAAGGAATTGGTGAAAAAGAAAATGGTATTTTATTCAGAGACGCTCTTGTGCAGATATTACAGCATGTTGCTACCGAATTGCCAAAACTGGACTTTAAGGCAATAGGAGAGCAGTTAAAATCTATAACAAATGAATTCAAGGGAAACGTGGAAGTCTTGAAGAATTATCTTGGTAGATAGGCTCAATATAACAATCCTTGTTCTTTACATCCTCTTTTGAGCACGCTTCTATTATTTTTCCTTGAACAGTATATTTGGTGGTATAAGGTGCTTCTTTTCTACAGGCAGTAAATGCTAATAAAATTATTATAATAAAATAATGAACATGTATGTTTAGAAGGTTTGTAAAAGGTTTTTTTTGGGGTATAGCGGTTTTCATATTCATCTTGTATGGGACATTAAGTACATTACCTTATGAAAAATTTGTAAGGGATTCTACGATAAGATTTTTGAACGATAAAGGAATAAATGATGTTGATTTTAATATTAAAGAATTAACTTTTAGCAAATTATTTGTTGCTGACCTAAAGATAGGGAAAAAGCCGGATGTATTCATAAAAAAAATTACTGCAGATTATAAGGCCTTTGAGTCTAATAAGGGGCAGATTGAAAGTTTGGGAATAGATGGCTTAAGTGCAAACATATATATTTCTGGTAATAAACTGTCTTTTGGTGAGAACGATAAAATTTTTTCATATATAGAAGAAAACAAGAAAGACAAATCTGATAGTAGTTTTTTAATTAAAAATATTGACCTGCACAATTTAAAGGTAAAACTTAATGGCAGTGAAGACAATTATTTATATATAAAAGAAGCAAATATTAAGTCTTCCGGTCAAAATGGAAAATTTATCTTAGAAGTTAAAAATTTTCCTCTTGAATATCTCTCTTTCCTAATAGCCATGGAAGGTTTTTATCTTAAGGGATTGGTAAGTGGTGTGGTCCCAGTAGAATATAAAGATGGGAAATTATATATTACGGAGGGAAAACTTGAATCAGTATCGGGTGGGGGGATAATAAAATACAAACCCGTAGGCGGTGCCATACCTTTTGCATCTGATAATGAAAACTTAAAATTTGTAAATAATATCCTGGAAAATTTTAATTTTGAAACTTTACAGATAAGCTTTGATGGTGATGTAAATAACAATATAACATCAAAAGTTTCTATATTTGGCAGTAATCCAGGCGTTTCAGAAGGAAAAAAAGTACAGTTGAATATTAAGCTGGAAGGCAATATTATTGGCTTTATAATAAATTCAATAAAACTTTATAAAAACCCAGAAAAATATATTGAGTAAATACATGAAAAGTTTAATTAGCTTATTAATAGTTGGATTGCTTATTGCATGTCAGCCAACAGTTAAAGTAGAGGCGCCAGATAAACCGATAGTGGTGGATTTGAACGTTAATGTAAAAGTGCAGATTGATAAAGATCTCGATAAAGCAATGAAAAAGAACAAGGATATATTTTAAGAGGAAAGTATGAAAAAATTATTTTTTATTATTAGTGTTATTATATTTTCTGCCACTTCTGCCTGGGCCGTAGATCTTGAAACTGCAAGAAAAACAGGCCTTGTTGGGGAAAAGCCCGATGGATATGTGGAAGCAGTTTCAGGAAGTCCATCTGCTGAGATAGCCGGACTTGTACAGGATATAAACAAAAAAAGAAAAGCTGCATATAAAGATATTTCAACAAAAAATGGTCAGGCGCTAGATCTTGTTGAAAAGCTTGCTGCTGAGAAGATTATAAAAAATCTCGGTGCCGGTGAATATTATAAAGATGAAGGCGGTAATTGGGTTAGAAAATAACTTAATTAGCTTTTATAAAATCCACTATATCCTTTAATATCGGACCTTTCTTGTAAAAGTAACTTGAAAGAGCAATAAGGATATCTGCATGGTCAACTTCGGGATATAGAATTACCTTTGCGGGATTTCCCTTTGCCTCAAGTTTCTTCGCAAGATTCTTGGTATTCTTGGGCCATACAGTAGTATCTTTTTCTCCATGTAATAGCAGAAGAGGGGGGTGGTCTTTATCAGCATATGTTATAGGCTGAGTATCAATTTCATTCTTTGCTGTACTAAAAAGATCTTTTATATCTTCATCTGTAAACGGCAGAAAATCATATGGTCCAGCGATTCCTGCAACACCCTTTATCCATTTTGTATCACCTTTTATTTTCTCAAGATAAGTTTTATTTATAGCAAGCATAACGGCGTTATATGCTCCGGCAGAATGGCCAACAAGGTATATTTTATCAGGGTCTCCACCGAATTCATTTATATTTTCACGCACCCATTTTATAGCACTTGCGCTATCATATAAAAATTCCGGGAAATATACTTCCGGGTAAATCCTGTAATCAGGAATAACAGTTATGAACCCTTGAGAAGTGAAGGCCTGAGCGGCAAATGAGTAATCATTCTTGCTGCCGCTTGTCCACCTGCCACCATATATAAAGACAATAACCTTTTTATCTTCTGATGGGTTCTTAGGAATATATACATCTAGCGCCTGTCTTGGGTTATCGCCATAAGAAGCAGTGTAATATTTTGAATAGCCGGAAGAGGAATTTACATTGTTGAATACTGAAAGGGGCGAACAGCTGTTGAGAGCTAAAATAGCCAGTGATATGAAAAAACAGTGTTTTTTAAAAAATGTCATAAATAATTCAAGAACCTTATGTGCTTTGACAATCAATAAGTTATCTTAAATATACATATAAATCAATGAGTTATAAATCATTGATATATAAAGATTTTAGGATTTCAGATATCTCAAAATTAATATTTCGTTAACCTTTTCCGTGATAAAATGGAACTGTTTGTCTGTCATGGTGTTTTTCGACGGTGTGCTAAGTAGTTACTTAGTAATAACCGAAGAAAAATTTAACCCAGAAACAGTCGATGAGTTGCGTATACTCATTACAAACATCCTATGACCTCGCCCAGCCGCAAAACATACGAAACGCGGTGTGAATGGTCATTGGTAAGTAGTCTGACAACGGGTCAGCACTACTCCCTGTTCCGTTTCTCGAAGACAAGGAAAACGGTGTATCATGGCGAAGATCGACATCAGCAAGATGACGCTCGAGCAGCTCGAGATGGTCAACCTCACGGAAGTGAAGACGACGGAGACCCTCGAGAAGCTGCTGGCGCGCGTCGAGACCCTCATCAGCGACGAGCTGGAGGACGCCGGGCAGATCAAGAAGGCCCGCGCCCTCAAGGTCAAGATCAAGGACTTGATCGCGGCCAAGAGCGTCGAGGAGTCGGACGAGGAGGCGGACGAGCCGGAAGCGGCCCCGCCCCCGAAGTCCGAGAAGGTGGAGGTCAAGTGCCCCGCGTGCGGGAAGAGCGGCAAGGTCCCGGCAGAGATGCTGGGGACGCTGGTCCGCTGCCCCGCGTGCAAGAACAAGGTCACGTTCACGAAGCCGGAGGCCGAGGAGGAGAAGAATCCCCTCGTCTTCAGCGACGGCCCCGAGAAGAAGAAGTCCGAGGGCTGGACGTGGGTCGGCGTCTGGTGGTGGGTGTGGGAACACGCCACGCTCTGGAACGTCGGCTGCAGCGTCGGCCTCGTCATCATGGGCCTCGTTCTGTTGACCATCGTGGTCAACTGCGCGGGTGGCTTCGGTGGCAAGGGGAAGACCCAGTCCACCGAGAAGGCCAAGATCGACCTCAACAAGGCCAACGAAGCCGCGGCGAAGGCTGCGGCGGAGAAGAAGGCCAAGTTCGAGGAAGAGCAGCTCAAGCAGAAGCTGGCTGACATCGAGCGGCAGACGAAGGCGCTCGAGGCGGCACGGCAGAAGCTGGAGGCCGAGCAGAAGGCCAAGGCCGAAGCCGAAGCGAAAGCCAAGGCGGAAGCGGAGGCCAAGGCGAAGGCCGAAGCCGCGATGAAGAAGAGCCTGCCCCTGAGCGAGTACTTCAGCGGCGAGTTTCAGGTCAAGTATCACCCGGAAGATAAACTTAACCGGACTGGTACGCTGAAGTTCACCGAAGTGAAGGTTCAGGGAGAGGGGTTCGTGGTGGCTGGAACGTACGACCACCCTTGGAACAAGTGGGCGGGCCCGTTTACGGGTACGGTCACGAAGTCCGGAGAGGTTGTGCTGAACCAGCAGCTCTTCAACGGCAAGGTCAAGGAGTTGGAATTCCGGGTTTCCCTCAAATTCCCCGTGGAGGGGGGGGAGATCCTGAAGACCAGCGAGGGCAAGGGTGTCCTCGTCTGGACGTTCATGCGAGTGGATCCGAAGGGCGTGCCCGTCGGAAACATCCCGGTGAATATCCAGAACCTGCCGATCAACCAACACCCGTACACCATCACCCGGAAGGAGTGATAGCGTATAGGGAGTCATGATGTAATAGGGATTCGCTAGCTACCAAGCTAGCGAGTCCCGAAGCCTCCTCCTAACATGGGAGGCTTTTTTATGGTTTTTACAAGAATATGCCTGTTCCCCGCTAATACCCTGATTTTGTTATGTTTACCCACTAAATCCCTGAAAATAGACAAAAATTTCATAAAAATGTCATGATTTTATTAATATCCCGTTAACCTTTTCCATGTTAAAATTAAGACTGTTTCTCTGGGTTTGGAGCGTTAGTATGAGGGTAAATCCCAATATGACTACGTAAACCAAACCAGTCGCGATGAATTTCGCCCAACCTTCCCTGTCTTGGTGACTTGGAAGGAAATCTACTCTTTTGAGAGTAGTTAGTAGTGGTTTCGGCCATTACTACCGTTGACACCGTTCCCACCTCTGCCACAGGCAAGTTAAGGGAAACAGGAGTCTCACATGTCCCGCATCACGTTCGCGGTGTTCTTCCTCCTGATGGCCATGTTCACGGTCGGCTGCGGTAACAGCAGCCCGACGGACGACAAGGACACGAAGAAGGACGGCACCACCGCGCCCGGCACCGACCTCGAGGCGCTCAAGGCCAACGTCGAGGCGGCCAAGGCCAAGCTTGAGGCGGAGCAGAAGCTGCTCGCCGAGGCGGAGGCCAAGGCCGGCAAGAAGGCCGACGACCCGAAGGTGGACCCGAAGACCGGTAAGACGGATCCGAAGGTCGATCCCAAGGCCGACCCGAAGGACACCCCGGCCACCAAGAAGCTGGTGGCGGTGGATACCTTCGAAACTGGCGGTTTCGAAGTCGTGGACGGCCCGAACAAGGGCACGAAGCTGAGCATCTCGGCGGACAAGGTCGGCAAGGTGGTGTACTTTTCGAACATGGCGAGAGTCACGTTCAAGAAGTTCGACGCCCCCGGCAACTTCGCCGTTGACGTGACCCGCGAAGGCGGGCTCGTCAACACCTCCAAGATCAGCGTAATGGGTGGGTACACCACCCTCAAGTACCTGACGGCGGAAGAGATGAAGAAGGAGTGACATGTTTTTAGAGTCACCTGGGTAAAACCAGGTGACTCGGCGAAAGACCTACCCTTGTGGTAGGTCTTAGCTTTTTAAAGGGTGGGTATTTTATTTTCTGGCTAATTATGCTTACGCAACTGCTCCCACATAAGGGCTTACCTTACCTTTACTCCGAAAGGCACAAAGATATCCTTCCCGTTTATACGTATCTGGGCAAAAAGCTTTACGAAACCCTTACGCGAAGGTGCAAAGTGAAATAACAGTTCCGGCCCACCCCTTTCATCTTCACTTTCAGGTTCTTTCCCCATAGGGTGCATATGCTGGATCGAGCGATAATCATCAGTAAACCCAACGATGTGTGCAAATGCACCCAAAACAGGTTCAAAATTAGTAACTGGCTTATCATTTTTATCTTTCGCTGTAATCCTGCCTAGAGAAGCCTTACCGACCTTTGGCCGGCTATCAAAAGTTAAGGAAAATTTATACCCATCAACAACAGCGTTGTAGCTGGTTATTTTCTTTATAACAGGCTTATGCACAGCAGGGGCACCCATATCTGCAATAACATATGCATGCCCATCTTTTATGCTGGTTATATCAGCCCATGCGCGGTAAATACCCCTGTTTTTAGGGGTAAACCTGAACTTATACTCTCCTGGGGTTTTTGTGGGTTCCGGATGCACATGGTGATAATCTGTAAGTGTTGGGTCAATTATCAATAAATGGAACTTCTTAGTATGTACTATCTTCAAATCATCAAAAGTAACCGGCTTTCCATCTTTTGATTTTAGGTTAGCAATAACCTCTACCTCCTTACCGGGAGATAATGGAGAAGCAGGGCTTAATTTTAATATAAAATTATCTTTATTTGATGAAGTCTTTTGTGAGGCTGAAACGGGAAAAGAAAACAGTATAAATATAGCTAAAAACAGGTATCTCATAAACCTTCCCTATAAGAAAAATTATGCTGAGCGGTATATTAGAGAATAAGCTGCGCCAATCAATATTAAATAAAATTTGAACAAAATTATGCTTTTTTTGCGGTGATTTTGTGCGGTGCAAATACAAGGTATTACAAGGCTTTGCGCCCGTTGCAGTGCACAACCTTATTTCTTTGATTGGGGGGTGCCAATCTCATATAATTATTATGTAGCCTTGATTTGAGGCTGTAACTTTGTGGAGGCAACTATGAAAAACTTAAATTTAATTATATTAATTTTAACTGTTATAGGTGGTTTAAACTGGGGTCTAATTGGCCTGTTCCACTTTGATCTTGTAGTAACCATATTCGGTTCTACAGTGTTCACCACAATAATGCATGTGTTAGTATCACTTTCTGCACTTTACATGCTTTATAACAGTGTAGTTAAAAAATTAGTTAAAGCCTAGTAAGGCGTTTTAGCTAAAAGTGGGGCGGTCCCAAAAGGAGACCGCCTTCTTATTTTAAATAACTTGCCAACTATCCCGATGAATTCATAATATACTCAATATGAATTTTATACTAATTTCAGGTATATTTATAATAGTCTGGTGGATTGTGCTTTTTACAATCCTTCCTATAGGAGTAAAAATCCCAAAGAAAGCTACTAAAGGCCATGCAACCAGCGCCCCAAGCAACCCAAGAATAAAATTAAAAATACTGGCGACAACTATTATTGCAGCTTTTATGACGCTCATTATGTTTTATATATTTACATATCAAGTCAGTATATATGAGTTACTTGATGTTGTTGATACTTACTGAAGATAATTTCTTATTAATTTGAAATACTTTTTAGTATATTCACCTTTTACCTCAGGGTGAACGTGATATGATGAATCTCCCATATCGCGCGAGGGCACGCAAACAGGGGTATCTTTTACAATTCTAAACCCAGAGGCCTTAATATAACTATCAGCTTTATCCTGATACTCTTTATAATCTTTACATCTTTCATTAACCATAGGCCCATGGGCATAAATACAATTTAATTTTTCTTTTATACAAATTTCCTTGATTCTTTTTAGAAATAGGGTTTTTTTAGGATTAATATCGTGAATGGTATATGGGAAGAAATCTTTAATAAATCTATTCTCTTTTCTGCTTGTTCCGCCCTGCATGATGTAATCATTGGCAATATCGTTTATATGCTGTTTTCCAAGTTTTTTGGTTTCAACAAAATTAACTAGGTTAAACCACAATACATGACCGTTCATCATTGTAATCCAGTACAGTTTTGCTACTTCAAGTAATGGAATTTCCTTATCCCAGAATATAGGAGAGGTTTGCACAAAGGCCAGGTAAGAAACATCATTACGCATCTGTTCAAGATTGAACATTATAACAACGTTTTTTGGGTGTAATTTATAAAACAAGGCATGGCGCAGAATATTATAAGCTCCTTCATATCCATATGAGGCGGTAAGTGCCAGATTAAGGGATTTTTGGCTCGATAATGTGCGCCACAATTTTGCATTTATAACGTTGCCAAGCGAGCTATCACCAATAAAAATTGTATTTATATCCTTGTCAGCTTTTTCAATCTTATTAATCTGATAGACATATAAATTTTCGTGAGGAATAAAAAGACCGGCATTTTTATTGTGCTTTATTAGTGCATATAAAAGACAAACCCACAGCATTGTTATAATAATTATGGCTGCCAGGTAGCGGGCATATTTAGAACTGAAAGTAAATAAATTCACTAGGATCATTCATTTTAACTAAACATAAGAAAAAAAGAAAAGAAATAGCCGCTGCATGTAAAATACTAGGCTGCCAATAGATATCTTTTTTGTTAATTTTTATTTTTGTAGCTGGATAACCACTAGTTTTAAGTGCTGGATCTGATTTTCCAAGCCACTCATATGTATTTGGCATATACCATATGATGAGTAACATTATTGGAATAGCAGAAAAAACAATGTGTGTATTGAATTTTAAGAAGGCATAATCAAATTTAAACATATAAAGTAGATCAAATATTATGTTGAATTCATAAGGTACCTTAACGCCATAAAATCCAAACATTCCTTTATAGATTATAACCATTGCGTCAACAGATTCTGACCTAAAAGGAACCCATGTAATAACCAAAATTATAAAAAATAGAACCCTTGCAACATAAAGATTCATTTTAGGTATTCTTAGCCATACCCAAAAGCGATTTAAGATAAGAAGCGCTGCGTGTATTAACCCCCATATTATCATCATCCAGCTAGCACCATGCCATATACCAGCCAGAAGCATTGTAAAAAACAATGCATATACTTCTCTCGACCTTCCGTGTTTGCTGCCGCCAAGAGGAATATAAATATAGTTTTTTAGAAAGCGTGATAACGTTATGTGCCATCTTTGCCAGAATTCTGCAAATGAAGTGGATTTATATGGTGAGGCAAAGTTTATAGGGAGCTTTATGCCAAACATCCTTCCAAGGCCAACCGCCATATCTGAATAGCCGGAGAAATCAAAGTATATCTGAAGGGTGTAGCATATGGCTGCTCCCCAGGCTTCAATAAGGGAAGGGTGGTGGCCAGCATTAGCCCAGTTAAATATCGTTGTGGATTCAACCGCAACGGTATCTGCAAGCACTACTTTTTTGAATAGACCTATAATAAATATTGTTATCCCTATAGTAAGATTTTCTAATATTTTTTTATTAATTCGGGAGAATTGAGGCATCATTTCTTTATGGTGAACTATAGGACCTGCAATTAATTGCGGAAAGAAGGTGACAAACAGGGCATAATTAAAAAAGTTCCTGTCTTTTTGTTTTTCGCGATAACAATCGACAAGGTATGCAATTTGCTGGAATGTGAAGAACGAAATGCCAATAGGCAGGATTATTTTTTCTAAATTAAATGCAGTTCCAAAAGCCCTATCTATTTCGAAAAAAATAAAATTTGTATATTTAAAATAACCAAGCAGGCCAAGATTAAATATAAGGCCTAATATTAGTGCAAGCCTTGATTTTGAAGAAGGAGTTATATAGCCAGCAATAAGATAATTTGCTGAAATTGATGTTAGTATAAGTATTAAATATTTTGGTGCCCAATAGCCATAAAAAACTAGTGAAGCTATAACCAATAAAGATGAAGTGAGAGATGGCTTCCCTAGTTTATGAATCAAAAACCACATCACCCATACAATCGGAAGGAAAACAAAAATAAAGATGTATGAGTTGAATAACATTCTATGGAATCAGGAAACCAACGATTTCCTTTATTTCTTTTAAGTTTTTCTCAGCGATTGCTCTGGCTTTCTCCGCACCATCTTTTAATATTTTGTCAATGTAGGCGGTATCTTTTATAAGCTTATTCATTTCTGAAGTGATTGGTGAAAGTTTTTCCACAGCCAGTTCTGCTAATTCTTTTTTGAGGGCACCAAAACCAGAATCTATGAATTTTTGCTGTGCGGCCTCAACGGTGGAGTCGGAGAGGGTGGCATATATGGTTAGCAGGTTATAAGCTTCCGGGCGGTTTTCCAGAGTTTTGAAGCCCATTGTGGAATCTGATTTTGCCTTCTGGAATTTTTTGCGGATTGCATCTGCATCATCAGTTAAATTCACCCGTGAATAATCTGATTCTTCTGATTTACTCATCTTCTTCGTGCCATCATTAAGGCTCATAACCCGCGCGGCCTGCTTCATTATCAGCGGCTGCGGCAATGTGAAATATTCTTTATTAAATTGACGGTTGAATGCACCGGCGATATCCCGAGCTAACTCCAGATGTTGTTTCTGGTCTTCTCCAACCGGAATATGCGTTGCCTTATAAAGAAGGATATCTGCGGCCATTAAAACTGGATAGCCAAATAAACCTAAACATGAATTATCTCTTACCTTATCTGATTTCTCCTTAAACTGGGTCATCCTGTTCAACCAGCCGAGAGGGGTGAGGGTGCCAAGAATCCAGGCAAGCTCGGCATGGCCGGAAACGGCAGATTGGTTAAATATGATGTTCTTTTTGGCATCAATGCCGCAGGCTATATAAGCCGCCGCTGTCTTACGTGTGCTATC
>CAYVHI010000022.1:0-26319 GCA_964450945.1 uncultured Rickettsiales bacterium
GGCGCGTCGGAGGTGCCGCTCGTCACCTTCGGCTGGCCGGATGATGAGCGGCTGCTGTTCTTCATTATCTTTCATGGCAAATGCAGTTACAGCAATAATAGGTATATGTTTCATTTCTTTTTCAGCTTTCAGTGTTTTTATAACATCCAGACCAGATATTTCTGGCAACTGAATATCCATTAATATTAAATCAGGTTTCGATTTTCTTGCAAGTTCAATAATATGTATTCCATCTTCTGCTTCAATAATATGAAAACCGTGCGCGTCTAACAGGTCATGAAATAATTTCATGTTCATTACATTATCTTCAATTATTAGGATTCTCTTTGCCGCTGATTTCATAAATTTATACCTGCATTACAATAGGATAAAACTTTCCGGGCGATAGCTTATAACTAATCAGTTAATATTTGGTTAACGCTATTACCTGTTCAGCCTATTTTGTATTAGTTCCTCTACAATTTCTGGGTTTGTCAATGTGTTGGTGTCGCCTAAATCGGAATATTTATTTTCAGCAACCTTACGTAAAATTCGCCGCATAATTTTACCTGAGCGTGTTTTTGGTAACCCGGAAACAAACTGAATATAGTCAGGTGTACATATCGCGCCTATTTCCTTACGCGCCAGTGCAATTAATTCTTTTTTGATTTTTTCATCTGGTTCGGTTCCGCTTTCAAGAATCACATAAGCATATATGCTTTCACCTTTAACCGGGTGCGGGCAACCTACCACAGCGGCTTCTGCGACTTTTTCATGCATAACCAGTGCACTTTCTACTTCTGCTGTTCCTATGCGGTGGCCTGAAACTTTAATAATGTCATCCACCCTTCCGCTTATCCAGTAATAACCATCCACATCCCTTTTTGCGCCGTCACCAGAAAAATATAAGCCAGGGTATTGTGAGAAATATGTTTCATAAAATCTTTTATGGTCACCATAAACTGTACGCATCTGCCCCGGCCATGAATCCTTCATGCAGAGATGGCCTTCAGCTTCTCCTTCAAGCATCTTGCCGCTGCTCGAATCAACAATTGCAGGTTCTACGCCAAAGAAAGGCAGGGTTGCCGAGCCAGGCTTTAAGTCTATTGCGCCTGGAAGTGGCGTTATTAATATTCCACCTGTCTCTGTCTGCCACCACGTATCAACAACTGGACAATTCTGGTTACCAACTACATTATAATACCATACCCATGCAGCCGGGTTTATTGGCTCACCAACACTTCCGAGTATGCGTAAACTTGAGCGCGAAGTTTTCTTTACATAAGCGTCGCCCTCTTTCATTAAAGCTCTTATTGCGGTCGGCGCTGTATAGAAAATTGTTACTTTATGTTTATCAACAACATTCCAGAAACGTGAATGATCAGGGTAGTTTGGCACACCTTCAAACATGAGTGTCGTGGCACCGTTGGCAAGCGGCCCGTAAACAACATAGCTATGCCCAGTTATCCAGCCGATATCTGCCGTGCACCAGTAAATATCATCTTCGTGATAATCAAAAATATATTGGTGGGTCATTGAGGCGTAAAGAATATATCCACCGCTTGTATGAAGCACTCCCTTTGGTTTTCCGGTTGAGCCTGATGTATATAAAATGAATAAAGGATCTTCAGCATCAACAATCTCAGGCGGGCATTCTGCATTTACGGTCTTTGCCTCTTCATGATACCAAACGTCCCTTCCCTCAACAAAATTGATCTCGCTGCTGGTTCTTTTTACAACTATTACTTTTTCAACTTCGCTGTGTTCCTTTAGCGCTTCATCCGTATTTGCCTTTAGGGAAACTTTTTTGCTACCGCGCAATCCTTCATCAGCAGTTATCACTATCTTTGCGCCACAGTCCTGAATACGGCCGGAAAGCGCAGAAGGGGAAAAGCCGCCAAATACCACTGAATGTACCGCACCAATACGTGCCGTGGCAAGCATTGCATATGCGGCTTCAGGAATCATCGGCATATATATAACAACACGGTCACCTTTCTTTACACCATGTTTTTTAAGCACATTAGCAAATATTGAAACTTCCTTATAAAGTTCTTTGTAGGTAATTTTCTTGGATTCCCTTGGGTCATCACTTTCCCAGATAATCGCCACCTTATCACCACGTTTTGAAAGATGGCGGTCTATGCAGTTATATGAAACGTTAAGTTTTCCACCTTCGAACCATTTTATGTGCAGATCTTTTTTATCAAAGGAAACATCCTTTACTTTTTTCCACGTGGTGGCTGTCCAGTCTATGCGTTTTGCCTGCTCTTCCCAGAATTTTTCTGGATTGGCTATAGATTGTTTATATAGGTCCTGGTAATTTTCCTGGGTAATCCATGCATTCTTTTTTACAGTTTCCTTTACCGGAAACATATCATGTATATTTTCTAACTTCTCAGCCGGATTTACCATTTACTACCTATTTAATCTCTGAAGTTTATATACTGGAGTGGCAGGGCAACACTTAACCCCCTCACCAGCCCGATAGCTTCCTGCAGATCATCCCTTTTCTTGCCGCTCACACGGATTTCATCTCCCTGTATAGAAGCCTGTACCTTCATTTTACTATCCTTTAGGGCTTTGACTATCACTTTTGCAACTTCCTGCTCAATTCCTTGTTTTACCTTGACAATTTGGCGTAAAGTATTGCCGGAAGCCTTCTCAGGTGTGCCAAAATCGAGCGCTGATGGCTCAATTTTACGCTTCACGAAATGAGTTTTTAACATATCCTGTATTGCCTTTAACTTATAGTCGCTATCAGCAACTATGGTTATTTCCTGTTCCTTTCTTTCTACTGAGCATGGAGTTCCTTTGAAATCATAACGATTGTCTATTTCCCTCACAACTGAGTTAACTGCGTTATCAACTTCCTGCATATCCGTCTTCGAAACTATATCAAAACTTGGCATAAATTTTCTCCTTAAAGCTATCCCCTATTCAGTTTTTTATTATCTATATTAAAAAGTTCTTTATCCAGTTCCTGCGCTGTTACCGGATTATCAAAAGATATGTTTGTAACCTTGCCGTTTGCATCCGTAACTATCATCTTGCGCATGGTAAGCGGCTTATCAGAAAACACAAGTGTAAGTTTGCCTTCTTCAGGCTTATTTTTCATAGCAAGAGTAAGATAAAGAACCTTATCTTCATTTTTTACATCTGAGACTTCCACATCATCAGTGAAACGAATTTCTTTACGGGTTAGCACTCCTGCCAGTGTACTGTTGACCGTAACATGGCTTACCTGGTCTAGTTCATAATCATAATAGGAAATGACATTACCGTTTGCCACAATGAGTATTGGCGTTGGAGGGTCATACTGCCAGCGCAATTTTCCTGGGCGTGAAAGATAGAATTTGCCTGTTGATATCTCACCATCAGGCGCAATCTGGGTAAAATCTGCAACAAGGTTTCCTATGTTATTTAGGTAATTTTCAATGCGAGCCAATTCCTTTTCGTAGGCATATGGCGTAACCGTATTTGCCGCACTTTCCTCTTCGGCCTTAACTTGTGTAAAGCCTAGTGTTACCAGAAATACCAGAACTAAAATATGTCGCATAATTATTCAGCAGATTCTAATAAGATTTCCCTTTTACCAACATGGTTGGCAGGGCCTACAATACCTTCTTTTTCCATACGTTCAATAATATTCGCCGCACGGTTGTAGCCAATACGTAGCGCACGCTGCACGAAACTGGTGGATGCCTTCCTTTCCCTTATCACGATCTGCACAGCCTGGCGGTAGAGATCATCCCCTTCTCCTTCGGCACCGCCAACAGGAAAATTCATGTAATCCTCTTCATCAGTTGTTATTTCTTCCATATAGGTCGGGGCACCCTGTTTCTTGAGGAAATTTACCACATCTTCTACTTCGTTATCATCAACGAACGGTCCATGCACACGGGTTACCCGACCACCGGTTGACATATAAAGCATATCGCCCATGCCAAGCAGCTGCTCTGCACCTTGCTCTCCCAAAATCGTGCGGCTATCTATGCGCGAAGTAACCTGGAAACTGATTCTGGTAGGTAGGTTTGCTTTTATCACACCGGTGATAACATCAACTGAAGGCCGCTGTGTTGCCATTATAATGTGGATTCCCGCCGCACGCGCCATTTGTGCAAGGCGCTGAATGGAAGTTTCAATCTCTTTCCCAGCAACAATCATCAGGTCTGCCATTTCATCCACAATCACCACTATATATGGCAACGGCTCCATATTAAGAGGAACAGATTCAATGATGGGTTCGCCTGTCTCAGAATTATAACCAGTCTGAACGCTGCGTGATAATTTCTGGTCTTCCTTAAGTGCCGTTTCAATCTTTTTGTTATAGCCAGAAACGTTCCTCACCCCAAGGTTTGACATAAGACGGTAACGGTTTTCCATTTCCTTCACCACCCATTTAAGGGCAACTATTGCTTTTCTTGAATCAGTAACCACTGGCGCCATAAGATGCGGGATTCCATCATACATAGAAAGCTCAAGCATCTTCGGGTCAATCATTATGAACTTACATTCACTGGGCTTTAAGCGGTAAAGCAGCGAAAGTATCATGGTGTTAATCGCAACTGATTTTCCTGAGCCTGTAGTTCCCGCAACAAGAAGATGCGGCATACGTGACAAATCAACCATTATTGGTTCGCCGGCAATGTTTTTACCAAGAGCCATGGTTAGTTTATATTCACTGTTCTTGAATTCTTCAGTCTCCAGAAGTTCACGCAGGTAAACGGTTTCCCTTGATGCATTAGGAAGCTCAATACCGATTGCATTCTTACCAGGTATCACCGCAATACGGGTAGATGTTGCGCTCATTGACCTTGCAATATCATCAGCAAGTCCAACTACACGGGAAGATTTTGTTCCGGGCGATGGCTCAAGCTCATATAGCGTTACCACCGGGCCAGGGCTGATCCTGGTTATCTTTCCATTAACACCGAAATCATCAAGAACCTGCTCAAGAAGTTTTGCGTTCTGCTGCAGGGCTGATTCACTTAATGTGTTCTTTTTTACCTTGGGCGGCAATGAAAGAAAATCAAGCGATGGAAGGTCAAAATCATCAGGCAGTCTCAAATCAAAAGAAGCCTGCTCAATGCTTTTTGAGACAGCTTTGGAGCGGGAAATTTTTGGTTCAAGCCTTGTTTTTGCATTTTGTCTTTTCTTTAATTTCTCAAGAACCGGACTTTCAACCTGCATGTTGCCATGCTTTACCAGTTTAATAAATTTCTTAACAAAAAGTTCAGCAATCGCATAAGCAAAATGCATTATATTGCCAAGTTTAAGCAGCACCTCTGCCCAATCATACATTGAAAACCCAAGCGAGAAGTAAAGTGTTATAAGCCCAAACAGAGCAAGGCTTACATGCAGCGCGGGCGCTGAAATATATGGTGCAATTTTTTCATGCATCATATACCCTAGGTATCCACCATAACTCTGGAAAGGCCATCCCTCAGATGTATCTGCTGCAGAAAGAAGCATTGAAAAAGCAAGCAGGCTAAGTATCATCAAAGAAAATTTGAACCAGATGAATTTTGCTTCATGGGAACGGAAAAGTTTTATTCCCCACATAAGCGGCGCTAAAACCAGTGTAAAACAGGCTATACCGAAAAACTGCAATAACGGATCGGCAATATATGCGCCAGGGCGGCCGGCAAAATTCCTCACTTCATCATTGCTGGTTATATTGAACGAAGGATCAAATGAATTATATGAGAGAAAAGATACCGCCAGAAATCCGGCAATAAAAATCAGGCAAAGGCCATAAAACTCCCTTACCCTCAGTTTTACAAATTCATTTGCTGTGGCGCGTATTGACATAACAAGATTATAAGACAGATATAGGCTTTGTTACAAGCGCATTTAAGCTATTCCGCTCCCAGAAAACACCATCCCTATAACCTTGAATTTCTGAATTGCTTTCAGCCAAAAGAAGTCGCTTCTCAGCTAGGCAGCAATATTTTTCATTAATTTCAATTCCTGAGTATTTCCTTTTAAGTTTTTTTGCTACAACTGCCGTGGTTCCAGAACCAAGGAATGGATCAAACACGACATCACCTTCGTTTGAGCTTGCAAGTATCATACGCGCTAAAAGTTTTTCAGGTTTCTGGGTTGGGTGCTCGGTGTTTTCAGGCATAGACCAGAACGGCACCGTAACATCATCCCAGATGTTTGAAGGGTGGGTCATCCGGAAATTACCGCCATCTTTCTTATCCCAGCCTTTTGGTGCGCCTTTCTTATCTTTATATGGCGCAATAACGCGTCGCTTCACTTTCACCTTATCAAGGTTAAAAGTATAATCGTCAGACATGGTGCAGAACCATATATCTTCAGAGCAGTTCTTCCAATTCGCTTTTGCCCCTCTACCCTTTTCGCGCTGCCAGGTTATGCGGTTTTGTATTTTGAAATATTTGCTGGCAACCATGTGTATGGAGGTGGAAGAAAGCCAGTCAGAACATATATATATGGAAGCATTCGGTTTCAGCAACCTTACTGTCTCTGAAAGCCATGAATCCAGCCATTCTGCGTAGCTCTCCACGGAGGTTTTTTTGAATTTGTTTGCTTGAAATTCTTTGGTCAGGTTATATGGCGGGTCAACAACCATAAGGTCAACAAATGAATCCGGCAGGTGGGGCAATACGGCAAAAACATCACCATTAATAATCTTATTAGTCAGTGTATCTTTTTTTATATCTTTTTCTGCTTTCAGAAGTTTTTTCTTCAGCGAATTTATTTCTTCCTGAGTAAGATTAATAGTTCTGTTGCGAGGTGAAGATTGTCTTTTCATAACAGCATTATAGCCGTTTACAAAGAAATTTAAAATAGATACTTCCGCATTTTTAATTTCCAGACTACCGTGATGTTATAGCGGAAGAATAACCATGTTAACAAAGCAAGAAATAGAAAACATATCAGCCCAGGTAAGCTGGATTGCAAAGGATTCTAAAGAGTTTTTCAGAGAATTCGATGAAAGACTGACTCTGCTAGAGATAAGGTATGGCATTAAAGCTGGTTTTGACCCTAACCAGCCAAGAGTTCCTGCCGGTGAGCCGAATGGCGGTCAGTGGACTAGCACAGGTGGTGGAAGTGGAAGCGGAGATTCATCTGATGGAGGGCTTTTTGGTGATTTGTTTGATTTATTTGATGGCGGCAGCGCATCAACCGAAAACCCCAAATACCCTGATGCCATTGAGGAAGTGCCAACTGAGGCTATAACAGCAATTTTATTACCTGTTTATAGAGCAATAAGAATCGTTATTTCCGGCGGAAGACTAGTTGAAGAAGCTGTTGAATAGACGTTTGGTAAACATAAATCTGCCAAGAAATGGGAGAATCGTATGAGAGAAAGAGGATGGACACCTGAAAAAATAACTGAAACGATACTAAAGGGAGATAAATATGAAGCTCCGAATAAACCTAACCCTGGAAATACTGCTACAAGATACCAAAATTCTGAAACTGGTGATTTTGTAGTTGTAGATGATACTACTAATGAAATATTACAGATAAGTGATAAAAGATTTGAGCCTTCAGAAGTTCCTAAAAAAAATATACCAAAATTTTATAATAGATATTTTTTATAAGAATTATAAACTACCCAAGGAGATAAAAATGATTTTGGATAATACTATAGAAATATATGTACAATTACTTGCGGATGAAGAAGGCACTTTCCGGCCAACTCAAGCTATAGATCTTGGTAATGGAACTTTTAGAGTTCTTCCCACTCATAACTATGATAGGGCTGATGAAGTATGGGAATTCCCTCCTGGTTCTATAGTAAAGTGTAAGAAAAAAATGGGTATACATGGAGAATACTTACGTGCTGTTGAGAAAGCAGAGTAAATATTTATATGCAGCCGAACCATGATAAAGATTTTTATAAAACGCATACTGTGATTAGAAGAAGGCGCGCGAATAAGTATTTTAACTTATATAGTGGTTTTTACTATATACGCAGGCTATTCAGAGAATTGATTGAGAATTTAAGAGAAATAAATAGATCAGATAACACAATTAAAATATACGTTGAGCTTTTTGATGAAGGTACCCCTACATTCATAGCTACTAAAGCTGAAAAACTGGATAATGGCTTATATAAAGTGCTTTCTACTCCTAATTATGATCCTGAAGATACAATTTGGGCCTTTCCTCCAGGTTCAGTTGTTAGATTAGAAATAGCAAAAAATTTACGAGGAGAACCTTGGCTTGCTCACTATCCAAATCCAAATATTATAAGAATTGAAATAGAAAAGCCTGATAAAATACCTTTTATAGTTTCAACTTTTGCAGAGGGTTTAGGTGGTGACTTATATAAAGTTTTGGCTCAGACTAACTATAACGAAAAGGAACATGGGTCAAAATTTCCGCCTGGTTCTATTGTACGCCTTACTGAAAAGGATTGGGGTCATGATCTAGGAACATACCTTACCCCAACAGAAAGGGTTAGATAAAAACCTTTGCAAGAAAACTTTATAAATACAGTAAAACCATAAAATAAAAACCTTATTATTTATTAGGCATTTACAAATATTTTTTATTTAAAAAGCCTTTTCTTTAAAAAGCCTCTTTCATTGTTTGATTCACTCACTATAATCGCGTTCTGGGAGATCGTGTGGCGGGCGGCATGCCTGTCAACCCGGACAGGTCCGAAAGGAAGCATCCGTAAGCAGAAACAGCTGGGTCGCAGCATGGTCTCCTAGTATAAGGAAATGAGATGAACACAGAAAAAGAATATTTAGTTTTAGCCCGTAAATATCGCCCTTCCAACTTCAAAGAACTGATGGGGCAGGAAGCACTAGTACAAACAATAACAAACGCCATAAAGGCAAACCGCATTGCCCATGCCTTCATCCTGACAGGGATCCGGGGCGTTGGTAAAACCACTTCAGCACGTATAATAGCTAAAGCATTAAACTGCGCGGAAGGACCAACCGCAGAACCATGCGGCAAATGTGAGCAATGCATAAGCATAGCCGAAGACAGGAATGTTGATGTCATAGAGACAGATGCAGCAAGCAGAACCGGCGTTGATGATATAAGGGAGATTATTGATAACGTTCAGTATATGCCTGTTTCAGGCCGCTATAAGATATACATTATAGACGAAGTTCATATGCTTTCCAAAAACGCGTTCAACGCGCTGCTTAAAACATTGGAAGAGCCACCTCCACATGTGAAGTTCATCTTTGCCACAACAGAAATAAGAAAAATCCCTCTCACAATTCTTTCTCGCTGCCAGCGGTTTGATCTGGCGCGCGTTGAAACCAATCTGCTTACTGACCGTTTTACAGAGATTGCTAATCTTGAGAGTTATACCATAGAGCCTGGTGCGGCGGAGCTTATAGCAAAAGCAGCGCAAGGTTCCGTACGGGATGGCCTTTCAATTCTTGACCGCATACTTTCAAGCTCTGATGGAAAGATTACAGAAAATCAGGTAAGGGAACTCTTGGGCATTTCAGATAGCAGCAAGATTTTTGATCTGTTTGAAGCGGTGGTGAGTGGAAATATTAAAGATGCATTGAGGCAGCTTAGAAAGATGCACCATGAGGGTTCTGATGTAGTGGCACTTATGGAAGATTTGCTTGAGCTTACCCACTTCCTTACTCAGATTAATATAAATCCTGAAGCAGCCGCATTTTCATATGTTGAAGATACTGAACTTGGAAAAGCAAAACAGATTGCCGAGAAACTTTCGGTGCCATTCCTTGTGCGTGCATGGCAGATATTATTAAAAGGCATAGGTGAAATAAAAATGGCGCCAAACCCCATAACCGCTGCTGAGATGGTGGTTATAAAACTGGCCTACACTTCAGATTTACCAGTGCCGGGAGATTTACTGAAAGACCCATCAAAATTCAGTATAAAGGATCAGGAAAAAGCAGAGAACACTCCTGCGCATGAACCTGCTGATGCACCCCTGCTTCAAAAAAAAATTGAAATAAGAAATTTTAAGGATTTGGTTGATCTTTTTGCAGCAAAGGAGGAATTATTCCTGCACCAGTGGCTGAAGAATGATGTTCATCTGGTAAGTTTTGAGAAGAACCGCCTTGAATTCAGGCCAAGCGCAACCGCGCCAAAAGACCTTGCTGGCAGGATAAGCAACTCCCTTCGTGAATGGACCGGTGAACGCTGGGTTGTAATAATTTCAAACGAATCCGGCTCAAAAACACTCAAAGAGGAAGAACAGGAATCATTTGATAAAGCTCGCAGCGTTGCTATCAAACACAGCTTGGTTGAAGCGGTAATGGAAACATTCCCGGGCGCAAAAATAAAGGAAGTGCGGCAAATCAAAAAACAGGAAATTTTAAAGGAAGAAAACGTTTCTACATTAAAAACAGGAGAAGCATAAATGGATCTAAACAAGATAATGAAACAAGCGCAGGCGATGCAGAAAAAAATGGAAGATCTGCAGGCAAAACTGGCAGATACCCTGGTAACAGGCGCCGCCGGCGGCGGTATGGTAAAAATCACCATGAACGGCCGTGGTGAGGCAAAAAAAGTCGAGATTGATACCAGCATGCTCTCAGCCGATAATAAGGAAGTGGTTGAAGATTTAGTTGTTGCCGCAATCAACAATGCAAAAAATGAGTCGGAAAAACAGATTTCGGAAGCAATGGGTAAAGCATCTTCTGAACTTGGTATTCCACCTGGGTTCAAGCTGCCCTTCTAATGTCTGAAAACCTACTCGAAAATCTTATAAAGCTCATGTCAAAACTGCCGGGGCTTGGCCCACGCTCCGCCCGCCGCGCGGCTTTGCATATGATAAAGCACAAAGATACTCTCCTGAAGCCTCTGGGTGAAGCATTGCTCAATACCTATGATGAGATAAAGATGTGCGAGATATGCGGTAATGTTGATACCATTTCACCATGCAATATCTGTAATGATTCAAAGCGTGACCAGAATATATTATGCGTTGTTGAGCAGGTTGGGGATCTCTGGGCGCTGGAGCGCAGCAAGAATTTTCGCGGGCAGTATCATGTTCTTGGCGGCACTCTATCAGCTATTGATGCCATTGGGCCGGAAGAACTTGGCATTACAAAACTGATTCTAAGGGTACAGAAAAATAATATACAGGAAGTGATTATTGCCACCAATGCAACCGTGGAAGGCCAGACCACCGCACATTATATTTATGACCAGTTAAAACCACTCGGCGTTAAAACCTCACGTATTGCTTATGGAATTCCAATCGGCGGTGAGCTTGATTATCTTGATGATGGCACTTTAACCGCCGCCCTGAAATCACGGCAATCAATTAGCTAAATCTATTCAAACTTATTTTTGCGTGAGAAGCCGTGTGGGGGAAGTTTGCCTGCGGAGCCACGTTTACCCAGCCATTCAATTATGTTTCTTTCCTGTCGGGTTTGTTTATCTGTTGTCCATGTCAGGCCTTCTTCAAGTTTAAATACCTTGAAATCTGAAAGTTTGCCGTCTTTGAAGCGTTGCATGATAACACCAGCACCCCTCTTCATTGTTGGCAGCTCATCTAGTTTGAAGATTAACAGCTTCCTGTTTTCGCCGACTGTAGCAACCGCATCTCCCTCTGCAACTTTTGCCGCAACGGCATATTCCAGCGGAGCAAGATTCAGCACCTGTTTACCGGTTCTTTTCTCTGCAATTATATCTTTTTCAGGAACAAGGAAACCTTTACCGTTTGAAGCTGCAACAAGGATCTTGCAATCATCCCGGTAGATGAACATTGAGCGCACATCCGGCTCAGAGCCAAGGTCAATAACCAGCCTTAAATTCTCGCCATCACCCTTGCCGCCTTTTATTTTATCGCACGGAATAGTGAAGAATTTCCCATCAGATGAGAAGACGATTAATTTATCTGTAGTATAGCCTTTAACGAAGAACCTTCCTTCATCGCCTTCTTTGAATTTCAACTCACCTTCATAGCTATGGCCTTGAACTCGGCGTATCCAGCCCATTTTAGAGCATATGATAGTGATAGGTTCTTTTTCGACAAACGCTTCTATTGAGACTTCAACATTTGTGGCTGAGCTCTCAGCAAAATCAGTACGGCGTTTGCCTAGTTTTGTTTTTTTACCGAATTTTTCTTTAATCTCTTTTATCTCTTCTCCAATTGCTGCCCAGCGCTTGTCTTCGCTTGAAAGTAGAGATTTCAGCTCTTTCTTCTCAGCAGAAAGAGTTTTGTGTTCGTTCTTTATCTCAACTTCCTCAAGTTTACGCAGTGACCTGAGGCGCATATTAAGGATAGCTTCCACCTGGATTTCGGAAAGCTTCCACTTCTTCATCATGCGTTCTTTCGCATCATCGTGATTACGGATGATCTTAATAACCTGATCAAGATTCAAGTAGGCGATAAGAAGTCCATCCAGCACTTCAAGACGGTGATCAATCTGCTCAAGGCGGTATTTGCTTTTGCGTTTTAATACTTCATGCCTGTGATCGAGGAATGATTGAAGAACTTCACGCAGGCTCATAACGCGCGGCGCCGTGTTTGCATCAAGCACGTTCATGTTGAGGCTTATGCGCACTTCAAGATCTGTTGTCTTGAACAGGGACTCCATCAGCATTTCTGCATTAACTGCGCGGCTTTTCGGCTCCAGAATAATCCTGATATCTTCGGTTGATTCATCACGGATATTGCCAAGCAGCGGAAGTTTCTTGTTTTTAAAGCTTTCTGCTATTTCCTCTATCAGCTTTGATTTCTGAACCTGGTAAGGAATTTCAGTAATTATTATCTGGTACATGCCGTGGCTTAGTTCATCTTTTTCCCAGCGAGCGCGCAGGCGGAAGCTGCCGCGGCCGGTTTCATAGGCCTGCATTATATTCTGCTGTGGTTCAACAATTATACCACCGGTAGGGAAATCAGGACCTTTGATATAGGCTATAAGTTTATCTGTTGTTGCCCTTGGGTGTTTTATAAGATGTGTTAATGCATCACATATTTCATCAACGTTATGTGGAGGGATGCTGGTTGCCATACCAACCGCAATACCTTCAGCGCCGTTAGCAAGAAGATTCGGGAATTTTCCTGGAAGTATTAAAGGTTCATGCTCACTGCCATCATATGTAGGGCGGAACTCAACGGTTTCCTTTTCTATATCGGCAAGCAGCGCTAGTGCAACTTCCGTAAGGCGTGATTCAGTATAACGCATGGCAGCCGGGTTATCGCCATCAATAGAACCGAAATTCCCTTGGCCTTCAATAAGAGGATACCGTACAGAGAAATCCTGCGCCAAACGAACTAATGTATCATAAACCGCAATATCGCCGTGCGGGTGGTATTTACCGATAACGTCACCCACTACACGGGCACATTTCTTAAAACCTGATTTCGGGTCTAGCTTTAATTGCAACATGGCATAAAGCAGCCGGCGGTGAACAGGCTTCAAACCATCGCGCACATCTGGCAGTGAGCGTGACATGATGGTAGAAAGCGCATAGGAAAGATAACGCTCTCCTAGTGCATCCTTAAACTCAATCTTGCTTACATTTCCCTGTTGTTCTGCTTTTGCCAATTTCTAAACCTTAACTGTATTCTGCATCATTTCAACAAACCTTTGCCTTGCGGGTGGAAGTGATCTTCCTTTTTCAGCAAATATATGTTTGCTTAAAAAATACCCGGTCAGGCGCAGGCCTTCTAATATTTCGCTGTCTTTCTCGCACAATTCCAGCCTTTTTGCAATAAAATCCGGCAAAGAAAGCAGTTTGTCTATATATTCAGCCCCTGCCTCACTTGAAACCGCCCTGCCTGAACGCGGCGAAACATAGCGCAAACTTTCAGTTTTTCCCGTTGCAGCACAAGAGGATAGGTCCATGCCAAACCCAAGCCTTTTCAAGAGTTCCATCTCCAGATAGACATAGTTTTCCTTCCAGTTCGAATCACTCTTCAGGCTTTCCATAAGGCTTTCCATATACTTAAAAACTTCCTTATGAACCTCCCTCTCCGGCAAGGTTGCCTCTATCATGGCGCAGGCGGAAACAAGGCACGAAAGCCTTGGCTGATCATGCAGAAAAAGAGGGGATGCCGCCTCCAGCAATTCAGAATTAAATACCCCAAGATGTTCAGCAAGCCTTGCTTTCCATGTAACGAAAACCAGATTTCCCAACTGGTAATTTCCCCTGGTTGATTTGCTTGAAGCATATTTTACAACGCCGGCATGCAAACCTTGTGATTCAGTCAGTATCTGTGCAATGAGGGAGTTCTCGCTGAACTTGCGGGTGGCAACAACAATACCTTTATCATTCCAGTTCATGGATTTAGCGCCTCTTCTGCTGTTATATCAGTAGAAACAATCTTTTTGGTTCCAACGCAACCAATATAATCAAAACCCAAATAGCTCATTATATAAACAAGATACGCTTCCCCGGGTTGAAAATTAAGCCCACAGCCGGAAGGAACAATAAGACCAGATTTTGCTGACATAGTAGAAGATTCACTGCCCTTATATACATTATCTACATTAAATTTTACCATGTCGTATTGCATGTTATTATACGGCGAACGGTCTACACTTTCAACCATGCCAGTAAAAATTGAAATTGATTTTTTTGCAGGAAAAACTGCAAAATCAGAAACTGAATAGAGAAGGTAAAAAATAAAAGGAAATACAATAAAAAAACCCATTAATGGCTGCAATGTAAGATAATAACGGTAGTTCAGGAAGTTATGGATATCATAAGACCTATCAAATACATCTCTAAGGAGAAAAGCAAAAACCGACATTGCACCAAAGAAAATCAGCCCCCAGTAGGAAGCGATGGGAAAACCTATAATCTGTTTTATCCCGAAGTGTACAACAAAGTAGGTTATGCCGCCAAGTATCAGCAGGAATACAAAACCAATCAATTTTCTATCTTCTAGAATCATATGCTGCTCAATAAACTCGGGTCTTCCATCCAGTCTGATTTTACTTTAACAAATAAAAATAGGTGAACTTTTTTTCCTAGAATCTTTTGCAGTTCCTTTCTTGCCCTTTCGCCTATCTCTTTTATTGCGGCACCTGCTTTGCCGACTACAATCTTTTTCTGGCTTTCCCGCGAAACATAAATTGTTTGGTATATTTTTATAGCCTTATCAGTTTCTTCCCAGTTTTCCGTGCTTACTGAACAAAAATATGGGATTTCCTCACCAAACTTAAGGAATATCTGTTCACGCGTAATTTCCGATGCAATAAAGCGGGAAGGAACATCTGTAATGTCATCTTCAGGGTATGCCCATGGACCTTCTGGCGCAGATTTGTGCAGATACTTCTTTAAATCCTCCAAGCCACTACCTTTGAGCGCCGAAATCATGAATGTTGATTTAAAATCTGCCAGCTCGTTTAGTTTCTTTGATAACTCAAGCAATATTGGTGGGTTAACTAAATCAATCTTATTCAGAACAAGAATTTTTTCTATCTCGGACTTCTTAATTCTTTCCATGATCATAGTTATATCTTCGGTAACGCCTCTCTTTGCATCCACCAAGACAAGAATTTTATCTGCACTCTTCAAACTGCTCCATGCTGATTTTAGCATTGATTTATGAAGGGCATTCTGGTCAGATTTTATGTTTGAGAAAATTCCCGGCGTATCAATCAAAACTACTTGCGCATCTTTTATTATAGCAATGCCGTTAATGCAGTTACGGGTGGTTTGCGCCTTTGGGGTTATTATACTTACCTTACTGCCTACAACTTTGTTTATCAGTGTTGATTTTCCGGCATTTGGCATGCCAATGACACTTACAAAACTGCACTTCATGATTTAGACACTCTTGTCGCCTCTATCTTTTCAAGCATTGCCAGAGCTGCATTGTTTTCCGCTTCCTTTTTACTTTTTCCAACGCCCTTTACCGGCTTTTTTCCTTCCAGCCTCACTTCCACTGTAAATATCGGCGCATGTGAAGGGCCTTCTGATTCTATTAACTCATAAACAGGAACTGCTTTTCCTTTACCTTGAGCCCATTCCTGTAATTCGGTTTTTGGATTCTCCTTATGAAAATCTTTTTTATCAAGCAGCTTTGCCCATTTCTTTTCTATAAACTTCTTGGCATGACTGAAACTTCCATCAAGATAAATTGCACCGATTATTGCTTCCATGGTATTTTCAAGATTGGCGCGGTTGTTTCTTCCCCCAAGCTTTTCTTCCCCTGCGGATAATTTTATATATTTTCCTATATCTACTTCCGTTGCCACTTCAACAATCGCTGCTCGACACACGAGATTAGCCCTCTTCTTCGCTAGGCTACCCTCTTTCTCATCCGGGAAATGGTTATAAAGAAGCTCGGAAACCACTAAGTTTAAAACAGAATCACCAAGGAATTCCAGTCTTTCATAATTCTGCTTATCTTTCTGCCCGGAATGAAGACTTGGGTGGGTTAAAGCTTCTATAAGCAGTTTTCTATTACTAAAACTGTGTCCTATAATCTCTTCAAGCTCATTATAGCTGTGAGGCATATCACTCAATTTTAACCCAGAAACGTTTTCTAAATAAGCTAGGCCATTTTGATACTTTAAATATAGACTGCCTGAAAGAAAAGAAAATAACTTCCGCGCGGCCAACCAGATTTATCTTTGGGACAAAACCAACAGAACTGGTTACCCTGCTATCCATTGAATTATCCCTGTTATCACCCATGAAAAAATAATGTTCAGGTGGAACTATATATTCCTGTGTATTATCCAGCGCTCCCTGTATATTCTGGTCCAAGGTCATATATGATCTTCCTTCCGGCAGGGTTTCTATGCATTGTTTTATTTTTATGCCATCATCATCAAAAAGTTCCTTCTGGCATTCCCTCTTTATTTTTTCCCCGTTTATATAAAGGACTCCATCACGCACCTGAATACGGTCTCCCGGTAAGCCGACAAGCCGCTTTATAAAATCCACGCTAGTATTTGTAGGTTGCCTGAAGACAATAACATCTCCCCTTTTTGGTTCTTCAAAAAACTTCCTTCCCTCAATCAAATTTATACCAAATGGAAGCGAATACCTGCTGTATCCATAGGAGAATTTTGAAACAAAAATATAATCACCTATAAGGAGCGTTGGTTTCATTGAGCCAGATGGGATATGGAACGGTGAATATAGAAAAGATTTGAAAACAACCTGTATAAATATGCATATTATTATGAAAAAGGTCCAGGTTTCGTAAAATTTTACTTTTTTCTGAAGATGGTTTTCAGGTTTTTTGGAGGGATGTACCATAAACATAGTAATACTACTCATTAATTCAGATATTCGGTTTGCCATATTAAATTTCCATTGAAAAATAATAGTTTAATAATAGAAGATAAATAAAACCATGTAAAGCGACAGCTATAATAAAAATCGTTGCAAAAACTTTATATACCACTTAGATTCGGCAGCCTTAAGTGGTTTTATATATGGAGCGGTGGCCGAGTGGCCGAAGGCGGCGGTTTGCTAAACCGTTATACGGGTAATACCGTATCGGAGGTTCGAATCCTCTCCGCTCCGCCATTAAGTCTGGGGTGTTCGCATCCCAGAGAATTAATGGCTAAAAAAGGCGGCATTCTGCGCCATTTCCTGCATGGCCTCATCAGACCACACCACAGAGAATCACAAATTCCAGGCTAAATAAGCCCATTTTCTCTGTTTGCAAAAACCCAGTGTGGCAGGCCGTACAGTTAAGCTTTCTACCCCAGTACTCACAGCAGTCAAAAACCGCTTAGGATACTTGCGGTTCAGCCGGAAAAATACTATAATCCACGGCGAAGGAAGCTGCCGGCTGGAGCAGTGCTCCAGAACTACTTTGAGTGATTATATTGAAAGACTGGTTTCCGTTTACAAGTTACGATTTTTACGCATATCTCTCTGCCGGAATTTTTCTGATTCTTGCCTTTGATATTTATTACACCGGTGGAAGCTTTACCTTTTATGCTGAATGGAACTTTTTCCGCAGCATAATCCTTGTCGCTGGCGGCTATATCGTTGGCCAGGTTATTGCAATTCCTTCACAGGTTTTGTTAGAAGATTTCCTTGCCAGAACTGTAATTAAAAGCCCAACTGCTGCATTACTCAGTAAGAAAAAACCATTACCAGCTTGGATTCTATGTTGGGCAGGAAGATATTATAAGCCTTTTCCATCACAGTTACAGAAGAAGATTATTGATAAAGCTTCTAAAGAACTCAGTATAAAATTGGGTGATGCCCGACAACATGAAGACGATATATTCCTTCACGCATTCGAGATTGCCCGGAAGAATCCTGATATTGCTCAGCGCATGGATGACTTCAGGAATCAATACGGCTTTGCCAGAAACATGTGCTTCACATTTTTGGTGGCAACCCCTCTGCTTTACGCTCAAAATACTCTAGAATTCAAGTATATATGGGTTATCTCCGGTATCCTAGCGGCAGGAATGTTCCTGCGTTTTTTAAAATTCTACAGTACCTTTGCCGCTGAGGTGCTTAGAAATTTTGCTTATAGTAAGGTTTGATTATGAAAATTGAAGTTTTTAATGTTGAACATGGCTCCTGTATTATGGTTACTATGCCCAATGGTAAGCGTATAATGTTTGATGCCGGTAGTCGTTTTGATCCAGAAACCGAGACAGGCTGGTGGCCATCTGTTCATTTTTTTGGCCAGCAAATCGAGCAGCTCGTTATTCAAAACTGTGACAACGATCATGTTAAAGATTATTCGAATGTAATGAAATATTGTGCTGTTAACTCTATCCTGCATAACCATAGTTTATCGCCTGAAATCTTGGAGTTAATAAAGCAGGCAGAAAGTGGCTCCCCTTCAAAGGCAGTGCAGGCGGTTGCTGATGATATTAAACAGCTAAGACAACTGCCATTTTATACCGCTGATTTAGGTAATGTTCAAAGAGCCGTCTTTGCTAATACATGCGGTATCGGTGAAGGCGAATTCCTGGATACCAACAATCTTAGCCTGGTTACGTTTCTGCAATATGGCAGTTTCACTATAGCGTTTACAGGAGATATGGAAAAACCTGGCTGGAGGCAGCTTCTTAAAAACCCATGGTTTAAATATTGGTTAAGTCAGGTCACAGTTCTTGTTGCCAGCCATCACGGACGAGAATATGGTTATTGCGAAGACATTTTTGAATTTTGTAAACCGCACATGGTGATCATTTCAGATAAGCCAATCGAGCATGATACGCAAAAAGAAACCACTCAAAAATATCGCAATCAATGTTCCGGCATTTATGATTTCGGAGAAAAATGCATGCGTTATGTTTACACCACAAGAGATGAAGGTAAAATTGAAATAAATGTCGATAATCCTTATATCTCTGATAGGCAATGGTATTGGGTTCAAACCGATACTTCAAATGCAAGGGCACAAAGGAAGGCTCGTGAAGAAAGAAACAAAATTCTTTCATCATTATCACAACCGTATCAGCCAATATTTTGATTAAACTCTAATCCCCTAAAAATACATCTGCCAACATAGCCTTCAGAAAAGTTTTCCCGGGCGGCGATCTGGCGGAGGGTCAGGCCGTTGAAATGCTCATCGCGCCAGATTATGCCCCGGACCAGGTTCTTGAGTTCGCTAGGTGGCAGGTCAAGCGGGTCTTTGGATGATTTATTTTCCGGCTCGAGCATGACTACTTCTGCATTATTCCGCCAGTTCAAGTATGGGATTTCAATCTGTTTCATTATGGGGCCTTCAAAATTTAATTCCAAGCCCAGCTTTTCTGAAAGCCTGCATATATCAATCTTGATATTCATGCCCTCACGATCAACCTCTATTCGCTTCACCACATCATGGATGATTTCCATGGTTGATAGCGTGACCGCTTTCTCCTTTATAGACTTGAGATGATGCTGATCTGATTCAAGATTCAAACCAAACCATTCTCCGGCCAGTTTGGCATTATTAAGATGGCGGTGAATGCCATCTTCCACCTTTTTCTCAGTTTCATAAGCAGAGAGCCTATCTATCGGTGTTTTGCTGGTTGCCCGGCCCTGCATGATATCCTGAGTAATATAGTAACGATATTGCCTACCGCCCTTTTTGGTAAATGCCGGAGTGTAGAGAACGCCTTTTTTATCAAACATTATGCCTTTAAGCAGATTTATATCCCGGGAGTTCTTTAAGCCTCGCACGGTCGCAGCCTGCGAGGTCAACTTTTCCTGCACCTTATCCCATAATTCCTTTGAAACTATCGGTTCATGCTGGCCAGGATAAACCGTTCCCTTGTGAACCACGCATCCTATATAAATCGGGCTTTTCAGAATCTTATATACATTGCCACGACTAAATGGAATACCACCTTTCTCATTGCCGCGCTTGGAAGTTCTTATCCTGCTCACGATACCTTTTCCCTTTATTATTCTCGTGAGGTTAGTAACACTGTTAAGCTCGAGGTATTTTTCATAGATATAATTAACACTTCTGGCTTCTTCCTCATTTATCTTCAGCTGTTTTTCCACCACATCATATCCAAAAGGCCAGGTACCACCCATCCACATCCCTTTCTTTTTACTGGCTGCAATCTTATCTCTGATGCGTTCGCCAGTCACCTCACGTTCGAACTGCGCGAATGATAAGAGCACGTTAAGTGTTAACCTGCCCATCGATGTCGTTGTATTGAATGATTGGGTTACACTGACAAATGTCACCTGATGCTGATCAAATATTTCCACCAGCTTGGCGAAGTCCATTAATGACCGGGTAAGTCGGTCAATTTTGTAAACCACCACTATGTTTACGATCCCGGCTTTTATATCTTCCAGCAGTTTCTTGAGGCCAGGCCTTTCCATATTGCCGCCGCTGAATCCACCATCGCTATAATGTTGCTCTAATGGAATCCAGTTTTCTGACTTCTGGCTGGCGATATAAGCCAGGCATGATTCCCTCTGCGCATCCAGTGAGTTAAAATCCTGCTCTAAGCCCTCTTCCGAAGACTTGCGGGTATAAACCGCACATTTTTTAATTGGAGGTTTCATGCAGCCTCCTTTTTCTTTTTGAGGCCAAAGAACACCCAGCCGTTCCAGTGAGTGCCGGTTATGCTCCTTGCGACTTCGGTCAGGCTGGTGAAAGTCTTATCCTGATACTCAAAGCCATTTTCCAGCACCATCACACTGTGGCGTTTCTCCTTCCAGATTTTGACTATCCTTGTGCCAGGCTTGATGCCCACGATATTTTCATCAAAGCAGCGTGGGTTGCGTTTATATGATGCCACCAGCTGCTTCAGCTTTTTCTCCATTTCCGGGCCCGGCGGAGTTTCTTTCTGCCGCCGTTTAAACTGAATGCTCTTGATCAGCATCGTTCTGCCAATACTTGCATGAGGTTTAATATTCCAAACTCCTTGCCATAACTTACGCAGTTCTACCGTTGGCAGTTTCTTTAATTCTTCATTTTTCTCCATATTCGACCTCTTACCCAAGCAATTGCTTGCTTTCAGAGGGAAGTCAACTTAGTAATCCAGATAAGTGCGTATTGGTTTGAATGGGCGTGAAAGGCCATAATGTGGTTGTTCACCACCCCCTATTGATAATACAAAAAGACTGTGCAATCTGCCGGATTGCCAGCCTAAATATTGTGAAAGCGCATCTATCTGATCATCATGCTTTCCATTAGGAAAGTGGAGTATTTCATGCATGAAATCACTCATCCAAGCGGCATCTTCGGGAATATATACTTTACCAGCCTCGATTTTAGCAGATTGAATGCTCATGCGGCTGATTTTGTCGCTTTCAGGGTTAATGGCTATCACAGACTGCTTGATCTCTTTCCTGATATCCTGAATTAGCTGAGTGCCTGAAGCCCTGTCCTCCACCAATATAGCCGAAGGGTTATATGTATTGACCAGAGACTTTAGATTCTTCTTCAAATCCGGGTAATCCACTTTTTTTCTCCAAACATACACTAGATAATATTCCTCTTTGTATTTATGGAAAACCATGCAGACTGAATAATCATTCAGTTCACCGGTTTTGCAGGCTGTATCAAGGCTTAAGACTATTTCTGGGTTACCCATTGGTAGCTTGCCATATGTTTTAAACCATTCGCGTTTTATCATGCCGCCACCAGCTGGCATGGGCTTTTGCTGATACTGGCTGGAGTAACTATAGGAACCCATGGTTTTTCTGATTTCCGCGAGGGTTTCTTTTGACTCTCTTTGTGAGTGCAATATATATCCAGCCTTTATTGAAACTTTTCTGCTACCAAAAATATCTTTTATTTCAAATTCAGCATCCTCCTCAAACTCTGCAGGAAGCGATAATACTTCCCAACCACCTTTTTCTGTAAGGTAACCTGTAAGGTCATCTTCATGAAGGCGCTGCATAACAACAATTATCTTTCCGTTTTCTTTGCTGTTCAGCCTACTGAATAATGTATTATCGAACCAGCCATTCACAGAGTTCCTGGTTGTTTCAGAATAAGCGTCTTCAGACTTTATTGGATCATCAATTATAATGAAATCCGCTCCCCTTCCCGTTAGGGTACCGCTTGGCGATGTGCAGAGCCTAAAACCTCCCTTTGTTGTCGCGAACTCATTTGCTGAGTTCTTATCCTTCGACAAATACGTATTCGGAAACAATCTTTTATAGAAACCTGTTCCCATAAGAGCCTTGCAATCTCTGGCATGCTTTTCCGCCAGTTCATTACTGTAACTAACGCATATTATTTGTGCCTCTGGGTTACGACCTAAAATCCAGGCCGGTAACGCAACGGAAATAAGAAAAGATTTCAGGCTTCTCGGTGGGAGATTAATAATGAGACGTTTTTTGTTCCCATTCAGCATCTCAATTAGATAGGAGGCAATGAGTTCATGGTGCCAGTTATGTTGATAAACTGACGGCACCACCTGCTGGAATGCCGCCGTGGCAAAGCTGATAAAATCGTTTCTCAGCAGCGCTTCATATTCTCTAGAGGTCAGATTCATTATTTCTGCTGCAGCCTCGAAAATAAGTTATCAAGAACCTGCTGATCTGCTTCTAGCGGCTCTTTCTGTAGCACTTCTTTCATTTCAGCTTTATCTGTTATCATTATCGCAAGCTCTGTTATGAGCTTGATAGCCCGGATATCTCCTGCAGCTGCCTTGTTAGAAAGCTGTTTTATAGCGGCATCCAGTTTACTGATCTGTCTCACTTTTCCATGCTCTTTTATATTCACCATCTCAAAAATGTTTTCTTCGATGATAGTAAGACAGTTTTTGCTACCCTTGGGTCTGCCAGCCGGATTACCTGATATACCTTTCTTAAACTTTCCGCTCTCCGGTGGTTTACAATAACCTATAATATAATCATTATCAGGCATGAGAAACCTCCAATGAATTAAAGGTTGCACCATCGGAAAGCCTGACAGCATCTTTGCCAGTATATTGCTGCCAGCGACGTATTGCCGTATCCACGTAAAGCGGTTGGATCTCCATGCCATAGCAAATACGACCGGTCTTCTCCGCAGCTATCAAGGTACTACCACTGCCAAGAAAGCAATCCAGGATGATTTGACCGCGTTTGGAAACATCTTTTATGGCATCTGCGATCATACTTACAGGTTTGACGGTCGGATGCATCTTCAGCAGCGAATCACGCTCTGAACCAAAACTGTTCATCCCAGGATAACTCCATAAATTTGTGCGATATCTGCCGTGCTGACCGAGCTCGAAATTATTTGTATGCTTTCCTGAACCATTTTTGATTACCAAGATCATTTCATGCTGGCTGCGGTAAAAAGTGCCCATACCGGCGTTATTTTTGGCCCAAACGCAGATATTTTTGACTTCCAGACCAACCTTTCTTACAGAGGTGATAGCTTCATACAAATGGCGCCAGTCAATGCATATATAGAGGATGCCGCCTTGCATCATGTTCGGTTTGAGATTTTCAAGAAACCTTACAAAGAAGTTTGTGAACTCTTCCTCCGACATTTCACCGGAAGCCATAGCAAATTCTGAGTGTTTGACCTTTCCAAGCCCCGAAATACTGCTAACAGACAGGTTGTAAGGCGGGTCAATAAAACTCATGGAAGCCTGATTTTCATTCATTAGCATGGCAAAATCGTTGCCACTTAAAGCGCTGCCACAAAATAATCTATGCCCATTCATTTCCCAGATATCTCCAGCACGCGAAATGGGCTTGTAAGCAGGCTTTATTTCAGGAAGTTTATCTTCTTCACCTTCCTGGCCCTCATCTAGCATCAGGTCAATCTCAGAAGTGCTAAAACCTGTCAGTTCGAGATTGAAATCAAGATCAATGAGAAAACCCATTTCCTGAGCTAACAACTCTTCATCCCATTGTCCATTTTCAGTAATTTTATTATCAGCTATTATAAAAGCCCTTTTCTGGACTTCTGTTAGGTGTTCAACTTTGATTGTTGGAACCTCAGTAAATCCAAGCCTTTTACAAACTTTAACCCGGGCATGCCCCGATATCAATGTCATTTGATTATCCAACAGAACCGGCACATTCATTCCGAATTCATTTATAGATTTAAATAATTGATCTAACTGCTTTTCCGGATGTATTTTGGAATTATTCTTATATGATTTTATTGCCTCAATCGGCAGATATAGTATTTCAAGTTTTTTCATGTGAATTCCTCCATGAAAATCTTCACATGAATTAGCCTCTCATTGGAAATGCGGAGTTAAATTAAAAATACAAACAAACTTAGCAATGGACTTATGTTATTTTTTCTTTTGCCTTTTCTTCCTGATCTTACTATCACCTTCTATATATTTTCTTATTATCCCACTAAACTGCTCAATGTTTATTTCTAATGATCTCATAAGATCGTGGGGCATATAGGAAAAGAATGTTACTACAAACAATGTAAACTCACTTCTTTCTCTAATTACACTTTTTTCTTTTATATCCTTATAGAATTCCCCCAGTTTTTCTATAACTAGATATTCATAAGAGGAATCAGGGCCAGTTTTTCCTGATACGAAGGAATGTGATAGGTAATCAAAGAATATAAGATAATCTTTGAACTCGCTAGAAAATAGATTGTACTTTGTGTTTCCTTGCGCTTCTTCAATAAAGTTTACTAATTGATTGTCAATCCCTTCTATCTCTTCAAGCAATTCATCAGTTCTACGGGATATTGACTCAATCTGTTTCCTAATTACAGTTGTTATTCTTTCTCTTTTTCTTTTTAGAAATTTCTTGTACCAGTTACCTAGATCACAGTAATGCAAATATAGTCTTTGTAATCTATCTTCAAAATGCTTATTCCGTTTGGCTTTTATTATTTCAAATAGCTCGAAAATCTGTTGATTAGAAAGTTTTTTCTGGTCACCTACAAAACCTGAAAGCTCTACCTTTCTTAAAATATCAAGGTCAGAATAGATGTTATTCATACTTCTTGATCAAATCACCAAGAGATACCCCAAGCGCTTCTGCAATCTTTAAACAGAGCAATAGTGACGGTTTTCTTTTACCACTTTCAATGAAGCTTATTGCTGGCCGCGTTACACCAATTTCCTTGGCTAATGTTTGATGAGATATACCCTTAGCAAGCCTAATCTCTTTTAGCTGCCTTATGACCTTAATAAAGACCTGTTCCGAGTAATCTCTTTTCATATGAAGAAATTACCCCTAAGAAACAGTTGTTTATACGTAACAATAGTTACTCTTTTTCCTTGAACTATTTGATAAGCGAAGGTAAATGATGGAAAGGAAGAAAATATGGCTATTAGAAATATATTTGATCAGTATGCACAGCCTGAAAATAAGCTAACACATGCTCTAGCTTGCGTTTTGCATGAGGATAGGTGGTTGCTCAAGAGCTTTATTAATACTTTTATCCAACCAAATAGCCCTGATACTAATAAATTGAAGGTTATAAGTCAGGGGCTACCTGGAAAACCAAATTTTTCTGACGATGAAGAAAGCAGCAGAGGTCTGCCAGATGCTATTATTCACAATGATGATGGCTTCGCTATCGTTATCGAAAGCAAAATTGAATCAGAATTAATAGAAGATCAATTGCAACGGCACATTAAAATAGTTGTTAGATGCGGCTTTCCTACCCCTATTGGGGTCTCCATAACAGTTAGCTCAATTCAATCAGCAAATGGCTGGAAAAATATAACCTGGCAGCAGATTTACGAGTGGTCATATCAGAACCATAAGACTTCGGAATGGGGAAAAAGATTAATGGAATACCTAAACGTGGCGGAGAATAAAATGGTAAAAGAAGGTTATCTGAAAGAAGGAACAATAACTGAATTTACTGGCATTCCCTTCGGTGAAAGCTATGACTTCACCTACCTCGAAGGAAAAAGAGTATTAAAATTGCTAATGAATAAGCTCCGCCAGAACCCGGAACTGGAGAAGTTAGGACTAGATTTAACCCACCCCGGTAGAGCGGCAATCACAAAAGGAAAGGCCTTATGGGACTTTATCCCATTTAAGAGCGATAACACTAATTTTACACATGCC